>JAQULM010000001.1:0-89319 GCA_028718605.1 Patescibacteria group bacterium
CCCTGTTCTCCAAGCTCATGAGCTCTCTTCTTGTTGGTGAGTAGCTGAATGATCGCATCACTGATGTTATTTGAATTTTCGGGATCAACAAGTAGTCCAGAAATACCGTCTTTTATGGCTTCTGGGACTCCCCCGGAATTTCCACCAATTACAGGCTTGCCAAATAAGTTTGCTTCCAAATATACCATTCCGAACCCTTCAACATCGATAATTTCACCTTCAGAGTTTTTTAAACTTCGAGAGGGCATGATAAAAACGTCACAACAACGATAAAAGTACGGCAATTCATCATCGGATACTTTATCATATAACCGAACTGACGAAGAAAGGCCTAATCGTTGTATCATGTTTTCTATGGTTGGCCGGTATGAACCATCGCCCACGATTACATACAATGCATTTGGCACTTTTCTGATTACATTGGTTAAACTGCGCAATACCATATCATGTCCCTTGCGCTGGACAATATTTCCGACGGATAAGATAATTTTTTTATTGATAAAATTATGCCGTTCAATAAAATAGTCAAGATAGTGCTGGTCGACATTAGTATCAATCAATCCTTGCGGGGATGGGTAGACAACTATGGTCCGATCGTTGTGCGCTCCATGAAGTAATGCTTGTTTTTTCGTATATTCGCTATTGGCGATTACTGCTTCGGCATTACGAAGTATGTGTCGAATGAGCATCATTTTCCATTTTGAACGTCTCATTATGACGAGATCTTGCCCGTATACATAGACTATATATGGCAGCCCGTAATGAAGTTTGAATAGTAGTGCAACTGTGCCGATTGGCAATATTTGGCCTGCCTGCAATATTTGTATATGTTCTTCGCGTACAATCTTTTTAAGTTTATTCATGAGGAGAAGCCATTTAGGCCAAATAAAACGAGAATGGGATAAAATTTTCTTTCTAATAATTTTGTATCGCGCTCGTAGCTTGATATTCGCCTGTTCCGTAAGTACAACAATTTTATCTTCCGGCAAATTCATGCAGACATTCCAGAGACTATTGCTTATGCCCCCTTTTAGCGGTGGATAATAAAGACTAATGAGAAGGGATTTTTTCATACTTTTTTTTAGTAAAAGCCCCCATAAGTACAAGAATATCCTGCTTTGAGTATCCGCGCAATACGTAGAGTGTGGTCAAATATGCGAGCATGCCAATCGGTACAAGAAGAAAAATTGATACTGTATTACGGAAAAACCACAGTAACAAAGCCATACATGCAGAGGAAGTAGCTGATTTCAAAAAAATTCGGAGCAATAAGGCCTTGTTATACGGAGCAATTTTTCCGATCCACCATAACCCAAGTAAAAAAAGGACAACCCCGCTAATAAGTGCTGCGAGAGCGGCTCCAGTAAATGAATAACCCTTGATTTGAATAAAGTAAATATTTAACAGTAAGTTAACGACAACCGTAATTCCCATGTTTATCGTATTAATTACTTGGCGGTTACACGCATTTAGAAAAGCACCAACCGGAAAATTGCAGAAAATTACCAGAAGACCAATCATCAGAATTCGCCAAGGTAAAATTGAAGTTTCGTAAACCGTGCCATAAACTTTTAAAATTATTTTATCGGCGAGGATAATGGCACCGACTGAAATCGGTATTGAGATGATCATCAAGTATTTCATGGCCGTTTGAAATGTAATCGCAAGTTTTTCTTTTGACGAAACATAAAAAGCGCTCATCGCAGGAAAAATACTCGCCGCAAAAGCAGAGGGAATAAATTCAAGTGCATAGGTTAGTTTATGAGCTGTCACATACCATCCAACGGCACCTTGGCCTGCAATCTTAAGCAGCATAAATCTGTCAGTATATGTATACAATTTAACAAAAATTGCCGTAATGGCGAACGGAATGGCAATTTTTAAAAACATTTTCATTACATTTATATTCCATGAAGGCCATACCCGGATACCAATTTTTCGGCGAACCATCGAATAAGAAAAAAGGAAATTAAAAACGCTACCAACGACTACTGCAATAAAGAGTGCCTGCAAACCCCAATTCATTTTTAATGATACAACACCGAAAATAATTGTTAAAAGTTGGGTGATAATCATGCCGATTGCTTCGAATTTCATGTTTTGCTGCCCCCGAAAAACAGCAAAAAGCGTGAGGGTAAACGTATCGAGTGCTACAATAATTGCGTCAAGATAAAGAATCGTTTTAATCAATGGGCTAAAACCAGAAAAGTTTGTGAATATTCCCATGCCAAGAATAATCACGAACGCAAAAACTATTTTTATCCCGAGTACATTCGATAAGTATTCTTGCGTACGTTCCGGCTTTCGTGAAATTTCACGCACCAAAACGGTACTCAAGCTGAAATCAATTAGAATTAAAAAAATCGGAATTAGCGATTTCGCGGGGTCATACAGACCGAGATCGACTGGTCCGATTTGCCTGGCAATATAAATAAAATACAAAAAAGAGAGAATTTTCTGCAGTACGAATGCGGCGGTTAAATATCCCGTATTCTTAAGTATCCTCTCTTGTGCGCTGTTCGAATCGTTTTTTCCAACTTCATCTACCACAATTGTAATATTACCTCTTTTGCCATTGTGGTGCACGGCGTGCTTTCTTCAATCCGTATTTTTTACGTTCCTTGACTCTCGAATCGGTAGTAAGGAGGCTCTGTGCTCTCAACATCGGTTTCAGCGAGCTGTCTGACAAAAATAGTGTACGGCTTATTCCCAGCCGAATACTTTCTGCTTGCCCTCGTGGACCGCCACCTATAACCTTAATTTTATACTGTCCCACAGCAGCCTTACCAATTGCTTCAAACGGTTGTTTAATGATTTTTTGGTATTCAAAATAAGGAAAATATTCTTCGAGTTTCTTATCGTTAATCACGATGCTAAATGGTTCGCTCGGGTAATGACGAACTCTCGCGATCGCTGATTTTCTTCGTCCAACACCAAATATATACGTTAGTTTTTTCCGAATTGGGGGTTTCTCTCCAACTTTCACTACCTCCGCTTTAACCGGTTCTTGCGCAGGTTTATGTTTAGTCGGCTGTTTGACACGACGAACAACCTTTTTTCGCACAATTGCTTTTTTCTTTTCGCTCTTAATTTTATCCTTTTTATTCGAAGGCATATTTTATTTAAAAGAAATATTACGAATAATTGAATCCTTAAATTTTGTCCTTGGTATCATGCGCGAAACTACGCGAATAAATAATTCCTGGGGATTTTTTTTGAAGAGCTTATCCCAGCTAATAAATTGTTTCTTACCGGGGTAACCGCTCGTGGAAAAATATGACTCACTGATTAATTTCTTCTCCGATATCTTTACCAAACCAATGTTCTTAACTACTACTTTGACTGAGGGTTGTATATGGTAAGAAAAATTCGGCTTGGTTTTACCGCGAATAATGCTCGCCACACTTGTAGCAAGCCGACCGATACTTTTACCCTGAGCATCAATTGTATAACTTTCATTTTTTTGTAAGCGAACATTCTTATTCGCTGAATGCGTAGCCATTATTATTTTTTATTAAGCATTAGCAATACTTCAGCAGAACCATCACCTTTTCTGAAGCCAAGTTTAATAATCCTGGTATATCCACCTTTTCGATCTTTGAAAACGGGGCAAATAACTTTTAGTATTTTTTGGGCAATTGCGCGCGAACCTGTTTTTTTGATAAGCTCACGCCGTGAATGAAGCGTATCAGTGCGCCCAATGGTAATACAGTTTTCAATGTATGATTTATAAAAATTGGCTTTCGCTTGGGTTGTTTTTATTTTTCCATGCAAGAAAAACGAAGATGCCGCGTTTTTTAATAAAGCACTTCTGTGATTCGAACCGCGATCAAGTGTTTTTTTCCTTTTCTGATGGCGCATAACGATTATTTTTCTTTCTTAGGGCGTCCCCGCTTCTTTTTCGGCTTTTCGGCACCTTCGCCCTTTTCATCCGAATGTGCCAATTCATTACTTTGGGTGGCTTCTTGTGATTGTGGAGGTAATGGCACGTTTTCTTTCTTTTCTGCTTCAGGCATCGCCGAGCTAAAATCACCCGAGAAAAACTGCCCAAGGCGTATAAAATGATCAGCGAGAATTTGTGATGCCGATAGGATTGCATTTTCAGGAGTGATCGTGCCATCTGTCAGGATATTGATAATTACGCGATCATAATTTGTCATTTGGCCGACACGCACATTTTCAACTTCATAATTAACGTTCTTTACTGGGGAGTAGATCGCATCGATTGCTATCGTACCTAATGCCAATTTTTTTGTATCAGTATTTTCAACCGGTACATAGCCGCGTCCTGTTTGTACAGTTAATTCCATTTCGAGTGAGGAATTCTTGTCTGTTATAGTCGCGATCTCCGCAGACGGATTGACAATCTCAATTTCGCTTGTACATTTAATATCTTTACCAGTGACCTTTTTATCACCTTTAACTTTAAGCGTAACGGTCGTTTCGTCAACGCTATGCAATTTGAAACGAAGACGCTTGAGATTAAGAATAATTTCAACGATATCTTCTTTCACGCCCTGTATCGTCGTAAATTCGTGCGTTACATTCTTAAAACGTACTGCCGTAATCGCGGCGCCAGGAAGCGAGGAAAGTAAAACCCTGCGAATGGCATTCCCAATTGTCGTCCCATATCCTGGGTAACATGGTTCAATTACGATTTCTGCCTGATTTTCCGATATTTTATTGATTTTATGCTTCTCCGGCAGTGCTAATGATTCCATACAAATTTGATTATTTAAAAATGAAATTCTATCGTGAATAAAACTCAATTATTATTGCTGTATCGAAGCCTTGTTGAAGCTCGTTTTCCGTTGGTTTGCCGGTAATTGTTGCCTTCAGATTACCGGATTCATTCGAAACTGAAATCCATGACGGAATTCTTTTCTTATCGATTGATTTTAGGCTGTCCGAGAAGAACGGCTTTTTTAGACTTGACTCATTGATTGAAATGACGTTGCCGGCTTTAACATGATAGGACGGAATATCAATTGTTCGTTTATTGACTAAAATATGACCATGGTTAACGATTTGGCGTGCTGCTCTTCGAGTCTTTGCGATTCCAATTCGATATAAGGTATTGTCAAGCCTTGTTTCAAGAAGAAGCATTACATTTTGGCCAGCATCGCCCTTGCTGTGCTTGGCTTTAATTATATAGTTTCTAAATGTTTTTTCTTGAAGACCATAAAGAAACTTTGCTTTTTGCTTTTCCCGCAACTGAAGGCCATACTCAGACAATCGTTGAGATTTTTTCGGTCCATGCATCCCGGGACGATATGGACGTTTTACTGCGGGGCATTTCGGCGAATCACATAACCGAATACCGAATTGCCTACAGAGTTTATGCTTTGGACCAAGGTAGCGACCCATATGCTATACTCTCCGTGGTTTTGGGGAACGGCAACCATTGTGAGGAATAGGTGTCGTATCCTTAATGCTTAAAACATTAATATTATTTGCATTGAAAGCCCGGATTGCAGCTTCCCTACCAGAGCCAACTCCCTTGACGAATACATCGACGGATTTGATTCCAAAATCACGTGCGCGGTCGCAGAGATCGCGTACAACAAGTGAAGACGCGTATGGTGTTGCTTTTTTAGGCCCCTTAAAACCCATATGTCCGGACGAAGACCATACCAACGTATTACCGTTTGGATCAGTCAATGAAATTATGGTGTTATTGTACGTAGCTTGTATGTACGCACGCGCATGGGGTACAAACTGCTTCTTCTTAGCTTTTGTTCGAGCGCGTACTTTTGGCTTGGTTGGTTCAACTACCATAAGTATTTTTCTTAGGTTTTATCAGCAGATTTGCGTCTGCCAGAACCCATTGTTCTTCGTACATTTCCCCGAACTGTCCGAGAATTTGTTTTGGTTCGCTGGCCTCGTGCCGGTAGATTCTTTGAATGCCGAGTTCCCCGATACGCACCGATTTCTTTTAATCGCTTGATATTCATAAGCACTGCACGTCGCAAATCGCCCTCAACTTTGAAATCACGCTCAATAATTTCACGTAAGGTGTTTACCTCGGTTTCGCCAAGATCTTGGGTTTTTTTATTATGATCAATCTGCGCTTTCGATAAAATTTTTCTTGATCGTGAAACGCCAATTCCAAAAATGTACGTAAGCGCTATTTCAATTCGTTTGTTCTGCGGCAATGTTACACCTGCGATACGTGCTGGCATACAATATTATCCTTGTCGTTGCTTATGCTTTGGATTAGAACAAATGACGTGTACACGTTTTTTCCTCCGTATTACTCTGCATTTCGAACACATTGGTTTTACTGAAGCCCGAACTTTCATAAATTCAGAAGCATTATTGACGGTAAATAATTCTCCCCTTACTTAAGTCATATGGGGTCATTTCAATCGTGACGGTATCGCCGGGAAGTATCCGTATATGATGTATTCTCATTTTTCCCGACAGATGCGCAAGAACGAAATGATCATTTTCAAGCCGTACTTTAAACGATGCCGCAGGCAATAATTCTTCGACGGTGCCTGTTACTTCGATGAATCCGCGTTTATTCGGTTTTGCATCAATTTGTTTGGATGCTGGTTTATTTTCCATTCTCTCTACTAATAAAAAATTCTTGTCTGATAGTTGGCAAGAATCAAGGCCTGAATGAAGAGATTTCGCTCATTACCTTTGATTTGAGTGTCTTGCCTAATGCTTGAGGACGGTATACGGCGTTTAAAGATGCAAAGGATATTTGAATTTGTACGTATAGATAGTATACAATGCCGAAAAATTTTGTCAATTACTTTCAACTATAAATAATAAAGCCTCACTTTTTCAGCTAATTTAAGCCAATTTTTCGATTATTGCTTTAATTCTCCGTACGCCAGCTGATGACGATTTTTCTCCGACGATTTTTATATGACCAATTTCACCTGTACGAGAAACGTGTGGGCCGCCACACACTTCCTTCGAATAAGTACCGATGGTATACACTGAAACATGTTCAGGATATTTATCTTTAAAAAAAGCAAGTGCTCCGGATTGTATGGCATCAGTATAGCTCATTTCGGTTTTTTGTACTGGAATATTCTGATCAACTATGCCATTTACGATTGACTCGATACGGATTTTTTCATCATCGGTAAGCTTCTTGGTATGTTCAAAATCAAATCGTAAACGTTCTGGTGAAATATCAGAGCCTTGTTGCCGGACGTGGGTGCCAAGTACTTGGCGCAATGCTTGGTGAAGCAAGTGCGTCGCTGTATGGTACTTTGTCATAATTATACGATCAAAATCGGACAATTCACTGCTGCCCAAGCCATGTCCGCCAAACTTCGCATGAGACGTGGAGCGTGAAAGTTGTTGATGGTCCTGAATTAATTTTTCAAAAGTAGTCTGGTCGAAATTAAAACCGCTTCGCTTTAATCGGTCTGGAGATATTCCGTAAGTAGAATAGAGCTTAAACGCTTCTTCGGATGACAATGTGCGCGGAATGGGTGCTTCAGGTATTGCGCTTTTGGTTTGTTTTTTTAGCTTCAACATTTTTTTAACAACTTCCTCAATATCAATATTCAGAATCTCCTCGTACTGCTTTGCTTCTTTTTGCATGCTCGTGAGTATTTTCTCACGATTATTGGGTAATTCTAAATAAATATTACGATAAATCCGAATAATGCAATCAACAAGGTTCTCAAAATTAATTTGCGGGTGTAAATACTGATCGATTGCGCGGCGAAAAATTCTGCGCAACACATAACCCTGTTCTTTGTTGCTGAACTGTATACCGTCAGAGAGCAGCAAAACCGACGCCTTGATATGATCCGCCGCTATATACGAACGGACAGTGTCTTCAAGCTTATTAAGCGTGCCAAACTTCACATCGTGCTTAATTATTTCGATCAACGGTTCAAAAAGATCCGTCTCAAAAACATTCTTCTTTTTTTGCAATATTACGCTCAAACGTTCAAGGCCTGCGCCAGTATCAATATTTTTATAGGGTAACTCCTCAAACAATGCTTTTTCATTTTTACGATATTGCATAAACACAAGATTCCAAAGCTCAACAAATCTGCCACAGGGACAATTCGGCTTGCACGCATTGCCACGGGCGCATGGTTTGCCGGTTAAATCAAAATGAATTTCCGAACATGGGCCGCAGGGACCAATTTTTCCAGCAGGGCCCCACCAATTTTCTTTTGACCCGAAACCTACGATTTTGTTTTTTTCAACGTAGTTTAACCATATTTTTTTCGTTTCAGAATCCTCTTGAAGCCCGTTTTCGCCATTAAAATACGTAACCCAGAGCCGTACGATCGGTAGTTTAAGTTTGTTGGTTATGCAGTCCCACGCAAGTTGAATAGCTTCTTTCCGAAAATAGCCATTAATTGAAAAATTTCCAAGCATCTCAAAAAAAGTATTATGCCATCCATCACCAACTTCATCAATATCTGATGTTCGAAAACAACGCTGGCAGGAAGTCAGTAGATTTGAGCCGAATGTCGCCCGCGGATCGGCCGTACCCATAAAGTAGGGTTTTAATTGCTGCATTCCGGCAGTAGTTAGTAAAATTGACGGATCGTCGTGTGGCCACAACGAAGACGAGGGTATTATTGTATGAGAAAATACCTTGTGTCCCTTGAAGTATTTAAGAAATGTTTGCCGTATTTTGTCGCTGGTCATACAAATTTATTTTACCTGCCTATTTGAACAATATCATAGAGCAATAGCACTTTCAATATGGAGCCGTGATAATCGGCGATGTACCAATTACTTTTCGCTTCTGATATAGAACAACAAACTGCCCAGGTGTAATTGCCCGTTGTGGCTGTATGAATTCAATAATTATTTTATGGCCTTTTTCCGTGACTTTACATCTATGAAGTTTCTGGCGATATCGTATTCGCGCTGTGCAGTAAAACGGCATTGTTGGTTTAATTCCTGAAATCCAGTGCATACTATTGCATACTATAACGCGTTTTAACAAAAAGGGTGAATTTGGTTTTGTTGTTACAATTATTTGATTTGTTTTAATATTTTTTGAGACAACATAATATGGCAAACCTCCTCCAATGTGCATACCATGACGCTGGCCGACCGTATAAAAATGCGCACCATCGTGTTTTCCGACAGTTAAACCTTCAGTGGTTACTACATCGCCAATTTTTTTTGGCAGGCACGACCTAATAAAATCAGAAAACTTAATTTTACCGATAAAACAAATGCCCTGGCTGTCTTTTTTATTGTAAACGGAAAGTCCCGCTTTTTTTGCAATACTTCGCACTTCACGTTTTTTAAATGACCCGATAGGAAAAAGCGAATATTTTAATTGATTTTGATCTAATAACGCTAAAAAATATGATTGATCCTTGTTCGAATCATTTGCGGCTATGAGGTGATGCTGAATCTTGCCATTAACGATACTCCGCCGATTAATAGCATAATGGCCAGTCGCGATCTTGTCGGCTCCAAGCGTACGAGCTTTTTTAAGGAAGGCTTTAAACTTTATTTGCTGATTACAAATAATATCCGGATTGGGGGTTATGCCCTGTCGGTAACCTCGTATGAGGTACTTCACCACTTTTTGGCGATATTCATCCTCAAATGATTCTAGCCGATGAGGAATATCCAATGAAGTGCATATTTTTTTAAAATCTCGGATATCCTGCTTCCATGGGCATACTGTGCTGAGCGGATCCGACCAGTTTTTCATATATACTCCGGTAACCGCAAACCCTTGTTTTTTTAGAAGGTATGCTGCTACGGCAGAATCAACTCCACCCGACATAGCCACGAAAACTTTTTTCTGACGTTGTTTCTGCTGCATACGTTTTTTACGAGCCTACACTATTCTGATAAACTGCAATAATACTTTAATAAATATTACCTACAATCCTCTACAGCTGCTCAATAATTTCCCTCAAAAAGGCCATTTTTGTTGATTGGAATTCTGCAGCAGTAATTCTTGACGCAGCAAACATCGCATTTTGTGTTTTGTGTTTATGCATTCGTTGATATCGACGGGGATAATTATATTCAATTGATCCATTCGGGAATATATAGATGCATTTTTTCTTTAATTGCCGGATAAGAATTTCCTCGGATTCACTGAATTGCCCGTGGATTTCTCGTTGAATAATTTTAATCCCAGTGTCGTAGAGCGCGTCTCGATCAAGCATTGCAATGTATGGGATATTAAATACGTTTAAAAGATCAGCATAAATATCGATATTACTTTTACCGTAAACTTGAATTACTTTAATGTCTTTTGTTCCTTTATAGAAACGGTTAATGAGACCACGCATTAATATGTGGTCAGAAGGTCCCTCAACGAGGAGAACTGCGTCTGCGAAAAGCATCTCGCAATTATCCGCATTTAATTCTTGCAGTAATCGCGGATAATTTAATTGGATACCCGCTAACCTCGGGGAATGTACAAATGTTGAGTTATCAAACTTGGTTACTCTGAAA
The DNA here is from genome assembly GCA_028718605.1 of Patescibacteria group bacterium. GTDB lineage: Bacteria > Patescibacteriota > Patescibacteriia > UBA10025 > JAHIVO01 > JAQULM01. The sequence goes on from JAQULM010000001.1 coordinate 10,429, forward strand.
ATTCTATGGATATTTTGCGGATGGATAAAGAGAGGTGAATGTGTGGTAAGAAAGATTTGGTTATCAAGATTGCGGTTTTCAAAAATATATAAAAGCTTTCGAATAAGGGAGGGGTGGAGGTGGATTTCAGGTTCTTCAAGCAATAGAATGGTATATTCAGGGTGGAATAGATACAATAAAATTGAAAAAACATGCTGAAAACCGGCACCGAAGCGCTCGAATGCGTTATTCAAATTAGCCTCTGAAATTGTTGAGTGGGCAAAAAGATCTTTTTGAAAAGGAAAGTTTAAATAATTACAAACTGTATCAAAAAAAAGACTAAACAGTTTTGGATACTGCTCCTTAAATGCAATATAATCAGTATGCAGTTTATTTGTATTGATAGTATCGGTTGCTGCAATGCGAATGATGTGGCGATTTAAAATTTTTTTTGCTTCTTGCGGAGATATTACTTGCCCATCGCATTCATAATGCGCCGTTGCGTTTTGCTTCGTTGCAACAATCGTTCTTTGACCATCTATGGATAACTTGAAAACCGCGGATATTTCTGTTTCGGAGCGGCTGTAAGAAGGCGCCATGTCAGAATAGAGCTCTGAAATTGCATCAAGTATATTTGTTTTGCCGGAGTTGTTTTGGCCAATAAAAAAGTGAAGTTTCCCTGGATTTTCTAAGCAAAAAGGAACATGGATACTTTTATAGTTTTTTATTTCGAGGGAGCAAATATTCATACTTTATGGCGGTGAATCATGTGATAAAATTTTTTTAGTCCGCGCATTTGCACTAAATTAGGGATAACACTTGGGCGTTTCTTATTAATACGATGTACTGCTTGTTCGGGGCTTATACCGTACCGCATAATATAATATGCCGCCACAAGCACTGGCGCACGGCCACTTCCTGCCTTGCAGTGTATGTAACACTTTTTTTTACTTTCGACTGTCTGCGAAATAAAGTGCGAACCAATGGTTAATTGCAATATTGATGGGCAGGTAAAGTCATGCGTCGGAAGCCATAAAAAAAGTTCAACGCCAGAAGGATGATCGAGTTTTTCTTCCTGCAAATCAATATCAGCGCGTATTCCAAGTTTTAAAAGATCATTAAAATGTTTCTTGCAACAAATCGTTGTTCCTATGTAAATATACTTTTCAATTTTTGAGTATTCCAAATGCCGTTTGATTCCATGGTTCGGCATAGACGCAATAACGTTAGTTTATTTTTTCGATTTTACCAGGCTTAAGAATATGCGGTATAGTATGAGAACTCAATCGGCCGAAATCAGTGGGTCTTCGTTGATGCGTTTGCTGAGTGACATTATTCGCTGTAGTGCGCTGGATTACTGAATTTTTTTTTGCATGATGGTTTTTAGTTGGTCGTCCACCCTGAAATGGCTTTGGAGCTGTTTTTATTGCTTCAAACAAACTTATGCTTTTCCCACCTTCATTGATCGGGACAGTCTCCAATTCTCGAAACGGAATAACTGGCTTTGTGGGTTTTGTGCTCGGTGGTATTGTCTGCTGCTTCGGGCGAAAAACTGGCCGGTCTGCATTTCTGTGTATGGCATTCGGCTTTGCTTTATATGAGGCAGGCGTAGAACTTAGTGTGCGATTATCTTCTTCTGCCGTTGCTTTATACAATTCTTGGACACCGCTCCACCTTGTTATTTTATCTTCAATCAGCGCCCTTGGTTTACTATAGCGCTCCCGCGAAACGCGGATAACTTTATCACGATTATTCGTTGCGCCTTCGAGCGGTGGTAACGTAGCGGCCGAGAAAGGCTCCGATGCCACACCATCAATCATGAGCTTCATGTAAACATTATATTTTGTCAAATTCACCAAATCTTCTTCCGTAAAAGTTGGGAAGAACTCTTTTGCTAAAAATTCGGCATCTCCAGCGCCAACGCGAAAGCACATGATGGTACCAACATTTCCGAAAACCGCAGCCTGTACTGTTTCGTCTAATTGCTCAATATATTGGTGGGCAATGACTAAGTTGAGGCGGTATTTACGAGCTTCAGAAAGTATATTCGCGAAACTTTCTGTTGCAAAATTCTGAAATTCGTCAACATAAAGATAAAAATCACGGCGTTTTTCTTCCGGTATATCAACACGGCTCATCGCGGCTAGTTGAAGCCTGGTTATCATCATAGCGCCAAGCAGTGCTGAGCTTGCCTCACCAATCCTCCCTTTCGCGAGATTCAGTAGCAAAATTTTTCCTTCATCCATAAGTGAACGAAGGTCGATAGTACTTTTTGCTTGACCAACAATATTACGAATGATGGCGCTTGAAAGGAACTGCCCAACTTTGTTTTGGATAGGGGCGATTGCTTCATTGCGAAAACGTTCATTGTAGGCAGCGAATTCATCGATCCAAAAGCTTTTTACAATTGGGTCTGTGATTTTTTCAACCACTTTACTGCGGTATTTTTTATCGACAAGGATTCTCGAAATGCCAAGCATTGTTGAACCGGGATATTCAAGCAACGCAAGGATGCAGTTATTCAGAATGTATTCCATGCGAGCGCTCCAAACCCCCTCCCAAATTTTCGTAAATACGCCCATGAGGCCGGAGGCGACGAGATGCCGTTGATCGAGATTTACGCTTTCAAGGACATTAAAGCCAATCGGATATTCAAGATCGGCAGGATTAACATAGACGACATCATTAATTCGATACGAAGGGATATAATCAAGTATTTTTTCCACTAAATCCCCGTGGGGATCAACTAATGCAAGACCGCGACCTGCGCGAATATCTTCAATTACCATATTTTCCAAAACGGTCGTTTTTCCCATGCCTGTTTTACCAATTAAATACATATGGCGACGACGGTCGTCGACCTTAATACCAAACCTGCGTTCAAGGTTGCGAAAATTGGTTTTCGCGAACACGGTCAGTTCATCTTTTATTTCATTGTCCATATTATGCAAGAGGAAGATTCGGTGGGGGTGACGCTTTGGGGATATTCGTTGATACGGGGTTGGGCTTCAGTGTTGGTTGATTTATTTGTTCATACGGTAGCTCGCCTGGGGCCATGGCTTTTTTTGCGCCAACTTTTTGTATTGTTGCAGCCTTAACATCAATTGTTGGAAAATGCCAGAGACTCGCGAGTTCTTCGGTATTAAGGGTATAACCTGGTCTTCCACGTTTCATGCTCCGATAGCGATATCCCCAAAGTATACGGCGTTTGCGCCCAAGAACTCGCGTTTTAATAAAAAAATAGTCAATTTTTGTTCGAGTTTTTTTATTCATGACCAACCGATTCAAAGTGGGTGAGCTGAATTGCGCAAGCGCACCGTCGATAGCCTGAACACCACGAGGCTTATGAAAAACATTCCTTTTTGCCGCATATAGAAGCCTAATTTTGGATTTAAAACCAAGCTTTGAAATTTTCATCGTAACAGCCTCAACTTCCTCCTTGTCGAGAGGCGATAAGTGCTGCATCATACTCGGCCACTCCTTTTCCTTTTTCTTTTGCTGTTCGCCCATTTCTGTTGTAGGCACTATGCCCGCAGTAAATGATTCGCTGAGCCCCTTGCCAATTTCACGGGGAAAATATAAAAGATCAACTCCTTTTTTCTCAGCTTTTTTTCCAATAAGCTTATTAATCAGTGCCCTTCCTCGATCTTTCCAGGCGTCATCAATCGGTGCAATTACTATTTGAAGCCATGAATGCTCCCCGGGACCCATACGGCTCATAATTTCAAGAAGTGAGGCCATCGGATCCATTAATTTTTGTGAGAGGCTGTGTTCAAAAAGAGGGTATGTCTTCAGTGGGAATAGATCACTGTGGGCAAGCTTATATTCGGTTCCCCAGATATCCCACACTGGATGAGGCAGTTCGAGTGGCTTGGGAATCATATTTACGTAATCCTCAACTTCTGTAATCTCCGCATCTGGATATTGAGCATATATTGCTGCCTCAACAAGATCACGGAATTTTTCAGGTGCTCTGATTAAAAACTGGATATACCCTTCAACACTGACTATTTCGAGGCTGATGCCAGGCTGGTTGTACCCCTTGATGAACCGTTCTTTAAGATTCCCGCGCTTTCGAATTCCATGCAAATGAGCAAAAATATGTTCAACCGCTTTTGGACTTTGTTCATTATTCCGAGGAATATCGATTGCGAGAAGAATAAATTTTAACCTTGAATCAAAGCGATTTTGTATATATTCGACATACCCCCACCACGCACCAAGGAGAATCGAAACAATTACAAATATCCAGCCGCCATGGAGAAATATCAAAAGCATAGCGCTGAATGGATTATCAGCGCTCGGTAGGTTTGCGAATAGTTCCGATGGATTAAAAATGTTCATAGTAAATTCAATCTGATGGCAAGGATACCCTAATCTGCAATTTTATATGAACCATCGGGTAATTTTTGAAATTTTGTTTTATCGGTGAGCGCCAGATGGATTGTATTTTTTTTCACCATTCGCTGCTCAAGGACTTTTTCAACTAGTTCATCGCGTTTCATTGGCTGGCCTGATTGCTTCAAAATATCTTCTAATACATTCGCAACGACTCCTGGTTTGTACCCCCATTCCCGAAGCGCATAAATACCTCGTCCTACTAAAATATACCGATCATTCAAAATTAATTCATTGTGGACCGTCGGGGGATATGCTTTTCTGTCATCGAATTTAATTTCATTGATTCGTTTTGCAATCTCACTGAAATGAAGGGGTTTGCCGTTGCGCTTTAGCACTAAATAAATTTTATCATTCATGCGGCGCGGAATAATACTCCCCCATTCACCAAGGCCGTAATCATTGAATGGATTTCGCGCAATTTTTGAACTGATATTGATGTACGAGGCGATCACATCTTCTGATAATTGGCTTTGATTGCTGCTATAGAATGGGTCTTTTTTTATTTTGTCGATGATTTCTTCAAGCTTTAAAGGTTTTGCGGCATCAGTAATAATTTTTAAAATTACTGAAATTGTTTCTCTCATGAGATGGAGCGGGGCGTGAAAAAGCTGCCATGATTCTCGAAAATCTTGAGAAGCATGAAATGCTTTGAATTTTGTATCGAGTAATTCCGAAATGATAAAAAGTATATTTTGCTGATTAATCTCATTATTGCCGACGACCTGCAGTAATTCAGCAAGGAGGGACTCTTCGGACATAATGCCGCCCCTTTGTTCTAGAACAGTAAATACAGTATTTTCAATTGGACTGACGAGGGAATAGAAGTTTTTTAATCGTTTGATTTTAACTACTGCGGTCTTTTCAATTTGCCGAATTCTTTCTCGGGTAACATGATATGTGGCACCGATTTCCTCCAGCGTTTCTTTATGTTTTCCCAGTAATCCATAACGGCGTCTTAACACATCCTCTTCTCGGGGTGTAAGACATTTTAACAGTGATGTAACCACCTCAGACGGATTGAACTGTTCTATCGCTGAAGTTTTCTGGCTTGAGAGTACTCTATCAAGTATTGAGCTTTGCTGTATTTGATTCATAATTACTTTGCCCAAAATTAGAAGAGAAATTTTATGGGTAAATGTTATTCTATCTTTAGTATAGCATACTTTTGATATTGTGTCAAGAATGTATAACGCCAGATTTTAAACAATTTGGCAAACAAAAAAACTACGACGTAAGGCATAGTTTTTTAAATTTACTTATATCGTTATATGGTAGATTTCTCTTTATTTCGAAAATTATCCCATATTACGAGTAATGGGCTAGCGATAAAAATTGACGAAAAAGTCCCTACCGTAATGCCGATAATAAGCGCAAGCACAAAAAATTGTATTGTAGAGCCTCCGAAAAGAAATAAAGCAAGCAATACAATTATTGTTGTTAATGAGGTATTTAGTGAACGAATCATAGTTTGGTTTATGCTGCGATTCACAACTTCTTCAAATGTTTGTCTTCCGACAGATCGCAGTTGTTCACGGATACGATCATACACGACAATCGTGTCATGTACAGAAAAACCCAAAACAGTCAGTAATGCAGTAATAAAGAGAGAGTCAATTTCAACTCCCCAGAATCGACCCATAATCGCAAATGCACCAACGACGATTAGTAAATCGTGAATCAGTGCGATAATGGCACCGACACCAAACACCCACGATTTTAAACGTGATGTTGAAATCTTTCTAAATGCAAATGATATGTACAAGATTATAAAAAGGAGAACGAGGCCATTGGCAAGAAAGGCTTTGTTTCGTAACTCTTTTCCGACCGTTGGTCCGATGGTATCAAAACTTTTTTCTTCAATGCTGCCATATGCTTCTTTAAACGCACTGATAACGTTTTGGTATGTTGCATTATCGATTGTTTTTAAGCGAACAGACATTTCGTTTTCTCCCAGTGGCTGTGCGCGGGAACTTCCCAGATCTAAGGAAGTAATAGTTGCTTCAATAGATTGAGATGACGGACGGGTTCCATTAAAAGCAACCGTAATAAGAGTCCCACCGGTAAAATCAATGCCAAGTCGCAATCCACCCATACAAATTGCAACAATACCAGGCACTATCATGCATAGTGAAATGATAAACCAGAGATTTCTACGCTGAATAATTTGATACATTGACTAACGGTTTTAATCTTTTTGCTTCGCTGAAGGCGTAAATAACTGATGCTGTTGTTCGAGCCACTTAGAAAAGATTATTCTCATAAAATTTCTCGTCACGGTAATTGCCGAAAATAGGCTGACCAATACGCCAATGCCAAGGGTTATGGCGAAACCTTTAATCGTTGTCGTGCCAAACCATGACAAAATAACGCAGCTAATAAGGCTGGAAATGTTCGAATCACGTATTGATGGCCAGGCACGCTTGAATCCCTCCTCGATTGCAACGCTTAAATTTTTCCCGGACCGAATTTCTTCACGTGACCGTTCGAATATCAAAACATTTGCATCAACAGCCATGCCGATTGAAAGTATAAAACCAGCAACACCTGCTAAAGTAAGGGTAACGGGGATTAATTTAAAAATTGCTAATGATATAAGGGTATATATTAACAATGCTGCGACGGATAGTAACCCTGGCAAGCGATAGTAGAAAATCATGAAAAATGAAACAAGAACGAGTCCGATGATTCCAGCGACGAAACTTTTTTCGACAGAGCTTTTTCCCAAACTAGGCCCAACAATTTGTTGTGACACGAGCATAATTGGAATTGGAAGTGCGCCTGCGTTTAAACGCTGAGCAAGCAGCTTCGCTTCCTCGAGTGTAAAACTTCCTGAAATAACAGCTTGTCCGTTCGTAATCACTGAATCAACGCGAGGTAATGATATCGGGTTTCCGTCGAGATAAATACCCACGATTTTATTCAAATTACGTTCTGTAATTTGGGCAAAAAGGTCTTTCCCCTCTTCATTAAATTCAAGAGAGACTTGCGTTTCGTTTGTTTGCTGGTTGAACTCTACCGCTGCGCGTTTTAATTGCTTGCCGGAAAGACCAGTGCTGACGAGCTGTGGCTGCCCGACAGTAGCTTGTTTTTCAAAAAAAATCTGGCTTGCCCGTGCCTTATCACCCTCAGTTCCGGTACGCCTCAGTATATGATACCCGTAATCGGTTTCGACGAGCGATGGATATGTCTCATTGTCTTTCAATGAATCGAATACAACGTTTGCAATTTCAGTAAGCATCTGATCACGCGTAAAAAAGCCGAGATCCCCACCGCTTTTCTCCTGCGTTTCTGAATTCACATTTGCTGTGTCTTGGGTGTATTCATTTGCGAGAGCCGTAAAATCTGCGTTTGGCTCAAGGACTTTTGCTAAAACTTCTTCAGCATTTTTCTTTGTTTCTGTATTTGCCTCTTCTGCTGCACTTACTTGCTCAGTAGTCAGTTCTTCTGTTTTTTCTTCTTTAAAATCAAGCAGCGGTGTCTCACCGATCATCTTGATTGCTTCATTCACGTCTGAGATGCCGGCAAGTTCAACGATTATCTTCCATCCGTTTGTTGACTTGTTTGTTTGTACAACCGGTTCAGAAATGCCAAATGCGTTTACCCTACGTTCGATAACATCTCGAACCCCTTCAACTGCTGCGGCTTGGTCTGCACTGGCTATTTGCGAAGTATCAGTGTCGTAAACTAAATGAGTTCCCCCCTGCAAATCAAGGCCGAGATGTACTTTAATTTCCTTATTAAGATTACCGATATGAAGATCGGGACCTTTTGGATAATCAATAAGTATGCAAACGGCGGTTAAAACGAGTATTCCCGCAAAAGTTAACCAAATTTTTTTTCGCATTGACATAGGCAAAAAACGCACTATTCAAGATATAATACTGAATACTGCACAGTATAACAAATATTATTCCATTTGCCTACTTGTGGATAATAGACCGCAAATTTATTGTTGTACCCTCACGAGTGTCCAGATTGGCGTAGCATTATACAGCCATTCTGCGTCCGGATAATCGATATTCACGCATCCATGGCTCATTCGATGACCAAAATTATGGTGCCAATATGCTCCGTGTAATAGTCGTGATCCGTCAAACCGCATGTTCCAGAGTGTATTTGGCAAATAGTACCCGGGACCCGAGTAATTCTTTGAGTAGATCTTTTGCGATATCCGGAACTCCCCCGCTTGCGTGTCCATACCCGGGAGGCCAGTTGATACAAGAAAAGTACGCAATAAGATGCTATCTTCATACGCATATAAACGTTGCTCAGAGAGATCTACAAGAATTCGATCAACGATACCTTCGGATGTTTTTTTTCTGGGTGTAGTAATGATTTCCGTTTTACCGTCACGATCGACATCATCTGATGCAATTTGGACGCCTCCGCGAAATTCATTCTCGTACGAAAAAAAACCTGATGATAGCGGAGTACCATTTAATTTAAATGCTTTTACGTGGGGACCGCCGCCGCTATTTGCGGCGACAATTATTTCGTCATAACCATCTTGATCGAGATCACCGCTTGTTACATTGACTCCCTGTTTGTAATCATCAGGAAATGCTTTAAATTCACCAATCGGGGGCTCCGAGGCACCGACATTGATTACTTTGACTAATCCGACATCTTGACTGTGTACTCCAAGAATTAGTTCGTCCATATAATCATCATCAACATTTGCAGTTGCGATGCTTACGCCACCGCTAAAATCAGGATGAAATGGATATACATCGAACGGTAATTTTATCCCATACCGATTAAAAATATTAACGCGCGGTTCATCACCTGCTGCTGGTGCAGTAATAATTTCCGGAATTCCTCCACCGTCAATATCACCAACAGCGAGATTAACGCCGCCTTTCATATTTGTATCATACGCAAAAAATCCGGGAGTAAAAATTGGAATTCCATAGCGGTTGAATATTCTGATATGTGGGCCGCCTTTGGACATCGGGGCAGTAATAATTTCTGCGGTACCGTTTCCATCCAGGTCGCCGCATGCAACATTGACGCCGCCACGAAAATTTATTTCGTATGCAAAAAATCCTGGGGTAAATTTCGGTATGCCCTCGTGAGACAAGATTCTGACTTGCGGTCCTCCATTCGGCCCCGCACCCACAATTATTTCTGTAACCCCATCCCCCTCCAAATCGCAGACTGCGATTGAAGCACCGCCTGAAAAGTCGCTGCCGAATGCTAAAAACTGATTTTCAAGATTCCCTTTATTACTGAATATCCGAACCTCGGGAGGCCGGCTATCAGATGCTTGGGCAAGCAACGGCAAACAAAATAAAATACAGCAACTTATAAATAGGTGCTGTCTATATTTTTTTACCCCCGTTTTTATTTTCATATTTTTGTTATTTGTATTCATTTTAACACATTTTTTGAGTATTGTAAATAGGACGAATTAAACAGTTTATTATTTTAGGAAAGTTCACGCGGCGCATGAAAGAGCATTTTAAAATCATGCTTTCTCCAGTTTTTCATCGTTGTGACATCAACCTCACCATCTTTTATGAGTGAAGCGACGTGCTTACCTCCAAGAAAATGCGGGAGTATTACATAATTTGCACCTTTGTCGTATAAACGCCGCGCTTCCCAGTTTGAATACGCGGTCATAATGGCGATTGGCGCACGATTATTTTTTTTACGCATTTGCTGAATCGTGTTAAGTAAGGCGAAAGAATCATCAAGATCGGGAACGGTGGATATGAGTATCGGCGTATCGTCGAGATGTACCAATTGTTGAATGTCGCTGTCAGTAATATCACCGAATACTACCTTGTACCGTTCACGCTTAAGCTGTTGGGCAATCAAAGGATCGAATTCTACGATTACGAGTTTTTCTTTATTAATACAGTGCAGTATATGCTGTCCGAGGCGGTGCGCGCCTGCGAGGAGAATTTGTCCGCGCGGGTTTGTCGGGAATGGCAGATCCTCATGAGCATTTGATTTTTCAAAAATATGCAAATATTTCTTAAATCTCTGGAACAAGCCATGGCTATGTGCAATAAAATACGCTGAAGCAATAAAAGTGACGAGTCCGATGCTCGTTACGAGAGAAACGTCCTGCTTTGTTACATGTCCGAGAGTTAAACCGATTGCCATTAATATTAAGCTAAATTCAGAGACTTGCGCAATGCTGATGCTTGCGTAAAAACTCGTTTTTTTTCTGAAACCAAGCAATCCCATTAAAACAATAAATATAAGCGGATTACCAATTAAAACAAATAGCGACAAAACGATTGAAGGAAATATTATTGATTGTAAGTCACTTATTGCAACAGAAAAACCAAGGACCACAAAAAATATTACCAAAAAAAAGTCCCTCAGCGGTCGTAGCTTTGATTCAATTTGAAATTGTTCAATCGAATGAGCAAGGGCAAGGCCGGCAAGAAAGCCGCCAATCTCAGTCGATAAGCCAATAAATTTAGTAGACACCAGTGCGCTTAAGCCAAAAGCCCACGCGATACTTGTTATAAACAAAAGTTCAGGGCTTGTTGCGAGTTTATCAAATATCCAAGGAAAAACTTTTCGTGACAAGAAATATACAATTGCTAGTAATAAAATGCCCTTTATTAATGTTCCTGAAATGGCAACTATGTGTGAACTGGCTCCCCCTCCATGCAAACTCCCTAAAAATATCATGACAAAAATTGCAACGATATCCTGAATTATCAAAAAACCAACGACAATCCTCCCGTAGAGGCTTTGTAATTCGCGCTTCTCCGACAAAAGCTTAACAACAACGATCGTGCTTGAAAAAGTCAAAGCAAAAGCGATATACAAAGAACGTACGATATCGAATCCTAGTAAGCGTACGATCCCAAAACCCACTATGCTCGTAATTACAATTTGGCCGATTGCAGTCAAAAGTGCTGAGCGTCCAATCGTTTTGATATAATCAAATCGCATTTCAAGCCCGATTAGAAAAAGCAGCAATGTTGTGCCAAACGTTGCCATTACATCCAATGTGTGACGACTGTCTTCTGCCATTGTGCCAAATGCGGCTATCAGAATGCCGGTTATGAGATATGCGACAATTGTAGGCTGTCGTAAATACCGTGCAATGATTCCTAGTACCGCAGCGACTACGACAACGAGCGTAATATCAAAAAATGCTACATTCATAACTTATGCATTAATGTAACGAGAATAGTATGTTTGCAGTAGATGATTAATAATGATGTGTATTTTTTTTCGTACCCAACACTATTGAATAACCGTAAATAATATAAAAATTACCCAATAAATCGCAAATGATGATAGGACCAGGCTATTGAGCCTAATCCATGGTTTACATTGGAAACTCTTGCCCCTCAAGCGTATAAAACGGTAAACAAGATAAACCGATACGGTAATAGAATATAGAATCATAATTACACTTAAAGCGAATGCTCCCATCTCGGCTGTCTTGGTAATGAATGGGCTGGCAGATGTATTACTCGGAAGAATATTCCACCATTTCACTATATTAATCGCCAATCGGGTTTCCAAAAATAGTAAAATCCACAGAACGATCATGAGTGACCAATGGATTATTTGATGCTTGCGGGAATCAGGTTGAATGGCATCATTTACCATTGATTCGTGCTGTACAGTATTTTGGTTCATGAAAATTTACAATAAAATAAAGTAAAATGAGACAAATGAGACGGCTATAAAAGCAACAAGAAGACTAATGTTCAATAAAATAATTGTCACGTATCGTGCGGCGTATCCTTCGATAACAAGATAGAGGCTTACAAGAATGGTATACAATGCAACAATTATGTAAACGTATATCCATGCATTTCCATTTACTCTTTCGGCGAGATAGGAGTGCCTTGACCCGATTTTCACGATCGCAGGGATGATCAGTAAACCAAATAATGTCGAAGCCCAAAGAAGTCCCAGGCTAAAGTATATCAACCCGCGCTTCCATAGTCCTGGTTCGACTTTCTTGGTTCCAGATAAAACATTATTTGGTATCTTTTTTGTTTTAAGGCGCATTTTTTGGGTTTTTAATACTTTCGAGTATCATTATACCATATTTTTGTAAAAAAATAAAGGGGTAAAAAATCAACCCATATTGAAAAAAATATTTAATTTATGGGGCGAATAAAGTTGTTTCAAATTCCTCGATATACATTTCATCAGATGGTTGCAGTACGCAACGCTGGCGATAACAAACACAACTGCCGTGCTCCAATGCATCATTATTAAAAGTCTGAGTTTCGTCCAGGCTACTGTCAAGTGAAAATTCAGCGTCGAGTCGAATCCAATTTTCATTATTGGGACCGCATTTGCCGAGCGAATGAAAAAATAGGCACTCTCCTTCCTGCGAACACAAAGGTGCATTGGTAAGTTGTTTTTGCATAAATACAAATACTTTTTCCGAATCAAGCGAAGACGGTTGTGTAATTGATTTTGATTGAATTATAAATAATAGCACTATCGCTCCCGCAACGCCCAGAATTGTATAAAAAAGTGGATCCTTCCATAATGATTTCCGGGTCACGCGCTCTTTTTCGTCCTCGGGGAGCAATTTTTGCGTATAGCCAATTTGGTTAAGAAAATTTTTTGCAGATAAAATATTGGTTTCATCCTCGGTTGATATTCGAACAGTAAAAAAATTCTTACGGAAATTTACCGCAAGGAATTCGACTATCGCATTCATGCCCAGCCATCTGTACTGCTCGACAGTACATCGTACGTTTGCTAGTTTTTTTCTGAATGAAATTTTTTTTTCGAGTGTACTACCCGGCTCAACGGGAATTGCTGTGATTTGCCATAATCCTGTAATATTATCGTAGGCATTTGAACAGTACTTAATTTCTTCGTTAATGTTCTGGACATACTCCCGCTGAGTGGCATTATCTTTTAAATACGTATTTCGTTCTGTGTATTCACAAATCATTTCAAGGCCAAGGGCGTTTATCAATTGGTCTCTTTCCGTATCGGGTATACGAAAATTAAGCTGGAATGTAGTCATACGTAAACAGCAGAAAAATAGTACCTAACGTTCTTTCGTACGAATGCCTTTCAAAATCCAGATAATTACAAGAATAGCGCAGGCAGTGCTAAATCCTATCGCACCGAATGCGCATACGGCTTCAGAGGTACTCCCCGATTTCGGCGTTATAAAATACATGGTTACACCTATGCCGATCGCAAGTATCCCGCATAGTGCAGCGATTTTGAGCAAAAACCCGTCTTTTAAAATAGCATGCAGTATCGAATTGCTTTTCTTCTCTTGTTCCGATGTTGGATTCTGGATGCTATATTGTTTGTCGGGTATTTCCATATGCCGAAATAATTTACTACAATAATTAATCAATAAGCAAACTACTGGTTTGTACTTGCTGTATTTGTTGCGCTACTGGGGAAATTTGTGTTCGCGTTTGTATTACTATTTGAAAAACTTTTTTCCAATGCCTCAAGATCAATAGATTCGAAGTTGCTTGAAAAAGTTTGGATTAGTTCATTCGATTCGCACGTTTCGAATGTTGAAAGAATGAATCCGCATGCTTCTTTCCATTGAAAATCATTTATATAGACTGAAATAACTTTATCTTTTAATTGCTCAATGAGCCAGTCGTCAACATCTTTCTTTCTGATAAAAATATGTTTGACGTCAATCTGCTCAACATTATCCGAAGACATTGAATGTGACAAGACTTTTATTAGATGGTAACCATACGCAGTATCTACAATATTAGAAACTTGCCCATCCTGAAGTGCAAAAGCTGCGGTTTCAAATTCAGAAATTGTTTGACCTTTTATTACTGTGCCAAGGCTGCCCCCCGCTTTCGCGTCAATATCTTCACCGTATAAATCAGCTAATTCTTCGAATGTTTTTGTAGTTGTGCTTAAAAGTTTTTGGATTGTTTCAATTTTTTCCTTTGCGGTTTTATTAAAAGATGCGTCATTGTCAAGATAATTAGTAATTTTTTGGCGAGTGAGGTACGGTAACAATGCTTTTGATTTGAATTCTGTTGTCGACCAGTTATAGAGTTCCTTTATTTGCGTTTCAAGTTCATCAGAGCTGCCAACAACAGAAATAAGCTTAACATATTCAGCATCAAGTTCCCCGCTTGTTGGCGTAATTCCAAGTTGCTTAGCAGCTGAATCAAGAAACTTTTGGCGCACAAGTCGTGTCAATATTTGCTTCGACAATAAAACATCAGATGGCGGTTTCACGGTATCAGACTGAGCAGAATAAAAATACTTCATTGTCGCAAGATCGCTGATAAAATCAGAATATAAAATTGTAGCGCCATCCACAACCGCCGCGACACGAATTATTTCACTCCCAGAATTCGTATTTACGACGATATCCTTGCCATTTGATTCATAATTTAAATTGCTATTCGATAGGTATTCTTTAAGCGCTTCTATTTCACTATTAAAGTTATTCGTAAGTTTTGAATTATTACTGTATATAACGAGCCAATAAAAAATGCAGGCGAGAATGATAACAAAAAAACCGAGCATAAAAACTGCTATGCGCCAGTGATGTGGTTTTTTATTTGCTGATGATGTTGGTGTTCCATCGACGATTCTTGCGGCATCAAACTGGCTCCATCCATTAGACACAAGTTCATCGACAATTGCTTGGTCGCTAACGCCTTGCGACCTGCGTTGTTGCGTAAAAACACTACCGTTTTGGATACGTGTGCTATTTTCAGGCTGAATACGAGGTTTTTTTGCATTCTTCATAATCAGCAATTCGTATAGTGAATGATAAAAACAGTATTATTGTACATCTTTTCTCGCGTTGTATCAATAAATCGAGCCAATTTTTATCAAAACGAAATACTTGTTCTAACTGTATGAGCAAGTAATCATCAGTGCCTGTTTTTACTAACTACCTTATTAAAAACGGCGAAGAGTGTAATTGACCATAGAATAATAATGATACAAGTATTTGTAGTTCTCTATGATATTTTATTGGCAACTTTTTATTAAATACTTTATTTACTTGCGATGTTACCTTGTTTAAATAAGTTATTTTGAGTAAAAAAAACAGTTTTATGAGTAAACATAATATGTCTTAGAGCAGCACATTTAACAAAATTGTTTTGCACAATAATAAATGAAGAGGGTGGCACGGCCCTCTCCATAGATTGATCTGAAGGCATTTTTCCTAGGAGGAATTAATGCTTTCAATTGCTCCAGCGTGGGACTTCCAAATACCCATTGATGCCTCACTTTCCATGTAAGACTGTTGCATGTTTCTTACTCCCGTGACCCTGAGCTATCCCCCGAGACCGATAAGCCTCATGAAAAAGCTTGGATACAGCAGTAACGACGAACGGAACGGAGACAAAGACGCACGTTTCTAGCATTTTAACTGGCACATCGAAGTCGTTTGGCTGCAGAAACTCGGTTATGAGCATCAACAACCACGTCGACCACCAGATGAAGAAATATACCTCTCCTCTCCGTTTTTTCTGTTCATGATCGAGCCATCTCTTAGCTTCCTTCTGAAGCACATAGAGCACCAGAAATACCATATATCCGAATGGCATTTCCGCTGGCACTTTGAATGACTCTATTTTCATGAACTCAATCCAACACATAGTGTATTGGCAAAGAGTCCAAATGACTAAGCAGTAGAACAGAATATCTGCTTTAGTCAACCACTTTAATAAAACAGAGGTGGTTTTGGCATATATCATCACGCTCCCTTCATAGCGATACGGTTGTGTGCCAATTGCTGCGAAACACGCTGGAGCGTAGCTGTTACTTGAAAATACCAAGCAACAGCGTACCATTTCATATGGCTACCCTGTCAAGGATTCAATGTCTGTATTTGATTGTACATATTCATCATATATTGTATTACGATTTTGTCAATATAAAAAACTCTCCACACCCTGTGGATATATCCGATATTACGCTTGGATTAGCAAAAAACAATTCTGGCGATTAATTCATATATCCTATGTATGCGAGCATCGTACGCAGATTGCGATTATTATCCCGCCGGAATGAAAAACAGGAAGGTGTGCAATATGTGCATATTTTAGAGTCCTCAATATTATTTTGTGGTATGCCTGCATCTATAAATTGATCCTTTATGGCAGCACTCAAATCAATATGCCATTGGGACGCAGAGGAATCAATGATATAAGGCGTATTCTTAAATGGCTTCGCATCTCGTGGAGTCATGCAAAAATGGCAGGCGTGGATTCCCGGACCAAGTCCGACAAGGTACGACGAGATGTCAGCATGCGTGGATTTTAACGATTCAATTGCTTTTTTTACAATACCTTTTGCGATCCCCCTCCAGCCTGCATGAATAATTCCGACTGAATAAACCGCTGGGTTAAATATATAGACAGGAAAGCAATCAGCAACGGTAATCGATAGATAGACATCGCTGAGCGTTGTTAACAGTCCATCACACTTAATGGTTGGTTGTCGCTCATATTTATTTTTTATGATTGCTACTGTTGTGCCATGCGAAAGATTTGCGTACACCACGGATATGGGACTGATTTTTTGCTTGTTAAAAAAAGTAGTGCGATTTGGTATATCGTAGGAACTGCTTTCCGAAATACTGACCATTGACCCGTCTTCAACTGTCGAGATGCCGTACCGGAGTTTGGGATACTGTTTGAAAATCTTGAAATGCAGTGAATCCATTGTTGCTACAATTTTGTTCCATGGCACTTCTTAAACTTTTTCCCGGAACCGCAGGGACAAGGATCATTGCGCCCAACTTTTTTGCCTGCCTGCGTAACAATATTTCCAGCTGCAGTCTGTTTTGTGCCATTTATAGTTGGCGTTGAAAATTTTTGGATTGACGATGATCGCCCTCCCACTGATGTATGTTGGTAGCCTGACGGCTCTGGATCATCCGAAGTTTTCGCTGGAGCACTTAACTGAATTGGCGCAGAAAGTATCGGATTATCATCTACTTTTTTCTGAATCGCGACTTTAAAGATTGTATAGACAATATTTTTTTGAATATTATTCATCAATTCGTTAAACAAACGAAATGCTTCCTTTTTGTATTCAATCAATGGATCTTGCTGTCCATATCCGCGCAAGCCGATACCGGTGCGGAGATGGTCCATCAAATCCAAGTGCTCGATCCATAGTGTATCAATTGCCCGCAAATACACAGCCTTTTCGATGGTTCGACACATGTCAGGCGAGCCGATCGCGTTTTCAAGCGAATCATACTGCAGTTGCGCGAGTGAAGCTAAATACTTGATTATCGTTGTACGCGCTTCAGCGTCTTGCTTTTTATCATGTGCGGTCTCTCTGATTTCTTCAAGTTTGATCCTATTTTTCAGATCAATAGGAAAAATGGTATCGACAATTTCGTAAATTTCGTCAAGATTCCATGCATGCTCGTCTTCGCTTGAAGTATGGAAGGAAACGATTTGATCGATTTCATGCTCAATAAGCTCCATAATTTTTTTTCGAAGCGGGATTGGTGATTTTTCTTGATCGTTTTCTTTTTCGTCAAAAACGCCTAAAATTTCTTTTCGCTTCGAATAGATAACTTCGCGATGCTTATTTATCACGTCATCGTACTCAACCAAATGTTTCCGAATATCGAAATTGTGGCCTTCAACTTTTTTTTGCGCTGACTCAATTGATTTACTGATGATGGCATGTTCTATCGGCATGTCATCGGGAACTCCAAGCCGATCCATCATGCTTTTGATTTTATCGGATCCAAAAATGCGCATAAGATCATCTTCTGTGGAAACAAAGAACTGCGAAGATCCTGGATCCCCTTGTCGGCCCGCACGCCCTCGCAACTGATTATCAATTCTTCTCGATTCATGCCGTTCCGTACCAATAACATGTAGTCCACCGAGTTTTACTACTACATCGCGGTCTTCTTTAGTTCCGTCTACGCCACCAAGTACAATATCAACACCGCGGCCTGCCATATTAGTCGCGACGGTAACCGCTCCCGGTGAACCTGCATCAGCTAGAATATCAGCTTCCCGTTCGTGGTTCTTGGCATTTAACATAGCATGGCGTATGCCTTCACGTTCAAGCAATTGGCCGAGTAATTCATTTTTTTCAATCGATACGGTGCCGATTAAGATTGGCTGGCCTAGTTCATGGCGGGTCTTTATTTCGCGGACGATCGCATTATATTTTCCTGAAGCCGTTTTATAAATTGAGTCGTTCTTATCATCACGAACCATCGGCTTATTCGTTGGTATAATGACTACTTCCAGATTGTATATTTTATGCAGTTCTTCCGCTTCTGTGGCCGCGGTGCCAGTCATGCCAGAAAGCTTTTTGTATAATCTGAAGTAATTTTGAAATGTTATGGTTGCAAGGGTCCTGCTCTCTTTCTTAATATCGACTTTTTCTTTTGCTTCAATTGCTTGGTGCAAGCCTTCTGAATACCTGCGCCCAAACATGAGACGGCCGGTAAATTCATCGACGATGATAACCTCGCCTTCTTTTACTACATAGTCACGATCTTTTTTAAACAGAGCCTTCGCGCGAAGTGCCTGTTCAATATGGTGTACGGTCTCGATGCCTTCTGCCTCGTAGATATTCTTTATTCCCAGCATTTTTTCCATTTTTGATACGCCAACCTCAGTAAGTGTCGATGCGCGCATCTTTTCATCGATATTAAAATCTGTTCCTTCTTGCAATCGTTCCACCAGTTCCGCAAATTGGTAATACTTATCAGTGGATTCTTCGGCAGGCGCTGAAATGATAAGTGGCGTTCGCGCTTCATCAATTAATATGCTATCGACTTCGTCGACAATTGCATAATGGAGATTGCGCTGAACCATGTAGTCACGCGACGGAACCATATTATCGCGAAGATAATCAAACCCGAATTCATTATTTGTGCCATACGTTACATCTGCAGCATATGCATCCTTACGGGCGATCGGCCGTAAGTGTTTCAGGCGTTCATCATGAAGCTGATTGTCAAGATATGCCGGATCAAAAATAAACCCCTGCTCATGGGTTATACAGCTAACGCTGAGCCCAATCATTTCAAGTGCGATGCCATACCATCCTGCATCTCGGCGAGCAAGGTAATCATTGACGGTAACAACATGGACTCCTTTTCCCTCAAGTGCGTTAAGATATGCCGCCATAGCTGCTGATAGTGTTTTGCCCTCGCCTGTTTTTTGCTCCGCAATCTTGCCTTCGTGCAAAGTCATCGCAGCCATTAATTGTACGTCAAACGCGCGCTGCTTAACGGTTCGCCTAATAGCTTCTCGCACCACAGCGAGTGCTTCCGGTAGAATTGCGTCAAGGGTTGCGCCATCGCGTAATTGCACTCGAAATGCTGTAGTTTTTCCTTTCAGCTGCGCATCTGTTAAAGCTGATACTGCTGGCTCCAGCGAATTTATTTTATCTACGAGCGGCTGAAATTTCTCGATAACGCGTTTGTTTGGGTCTCCAAATAGTTTGCTGAATAGTGACATATAGTGCTTCTTGGCTTGCCTTTATAAATAGTGCATGAATTGTACATGATATCATGTAAACATTCAAAGCACAATCAAGTTGGCGCAAGAGGATTTATTTTTTTTTAAAAGCCAATATAAACGATTTCCTCTTGAAGTTGAATACCGCTCGTATCACGCACCTGCTGTTTAATATAGCTAATGAGCGTTACAACATCTTCAGCACGGGCGTTTCCTGCATTGATAATGAAATTTGCATGCTTCTCAGACACTTGAGCACCACCAATCATTTTACCACGCAAACCTGCCTTTTCTATCAATTCCCACGCCTTTAGGCCATCGGGGTTTTTAAAAACCGAGCCAGCGCATGGATAATTCCCTGGCTGGTGCGCGCGGAGCTTAGCATACTTCGTACTTAAATTTTGTATTGCCTCAGGTGCAGCAGGGGCGAGATGAAATGTTCCACCGAGTACGACATGTGTATTTGAGTTTTTAAAAATACTACCCCGATAACTAAAATTACATGAAGCTGGGGCAAGTGATTCAATACCATTTTCCTTGGAAAAGAGAATAATCGATTCTACTATTTTTGAAATCCATTCTGTCGGGGTACCGACATTACCAACAATAGCACCGCCTATCGTCCCAGGAATGCCGGTTAAAAATTCCATTCCGCTTAAATTTTTTGAAACGCAAAATTGAATGAATTGTTGCAGCAATACACCGGATTCTACTCTGATGACATTCCCATTCTGATAAATCCCTGAATTCTCTACTTTAATTACAAGTCCCCGAAAACCTCCATCGGAAACAAGCACATTTGTCCCTTTGCCGAGCAATACATAATCAATGTTCAGCCGAATGGCTTCTTGTATAGCTGCAATAATTTCTTCATTGCTCTTCGCACGAATAAAATATGCAGCTGGCCCTCCGATTTTAAAATTCGTAAAAGGAGCAAGAACGACGTCCTGTTCTACGCCGAGTAAATGTATTGTCGACGAATCTCCCGCCTGCTTCATATAATTGACATTTTAGCATAATTTGGTAGGGTTCGGATAGGAGGCTTGCGTTATAGTAACAAAAGGCCTCTAGAAAAAAGGAGGAAAAGTGCTTTTTCAAATCATATCAGCTGTCTGCTGCTGCGTTCTTGTCTTCGTGATTTGGCGGTTTTATCGAATCCCAATTGATAAGATCGCATCAGCTGCCCGTTCGGTACCAGTAACACGCTCGTATACAATCGAAATCCGTACACCTTGGTTCTGGCTTTTCTGCAGAAAAAGGTACGTATTCGATATCAAACCCAATGTAGCTATTGCTACGACGACGAGCGAGGATCACTTACAGCCCAATAAACCTACTGCCGCATTATCTACAGACACCCGATACTTCCGCCATCGCCTTCCATCGAATTCAAAGGTGGTAATCGTGATCCCGCTGCCATGGTGGATTGAAATCGGCAAGCATAGGTTTGAACAAATCGAAGATTTTGTAGCTGTTCCTGCCAGCGCGAAGGGATTTGTCGAATTCCTCTCAGCTGCAGATGGGAAACCCCATGACGCCGGAGAATTCATAGTTGTGAACGAATCATTGTTCACAGTAAGAAGCCAAACGGACAATTCAATTGTTACAACGGTGAAAGCTCCCTGCTCAGGATATCTCATCAGCCTACAACTTCACGGAGGGCCAAACAGCAAGCTCGTTGAGCCAGACAGCATCGTCTTGATCATCGGCATCGCAAAGCCGGTAAAACATTGAAGCCAACGACCGTTCGTTGGCTTCTTGTATTTTTATTTAACTCTGCGCTACTACATTTTCAACGTTGCTTGTAAGCGCCGTACGATGGCTTCACTTGCTTGGGTGATAGAACCGGCACCCATCGTTATGATAACTGATTCGGGCTTGGCCTTTTCACATACGAACTGAACGGCATTTTCAAGCCCGGGCTTATAATACGTATGCGTTTTCAACTTGCGTATTGACTCAACGAGGTCGTTAGAGGTATGAGCGGTCATGCCTTCACGGCCTGCGACTTTAAAAATGTCAGTCACCACGCAATGATCACAATCATTAAATGACCGCACAAAATCATCGAATAACGTGTCGGTTCGATTACCCGAGTGAGGCTGGAAAATGCACCAAATTGTTTTATCGGGAAAATGTTGTCGCGCAGCGCGAAGGGTTGCCTTTATTTCCGTCGGGTGATGGGCATAATCATCGATGATTGTTATTCCGTTAATCGAGCCTTTTATTTCAAACCGACGCCCGATGCCAGTGAAGTTTGATAATGAAGACGCGATGATGTGCGTATCGATGCCAAAAGAAATTGCGACGGCAGCGGCGGCAAGAGCATTCGACACGTTATGCAAACCAGGAATAAGCAAAATAATGTCGAAGTTTTCTTTGCCTTTTACCGAAAAATACGTCTGGTTATCGCGACGGTGGATATGAGTGGCATACAGGTCACCATATTCAATCCCGAAATGAATTATTTTTGCGTGAACGCCTTGCAGAGCTTGGACGACATTTTTATCAAGAATGTTTGCTACGATGATTCCTTCCGGCGGAACTTTCTGCACCATGGTTCGGAATGTTTCGACAATCGACTGCTCGTTTTGATAAAAATCAAGATGATCGCGTTCAATATTAGTAATGCACAGCCCAATCGGTGCGTAATGCAAAAAAGCTGCCCGATATTCGTCTCCCTCGAGTATAAAATGCTTTCCCGAGCCTACTCTGCTGCTGCCGCTTAAAAATGGTGCATTTGCGCCAATCAACACACAGGGATCTAACCCTGCATCTATGAATATTTTTGCCACCATCGCTGCGGTCGTACTTTTACCGTGGGTACCTGCGATAACAATTGGAATCTTTCCCGCAAATAACTGAGCAACGAATTCCGGGTAGCTATACGCGGGGATGCTTTTTTTGCGAGAATATTGCAATTCGGGATTATCTGGTGTTATCGCGTTTGAAAATACCACGCACTGTGTGTCGATTTCAACATTCTCGGCTTTATGCGGACCGATACGTATATCCCCTCCCAGTGAAACAATGCGATTTGTATTTTCGGCCGCATACAAATCAGTACCTCGGACGTGTTTGCCAAGTGCAATCAGGATTTGTGCAACACCAGACATTCCTGATCCGCCGACGCCAATTAAATGGTATTTATTAATTTGCTGGCTATTCATATGCGAAGTATTTTTTGGATTTCCGATGCAATTGTTGCGGCAGCATTCGGCTTCATTATTTTTTTTATATTCGAAACGAGCTGGTTCCGCGCCGACTCATCTCGCAGCAAACCAACGATCTTGCGGATAAAATCCTGCCGATTCTCACTGAGACTATTAAACACAATGCATGCTTTTTGCTCAAGGCAATACCGCGCATTCAATTCTTGGTGGGAATGCGGTAAGGGAATTAAAACGGTCGGTTTCCCGAGTAATGACAGTTCGGTAATGGCGGATAATCCGCTGCGAGATACAACGATTGTCGCAGCAGCAAGCAGATCTGGCAGCTCATCGTGAATGAATTCAAACTGGTAGTACCCATTAAATTTAATTGCGCGGTCCGCTTTTCCAACTCCGCTGAGATGTATTATCTGGCATTCTTTCAGCAGTTCTGGCAAAGACTGCCATATAAGCTGATTAATGCTTTCAGCGCCAGTACCGCCGCCAATAACGAGCAATATCGGAAGTTTCTTGTCCAAATGAAAATGTTTATATGCATTTTGTTCATTTCCGTGCAAAATTTGTTCACGGCACGGGTTGCCTGTCCAGATAACTTTTCGAGATGAAAAATGGTGCATCGAGCCTTCAAATGAAACCGTGATTCGGCTTGCACACCAGGCGGTTAATTTATTGGATAATGAAGGCACAATGTCTTGCTGATGGATTAATGAACGAATGCCTAGAATTGCGCCTGCCCAGATCACGGGTACTGACACAAAACCGCCAGCTCCAACAATTATTGTCGGCTTATGCTTTATTAGAATATACAAAGACTGAAAAAAGCCTACGAGTATTAACACTACATCAAGAAGGTTTTTTATATCAAAATACCTGCGTAATTTACCGGAGTATATGCCGATGTATTCAACGCCATATCCGCGCAGCAAAGAACGCTCGAGTACGCCGTGACGCGTGCCGATAAATAGCATATTCGCGCTTGGTATGCGTTTGCGGAATTCGGAAATAATTGCGATCAGCGGGACGACAGAACCGGCCGTGCCGCCGCCGACGAAGACTAATTTCATCAAGTTTTCGTTTGTTTAGATATGTTTGATAAAATGCCTATCGAAAAGAATATCGTAACGAGAGCTGAACTTCCATAGCTTACAAATGGTAACGGTATGCCAGTTAACGGAACCAGAGTCACCATGGCAGCAATATTAATAAATGCCTGTAGTACAATCCATGTCGTAATCCCAATTGCGAGAAGCCTCCCGTACGTATCTGGAGCATGCGCAGCAATCTTAAAGCCTCGAAACATTATCGTTAAAAAAAGTAATATCAAAATAATTGCAAAGACAAGTCCGAGCTCTTCGGCGACTATTGCAAAAATCGAATCACCTGTAACTTCAGGCAGGTACAGGAATTTCTGCCGTGAATGGCCAAGGCCGAGGCCAAGAATTCCCCCGCTTCCGATTGCCATCAATGCTTGGTTGATATGGTATCCGATGCCCTGAGGATCGAGGGCAGGGTTAAGAAAAATAGTAAAACGAGCGGCACGGTATGGGGCTAATTTTATTAATATAAAAAAAAGGACTACAGCGCTGCCAAAAATCCCAGCTAATTGTTTTAACGGTGCGCCTGCTGTAAAAAAAACTATCAGTCCTGTAGCGGCAATCGTTACCATCGTGCCCATATCTGGCTGGAGCATGATTAAAAAAACAATTGAGCCAAGTATTACGAGTAACGGAACGAGTCCATATGCAGGATCCTTGATACCTTCAATATTTTTTGCGAATAAGGTAGAAAGATATAAAATAAATGTTAATTTTAGGATTTCAGTAGGCTGAAACAGTGAGGGTCCGAGCTGTATCCATCGTCGAGCGCCGCCGTACGCATAGCCGATACCGGGTATGAAAACAGCAAGTAATAAAAGAATGTTAATCGCTAGAAAAGCAAACGCAAATTTTTTCCACCGGTGATAATCTAGTTTATAGGCAAGAAAAAAACCTACCAACCCAAAACCGACACCATAGATTAATTGGTGCTTTAAAAAGTAATTACTGTCGCCAAATTTTTCAAAGGATAGTACTGAGCTCGCTGAAGCGAGCATGACAAGCCCATAGATCGCCAGTATTGCGCAGGTAATAAGGAGTGTATAATCGGGTTTATGGATGCGAATCATCTGATTTATTTCCGTAATGCAAGGACTGCGTTTGTAAATCGATCTCCGCGATCGAACTCGTTTAAAAATAGCCCGAAGCTGGCCGCTCCCGGCGAAAGGAGAACAGTGCGTGCCGAGGGGATCTCGCCCGCCATAATAACTGCTGCTTCCATTGAACGAGCATTCGTATAGTTTCTGAATTTAGCCTTGCGAAAGTGCTTTTTAATTTTTTCGGTCGCTGTCCCGGGCAAGAGAATGCAATGCGTTACGGATCTCCTGATCGCGTCTGCGAAGGAAGAGTAATCAAGATTTTTATCTGCACCGCCGGCAATTAAAACTGTATGAGAGTCAAAAATTTTTAATGCAGCGATTGCTGCATCAGGTGCCGTCGCCGTTGTGTCATTGTAATATTTTTTTCTATCGATTTCGCCGATATATTCCAAACGTCCTTGAATTCCTCGAAACGTTTTTAACGCATCGCGTATGGTGCCGATTGGAACGCCATAAATGCGGGCCGCAATCACAGCAGCAAGTATATTGCCAAGATTATGATCTCCGCGAATCTGCAGTTTTGAGGTTTGTATAACGTTCTGAAATCGTTTTTTATTACGAACAGCGATTGCTCCATGAACAATGGTTGCGTTTGCTTGGTCGTCATACGTGGCTGAATACCACCAAACTCTCGCATGAGTTTTTTTTGCGAACCGCTTTGTATTGATATTCTGAAGATTGAGAATACAATGATCGTTCTGGCGTTGGAAACGCACGCAGTTTTCTTTAGCACGCACGTAGTTTTTACATGACGAATAGGTATTCAGATGATCCTGCATAATATTTGTAACAATTGCCACGTGGGGCTGAAAACGCAATTTGGCGATATCTTCAAGTTGCCAGGAAGACAGCTCAAGAATTACCGGGCTGCTTGACGATACTTTATTTATAAGGAAGAGGGGCGAAACACGGATATTTCCAGCGAGATTTGCTCGGATGTGTCCAAGACGAAAAATATGCTGAAGCAAGCTCGCCGTTGTTGACTTGCCTTTTGTTCCTGTTATGGCAATGATGGGGGCATGCGTACTCTGTAAAAAAATTCCAATGTCTGATTCTATTGGAATGTGCTGTTGGCGCGCGATCCGTAGAAATTTTGATTGCGTGCGGACACCAGGATTTTTAATTATCAAATCTTGATTTTTAAAATCTGCAATTCGATGCCGCCCTAGTACGTATGAAATATTCTTATACTTCTTCAACGCATTCAATGCCGGTTGGAGTACTGCCGCATTCCGTAAATCAGTTACGAGCACGTGCGCACCAGCACGAGAAAACCATTGAGCGGCACCAATACCACCTCCCTGGAGCCCAAGCCCCATAATCAGCACCCTTTTATGTTTGTAGGTATCAGCAAAAAAAGACATATTCGAACAAATAATGTGGTATATACTATACCATAAATGAGCCGCCTTGCGAATACGAAGGTAAGCATAAAATGATAATCACGATGCCCTTTTCTTTATTGCTTATCGATTAAGAAAATTACGACACCAATAACAGCGGTTACGCCAGCAATAATCCAAAAGCGCATAACAATTTTAGGTTCTGGCCATCCTTTTGCCTCAAGATGGTGATGCAATGGCGCGGATAAAAATATTTTTTTATGCAAAAATTTTCTAGCACAAAGTTGGATAATGACTGAAAGAGAAACGACAACAAATGCCAGGCCGATAATCGGCAAAAGCAATGCGGCATTGGTAAGCATTGCGACAATCCCAAGCGTGACTCCGAGTGACATTGCGCCGGTATCTCCCATAAAAAAACGCGCGGGATTGATATTGAACCATAGGAAAGCAAGAAGTGCACCGATAATGACACCGCAGAAAGCGGCAAGATTATATTTACCCTGTGCGAATGCGATACATCCATACGCGCCAAATGCTGCAAGCAAGGTTCCGCCAGCTAAACCATCGAGCCCATCAATCTCGTTAACTGAAAATGCGGTAGAAACGATTATAAAAATAAATATTGGGACATACCAAATTCCAATATCAAAATTCCCAAGGAACGGGACGTGAATGGTGGTCCAGTCAAGCTTAGAATAAAACCAGATTGCGCCAACAACAGCGATCAGTGTGTATATTATTAGTTTGTAGCGCATGCGCAAACCGCCGTTTGCCGGCCCGATACCACGCACATTAAGAATATCATCAAATAAACCAACAAACGCTGACGCAATCAATGCGCCTAAGGGTAAGAGTGTTTCTGGTCTCGTTAAAAAATTCAGCTTTTGGATGCTTTCGATTGGAATAATCGATCTAAATACAAAGAACAGCAGTGCTAAAAAAAGTGTCGTTAACCAAATGAGAACCCCTCCCATGGTCGGAGTTCCCGCTTTGCCCTGATGAAGTTTGGTGAAAACTGGCGTTTCCGCCTCATCACGGATCTTTTTGCCAAGACGGTATTGGTATAATAAATGTGTCAAAAGAGGCGTCCATGCGAACGCGACAACAAATGAAAGAGTCGTTAATATAAAGACTTTTATTATATCAAAATTTGGTTCTACTCCCATACAGTATTATGCATTGAGCTCAATGATAAGGTATGAGGCGACAAGAAGAATAATCTGCTGAAGAATGGTACAATATCCAATCATCATTGCAAGGTTTGCACTGCGTTTGTGAGTAAATAATGCGAGTAGGAAATTGATGATGACCAGTGATAAGCCTGCGGCCGGAAGAATATAAATGCGAGCCCACGGACCGATTAGATCAACGCCGTAGTAAATGTTATAATGGAGGTATAAAATATCGCTATGGCTGCCTAAACTGAAAAAAATATACGCCCATATGCTGCAATTCAGCAATATGCTGATGATAACGGGAAGCCTGACTTTTTTATCATGAATTGTATTCGTCAACGCAATCATAAATGAATTTTACTGGAATAATCGAACGGAAATTTATTCTTGCAATGTGCGTAATCCTGCTCATTGGTTTCATGCTTTTTCTGCAAGTATCTTCCGCCCTCCAGGAAACTCAAACAATTGACGAAGGCGTACATCTTGCTGCTGGTTTTAGTTACCTCATGAAAAATGACTTTCGGATGAATCCTGAACATCCTCCTCTGCTTAAGGAGCTTGCCGCACTTCCCTTATTTATTATAAAAAATAAACTCCAGTCGCCATTTTCGCATTATAGTTGGCTTACTTCAAATGAATGGCAATTTGCGCGAGATCTACTGTATGAAAATTCTTTATCTCCCGATGTGATCCTCTTTTTGGGCAGGATTCCATTCATGCTATTGAGCGCCCTGCTGTGTGTGTTCGTATTCAAGTGGTCGCGAGAATTATTTAGCACCTGGGGCGGACTCCTTTCACTAACGCTCTTCTGCTTGTGGCCGACGATCATCGCGCATGGCAGGTACGTCACTACCGATGTCGGCGTCGGATTATTATACTTCTTAACAATATACTATTTTTATAAATATCTCAAGTATACAAGCATCAGAAATATGCTTTTTTGCGCTGGCTTTTTTGCGCTAGCAATCAGTGCAAAATTTTCCGCCTTACTTCTTATCCCAACTATTTTTATAATTTATGTACTGTACCTGGTCCGGCTCTATAACAGTCAACTGCAAAAAACGTCAGTTAAACGTTTCCTTTGGTTTCTGCTTGCACTGGTAGCATTTTCATTTATTGCCCAGCAGCTCACCTATGGATTTGAATGGAAAATTCCTTGGCAGGACCCTGATGTTCAGAATCTTTATAGAATTCGGGAAAATATTTTATCTTCAGGACAATTCGATCAAAAAGGCTCCCTCGTGCAGCATCTAGTAACGTGGTCAGACCCAGCAAAGCCACTCGGCAAATTCCTCCAAACTATTGGGCAAAAAATTCCAGTCCCTTCCTACTCATACTGGAAAGGTTTTGTAATTTTGATGACACACAATTATGGCGGCCACATGTCATATCTGATGGGAAACTATTCTCAGTACGGTTGGTGGTATTACTTTCCGATCGCCTTTCTCGTCAAAACGCCACTTTCAATCCTAGCGCTAACAGTGTTTCTTATCGGTATTTGTCTCTATGGAATATATCGTCGGTTTCGGCATAATCGGTTTATCCTCGCTTTTCAAAAAATTCCACTGTATTCAATAGTGATTTTTGTTACAATCGTTTTATACCTTGGATTTAGTATGGCTTCGAGCATTAATATTGGGGAACGCCACATAATTCCTTTGTACCCATTTTTAGCTGTTGCTCTTGGCGCGATAACAACAGTACGAATTAAGAAGATAAGATATAAGAGAATTTTTTCCGCCTTTCTTACGATGACGGTAGCTTATTCTTTTGTTTCCGTCCTCTGCATTAGTCCTGATTTCTTGGCGTATTTTAATGAATTCGCCGGAGGCCCAGATAATGGACCTCGTTATTTAGTAGATTCTAATATTGATTGGGGTCAGGATGTGAAAAAATTAAAGCACTATTTAACTCAAACAAATACGCCGTATGTTTGCATGAGTTATTTTGGGCAAGCGAAACTCGATTATTATGGGATTGACTATCGGTATTTGCCCACAAATGAAACATTTACCAGTACGGAATCGATTGATTGTTTAGTCGCGATTAGCGTCACGAGTTTGCTCTCATCCGATGGGTCATATGAATGGCTTCGGCACTTTAATCCGACTAATAAAATCGGATATTCAATATACCTTTACGATTTTCGTAATTGAAGATTTGCAAATATCTGAAGTTTTGACGAATACAAAAAAATGTGATATAATAAAAGCACTTTTTTGACCAATTTCCTATGATTCCTGATAAGGAATTAATCGAGATTATCAAGCAAACCAAGATAATACCCGACGAGCAGCTTTCCGAGGCTGCCGCACGGGCACAGTCGGAGACTATTCCCCTCTCCCAGTATATTGTCGACAAGAATCTTGTTTCCGAAAATTCGCTTTTTGAATCTATAGCGAATTATTACAAAATTCCTTTTATTGATTTGCGCAGGGCTACGATTCGGAAGGATATTTTGACTCTTATCCCGGAAACGATCGTCCAGTCCTATCAAATCGTAGCATTTGAAAAAACTGAAACCGGGCTTAAAGTTGCTACAGTAGACCCGAAAAATTTGCAAATAATTGAGTTCCTGAGAAAAAAAACAGGCCTTTCAATTTTAGTGAACGTAACGACACCCTCCAGCGTTAAGGAAATTTTATCTCAATTCCACAAAGGCCTTTCCTCGGAATTTAAAAAAATTTCAAAAGCAGAGGAATCCAACGATTCGTCAAAGATCGAGGACCTCAAGCAACTTGCCCAGGATTTGCCGATCGTCAGGATAGTTGACACACTGCTCGAGTATGCAATATTCGAGGAGGCCTCTGATATTCACATCGAACCAACCGAAAAAGATATCCTTATCCGCTATCGAGTTGATGGCATACTGCGCGAGGTGATGCGTTTGCCGAAAAAAGTCCAAGCGGGCATCACGGCACGTATCAAAATTTTATCAAATTTAAAAATCGACGAGCACCGACTTCCCCAAGACGGCCGTTTTAAGATTTCCACTGCTGACTATAAAATTGCTTTTCGTGTATCGATTATTCCCGTTTTTGACGGTGAAAAAATCGTCATGCGTCTGCTGAATGAGTCTGCAAAAATACTGTCTCTTGAACAAATCGGGCTTCAGCTTAAAGCCCTCGATGTCATAAAAATAAATGTAAAAAAATCCCAGGGCATGATTCTGGTAACAGGCCCAACGGGCAGTGGAAAAACTACAACACTCTATACAATACTCAATATACTGAATGACCCGAAAGTTAATATCTCCACTATTGAAGACCCGATTGAATATCGCATGCAACGGGTAAATCAAAGCCAGGTAAATCCCAAAATTGGATTTACCTTCGCGAATGGCCTTCGTTCACTTCTGAGGCAAGATCCAAATATTATCATGGTTGGGGAAATCCGAGACCAAGAAACTGCTGAAATTGCTACTCATGCAGCCATGACGGGGCATCTGGTACTGTCTACCCTTCACACAAACGATGCAGCAACCACCTTGCCTCGACTAGAAGAAATGGGTGTTCCTCCTTTTTTAGTCGCCACAACAACAAATATTGTAATTGGCCAGCGCCTTGTCAGGAGGATCTGTTCAAACTGTATTAACAGTTATACGCTTTCTACAAAAGCAATTAATGAACTGAAAAAAAGCTACGATTTATCCGCAATTTTTCAGGTCCTTCAGGATCAGGGAATTATCCTCTCATCGAAGGCTCCAATCGAATCCCTCCTTTTTTACAAAGGTAAAGGTTGCAAACAATGTAATAATTCCGGGTATAAGGGCCGCGTCGGCATTTACGAGGTTCTCGAGGTTACGAAGGACATACAAAAACTGATAACTGAAAAAGCGTCAAAACTTGATATTCTCGCAGCTGCTCGCGCGAATGGGATGTTAACGATGGTCGAGGACGGTTTTATAAAAGCAAAAAACGGAGTCACATCAATCGAAGAAGTGCTCCGCGCAACGCAAGAATAATATGCCTGATTACGCTTACACTGCCCGTACGCCGGATGGAAAATTAGTGAAAGATCGGATCCGGATGAAGGATGAAAAAACCCTTGCTGAGTATCTCAAAGGGCGCGGTTTGATGTTGACCTCATCAAAATCGCTGGATAAGAAAAGTAAATTTTCGATTCAGAATATGTTGAAAGGCATGAGCAAAGTGCCTATTGTGCAAAAAATATTTTTTACACAAAATTTGTCAATCATGGTAAAAACAGGGTTTCCGCTTGCTCAAGCATTGCAGACTCTCGCAAAACAAACGACAAATAAATTTTTTCAGGAAGTTATCACGGAAATACAGCATGATATCGAGGCAGGTATCTCTTTTTCAAATGCACTCCAGAAGCATCCGAAGGTTTTCTCTGAAGTCTTTATCAACATGATAGCAGCTGGTGAAGCGAGCGGTAAGCTTGATGAAATTCTTATTAATCTTACCACCCAATTGAAAAAAGATCATGCAATCATGGCAAAAGTAAAAAGTGCAATGATGTACCCTCTTGTTGTT
Source organism: Patescibacteria group bacterium (assembly GCA_028718605.1). Taxonomy (GTDB): domain Bacteria; phylum Patescibacteriota; class Patescibacteriia; order UBA10025; family JAHIVO01; genus JAQULM01. Next base: position 42,609 of record JAQULM010000001.1, read on the forward strand.
ATTACAGCAATGGGTGGAATTGGTATTATCATGTTAGTCACCGTCATTCCCCAGCTTACATCAATTTTTACAGAATCAGGCATGGTGCTTCCCCTTCCGACAAGAATTCTGATCGGGTTTAGCGATTTAATCACCCATCAAGGAGTCTATATCCTCTTAGCGGCTTTTATTCTTGTTCCGGTTTTTTTAAGGTTTAAAAAAACTTACAAAGGAAAATTATATATTCATAAAATGTTACTTACCATGCCGCTCATCTCAGGCATAATAAAAAAAATAAATATAACGCGTTTTACGCGAACCCTAAGCTCATTATTAAAAACAGATATTCCGATCGTACAAACGCTTCAAATAATTTCTAAAACCCTCAGTAATATCTATTACAAAGAAGCAATGATTGACGCATCCGAGAAGGTAAAAAAGGGCATAAGCATTGTAAAATCACTCGAGGAAAAGCCAAAACTATTTCCTCCGATTGTAACGCAGATGATCAATATTGGTGAAGAAAGCGGTACGCTTGACAGCATAGCAGAATCCATGGCGGTCTTCTACGAGGAGGACGTCGATCAAACAATGGCTGGATTGTCCGCAATCATTGAGCCAATCTTGATGCTTATTCTTGGCGTCGCTGTTGCGTTTATGGCTCTTTCCGTTCTCATGCCCATGTACGGACTTGTTGAAGCGATCTAATTGCGCCTGATTATTAAACCATGCACATAAAAATTCAGCGTTATCTCTGCGTCGGGGGGCGAGGATATACGCTCGTTGAATCACTCGTGGCTATCGGCGTTGTCTCGCTTCTAATTTTGATTTTCGGCACGTCATATACCATCGTTACCGTAAACCAAAATTATCGTCACAAAAATCTCGCATATAATCTTGCCCTCGAAGAAATTGAAGCGCTCCGCGATACGCCATTTGAAAATCTTACCGACAGAACAAACGCTGCCTTTATTAATGTTGCGCATAATATCGGCCAATGGACGGTACAATATGCATCTGATGCGCCGAGTCCATCCTACATCTATGAGCTTGAATCCCCTACCGGGAACCCGTCAGGCACAACAGGTACGGCAATAATCCCGGGCTTTGACTATACAAATTTTACTTTTACAGCACAGGTTAAAATAATTTCAGGTTCACCCATAACATCAAGGGCAGGGCTCTTTTATAGATATATCGACGCAAATAATTACTATTCCACCTACTTTACTGCTACAAATCTTTATGTTTCAAAAGTCGTTGATGGAGTTGAGTCAATACTCAGTTCAAAAATAAAATCTTTTTCTGCCGGGACATGGTATAAACTCGCTGTTACAGCCACGGGCACTACGTTTGAAATCTACGTTAACGACATGCTCGAACTATCTTCAACTGACGCCGGGGAGTCATTTTCATACGGTCGCTGCGCTTTATACGGAGCAAACTCAGCGAATTTACAATATGATTCTGCCAGCATTACCGAAGATTCTACCCTCACATGGAATTTCGACGCTGATACGCTTGGCGGGGTTGCTGAAGGTTGGCAGCGGTTCGGAATCGATGATCTGCCATCAGGAACCGAGAAACTCACAATTGAGGACGAAGTGCCAGGATCATCCGAGATTAAAAAAGTTACCGCACGCGTAGAATGGCAGGAAAAACATAACACTCGTTTTGCCGAAATCGTGACACTAATCAATGAACACTAGATATGTCACTCGCTGAAATGCTAACAACAATTTTTATTCTGGTTTTAATTACGGTTCTTCTCGTCACCGTATACTTTATGTATACCAATGTCTATAAAGTGCAGACTGCATACAATCAGCTCAATACGGAGGCGGCGATTACGATCGATTCCGTTACCCGTACGATACGAGTAGCTGACCAAGTGCTAACATCCGCAACTATAAATGGAACTGAATACACTACCGATCAAGACACACTTGTTCTTGGGCTGCTCAGTATCGATGCAAATGGCGACATCATTGCTGATACCAACGATCAAATCGCATATTATCGAGATCCACTCGACCCGTCGCTTTTGAAATCCGATGTGCAGACAGGCGCTGGAAGCAGCCGTTCATCTGGCATACGCGTTATCGGTGAATATATTTCGACGTTAATATTTAACTATAATAACACTGATTACGCTAATGTTGATAAAATTGAAACTATTTTTGAATCACGAAACACAGCAAGCAATAAAGTGCTATCAATAACGGTTCAAAACACAACCACCTTGCGCAACAATTAAGTGTCTATGAATACAACCACCGAACAACGCGGCATTTCACTATTTTCAGTAATTGTATTTCTTTCAATCATTTTATTGTTGAGTCTTTCTCTGATAAGTTATGCAATGTTCAATAGGTCAACCGTACAGCTGAAATATTTAACTGCGCAATCACTCAATGTTGCGGAAGCAGGGATCGATAAAGCACTATGGTGCCTGAATAACCCGACGCTGTGTGCAACCCCCTATCTTGGGGAGACAACGGATTTCGGTCCTGGCCAATTTGCAACAACCATTACCACGATTGGTGATGGATATATTGTCGAGTCCACCGGGACGGTCCAAGGAAAACAAAAAAAACTGAAAGTTACGATCTCCCAGGAGCAAACCGAAAGCAATGCCTCGTTTTTTTATGGAGTTCAGGTTGGGATTGGTGGCGTACATTTATCTCAGAATGCATATATCGATGGTAATGTATATGCCAACGGCTCTGCAATCGGAGAAAACAACTCCTACATAACCGGAGATGTAATATTGACTCCAAGCAATCCCACAACAGATGCCGTATCAAGCCCGGATGTCAGCCCGCTGACGACCAAAAACTTTGGCGATGCGAGCAATACAGAGTATCTTGCCCAAAGTTTTGTGCCAACGGTTACTGACAAAATCTACAGCATCGACCTTAAAATCGCAAAACATAATTCTCCGTCCACCTCGGTAACCTTGTATATCTACACTACAAGCGGAGACAATCCCGGCACAAATATTTCAGGTGGCGGCCAGCAAATTACCGTAACGGTCCCTGCTGATTCCCCCGCCGGGTGGGAAAACGGATGGACGACTCAAGCATTCAACCCATCAACGAATCCGATTTTACTGGCAGGGACGAAATATTGGCTTATTCTTAAAGTTAGCAACAATAATAGTTCTAAATATTGGGTATCAGCGCGTGATTCTGATAATTTGTCCTACAGTGCCGGTCAATCAAAACTTGACGGTGATCTGACTGCAATGCCCGATACCTGTGTCGGCGGTTGCGATATCGCTTTTCAGATTAATATGGGCGGTGTTGCCCCTACTCTGGACATCCCATCAGTCGAAGGCAATGGTTATTCCCGAATTATCAAAAATACTACTGTCGGGCAAAAGGCGTACTACGATAGCTTATCAGGTACAGTAAAAGCTTCTGGCGGAACAGACACATGCAGTGAAGATGAGAATGGACCGAATTGTTATGATAATCAATCCGATCAGCCAGTTCAGGACTTCCCTATCTCGAGCGCAATTATTTCTCAGATGGAAGCAGCCGCAGAATCAGGCGGAACTGAATCATCGGATTGTACAATTACTGATACCGAATCAATCGGTCCTAAAAGGTACAATTGCGACATCACCATCGATGGAACAGTAACTATTGCAGGCACGGTTTGGGTAAATGGCAATATTACATTAAATGAAAACGCAATACTTAAGCTTGACTCTGGATATAGCACTGAGAGTGGTATGATTATTGCAGACTATATTTCCGATCCGACGATAAAAGGTAGATTAATAATGAACAACAATACAAACATTTGTGGAACGGATTGTGCGATCCCAAACGAAACGTACATTATGGGAATTTCGACATACCGCGATCCACTCGACACCACCAGCGCCATTGAAGTTTCAAACAATTTGTCGGGCAGTATCATGTACGCGCCGTACGGGATCATTTCAATCGCAAATAACGCATCCCTCAAGGAAGTGACGGCTCAAAAGCTTGTCCTGAAAAATAATGCCTATGTGATCTATGAATCTGGCCTTGCGAATGTAAAATTTTCAAACGGCCCAGGAGGCATATGGGCTATCGAATCTGATACGTGGACCGAAATAAATTAAAAAAATGCTAAATATAAACCCATTTACTAATCCAATCGGACTCGACATCAGTGATTTTAAAATTCGTTTTATGCAATTTCGCGACCGTAGCCGTGGCAGACGAATTTTACAATCAGTTGGAGAAATTGCGGTCCCGCAGGGTTATATAGAATCAGGATTTATAAAAAATGAACAGGGTGTTATTTCAACGATTCAAGCGCTCTTTTTACAGCCATTATTTGGGAAACCCAATACGAAGTTTATTAATGCTTCTTTGCCAGAAAAAAGGATTTATATAAAAAAAATCATCATCCCAGATGTTCCTGAAAACGAGTTACGCGGTGCGGTTTCGTGGGGCATAGAGCAATCGATTCCGGTAACCCTCGACGACGCGTATTTCGATTGGCAGGTGCTCAAACGATTTACGGTGAACAACGAGCGAAAGCTTCAGATACTTGTTTCAGTCGCCCCTCGTCTCTTAGTTGATTCATATACAGTGGTAATCAAGAAGGCGGGATTTGTCCCCGTTAATCTCGAGAATGAATCTCTCGCTATCAGCCGCGCACTTATTGATCCTGCTGCACAGCTCAAAGGTTCGCTTTTGATTATTGACCTCGGCAAAAGCCGTACGAACCTCATGGTATACGAACAAAATACAGTTACGTATACAACTTCATTTGAGATAAGCGGTAATGAAATGACGAAGACAATTGCTCACACCATGTCCTTGTCAACGGATGAAGCTGAAAAAGCAAAAATTATCTGCGGTTTGGACGCTCGCAAGGCACGTGGTAAAATAAAACAACTGCTTGAAGAAATAATTAATCGCCTTGTATTCAACATTAATGAGCAATTGAATTACTACAATAATTACATTGAAGGCGCTCACGCTATCCAAACAATACTGCTTACTGGCAGTGTAAGCGAAATGCATGGCCTTCCGCAATATTTACGGGAACAACTGAAAATGACCGTATTGGTCGGTGATCCTTGGAGCCAGCTTGCCCAAAAACAAAAAAAGAATAAGCCGCACTACGAGGTCAATCCATTTTCATTTACAACGGCAATAGGTCTCGCCTTAAAACGATTTGATTAATACTGCGATGCTTTCGCTCAATTTACTAAGCCCTACCGAAAAAATAGACGTTTCTAAAATACGTTTATTTATCATATTAAAAAGTATAACATTTTCTATAGTAAGTATTCTTTTAATATGCGGCGTTGTCTTCGGTTTTTCTTATTATCTGTTATCCAATAATTCTTCTTCACTTTCAGCACAAATTGAAGCTGAACGCGTCTTTCAACAAGAAAAAAATATTTCATCAACCGAAGATGCAGTTAAAATTTTAAATAATTATCTTGCTACTGCCATTGTTATCCAACAGGAATATGTGCCATGGACACGTGTACTTTCTCAGTTTTCCGAAAGCATACCGGCTGATATTACGCTTACTTCGATCGACTTCAGCACAATAAACCAATCATGCACTATTTCCGGTATAGCACGAAATCGTACCGCTTTGCTTACTTTTCAAGACCAGTTAAACTCTGTACCATTTCTTACAAACGTAAATTCACCGTTGTCAAATTATACACAACCGGAGAATATTGCATTTGGAATAACCGCAACATTGAATGAAACTATCCATCAATAACTTTTCGCCTACCTATAAAGTATACGTCATGGCATCTACGCTTGGTGTAATTGTTATTGCTTCATGTATAGGCTTTTTTCAACTCTATTCCAAAATAACATCATTGAATTCGCAGATTTATGACCAGCGAGTAGAGCTGGCGATTTTCCAGGAACAACGCATCAATATTGAAAAAACAAAGCAAGATTACAACAAAATTGAAAAGGATATAAATAAAGTAACGAGCATGTTTATTGACCGGAAGAATATTTATCAGCTTATTGATACGCTTGAAACAATTGCGTCACGACATTCAATTATCCAGAGCATTAACTTACCAACAGAAGCGACACAAATTCAAACCAACCTACTTCCACTGCAAATCTCGGCACAAGGAACATGGCAAAACTTGCTATCATACCTAGCTGACCTCGAACACCAAGATCAATATTTTGTCATTACATCGATCAAATTTTCCGAAGTTACCGGGCAATTGACCTTTGTATTTACATCCAATTTATATCTTTTGTAAAACTCGATGCGTCTAAAAGAACTATCAAAACGATTGCCTACTTTGCTCAGGCGCCACTATAAAATTATTGTATATGCTTTTATCATATGCACCATTGCGCTTCTGGGCTATTTCGGATATCAAAATATCTACCTTACTATCATAGAACCAAAACAAATTGCAAGTAATGAAATAATCGCAAAGCGACAGAAAGTAAATGTCCAGCTTTTTAACCAAATCACTGCTTCAATTGAAACTAAAAAAAACACGAATACAAATTCATTATCGACGTTAAACAATCCATTTGCTGAATAAGCCTTCGAATAACTTGACAGGAATGTTACCCGTTGTATACACTATCTACAAACGTCCGAAGATCACTCGTAACAATACATAAGAAAACACAATTATGGCACATGTAAAAGGAACCGGCACGACAAGCCTCGGGAGAGATAGTAAGGCCCAACGACTCGGCGTAAAGCTTTTCGGCGGGCAAGTCGCGAAAAAAGGCAGTATCATAGTACGCCAACGCGGATCTGCAGTACGAGCCGGCAAAAATGTTCGGCAGGGCAAGGATCATACCCTATACGCTATACTTCCTGGGACAGTTACGTACGCAAAAAAGAAAGTACGATTATTCAATGGGAAGCTAAAAAACGCAACGATAGTTAACGTTACCTAGGCGTATTCGCTGATTATACGTTCCCACTGCATTACCGCCATCCACAAGGGTGTTCTTTTCCCTGGTTAGGCGTGTTTTATATCCCGCGCAGCGTGCCGGATAAATTCAGTAAACAGCGGATGGGGCTGCAATGGCTTTGATTTGTATTCGGGATGTCCCTGTGTTGCAATAAAAAATGGGTGCATAGACCGCGGAAGCTCGATCATTTCGACAAAGAAATCATCAGCTGATGTGCCGGAAATTATCATCCCTTTTTCCTCCAATGTTGTACGGTATGCATTATTAAACTCAAAACGGTGCCGATGCCGTTCTGAAATTTTTAGGCTGCCTTGGGCGATGATATTTTCTTTCTGTTTTCGTGTATCGCTTATCAGTTCGGCTTGATTGTATTTTTGGTAAATTGATGATGCAAGCGTTTTGTCTTTCAAGTAACAATCGTATGCACCAAGGCGCATTGATGTGCCCTTGCCTTTAATTATCTGATACTTGCTGGTCATCGGAATATTATGAATAATCGGATTTTTGGTATCTGGGTCGATTTCTGTTGTGTTCGCGTCTTTTAATCCAACGACATTCCTCGCAAATTCAACACATGCCAGCTGCATACCATAACATAAACCAAGGTACGGTATTTTTTTCTCTCGTGCATATTGGATTGTCATAACTTTTCCTTCTGCACCCCTGCTCCCCCATCCGATGGGTACAACGATACCATGAGGTTTTCCAATGAGCTTTACGCCGTGTTTTTCGATTTCTTCAGTGCTTATTACCCTTAGTTTTAATTCTGCATTGTTGTGCCAGCTCGCGTGCTTTAAGGCTTCAATGAGTGCGTGGTATGTATCAGATAGGCTATATTCGCCCTCGCCACTAAAGTATTTGCCTGCGATAACAATCTCAACGGTCTTGGCCTTTTTTGATCGGATCCGACGCACCATATTTTTCCAGGCACCGAGACGCTGGTGACGGTAATTGAGATGGAAAAATTTCAAAATGTTCCTATCAAAATTTTGTTTTGCGAATAAAAGGGGCTGCTCATAGATCGTATCAAGGTCACGAGCCATTATTACATTATCGCCCGATACATTGCATTTTAAACCAAGAATATACCGGCGCCGCTTATCCAACTCAGCCTCGCTACGAAGTACTAAGAACTCCGGCATTATTCCCATGCTCATAACGGTCTTGATTGATAGTTGGGTGGGCATCGTCTTCGGTTCACCAAGATGGTGTGGCATCGGCACATAGCTGACATGGATATTTAAAACATTACCGGGCATCTTTGCCTTCATAATGCGACACGCCTCGTAATACAGCATATTCTGGTATTCCCCAGCGGTGCCACCAAGCTCGATTATAATGATATCGTTGCCTTCCCCTGCTTGCTTGATGCGGTTGATAATCTCATCAGACACATGGGGAATAGCTTCCACGTCCTCGCCATTATAACCAAACGATCGTTCACGATCGATTACCGTTTTATAAATTTGCCCCATTGTCGTAAAATTCTTGTGCCCCATTTCCTTATTCAAAAAACGTTCATACGTTCCAAGATCCATATCAGCTTCAAGGCCGTCCTCGCATAAAAAAGGATCGCCGTGTTCAACAGGATTGATAGTCCCTGAATCGATATTCAGGTAGTTTTCGCATTTAATAACACCAACTTTATATCCACGGTTCAATAATAAATGAGCAATGGATGCGGCTACGACTCCTTTACCGAGGCCAGACAGTACCCCGCCGGAGACAAAGATATATTTTGTATGGGTTGCGATCATTGTTTATTTATTTCCACGTTAAAATTAATTCTTTTGCCATTAATTAATAATGTCGCGGTATGGATGCCTATAGTTTTCAGCGGCCGCTCTATTACAACCATGGACGGATCTAATGCGATATTATGCTGTGATTTAATTTTTTCGGCAATTCCATCAGCGCTGATGCCATGAAATAGTGTGCCCTGTTCGCTCGCACCTTCAGTAAACACAAGATTTGATGCTTTAATCGCATCGGCAAGATCTTCAAAAGATTTACGCTGGCGTTTTGCAGTATTCCGGATGATGGCTTTTGAGCGTTCAGCTTCTGCTTTTGCACTGTTCGTTGCGATTACTGCGAGTTTTTTTGGTATTAAAAAATTTCTTGCATATCCGTCGTTAACACGCTTAATATCACCGGATTGCGCGACATTTTTAACGTTTTGGATAAATATTACTTCCATGAAAAGTTATATTACAATCGTAAAGTTTTTATAGCCTTCATCGCGTATTTCAAATTTCCGAATGACTGTCACGGATGATGAGCCCGGACTCGCACGCAACCACGTCTCAAAATTCTTTAAATCCAATTTCGTGCCTGCAATACGGATTTCAACGGTTCCATCAAGATTATTCTTCACCGTCCCGCGTAACCCAAGTGTTCGCGCTTTTTCTGACACCATCTGCCTCATGCCCACTGCCTGGACTCTCCCGGCAATCAGCAAATTCCATTGGCTATGCATAGCACTCCCTCACAAATCAAGTAATTGCTGCATTGCAGCGTCGAGCTGAGGATCACGATCATTATTATAGTCTTCTTCGGTCAATTGCACAACTACATCAGGTGCGATTCCTTCATCCTGGATAGACCGCCCCAACGGCGTGAGCCAGCGCGCAATGGATAATTTTAACGACGAACCATCGGTGAATTGCTCATAATCTTGGACAGTGCCCTTACCGTACGTTTTTTCACCGATAATTACAGCCCTTCCGTGATCTTGCAAGGCTCCAGCTACAATTTCTGCCGCAGACGCCGATCCGCCATCAACAAGCACGACGAGCTTCATCTCACGAAGGCGCGCATTAGATTCAGAGCGATATTCATGTTGTGCATCAATCGTATCCTCGATAACAATAACCTCTTCCTCAAGAAACTCGCCTGCCACTTGTATCGCCGTATCCAGGTATCCTCCCGGATTATTCCGTAAATCAAGCACCATTCCTACCGGGTTCTTTACTATAACATCATTAATCATCGCCTGAAAATCATTGTATGTTTCACTGGTAAAATGAACTATCGACACGTACGCAATCGGATTATTTACAGTGCCTTTTATCGACCACTGGACGCTTTCGACATTGACGACGTCTCTCGTTACATCGATTTCCTTCAACTCATTTGATCCAGATTGAATTACCGTCAAAATGACATGTGTCCCTTTCTCACCACGAATTAAACCGACGGCCTCATCAAGCGGAAGCTGGGCAGTTTCCGTGTCATCAATTTTCAATATTCTATCACCATCGCGCAAACCTGCTTTTGCTGCAGGTGTATCCGGTAGTACAGAAATGATTGTCAGCTGGTCTTTTTTAATACCCAATTCTGCGCCAATGCCCTCAAAAGTCCCGCTGAGCTCCTTCTCGAAACTTACGGTTTCTGCTGGGTCGAGAAATACTGAATACGGATCATTGACGCTCGCGACCATCCCGCGAACTGCACCGTAAAATAATTGCTTCTCATCGAGAGGGCGATTAATGAAGCGAGTATTGAGAGATTGCCAAACTTCCCAAAATAAATCAGTGTCAACCGATTTGTCAGTGATGAATGTACCGGCATTCGTTAAAATATCGCCTACTGAAAGGTTGTATTGCTTTTGGAGTGTTTTTACCGATCCATAGTAAAATCCAACTGAAAAGCTGATAATAACAAAAAATACCGCAATTGCGATTATTACCATTCTTCCGATGCCGCTCTTTTGTTCCGCCGGTTTTTTATTAAGCAAAAAGGCCATATTTATTCAATTCTTTTGATGGAAGCGCCTAAATTCTGGAGGCGTTGCTCAATCCCTTCATAACCACGATCGACAAGCTCAACACGCTCAATCGTACTTTCACCTTGGGCGATCAGGGCTGCAATAATTAGCGTTGCTCCAGCTCGTATATCAAAGGATGTGATTTTCGTTCCATACAGCGGCGTTGGGCCTGCGATGCTGATGACATGCGAATCAATTTTTGTTATCGTCGCACCCATTTTTTCTAACTCGCTGACGTATCCAAGGCGTCCTTCATACATCGTTTCAAATATTGTACTTGTACCGCTTGCTTGCGTCAACAAAACTGAAATAGGCGCCTGGAGGTCTGTCGGATATCCCGGATATGGGCGAGTTTCAATGCGAATTGGGTGAAAAATTGTCGTTGGTTTAACATGCAAGGTTGAACCATTTTCAATTTCATATGATACGTTCGCATGCCTGAACTGCTGCAAAACAGCATCCAAATGGTCGGGGATTATATTCTGAATTCTGACATCACCACGACTGACAGCGGCTGCTATTGCAAATGTTCCTGCTTCGATTCTATCAGGTATTACTGTATGATCAGCTCCCTTCAGTGCACGGACGCCTTCTATAGTAATGATATTCGTGCCTGCTCCGCGTATTCGAGCTCCCATTTTATTTAGTAAATTTGCCAGATCGAATATTTCCGGTTCCGCGGCGGCAAGATGAATTTCAGTCGTCCCTACTGCGCAGACTGCTGCCATCATGATATTTTCCGTTGCGGTTACGCTCATTTCGTCCAGAACGACGCGTGATCCATGAAGTCTATCCGCAGAAAAATAATAATAGTCCTTATCTTGCGTTACCCTGACTCCAAGCTGCGTAAATGCTTTGATATGGGTATCAATAGGGCGTGCACCAATTAAGCAGCCGCCAGGCTGTGGAATTTTTGTTTGGCGAAAACGCGCTAAAAGCGGTCCGATGACGACCACCGAACCACGCATATGTTTTACGAGCTGATAGTCCGGTTCCGAAGACTTGATATCTCGGCATTCGATCCGTACAATATGATCTTTAAACTCAATGTCAGCACCAAGTTTTTTAAGAATATGTACCATTGACCGAATATCCAGAATATCTGGCACATTCCGTATTACAACCACTTGATCGGTCAAAATCGAAGCTGCAATCATTTTTAGTGCAGCATTTTTTGCGCCATAAACGGCAACTTCTCCGTTCAGCGATTTGCCGCCTTGTATTACAAACTGAGCCATGCGGTATGTTTTCCTTTCATGTTAGTATTATACCTGAACAAAAAAAAGTGTACAGGAAGGAGGCATTGATATTCATAAAGGTAGACAATTTCTCAAATTTTGGCTATACTCCATCCATTATGACGATGGTACGCCGAAGAGTTATATTGCTAACGTTTGTAGTTGCATATTGTATTATTGCACCGTTGCTGATTTTTTATGCAATTGGTTGGCGTTATAATTTTCATAACAACCACATTGAACATGTCGGTGCAATTCTGATCGAAACTAACCCACGTGGTGCCACAGTATACCTCAATGGCCAACAGCGTGCGGCACAGACACCCGCTACGATCAAGAACCTATTATCCGATAAATATTCAGTTAAACTCAGCAAGCAAGGCTACTATTCATGGATGACCACAATTTCAGTAACTTCAAGCGAAACAAGCAGAATAACAAATGTTTCACTATTACCCGAGCCCCATACTGATCAGGCCATTGCGGCCCCTGCTGGAATAAACCCCTTTATGATATCCCCTGATATGAGCATGTTTGCACTTATGGTGGATAATTCAATCGAAATATTCTCAACGAATGTAATGCAAAGGGTTTCACATAATCAGACGCAAAGTAAAATTCGTAGCATATCGTGGTCGAGGAATTCAGCCTCTATTCTTGCCGAGCTTGAGTCTGGAATATTCATTGTTATCGACGCAAATACAGGATTGATCACCTCTCAGCTTGAATTGCCAGCAAATGAACCAGTAAAGCACGCTGAATGGAGTAACAGCGAAAATGAAATAATTTTTGCTTCCTCGGAAACAGCCACGTATAGAATTAACCTATTCCAAAAAACAACTACGAAACGCTTCGACGCCGATCAAATAATATACGCGACCGATCTATACGCATTTCAGCAATCTGACAACCGTATTAATATTCTCAACAGTACGGGTTTGCTTGCCACGAATACATCGTTCCCCTTTTGTACCGACCTTCAGGTAATTGATTATTCAAGTACCGTTTCACTCATCTTTTGTCCGAGTAATTCGAAACTTTATATTTTCAATTCCGCTGAAAAAACACTTGAGCAATTTGAAACAGAAGTCCGTGGAATTGATATACAAGCCGGGGAAGATGATGCGATATATTTCAATAAACATGAGATTTTTAAATGGAACATCCAGACAAATAAGAAAGAATTGCTTTTGAGGACATCATACGAAATTACATCTGCAAATTCGTTTTTAGACAAAAAATACGTTCTGTTTGTCCAGAATGGTATCATTCGAGCGATTCAGGCAGAGGGACCCGAGCGAAACAGCTATGACCTGCCATATAGTAACACTCTACAGGTTTTTGCAAATTCTAGCGCTTCAAACGTTTTAGTGCGAGAAGCCGAACAAATTTATACATTGCAATTCTAGCCCTTTTTCTGGCCCGCGATAAACTTCCCGGCCGCAAGGAGTGAATCAAAGGTACCTGCGTCAAACCATTGGCCATCGATAACGCGCACATCGAGTTCTCCCAGTGCAAGATATCTTTTATGGAGTTCGGTAATTTCAATCTCTCCACGTGCCGATGGTTTCACTTCTTTTGCGAATTGGCACACCCGATTATCGAAAATATATAATCCCGGGATAGCATAATCACTAATCCACTTTTTTGGTTTTTCTACGATTTGTAAAACATGGTTTTGCTCGTCAAACTGGACGACACCCAAACGCTCCGGATCTGGCACTTTTTTAGCAAATATTCTTCCGCCACTTTTAAATGATCTGATTGCTTCCGTAAAATTGTCTTCAAAAATATTATCACCAAGAATTAATGTGGCATTACTATTATCAAGGAAATCTTCCCCCACGATAAAAGCATCAGCAAGGCCACGCGGTGATTCCTGGATTTCGTATGTGAATTTTGCACCAAATTGTTTTCCGGAGCCCAGAAGGTGCAAAAAATGTCCTGCATATTCTGGCGCGACAATTATAAGTACTTCTTTAATACCCGCATTCAGCAGTGTCATGAGTGGATAAAAAATCATCGGCTTGTCATAAACGGGTAGCAATTGTTTACTTGTAACTATGGTCAATGGCCGCAATCGCGTCGCTTTGCCACCGGCGAGAATGATACCTTTCATAGTTGATCCAAGTCAATTGATTATTATTGGTTCGTAAACGGAGAAGTAAAATTTTGGAAAAAACCAAGCGAGGAATCCTTCGCTGATACGGATGGTTTCGTAACGGGCCACGGTATATTGAGTGTCGGATCATTCCATCGGATGCCGCTATCTGAATTCGGAGCGTACAAATTGTCCACTTTATACATGAATTCCGTATCAGGTTCGAGCGTGCAGAATCCGTGTGCGAAGCCCCGCGGAATGTAGAGCATGAGGAAATTCGAGGCGGTTAACTCAAACCCCTGCCATGTACCATATGTTTTTAATGGTCTCCTCAGATCGACAATGACATCGTACACGCTTCCCCGTACGACGCGCACAAGTTTTGCTTGAGCGTGCGGAGGGAGCTGAAAATGTAGCCCGCGAAGGACACCGGCAGCTTTTGACATTGAATGGTTGTCCTGTATAAAGTGCGCAGTAATCCCCTCTTTCGTGAGCCATTCGCTGGAATACGTTTCTAGAAAAAAACCACGCTCATCACGATGAACATCCGGCTTGATTAACCACGCGTCTGGAAAATTTGTTCGGATAAATTCTGGCATGCGCTCCTATTTTTTTAAATACTCGCGTAATGCATTTTGCCAGGTCGGTAATACCGGTAATTTCGTATTGATAAGCACTGAATATGCTGGCCGTACTGCATGCCGAGGGTAGAAGCTCGCTGGCACTGGATGCAGTGTAACATTAATTTTGCTCACTGCAAAGATTTCACGCGCAAAATCAAACCATGTGCACGCGCCAGTATTTGTAATGTGGTATACGCCAAACGGCTTACCAAGTAATTCGCGTGTCGCTTGCGCAAGATGGGGTGCGTACGTCGGGCACGACAATTCTTCATTTACAACATTGAGTTTATTTTTTTTCTTAGCCAGATCAAGCATCACGTCGACAAAACTCCTTTTGCCAGCAGCCGACATGGATGGCTGGCCAAAAAGGCGGGAAAGGCGTATAAGATAAAACCTATCGCAATTTTTTTGCACTTCCTGTTCTCCTAAATACTTTGATCGCGCATATGTTGATTGCGGGTCTGGTGAATCTGTTTCTGTATACCCTGTTTTCTTATCTCCTTTAAAAACATAATCGGTACTGTATTGGATAAGTGTTCCCTTTATTTTTTGCATTGCCGCAGCGAGGAAACCGGGCCCAAATCCATTTACCTTATTTGCAATTTCCTGCTTTGTTTCAGCGCCATCGACGTCATTATACGCAGCTGCATTAATAGCGAGTTCTGGTTTTTCTTTGCTTATCAGCTCATTCACCATGCGCTGATTTGTAATATCTATGGTATCAAAATCCCACAGCAGTGGGTTCTCCGCCTTGAATGCCTTTGCGAGCTCCTGTCCGAGCATCCCTTTTGCACCAATAATAATTACTTTCATAAAATTGCTCCTCCGGTTATTTTAATAACATAGCGCTGTACGCCGAGCATTCTCGCTCCAGCGCCGCGATATCGCTTAAACCGGTTATACGCACGATTAAATGAGATCCGCGACGGCCCTGTTGCGCGTGAAAATGACGTGCACGCATCAGAAAAAGCGATAATTTTTTCTTCTGTTGTGCGAGGGAAAAAATCACGCGCGATAAATCCATGTTCCCTGTTTGTGACTTTGTCTAATCCGCTGCCGCCAGCATGCGTAATGCATACACGTGCAAGCTCTGGCCAGCCTTTCGCCATACACAAACGATAGCCTTCAAATAAATGGTAAATCGGGGCTACCTGAAGGCGGCTTGCCTTGCTCCCCACCGCCATTCTTCCAATATCATGGCAAAGGCACGCTGCTTTCAGAAAACGTAAGTTTACCGAGTAGCCGTTTGAAATCGCATTATCAGCGATTCGTTTTGCCCCTTTCCATACAAGCTGTGAATGCCGCCAGGTGTCGCGCACCTGCTCAGGAATGCCGTGTTTTCGGGCAATCAACCGCATCCACGACTTAATCTGCGCAATTGACGGCAATTTACCTGAGTTCATACTGGCGGCGATAATAGTCTTTATAAAATTCACCTGACTTTATCGGCCGCCACCACTGTTCATTGCTGCGGTACCATTCGATCATCTTCCGGAGATACGTATCAAGATCGTGTTTTGGCTGGTATCCAAGCTCTTGATGCGCATACGTCCAATCAATCGCATACCGGCGATCATGCCCAGGCCGATCTTTAACAAATTCTATTGAAGATTCATCCTTGCCCATTATTGCTAAAACTTTCTTAATCAACGCTAAATTATTAACATCATCAGTCAATCCACCCAAGCAGTAGGTTTCGCCGGGTTTTCCTTTTTGCAAAATGAGCTCAATTCCCTGGCAATGATCCAGTACGTAGAGCCAATCACGGACGTATTTCCCGTCTCCGTATATCGGTACTTTTTTATTTTCCAAAAGATTGGTAATTGCGAGCGGCAACAATTTTTCCGGGTACATGTACGGTCCATAGTTATTCGATGTATTGGAAATAGTTACCGGCAAACTAAAGCTTTCCCTATACGCGCGGACGATGAGATCGGACGCTGCCTTTGATGCCGCATACGGGCTTCGCGGATTATATTTTGTCTTTTCGTTAAATTTCTTCCTTGCTTTCAACGTAAGAGCACCAAAAACTTCATCGGTTGATACATGGTGAAAACGTTTTGACGAATCGTATTTTCCATTAGGCTTTCTCCATGCTTTTACGGCAGCTTCAAGCATAATATGCGTACCCCAGACGTTCGTTTGGATGAAATCAAACGGAATTGGATGAAGCGGATTAGCATTTAAAACCGAGCGATCGACATGGCTCTCGGCGGCAAAATGAACGATCGTATCTACTCTCGAAACCTCCTCAACCAGTTTGGAAAAACTCTCCCGGTCGAATCGGCCGTATAATTCAGACTTTTTCAAGGTATCAGGTTCGTTCCCTGCTTGTTCGGTGTACAGAGGGCACGTAATATCAAATTCCCAAAGCCTGTGATAGCCTTGATGGTTTTTATCGATATCGACAAGATTCATTCTATTTCCGCAATATGTCAAGGCATCCAGATTAACAATATGATCATCCGGATGTTTATCAAGCCAGTAGCGTATAAAATTTGACCCGATAAATCCCGCTCCGCCGGTGATGAGTAGTTTCATACTTTTAAAATCGTCTTAACTTTTAATAATGCGGCAATCGTAACAGCATCATCTATCTTCCCGTTGATACACCATGAAATTGCTTTTCGAAGCGGCATACAGAGAACTTCTTGCGGACCATCCTCGGATATTTGCTTTTGCTTTACCACTCTCAGGGATTGCGCCAGGAACAGAGAGGCGTACTCAGTGCCAACGCCCGGAAACACAACAACCTTCCCGACACATTTCCATCGCTTTGCATCAATCCCCGCTTCCTCGCGCAGTTCTCGCCGTGCTGCTGCTAAAAATGATTCATCATGGTCTCTCCCTCCCCACGGTATTTCAAGTGTAAAGCGTTTGAGCGGGTACCGCCACTGTCTGATCAAATACACGCATCGATCTGTATCAACAGCCACAATAGCGGATGAACCGCGGAGATCAAAAAAACCGTAGATACCTTTTGTTCCGTCTGGGCGTAGTACTTTATCCTCCTGCACGCGAAGCCACTGATTTCGATATACGGTCCTTGAGCTTACTGTTTTCCACGATCCGTGCGTCATATAACCTTATAATTATAAGTCTTCGCATACACATCAGGAGTATTCGTCAGCACAACAAGGGGCTGAAATTTTTTTGTACAATTGCGTACGGCGTGCGGTACGCGCGGTGGAATGTAATACATCGTATAGGAATTTTTATTGCCTGGAGTTATTTTTATAACGGTAATTTTATTTGTTACTGGATCAGCAAGTAACAGCTCTAAATTCCCGAGTGGACAGAATAGTTCCTTCTTAGATGTATGAAAGTGATTTCCTGCGATATCGCCAGGACCGATATTGTTTAAATACGCGAAACGTGGCCGAAACGTCAGCTTTTGCTCGTTGGTATTCGGCCATAGATGGGACAGCCACCTGTTGCCTTTTGTGGAACGACGGCCTTTGATAATTCGCCAGTAGAGTTTATTCCGTTGTATGCGCGAACGATTTTCTGGCCTCATGGGTGCTTCAAGTTATGTGCCAACCTGCCAGCTTGATAAATACTTCTTTTGTTCAGGCGTCAAGGAGTCAATCGCCATACCCATAGATTTTAATTTCATCCGTGCAATGCGGACATCAATCACTGTAGGTACATCATACACTGCTTTTTTCATGGATTTATAATGATTAACAATATATTCTGCAGCGAGTGCCTGATTTGCGAAACTCATATCCATGACTGATGGCGGATGACCCTCGGCTGCAGCAAGGTTAATGAGGCGGCCTTCGGCGAGCACCGTAATCCTTCGCCCATTTCGCAGCATATGCTGAACCGCGTATTCTCGAACTTGCTGTTTCGAACGGGTTAGTTTTTCGAGCGCTGGCAAGTCCAATTCAACATCAAAGTGGCCCGAATTGCATACAATCGCATTGTCCTTCATTTTTAAAAAGTGGTCGCGTCGGATGATATGGATATCGCCTGTTAAAGTGATGAAGATGTCGCCGAGCGATGCAGCACGTGCCATCGTCATGACCTGAAAACCATCCATTGCTGCTTCAATAGCCTTCACGGGATCAACCTCAGTCACAATAATATGCGCTCCCATGCCCTTTGCACGCATTGCAGCGCCCCTCCCGCACCATCCGTACCCGGCGATAACGATAGTCTTTCCGGCAAGCAGTACGTTCGTTGCACGGATAATTCCATCAATTGTCGATTGGCCGGTTCCGTACCGGTTGTCAAATAAATGCTTTGTAAGTGCGTTATTAACGGCAATAATGGGATATTTCAACACACCGTGATTCGCCATGCTTTGAAGGCGGATTACGCCGGTTGTTGTTTCTTCCGTACCGCCAAGTATCGTGCTTGCCTGGGCTTTTCGTTTGCTGTGCAGCTCGGTGACGAGGTCAGCACCGTCATCCATGGTAATGTGCGGTTTCGTGTCCAGAACAGCCGTTATGTGCTTATAGTAGGTCCTCCTGTCCTCCCCATGAATTGCGAAGACGGGAATTTTGTATTTTTTAACTAATGCTGCAGCTACATCATCCTGGGTTGAAAGCGGATTCGAGGCGCAGAGCGCAACGGATGCGCCTCCTTCTTTGAGTGTGCGCATGAGATTTGCGGTTTCTGCGGTAACGTGAAGACATGCGGCGATGCGTATGTTATGCAATGGTTTTATTCGTTTAAATTCTAAACGAATTTTTTGCAAAACAAACATCTGAGTATCAGACCATACCATACGTCTCATCCCCCTTACAAAGGATTTTGATTTATACATAGCAAGTTTTCGTGTACTTAATTATATGCCAGGCAGTACTGAACTTATTTTATTAATTACTTTGATCATTTGATAATGTAATTGGAAATAAAATTAAAATAATTCCAATAATAATTGAGATAAAATAGCTCATTGGACCAATCATTTTAATCTTATTATAAATTATTAATGCGACTGCAATTGCGATTAAAAAAAATATTATATAACTTCCTAAAGAAATATTAATTTTTTTATATGCGACGGTTTCATCACGAAAAATAATTGTTAATAAACCACTCACACACGTAATAATTAATAGAATATTAAGATTAAATATGTTCGAAATAAGACCTACTTTAAAATTTTCTACTAAATAAAATAATAAATAACTAATAAAAGAGGCTTTGAAAATTTCGATGACGATTTCATGTATAATGAATAATAATCTCTTTCTTGCCTGTATTGATGCGGTATTGTTTTTCATTATTATAAAATCGTTTATTACTTATTGATCATATTAGATATATAGCTTTTTACTTTTTGTAAAAAAGAATTGATAGTTACCGGTGGCTTTTGGAAGCGTATATCAACTTCCTTTATTTTAAGCATTCTATTGTTTTCCGGTAAACCAGGTAAACTAAAAATAAAACTCGCCATTGTCTGCCCATTTTTTTGAGAATAATATAAATCAGGTACTTCGATAGTTGCTTTTGCTGTAAGCCATCCATCATTTGATTGAGCATGAAGATAATCAGCAATAATAAAATTAAAATTGTCAATATCATTTACTTTCATCAAATCCTCAGTAACAAAAAAATCTGGATTAAAAAATTGATCAGGTGAAAACGCAAAATAACCGTCTCCACTGATAATAATATCATTACGAGGTGAATAAATTGTTGTCATTCCTGGTGATAAGTTAATTTCCTGAGGGACATGTACTTGATCAATAAATACCTTTTCTGACCCAACTCGTAGAGTTTGTATACCCTTTTCATGTGAAGTTTTTATTTTAATTTTGTTACTATTTGTATAAATTGTTGTTGGAGTTAATTGTTTTTCTCCAAGAATCTCAGAATATTCGGGATTATCCGTAGGATAAATATTCTTCTTAAACATGATGAGATTCTGTGTTGTTTCAATTTGCTTAATAAAAACATCATCGTCAGTTAAATCTATGACAAGTCTGTATACGCCCATTGGAAGATTGTCTAATAAAAGTTGATGACGTCGTTGAGGATAAACTTTTCCTGTTGCTTCCGTTTCACCATCATCGGGAGCGATAACATCACTAATTTTTTTATTACTACTATTAAATACTTGTACATGAAATGGATCTTCTCCAACATGTCTGTTTATATCCTGAATAGTAAAAATAAAATTTAAATCTTCATCTTTACCAATATACGTATATATTTCGTGCGAGCCACGAATACTTTTATCAATAATAATTGGCTTAGTACTTTTCTTATAGCCAGGCATTTCTAAAAATGCAGATAAATTATAATTGTATTGCACGACACCCGTTAATTCAGGTAAATGATCCAAAAAATCCTGAATATGTGAAAATTGTCCCTTCACCTCTCTTTGTATCTTCGCCTCACCAGTAATTGTCTTCAGTTCATTATTGTATTTTGTTAGTATTACTTGTTTTTCAGAATCATACGAAGAACTAATATTTTGATTTTGTATAATACGATTTGATTTGTATTTTTCATCAAGAGAATTTAATTCTTCTTCCTTCCATATATCTAATTCGTTTTTTTTCTGTGAAAAAATTAAATCTCTTGATAATTTTTCTGTTTTATATTCATTGTCCTTTTGCCATAGTATAATATTATTCTCTTCAATTTTACTCCAATATTCTGGTAAGTTCTCTAAAATTGGTTGCCAAAATGCCATATCGACATACGAATACGCACTATTCGGTTGTTTTACGCCGAGTTGAATTTTGGGTTGATTATCTGGATTTTGATAAACTAACGAAACTTCCGCCTTTGAAAAAGGTCGAGGGACAATTACATTAAAATATACCGGCGATGTAGTAATTAACTGAAAGTAATCCTTATTTCCTGATTTATTTTCAGTTCCAATGATGCGGTCACTCTCTTTTTGTGCAAAATTTTTAACTACCTTCGATTCCTTTTCGACATGATAATGTATTTCTAGTAAGCCACTAGGCACGAAATATTGAGTAAGGATATATATAATCAAAATTACAGGTAAACACCAAATTATAATTTTGAAAAAAATTAAAATTTTTATTCGCATAGTATTTTTAATATGCCATTATTTATAGCATATATTGCGACTTAATGCAACTGATATAGTATTTGTCCGCCTGTATCTGAACGATATAATTCTGATAGTATAACGCCATGGGATTGAAAAATATTCAGGAGTTGATTGCTCATTGTGTCATCGGTAGTATAGAAAAAATATAATGGTACTAATTGATGTAAATGATTAATCACTGAGCTTGCCAATTGCTTATCAGAAGGAAGTCGAGCTATAATCCTTCGTTCGGGAAAAAAAATCTTATCTGCGTTTCCTGCGATAATAATCGCTTCTCTTTCGGTTATAGCGATTACTTGCTTATCAATTAATTTATTCGCTTCAGCATATTTTTTAATTTGCACTAATCCATCAACTTGATTTAATAATACTTTTTGTATAGAAATAGTACAAACAACGAAAATGAAAAGACTGAATAAAATTTTTCTTAACCATATGGATTTAAAAACTGTTATTATATCTATCAACGTTATGATTATGATCGGTAAGCAAAAAACATAAATTGGTAGCCAATATCGAACAAACGAAGAGCCAACAATTATTTGTTCACCATCCTGATATTCGTAAAATGACGCAGATCCGTAATAAATAATTAACCATATACTAAAAACAGTGAACAGAAAATAATATAGTTGATGGGAACGAGGTACCCTTCGACTATATTTTTTTATTTCAGCAAAAAAATTACACATTGAATTGCATATAATATTTTTTAAAGTTAATATTATACCAGTTAATAATAAAAAGAAAAGTATTGGTAAAAGAATAAAACAATACTGATAAAAATTTGATAGTGCGTCCAAAATATTTAACTTGTTATAAATAATTAATCGACTTAGTTTAATAAAAAATGCCTGTTCCGTGGAAGTTGCCGCAGAAGTACTATGCAATGAAGTTCCGTATGGAATTGCGAAGATTGAACCATATATAAAATGGTTCAACATAAAAAAAATAAGTATCCATAATAAAATAGGAGTCAGGATCGAAAATACATCTCGCCAATGTACAACTTTCCGGTTTGCAAGAATGATAATTATAATAGTAGCTAATACCCATAATATTTCAGATGTTCGTACCCATAAAGCACATCCAATGAATAATCCACTTGTTACATAAAGCAACCAACCAAATCTACTCAAGCTACATTTAATTCCTTTTACTAAAAAATATAAAGCAATAATAAAAAATGAAATAAATAATATATTATGAAACATGCCACGACTACTATAATACCAATATGGCGGCATGAGTAATAAAAGTAAACTGGATAGAAATGCAATTTTTTCATTAAAAATTAAACGTAGTAATAGAAAAAAGAAAATAACTCCAATAATTGAAAAAAAAGGTGTTAGAAAAGGAATAACCCATGTACCAAATAATTTTGCGATTGTGCCATAGAATATAATTATTCCAATAAAACTGCTTGGGACGGTTCTTCCATCTACTACCTTCATGCTTCTTGGGTGAATATACCCATCAGCAACTTGTTGCAATGAATCATTAAAATAAAAGGTTCCTTTTTCAGCATAAAGATTTATAAAAAAATAATTTGCTGTTTCATCAGGTGAAATAAATTTTTGATTTACACCTTTTAAAAACCAACTGTAAATAATAAAAAATACAACTGCAAAAAATATTAGTATAAACAGTATCCAATTTTTTGTCAGAAGTTTTTTCATAAATATTACAACAATAATTATAGCATAAATCAACAATTCTGTGCTAAAAGCATAAAATTACTGATTTTAAAAATCAGACCCAAGAATTGACAAAATAACCAAAAAGGAAGTATAGTTAACGCGTAAAAAGTAAATAGAATAAAGCTAAAATGATGGCTGGAATAGAAAATAGATTTCCATATCGGTTCCCTATTTTAGTAATTATTAGTGATATTTGCTTAACAATATTGCTTTTTGTCTTAATGTCTCAAACAGTCATTGCACAAGAAATTACTGATAATACGATAACTGATACGGCATCAACATTAATTATTATTAATAAAACGATTGATGAACAGCCTGAATCTAACTCGATCATTACAATCCAAGTCGTACAGAATAATGCTATAACTTCTCAGACATTATTAACTGATAATCAGGGGATGGCTTCATACTCTGTCAGCACTTCTAATGAAAACTCTTTACTCAATATTATAGAGGAGCCTATCATGGGTTTATCACTCGTGTCTGCGAATTGTGAAATCGTGAATCTTGAACCTGCTAATCCCACTGAGGAACAAGAAGAAGCTGCTTTAGGTAATAATTATTCAATGTCCATTGGCTATTTTGATGGTCAGGACAGTGTTGATAGTATTATTCTACAAACTGGAAGGACTATCAATTGCACATTTAATAATCATCGTTATTCATTTTGTGGAGATGGAACGGTACAAACAACAAACGATGAGGGTATAACAGAAGAATGTGATGGTAATGAAAACGTACTAGATGAACATTATCTTTGTTCTGCCGATTGTCGACTTGAATATATACCATATTGTGGCGATGGAATAAAAAATGATTCAGAAGAATGCGACGGACTGGATGGTCTTTTACCAAATCAAAATTGTTCAGAAAACTGTTTACTTGAACAAAAGCAGGCAGATGAAGTTAACTTAGAAGAAAGTATAAACGAAGCAAGTCTTGTAGTTCAATTTTCGGCTGAAAAAACATCACTGTTACCCGGTGAAACTGGTCAATTTAATCTTTTTATTACAAATGATGGATTAGGTGAAGCTCAAAAAGTAAACTTAAAAGTTGTATTACCATCTGAATTTTCCTTTATAGAACAAGATAAAAAAACACAAGAAAAAAATTGGACGTGGGATAATTTAACAAGTAAAAGTACGATTTCTTTGTCATATATTGTTATAGCAAATAGTACGGCAAAACAAGGCTTGTATACCCAGACGGCCACCATAGCTGCTGATAATCTTACAACACCCACAATAACTGAAGTCGATACAAAAATTAATCAATCCGGTATTATTAAAATTTCAGACGCAAGTACTAATCCGCAAAAAAAGAATTCATTATCGGCTGATAATCAAATTGCACAAAATGTATTGGGTTCAGTTAATAAAACTGACGATATAACCACCAAAGTAGAAGATGCAACCAAAATACCCAATGATACCACCGTAAATCCTCAGCAGCAATCTGACACATTGGATATAATGAACAATAATACCATTGTCCCTATAAAATATATTGAATCGGCAGTTCAGACCGATAATACTTCTATACTCATTATTTTTAGTGCAATTACAGCTATTGGTCTTTATCTTATCGTTACAAAATTAATTAAGTAATAATTAATCAAGAATCTATATACGTCGCAGTATTTGCCGCCTCGCTTTTAGCATATATTTAGTTCAAAAAGACTGTAATAAACATATATTATTTACAAATACATTTGATATTATTTAAATATAATAATGAAAATCCAAAAGTTTGCAATAATTGGTGTTGCCGGATATATTGCACCACGTCATCTCAAAGCAATAAAGGATACGAATAATACTTTAGTCGCCGCACTTGATCCCCATGATTCAGTAGGAATACTTGATTCATTCTTTCCTGATACTCAGTTTTTTACTGAATTCGAACGTTTTGAGCGTCACGTTGAAAAATTGAAACGAGAACATAAAGGCAATGAAGTCGACTATGTTTCGATTTGCTCACCAAACTATTTACATGATTCACATGTACGTTTTGCACTTCGTGTTGGGGCTCATGCTATTTGTGAGAAACCGCTTGTTCTTAACCCGTGGAATGTTGACGCACTTGCAGATATTGAGAAGGAAACAGGAAAACGAATTTATTCAATTTTGCAACTTCGCGTATATCCTGTATTTAAACATTTAAAAAAGAAATTTCAAAATGATAAATCAAAAGTAAAACATAATGTCATTTTGACATATATTACTTCCCGTGGTTCGTGGTACCATACATCATGGAAGGGTCAGTTTGAAAAATCAGGTGGACTCGCAACGAATATTGGAATTCATTTCTTTGATTTGTTGATCTGGTTATTCGGTAATGTGATAAGTGTTGAAGTTCATTGTAATACCCCTGAACGAATATGTGGATTTCTTGAATTAAAACATGCCAGAGTAACATGGTTTCTCTCTATTGATCATCACAATCTACCATCAAAAGCAATTGAAAAGCATACACGCACATATCGCTCATTGATTATTGATGGTCAGGAAGTCGAATTTTCTGAAAGTTTTACAGATTTACATACGATCGTATACCAGGAAATTCTAAAAGACCGCGGTTTTAGCCTCTCTGATATTAGACCATCAATCGCACTTGCACATGAAATACGCACAGCCAAACAGTATATCAATACTACCAACATTCATCCTCTCGGAAAACGTTATGTATAAATCCAAAAAAGTATGAATCTTTGTATATTCGAAGACGAGGCTTCAAACAAATTCTTCCCCCTTTCTCTTACACGACCAGTATATGAACTTCGAATTGGGTTATTCACTTTTGAAGAACGCATTCGGTTACTTTGCAAAACATCAACATGTTTTTATTATTCTCGTCCTC
Organism: Patescibacteria group bacterium; assembly: GCA_028718605.1. Classification (GTDB taxonomy): domain Bacteria; phylum Patescibacteriota; class Patescibacteriia; order UBA10025; family JAHIVO01; genus JAQULM01. The sequence goes on from JAQULM010000001.1 coordinate 68,867, forward strand.
AATTTAAAAATGTTATCCGATCATGTGGAAAAAAAATATTTTCACCAACAGTACCATTAAAGTATTGCATATTTATTAATGGGCGCATTTTGCCAAGTAAACATTTTATTGCAAAATTACAAAAAATAAAAAATGATACCTTATTTATATCGAACAAAGAATTGGTTGGAGCGGTTTTAACAGGCTCGAAAATTAAATTAGCATTTACGCAGCTCTTCTGGCAAAAACGAATTGCGGGTGCAAAAAAAATATTTATTAATGAAAAAACAATATCGAGTATTTGGCAAATAGTTAAGGATAACGATGTAGTAATTGAACAAGATAGACATTTTTTAAAAAACAGCGCACACCATTCTAATACTATATTTGAAGGTGCGCATCTCCTTAATCAAAAAAATATATATATTGGTTCACGATCTATTGTGTATCCCTCAACAGTCATTGATGCACAAAACGGTTTTGTTTACATTGGAAATAGTGTAACAATTCATTCAAATTGTAGTATTAAAGGCCCATGTGCAATTTTAAGCGGTTCAACAATTAATTCAAATGCTGTTATAGGACCCGGGACATCAATTGGTCCAAAATCAAAAATTGGTGGTGAAGTCACCCATACGATTATTCAAGGATATACGAATAAACAACATGAAGGATTTCTTGGACACTCATATATTGGTTCGTGGTGTAACATTGGCGCTGGCTCATCTAACAGTGACTTAAAAAATAACTATGGATCTGTATCTGTATTATTGGATAGAATAGAATATAATACTCACCAGCAATTTGTTGGTCTGTTTATGGGTGACCATAGTAAGGCAGGCATCGGCACGCTGTTTAATACCGGTACAGTCGTTGGTATTGGTGTAAACGTATTTGGTGGCGGTATTACACCAAAATATATTCCATCATTCTCTTGGCTTAATCTACGTGGAACACGCGAGAAATATAAGTTTGATAAATTTATTAAGACAGCCAGAATTGTTCAAAAACGCCGTGGAATAACTCTATCGGCTGCGGAAACTTCACTTCTCAAGAAAATTGCAAAAGTCACATAATCGCCATAAGATCAAATCTCACATGTTATCTCATTGTCAGATGGTCTGATTTTTGATATACTTCAGAAGAATCTGTCTTTTTATCATTACATTTATTCTATTGCTATGCGAGCAAAAGGGGGAAAAAAATATTACGTCCATCCGACATCAATCATTGATTATGGCGTAAAAATTGGCAACAAAACTAAAATCTGGCATTTTTGCCACATAATGGCTGGTGCTCGAATTGGACATAACTGCTCTTTAGGTCAGAATGTTTATGTAGGAGGTAAAGCTGTAATTGGTAACTATGTCCGTATTCAAAATAACGTTTCTGTATATGACGAAGTTGTTTTGAAGGATTATGTATTTTGTGGACCATCTACGGTTTTTACAAATGATGTAAATCCACGTTCCAAATATCCAAAACATGGTCATTATGTGTCAACTTTAGTTAAGGAGGGTGCGAGTATTGGGGCCAATGCGACTATTATTTGTGGAACAATAATTGGTGAGCATGCGTTCGTTGGGGCTGGTTCGGTTGTAACAAGGAATGTATTGAACTATTCAATCGTATACGGGAATCCTGCTCGACAACATGGTTGGATGTGTGAGTGTGGAGAAAAATTACAGTTTGACCAAAAAACAATGCAATGTTCAAAATGTCATATAAAATACAGAAAATCTCATGATAAGATAATTAAATTATAAGAATGGAATTTTTGGACCTGAAGCTTCAATATAAAAATATTCAAAAAGATATTGATACGGCAATAAAAGGAATATTAAATTCTTGTGTTTTTATCATGGGAAAGGCTGTCACCGATCTTGAGGAAAAAATCGCTGCTTATTGCAATGTTAAATATGGAATTGGCTTAAATTCAGGCAGTGATGCTTTGTTTGTTGCATTAAAGGCATTAAATATCGGGGAGGGTGATGAAGTTATAACTACTCCTTTTACTTTTGTTTCTACGGCCGAGGCTATTGTTTTAGTGGGTGCAAAACCCGTTTTTGTTGATATCGATTTAAAAACATTTAACATTGATCCTAATAAAATTGAAAAAAAAATTACAAATAAAACTCGAGCTATTATTCTTGTGCATTTATACGGTCAACCTGCCGATATGGATCCAATTTTGAAAATAACTAAAAAATATAAATTATATGTGATCGAGGATGCAGCTCAAGCTTTGGGTGCAAAATATAATAGACGACAAGTTTGTTCATTTGGTGACGTCGGTTGTCTTTCATTTTTTCCATCAAAAAATTTCGGGGCTTATGGCGATGGAGGCATGCTAGTAACTAATAATAAAAAAATTGCTAATTATGCAAAAATGTGGCGAGTCCATGGTGCTAAAAAAAAATATCTTCACAAATTTATCGGAGATAACTCTCGCTTAGATAATATACAAGCAGCAATTTTGCTGGTTAAATTAAAATATTTAAATAAATGGAATAACTTGCGCACTAAAAAAGCACTATTATATACTCAAATGCTTAATAATCCAGGCGTGATAACTCCATATATTAACCCAAAATGTACTCATATATATCATCAATATACTATTATTGTTAGAAAAAGACGAAATGAATTAGTTCATTATCTTAAGCAATGTGGAATACCTTCAATTATCTACTATCCCCTCCCTCTTCATTTACAACCCGCTTTTAAGTATTTAAAATATTCAGCAGGTGATTTCCCAATGGCTGAACAGGCGAGTCAACAAGTACTCTCATTACCAATATATCCTGAGATTTCGACCGAAAATCAGAAAAAAATAGTAAATAGAATCGAATGTTTTTTAAATAAAAAATAAACATTGAAAATAATAAATTAAGATATGATAAATCATAAAAAAATTTTGGCCGTTATACCAGCGCGCGGCGGTTCGAAACGCATACCCCATAAAAATATTCGGTTATTGGGAGGAAAACCATTAATTTCATATTCAATTAAGGCTACTCGACAATCCAAACTTGTTGACTTAACTATTGTCTCAACAGACGACCAAAACATATCAATGATTGCTAAGAAAAATGGTGCGGAAGTGCCATTTATCAGACCATCCAAGCTAGCAACAAGCAAGTCGAAAACCATTGATGTGTTAATTCATGCAGTTAATTTTATTGAGCGCCATAACAAGAAAATATTTGATATCATCGCTCTTATTCAGCCAACGTCTCCTTTTATTCTTCCCGAAGATATCGATCGAGCAATTGAGAATTTAGAAAAAACAAATGCGAATTGTTGTATATCTTTATGTGAAATTAGTGAAAGGCCGGAATGGATGTATAGAGTAAATAATAATAAAGTTTTTCCATTTGGTACTCGAATACATAATATTAATAAACGTAGCCAGGATTTAAAAAAAATATTTCGTATCAACGGTGCTGCATATATTATTAGAAGGGAAATACTTTTAAATAAAAAAATGATTATAGATGAGAATAATCTTACAGCAATTATTATGCCGCGTGAGCGTTCTATAGACATTGATGAATTAATTGATCTTCAACTTGCTGAAATAATTTTGAAAAATAATTTTATTGACCAATAAAAAAATTGTGAAAATAATAATTGAAGGCAAACCCATTAGTTATAAGGATAATCCTTTTATCATCGCTGAGGCTGGTGTTAATCATAACGGTAATCTTAATCTTGCCTTAAAACTTGTTGATGCAGCAGCAAATGCCGGTGCCGATGCTGTAAAATTTCAAACATTCAAAGCAAATCAAGTTGTGATAAATAATACAGAAATGGCAGAATATCAAAAAAGAAACACTAAAATTACGCAAAATCAGCAAGAAATGCTAAAAAAAATAGAACTTAAGGAAAACTTTTATTATCCAATTATTCACCGGTGTAAAAAAAGGAAGATAACCTTTCTCTCAACACCTCATGGAGGGTTTGAAAGTATTAAATTTTTGCAAAAGTTAAATATTCCAGCCATTAAATTTGGTTCTGGTGATTTAACAAATTTTCCTGTTCTTGAATATGCTGCTAAGCTTGGCCTACCTATAATTTTAAGTACAGGCATGGCTACACTTAAAGAAGTAAGACGGGCTATAAATGTAATAAAAAAGACTCATAACAAAAAGATTATAGTCCTCCAGGCTACAACTAATTATCCTTGTCCGTTGAATGAGGTTAATCTCAATGCAATGCGAGCTATGATGAAAAAGTTAGATGTTTTAATTGGTTTATCTGACCATACTCTCGATATCGAAGTACCTATTATGGCTGCCACCCTCGGCGCATGTGTTATTGAAAAGCATTTTACTCTGGATAAAAAACTACCTGGTCCCGATCATAAAGCTTCTTTAGATCCGCATGAGCTTAAAAATATGGTTAATAAAATTAAAAACATAAAAACTATTCTTGGTTCCTTTATTAAAAAACCTAGCAATAGTGAATTAAAAATGATGAGAGTGGTAAGAAAAAGTATTGTTTCGCTTAGTTCAATAAAAAAAGGAGAATTATTAACAACAAATAATATCGGTATAAAAAGACCCGGAAATGGTATTCAACCACGTTATTACTATAAAATATTGGGTAAAAAAGCTAGTGTTAATATTAAGGCTGATGAATTAATTCAAAGAAGATATTATGACAAATAAAAAAAGAAAAATTGCATATATAACTGGAACGAGAGCCGATTTTGGATTAATGACATCTGTCCTCTCTGCAATTCAACAAAGTAAAAAACTGGAGCTCCAAATTTATATTACTGGTATGCATTTAATGAAACAATTTGGAAATACAATTTCTGAAGTAAAAAAAGAATTTCCTCTGGCAAAAAAAATTAATGCCACTTTCCAAAAGGATAATCTAACTAGTATGGCTCAATTTACCGGCCAATTTCTTCAAAAGTTAATTAAGTTATTCATTGCAGATAAACCTGATTTTGTGCTGACTCTGGGTGATCGCGCAGAAATGATATGTACGGCATTAGCTTGTTCATATCTCAATATTCCAACTGGTCAATTGCACGGAGGAGAAAAATCTTCAACTGTTGATGAAACTGTACGTCACGCTATTACAAAACTATCCCATCTTCATTTTCCGGCTACAAGAGTGTCAGCAAAACGTATTGAGCAAATGGGTGAAGAAAAATGGCGGATTCATGTCGTTGGAGCTCCGGCACTTGATGTAATTTTAAATCAAAAATTACCTACGAGGAAAGAATTGTTCGAAAAATTAAAAATTAATACAAATCAGAAAATTATTTTAGTAACACAACATCCTGTTAGCGGTGAATGGCATCGTTCAACGCAACAAATGAAAGAAACTCTAAAAGCAGTTAAATTTCTTCAGCTACCCGTTATTGTGACTTTCCCAAATGCGGATGCTGGCGGACGTGCTATGATAAAAGAAATACGTAAAGAAGGTAAAAATCCGCTTTTTCATATATTTCCCAATATTGAATATAAGTACTTTTTAGCCCTTGAGCGTGAAGTCTCTGTGTGGGTTGGGAATAGTAGTGGAGCCATGATTGAATCATCTGCTTTTCATCTTCCTGTGGTTAATATTGGTACACGTCAATTTGGTCGTCAACGAGGTGCAAATGTTATTGATGTCGGTTATTTAAGAAAAGAAATTACTAAAGCAATTAATAAATCACTTAATGATAAAGTATATTTAGAAAAAATTGCAAAAAGTAAAAGTCCATGGGGTGATGGTAAAACTAGTCAAAGGGTTGTAAAAATACTAGAAAAGCTTCATATTGATTCCAAACTAGTTAATAAACAATTAACGTATGTCTAAAAAGGTTATTATTATTGGCGCTGGCGAAAACGGATATGTTATTGCCAATACTTTAAAAAAAAGATATACAATTGTAGGCTTTTTAGATGATATAAAAAGAGGAAAAGATATCATTGGACACACAAATGATTATAAAAAATATATAAAAAAGTTTTATTATTTTATTAGTATCGGAAATAATCAAAATAGGAAAATCATTTATCTTAAATTAAAAAAAGATGGTGTACGTTTTGTTAATGCCATACATGAAACATCTTTTTGTGAAAAAAATGTTACATTTGGTGATAATATTTTTATAGGTGCAAATTGTTATATAAATATTCGTTCAAAAATTGGTAATAATGTTTTCATAAATAATGGGTGCCTTATAGAACATGATAATAGTATTGGCGATCACAGTCATCTTACTCCTATGGTAGTTACGGGCGGTGGAGTTTATATTGGTGAAAAAGCGTTTATAGGTCTTGGTGCAGTCATTAATGACCATATTAAAATAGGCAATAATGTAACGATAGGCTCTGGGTCAGTAGTTGTTGATAATATTTGCTCGAATTCAACAGCAGTGGGTATCCCTGCAAAAATTATTAAATTTAAAAAAAATGTTAAAGGAATATCACCTTTCTAAGCCATTTATCACAAATCAGGAAAAACGAGCTGTTACTGAGGTATTAAATTCAGGTCAACTTAGTCTTGGTTCGAAATATAAAAAATTTGAAAAAATGTTTTCTAAAAAAATAGGAACCAAGTACGCATGTTGTGTCAGTAGCGGTACGGCTGGTTTACATTTAGCTATGATTGCTACAGGGATAAAGCAAGGCGACGAAGTAATTACAACGCCCTTTTCTTTTATCGCATCTGCAAATTGTATTTTATATGTCGGTGCGAAACCTGTTTTTTGCGATATAGATCCGTTAACTTATAACATCGATCCCAAAGAAATCGAAGATAAAATTACTAAAAAAACAAAGGCTATACTGGTCGTTCATATTTTTGGACAATCATCAGACATGACCCCAATAATGAAGTTAGCAAAACGATACAAATTAAAAGTAATTGAAGATGCCTGTGAGTCAATAGATGCAACTTATAAAGGAAAAAAGGTTGGAACATTTGGCGAGCTAGGCGTTTTTGCTTTTTATCCTAATAAACAGATGACCACTGGTGAAGGAGGAATGATAGTAACTAATAATAAAAAAATATACCAACTATGTTGCAGTTTGAGAAATCAAGGTCGTGCAGAGAGTATGGATTGGCTTGATCATAAATACTTAGGTTATAACTATCGTATAGATGAAATGAGCGCTGCAATCGGTATTGCTCAACTAAAAAAACTTAATTTTTTAATAAAGCAAAGGCGTACGATTGCAAATTATTATTCTCACTTCTTAAAAAAATATTCGAAAGATATCCAAGTTCCTTTCATACATAAGCATAATACTCATACATGGTTTGTTTATGTTATTAAGTTGTTGAATACCAAAATTAATAGGGATAAATTGATTTTACAACTGAAAAAACAAGGAATTCACACTAAGGCCTATCTTCCGTCTATTCATTTATTTGAATTTTATCAGAAAAAATATAATTATAAAAAAGGAATTTTCCCAATTTCAGAAAATACCAGTAGGTATTCTTTAGCTCTTCCATTCTATATAGGATTATCTAAAAGTGATGTTAAATTTATTATTAATAAACTAATTAAGGCTATAAAATATGCTTAATGTTTTTAAAAACAAAATACTCGCCGTTACGGGTGGAACGGGTAGCATAGGTTCTGAACTAGTAAAACATTTGCTCGTTTATAAACCGAAACAAATAAGGATTATCTCAAGAGATGACAGTAGACAATATTATCTCAAGGAAGAACTCAATAGTCCGTCCAATGTAAGGTTTTTAATCGGCGATATAAGGGACATAAATCGTCTTGATTTTGGTTTTCAAAACGTAGATATTGTTTTTCATGCCGCGGCACTGAAGCATGTTCCTCTCTGCGAGTATAATCCCTTTGAGGCTATTAAAACCAATATAATGGGCACCCAAAATGTAATTGAAGCCGCATTGCACAATCATGTTAAAAAAGTAATTGCTATTTCTACAGATAAAGCAGTCAATCCAACTAATATTATGGGTACCTCAAAATTAATGATGGAAAAGCAGTTCATTAATGCTAATTATTATATTGGCAATGCTAAGACAAAATTTTCTTGTGTCAGATTTGGTAATGTTGCGTGGGCGCGCGGGTCAGTACTGCCACTATGGAAAAAACAAGCCGATAGAGATGGGGTAATAAAAATTACCAACCCAGAAATGACAAGATTTTTCATGTCAATAAATGAAGCTGTTCAACTTGTTTTACAAACAGTTCATCTTACTAAAGGCGGCGAGATTTTTATTCTCAAAATGCCATCTATTAAAATTAATGATTTAGCAAAACTATTCGTTAAGAAATACTATTCAAATAAACCTATCAAAATTAAAATAATCGGTAAGCGTCCTGGTGAAAAAAAACACGAGAAGCTACTTGATGGTAGTGATCAGTTAAAAACAATCTTTGAAAATAAGACGATGCTAATTGTAATTCCAGAAATTCAAATATATGGATTGAGGAAGCTACATTATCAATATCCTCATTTAAGAACAAACAAAAAAATAAACAGCTTTTGTTCAAAAGATTACATAAGCACTCAAAAAGTCAATGCAATCATATAAATGATTTTAATTGAAATATTCAAGCATAAACTTTTCAAACATTCCCTAATATATATAGCCACAAATATAATAAATGCGGCTATACCTTTTTTAATATTACCAATATTAACAAGGTTACTCACACCGTCTGATTATGGCATTGTTTCTATGCTACAAATAGCTGAATCAGTATTAATTGTACTGGTCGGCCTTAATACTCACAATGCCATTACTGTTAATTATTATAAAATAGATAAGGAACAGCTGCGTATATATATAGGAAATGTATTGTTAATTCTTATTACGAGCTTGATGATTATTTTTATTGGAATCTATACTTTTTTACCAATACTCAATCATTATTTACAAATTCCTGACAAATGGTTGCTTGTCATTGTAGTAGTGGCATTTTTTCAATTTCTCATTACTGTTAATTTAGTACTATGGCGAGTAGAGCAAAAGCCAATTCCTTACGGAATTATGCAAATATCGACAACATTACTTAATATAGCCCTATCATTAATGTTTGTAATAGCATTTCATTGGCAATGGCAGGGTAGAATTCTGGGCATAGTTTTTTCAACAATAATTTTCGGAATAATTAGTTTGTATATTTTTTATAACAGAAAATATTTAAAAATTTCTATCAATTTAAAGTATATTAAAGATGCCCTAAAAATCGGTGTTCCTCTTATTCCTCATTCACTTGCCGGCTTAATTAATACATGGATTGATAGGATATTTATTACTATAATGCTAGGAATAAGTTTTACGGGTCTATATACAGTAGGGTATCAAGTAGGAATGGTAATTTTACTGATAGCTACTTCTTTTAATAATGCATGGGTACCTTTTCTTTTTCAAAAATTAAAAGAAAATAATTTTTTAACAAAGATTAAAATAGTAAAATTTACCTATGTTTACTTTATTGGAATAATTGCATTGTCTTTAATTTTAGGTTTTATCGCTCCTTATATTTTTTCAATTTTTGTAGGGCCAAAATTTCAAACCGCGAGTAAATTTGTTATTTGGGTAGCGTTAGGTTATGCGTTTAATGGTATGTACTACATGATAACAAATTATATCTTTTATGCTAAAAAAACATATATTTTAGCATGCGTTACGTTTTCTTCAGCTATTATTAATATCGCATTAAATTATTATTTAATCAAAGTTAATGGAGCACTTGGTGCGGCACAAGCAACTGCTATCTCCTATTTCATAGTATTTCTTGCTGTTTGGATACTTAGTGCTCGAACATATAAAATGCCTTGGAAATTATGGAAGGTAAAGTCCGAAAAATTAAATGGTTAATAAATTACCTAGTTCCTTTAATCATAAATTTTATATTATAATATGCCAATAAGGCGTTTTATTATTTCAGTTATTTTATTAGTATTGTTGCTTTTTGGAGTAAGCTTGATTATCTCGTTGTGGATTCCTCTTATTCAAGCGATGAAAATTACTTTTGGGACTTTTACGGTTATTGTATTACCAGGGATTTCTTGGACATGGGTATTTTATGAAAAAAGGGAAATTGATTTTATAGAACGAATTATTATCTCTATCGCACTTTCTATTGCATTTATCCCATTGCTCTTATATATTTTAAAAAAGTTAAAAATGGAAATGTCCTTATTTACTATTCTGATTGCAATTGGAATTTCTTTTATTAGTGGTATTGCTGTTCTATTTATTAAAAAATTACAGAAAAATGGACATTAATAAGCAATTACTTATCAAGCTTGCAAGGAATAGTGTAATAAATAAACTCGTTTTTTGGAAAAGCGTATGAAGTTCTTGCTTACTAAGTAAGAACAATATCTTTTTTATGTTTACACCTTTTTAATAATTAGTCTATTAACTAGTTCAATCGGCTCATATATTAGTTCAATTTAAGACGAAGTAACATTAATATTATTTAATTGAAATGATAGTAAGATTAAACTTTTAATTCTTTTAAATAATAATTACATTTTTAATTTAATTAAAAATATTTTTCATAAAGGTACAGTATAAATTAAAAGGATTATAATATCATGGCAAAAAAATATCAACAACTTATTAACGACTTGAAGGAATTTGAATTAAAAAATCATATTGAAAATTTATCGTTTCACGATCTCGACCTCTGGCCATTGGTTCGATTCAAAATTTTTATGAAATTGGTGACTGAAAAAAAAAGTAAAAGTAACCAAACTCTATTTTCAATAATAAAATTTTTAATATTTGCTTTTTTAAAAAACAACTTTAAAAAACTAAATTCCTTCACAGATATCAAATATATTTTTCTTGGTTCTGAAAATGGACGAAGGACTTTAAAACATGATAAAAGATATCACATTTTCATTGACGCACTAATTGATAAATATGACATTGAGAATTACTTAGTATTTGAATTAAATAATTCATATCCAGATATCCAAAAATACTCAAAAAATATATTGAGTATTGATTGGCTTATGATAAAAAACCGCTTTTTAGCAAATCTTCTTTATTTTGTAACGCCAATTACTTCCTATGAGCTTGGTAAGCTGCTAAAAGATTGGGATTTTAGTTACCTATCAATAACAAAGGCGGAAATAAAAAAAATGTTACACCTAACATACTTAGAGTACAAAGCAAACGCACATTCATTAAAACGAATAATAAAAAAAATTAGGCCAAAGATTCTTTTTCTCACCTGTTCGTATTGTTATTGGAACAACATGGCGATCCAGTTTTTTAATAAAAAAAATATAAAAACTGTCGAACTTCAACATGGTATAATTAATGAAAATCATGTTGGTTATATTTATCCACAAAAGCGTACAGGCAATAGCATTCCTACACATTTTTTAGTTTTTGGAAAAAAAGAATTTGATATTTTAAAAGACAAAATAGATTCAAACATTATTATTGAAGGTAACAACTATTTTCAATTAATACAAGAAAATAATTGTTTTGTGGAAAAAGATATCAATTTAGTCTGGCCGCAATTGAAAAATAAAAAAATTATCCTTGTAACTTCCCAGATGCTTACGTCGAGTGATTTGATCCCTTTTTTTGAAAAGGTGTCTAACTTGTTGAGCCCGGAATACTTTATTGTTTATAGATTGCATCAGAATGAACGCGCAGGTTTTACGAAGAATAAATACTATAATTTACTTTTGAAAAAGAATGTTGTTATCCAAACTGATGATCGAATCTCACTGCCCCAGCTTTTAAAAATAGCTTCAGTTCATACTAGTGTTTTTTCAACCGTTCTAGAAGAAGCTATAGCATTCTCTACGCCGAATATTATTATTAAAAAAGATGGATGGAAAAATGTGGAATATTTAGTGAAAAAAGGCTTTGCAGTTGCTGTCGACACACCTGAAGAATTTGTTGATTTAATCAAAAACTTTAAAAAAATGCCAAACATACAATCAGATTATTTCTATATAAAACAATCTAACGGACTTAAGCAGATATTATAATTTATACTTTGTAGTATATTATTAAATATTCTGCAAAACTATCAATGAACACGCAATTATTACTATTGAATACCTAAATCGTAAACAACGAATTCGTTCTCATGAAACAGGATAGGATACACTTGATTAAAAAAGAGCGTCGATTTTAATTTATTTACTGCTAAAAAGACGCGCTTATTCAAGTAAAATTTCTTTAGTTTATCGGCATTTAGTACATCGTTTTTGTATAGTTCCGAATAAATGCTATTTCTTGATTCAAAATTATTATAAACTAAAAAGCCACTATGTGTAAGTAGTGCGCTAGAATTTAACAGTACCGTGTTGTCATCAATATTATTATTGAGCCAATTTGCCTGATTAATTTGTGAATTACTAATAGCTACTCCACCGTGGATGTTATTTACTGTTACAACAAGACTTATCACTAAAAAAACAAAGAGGCAAATAAAAACTAGAGGATAGTGAATAATATTTAATCTTTTTATCCCATACCCGGCAAGAAAAATAGTTGGAATTAATAAATATATTAACATTCTTGCAGTGGGAATGAAAAGATGGAGCTGAGAACCCCTTGTTAATGCAAATGTAGCAACAACCCATGTAATTAAAAGATATTTTTCTCTTCCTTGAGTAAAGAATAAGACACAAGCTGCAATAATTGCGAAGAACAACGTCACTGGACCGATGCTCTTGATTAGTGATAACCATGAAATTGGTATATATTTGCTACTATTACTTTGTGAAATTAATGTAAGTGCAGTTTCACCGACATTATTAACTGCATATCGTTGATAACGATTAATTAAATTTGATAAAACAGGTGAGGATACTATAAATAGTAATAAGATAAAAACAAAAATTTGAAGTATAATTTTTTTTCTATTTGTTCGGTTTTTTACGAAATCACTAGCAATATAAAAAATAAAAGGGAAAAGGATTATGCCAAGGATAATCGCCGAAGGGTAATGAATGAGAAGACTTGCTGCGCAATAGATAGGTAAAGCGGCTTGAATTTTTCTATTCCGAATAGATTTTACAACTTCGTAAAATACTAAAATATGAAATGGAATTACTAAATTTTCGGGAAATGTAATTATTGCGCGGAAAAAAACATAATTTGAACAAAGGAAAAGTAACGAAACTATTAAAGCAACGATTTTATTTTTAAATAGATAAGCTGCAACAAAAAAAATAATAAAAACTGTAAAAACTCTTGTAAAAAGTCCAAATAGTTTAAATAAATCTAAATAAGAAATGTCAGTCACTTCATGAAATGCAACTAAAAAAGTCCTCATGGAACTCGGGTACTCTGCATCGATCTTGCCACCTCCAAAAGTAGGTACTTCAGTTCCCAAAGGATTATGTGCGTCTAAAGCCTGGGTAATCGTGTAATGAAACCCCGGATCTAAAGTATAAAGATACGGTATCCGATAAACTTCTTTTATTCCAAAAAGACTAAAAACGATGCAAAACAAAATAAGGATTAAAAATGGTATTTTAGAAATAATTCTTTGCTTATTAATCATATATCGTGTTATACTGTTTCGCCAACACAGTCCAATCATAAGCTTGAATTGCTTCTCTCGCTTCATGAGATGATTTTTTTGTATTAAAGGAAATCTCCAAAAGTTTTTCAATAAAGGAGTCCACGCTGAAATTATAGAGATAGACATTGCTCAATTCTTTGGCAATTTCGCGATGCGCAATTATGTCAGATGCTAAAACAGGAACATTGCAGGCAAGATATTCAAGAATTTTTAAAGGAAAACTACAACGATAGGCAAGGTTATCGGGTAAATGACATATACCGACATCAAGCGACGAGATATACTTTGGTACATCGTCATGTTGGACTCTCCCTGTAAAAATAATTGATTTTGAGATACCAAGGCTATGAGATAAAGACTCTAAATCATTTTTTGCCGGACCATCCCCAACGAAAACGAGTTTATATTGAGAGTGATGAGCGAGAAGATGCTTGAACGCCTGCACAATAAAAATTAAATCGCGCTCATACGCAAACCCGCCGACAAAACCAATTACTATATTCTTAGGACTTCCTGCTAAAGATTTTTTAATTTCTTCGCAACGGACATAATGAAATTGTTGAGTATCAACTCCTGGTGGAATGACAAATACTTCTTTATTCTTTAATCGTAATTTTTTTATATATAAATCACGTAATGTGTTACTGACAAAAACAAAACGCCATACGAACTTTGATAATATATATTCGGAAAAATAAGCAATTGTTCTAAAAATTGAAGCGTAAATGGGATTAATATGCTTTCTCAAAACAGCTACATCAATCCATGGACTCCTTACATTATAGATAATTTTTATCTTTTGGAAGATAAAAACTTTAAATAAAACAGCCCCTAATAACGAGGAGTTTGGTCGTATGCAATGGATTATATCGATTCGATTTTTTTTGTGAATTTTTTTTAAAAAAAATAATACTTTTATTGAAAAAAGTACGTTATCTATAATGCTATATAAGCTCGTTTTTGTTATATATAAACCATTAACACGATTTAGTAATTCTTGAGGTGCATCTGTTGCATTAGCGACTATTAAATCAATGTGTGTATTGGTAGTGAGAGAACATTTAAGCAAATTTGTAATAAATACAGAAAGTGCGAACGTGCTTCCTAATTCAACATTTTGAACAATGCAGACATGCCGTTTAAAATACTGGATCATACTTTTTTGTCTTTGTCGTTGTCAAAAAAAATCTTTTTATTGTAATAAAGATTTTCTTCTTGAATCCTTTTTATCCTGCCAAGCATGTCGGCAATGAGCGCAAGAAGAATCTGAAGAAAACCAAGAATCAGAAAAATACCGCCTACCATGACAAATGAAGTAAAGGGTGAAGTTCTATGGGCTATGAGCCAATGGGTAAATACAAATAATTCAAAAATAGTCCCAATAGTTAAAATTGAAAGGCCAATTCCCCCAAAAAACTTCAATGGGTTCACATCTCGCATCGCTCGTAGCATAATCATGAGCGACCGAATTCCGTATGCAACAACGTTCTTTGCAACTCGTGACTTTCCAAATTCACGCTGTCCCTTAATTTTTAAAGCAACTTCTTGGATAGGAACCTTTTTATTGAGTAAATCAATAAATATTTCTTGAGTGTATGTAAAATCACCAAATAAATTAATCCGTAAAGCAGTATCAAAACTGAATGCGCGGAATCCACAAGAAACGTCTGTAAAATGCTGTTTCGTAATATAATTTATAATTCCAGCTACAATTATATTTCCGAACCGTTTACTTAAGGACATCAAAGGAATATACTCTTTTTTCAAAAAGCGTGAAGCCGTAACAAAGCTTGCCTTTTTTTCTAGGATTGGCTTTATCAGCTGTGGAATATCAAGCGGATTAAACTGCATATCTGCATCCATGTGTACAATAATATCCGGCTTTTCGTGTAGTGCAGCTAATATCCCAGTTGAGAATGTAGCACCGACTCCCATGTTTATTGCATGGCGAATAACGATTGCGCCTTTTTGATTGGCAATTTCTGAAGTTCTGTCAGCAGATCCGTCATCAATAACAATAACCTGGACTTGAGCGATACCAGGAATTTGGCGAGGAATAAGCTCTATCGCTTTTCCGATCGTGATTTCCTCATTGAATGCTGGAATAAGTACAACGAGTTTCATTTTCCTATCCCCCTATAGAGTATTCCCATTTTAGCTATTGTGATACTATCAAGGCAATTTTTTCCGTCTACAACAACCTTGATTTGAGCTTTCTTGAAATTCAGCAAATTCATTTCTTTAAACTCTCGGTGGTCTGTGGCAAGAATCACAGCATCGACTTTCCTCAACATTTCCTCCAGGCTTGGTGCGGTTGAACGTTTCGGAAAATACGGATCAAAAATCTCAACTTTAGCGCCCTCCTCTTTTAAAATTGATACGATTTCAACAGCCGGGCTTTCCCGGAGGTCATCAACATCAGCTTTATAGGCAAGGCCAAGGACGCCAATACTCGTTCCTTTAATCGGTTTTTTAATTTCGTTAAGAGCTTTCATGAGCCGGTCGACCGCATATCGCGGCATGCTATTGTTGATTTCACGGGCTAATTTTAGGAATTTATGGTCAAAACCAGATTTCCGCGCGCGTTCGATCAGATAGTATGGATCAACAGGTATGCAGTGCCCGCCGACACCACACGAGGGATAGTGCGCCATGAATGCAAACGGCTTTGTTTTTGAGCCTTCAATAACATCCAAAAGGTCAATGCCAAGCACTTCAAATGATTTTGCGAGCTCATTGACGAAAGCGATATTGATATCGCGGAAAGAATTTTCAATGATTTTTGTCGCCTCTGCTTCTTTAAGGGACTTCATTGGGCGGATCGTTCCACTGATGATTGAGCGGTAGAACCGCACTGCCCATGACAACGATTTTTTATTGAGCCCGCCGACACAGCGCGGTATATTGCGTACGTTCCAATATGCATCGCCAGGATTAATACGCTCAGGGCAATGCGCAAGATAAAAATCCTTGCCTGCAGTTAACCCGGACCCCTTTTCGAGAATCGGTATAATGACTTCTTCGCACACCCCTGGATTAACGGTTGACTCCATAATTATCAGCTGTCCACGTTTCATGTACTTTGCAATCATCTTACAGGCTGACTCAACAGGCTCCAAGTCAGGATTATAATGCTCATCAATGGGTGTTGGCACGCAAATGATGACGATATCGGAGCTTTTTACAGACTCAAAGCCCGTTACTGCGGTAAACGATTTTTGGCTTACCCATTGCTGGAGCCTTGCATCCCCCTTTATTGGCGAAACGCCTTGGTTGATCAATGCGACTTTTTTCTTATCCTTGGAAATACCAAAGGTCCGGTAACCTTTCTCACCGCACAAGCAAGCAAGCGGTAAGCCGACATACCCAATTCCAACAATCGTCAGCGTCTCGCGCTTCATTTTTCGCAGCGCGCTTTTATGAAAAGCGCCTCGTCGTTTTGACTGTTTTTTTACCATATAATGCATTAAACCAATTATAAGTTTGCTCGAGGCCTTGTGCAAGTGAAATTGCAGGTTTCCATTTTAACGCGATACGGGCGCGTAAATTTGACAATGCGCTCCGATACTGCTCGTCAATATGCTTGCCGCGTATCGGACGAAGCGACATGATCGCAGTTTTTACCAAAATTCGATAGAGCGTATTTATTGTCGTTTCATGTTGTGTACTGATATTGCACACGACGTTTCTGCCGCACAGCATTGCCGCAACTGATGCGCGAATAACGTCATCGACATAAATAAAATCCCTTGTCTGCAAGCCGGTGTTGAATATTTCAGGTCGCGTTCTTTGAATGAGCTTCCGGCAAAAAATCGCGACGACCCCTCCTTCACCGCGGGCATCCTGGCGCGGCCCATACACGTTTGACGGGCGAAGTATGACATACGGTATTCCAGAATTTTTTAGGTATAGCTCCGCAGTATACTTGCCGATACCATAGGGAGTGCAGGGTTGTACTTGGTCGTCCTCAGCGTTCGGCGGCTTCGCTTTTACATTGTATACCGCGGCTGATGAGAAAAAAATTACTTTTCGCACCCGTGCCTTTTTTGCCGCATGAAAAAGGCGTATACTCCCAACAATATTTGTTTCAGCGTCGTGGACAGGAAATGCTTTTGATGACTGCAAATTCTTCTGCGCGGCAAGGTGAAAAATAAAGTCATATCTTCCCCGTTTCACTACAGTATCGAATCGCGGGTTCTGAATCTGCATTTTAATAAACCGCGCTCGCCGGTGTACATTGGAACGTACTCCAACACTCAAATCATCAACGACCGTCACCGTATGCGCTCCGCGTTCAACAAGTGTGTCAACGAGATGTGATCCGATAAATCCTGCTCCACCAGTAACTAAAATCCTGGCCATAGGTCAATTTTGTGCATAATAGTTCCTATTCTTTTTCGTACTTCCAGAGCATTTGGCCTAAAATATGCTCGTACGCTTTCACGTAGTCGATCGTCTTGGCGAGCCCTTCTTCAAGCGGGACGAGCGGATACCATCCAAGCTTTGATTTTGCTAATGTAATATCCGGCAAGCCCAATGGCCGCATAAATAGCAAGGGATCACGGAATTCAATCGATGACTGAGAACCGGTCATGTCTTTAATTTTCTGCGCAATCTCAACCATCGAATGCTCCTCGTACTGCCCAAAATTAAACGGGCCAGCTTCACGTGACGCCATCATTTTCACCAAACCTTCAATAATATCCATGACGTAACAAAGTGACGTCGTAAATGACTTGTCACCATAAATAATGAGCGGCTTGTTATTCAGCGCCTGAAGGACGAAGTCGGGAACCATGTGGCCTTCAAAAAGTGGAAGCCGCGGACCGTACGTCCTGAATATTCTTGCAATTTTAGCATCGAGATTATAGACATCACGATACGTGATAACGGCAGCCTCGGAATACCGCTTCCCTTCATCATAGCAACTTCGCGGGCCGATTGAATCGACATACCCATCATATTCTTCTGAAAAACGCGGAGCGTCCTTAAAACGCGGACCGTATACCACGACTGACGAGGCGAGCAGAAACTTCGCGTTAAAGGATTGGGCAATATCAAGCGTATTCACAGTGCCAAGGCCGGTGGTATGGAGTGTTTTTAAACGGAGTGAGTTAAAGTTCTTCGGTGATGTCGGGCATGCAAGGTGGTAAATTTCTTGAATTCCATGAAAACGAACTTTAAATTTATCAAGTTCGTGGTATTCACGCAGGTCAATCGGCTTGCTAATGTCATGCTTGATGAACTCAAACGACGAATTGCCAAGTAAATGACGAATATTTTCCACAGTACTCGATGTAAAATCATCGAGGCAAATAACATTATGCTCCTTAATTAATTCCTCGCATAAATGCGAACCAATAAATCCTGCGCCGCCCGTAATGAGGATATTTTTACGCTGAGGGAGTGATGGTGCCATAGGTTATTTAGTTATTCTAATTCGTACAAGCGTGGCAAGTATCCGAAAGCTGTTGATTATAAGTTTCATCGGGGAACCGAGAAGTGCAGAACTGCTCTTGTCGACCCACCTGGTTGGTACTTCTGTGATGGTAAATCCCGCTTTCCGTATGAGCTGAAGCAACTGTATGTCAAACGCCATATTGTGTACGGTTAATTTTGGAAGGACTGCTTCAATAACTTTTCGTCTGAAAACTTTTGCGCCGCACTGTGTATCCGCAAACGGCATCCAGAATAAAATCCGAACAAAACTGATAAAGCCAAAGCTAACAATATTGCGAATGAGTTTGCGATTGACCACTTCTGATCCCCGTTTCCAGCGAGATGCGATAGCGCAATCGAAACGATCTATTTCCCGAATGAGTTTTTCATACTCCGCGGGATCTGTAGATCCATCAGCATCAAGAAAGCCAATGTTATCTCCGTGTGCCACTTGAAATCCAGCCTTTACCGCTCCCCCTTTGCCGATTTCATCAGGTATTTCAATATATCTGATGCGTCCGGGAAACCGTTTAATAAAATCATCAACAACACCGCGGGTATTATCAGTACATGCATTAAGAACTACGATAAATTCAACAGGACAAGACGCATAATGGCTCAAATACTTCTCCAAGGTACTCGATATCCGCTTTTCTTCGTTATACGCTGGTATGACAATCGATAGCATCATATACGTGAAAAATTATACCAAAAAATGGCGAAATCAGCAAATCTCCAGGCGCAATAGAGGTCATTTACCCGAAGAGTTCCCGAATGTCCAATATTTATTGCCAAAATAGTTGAAAAACAGGACTATTCCAATTGCTACCACAATGGCGAAAAAGTCTTCATTTTCGCCGAAAATCCGTTCTGCGGGGGTGTATTCTTTCACGATATACATGATTCCAAGATTCATCGCGTACCCGATAATACTAACAAGGAAAAATTTCCATGATTCCTGCGCAGTACGGCCGCTGTTTCCGCGGTTGAAGGTCCAGTGCTTATTCAGTAAAAAATTGTTTATAATGGCGGCAAATACACTGACCGCACGCGCTGCAATGTAGTAGACGCCAAATACTCTGGTGAAAATTGCGTAAATTCCGAAATCAACGATAGTGCCGGATACGCCAACGATTCCAAATTTAACAAATTCAGCGAGAGCTGGATATTTTTGAAATGGCGGGTAGTGGATTACCCGTTCGATGATATTCATTCAACTATTCGAGAATTGAACATGCCTTAACGCCGCCCCGGAACGATTCGGCGTACGCGAAGAACTGGTTAAGGAGCGTGCCGTCACGTTTGAAAATGCGGACATGGGGGCCGCCGCCGTTTCCCGCGCCGGCGATAATTTCATCAACGCCATCTCCGTTTATGTCACCGGCGGCAACATTGACGCCGCCCCGGAACGATTCGGCGTACGCGAAGAACTGGTTAAGGAGCGTGCCGTCACGTTTGAAAATGCGGACATGGGGGCCGCCGCCGTTTCCCGCGCCGGCGATAATTTCATCAACGCCATCTC
>JAQULM010000001.1:89419-160684 GCA_028718605.1 Patescibacteria group bacterium
CGTTTATGTCACCGGCGGCAACATTGACGCCGCCCCGGAACGATTCGGCGTACGCGAAGAACTGGAACTCGACCTCACCAGTTTTTTTAAACAAGCGGATTTGTGGGCCTCCTGTTGGGCCGGCACCAGCTACGATTCGATCCGTTATTGTTGTTTCAACGGCAGTAAATACGGCTGCATCAAAATTCAATCTGCCACTACCTAAACTGCCCTCGGGAGCTGCTCCAGAATAATTAATTGGAACAGCTGAATTATTGAGACGATTAATGATCTCTGCGTTCGTCAATAAGCTATCATATGCTTTTAATAGTGCAGCGGCGCCAGCTACCATCGGTGATGCTACTGATGTACCCGACCAACCTCCACGATAGTAGTCGTTGAGCCCATGGTCTGGATCATATACGATCGTACTGAAAAAATCACTGCCTGGTGCCGAAATATCCACACAGTGTGAGCCATAGTTTGATCCTCCCGTAACCGTATCACCGGAATACAAGACTAAGCGCCTGTCGGTGCTCGTTGTGCCGCCGACACCGATTACCCCTGCGGAGCATGCAGGATACCGTGGCGATGTGTTGATATTAATCCCTTCGTTACCTGCTGCCGCAAAAACGAGTACACCGGCATCAGTTGCGGCCTGGATGGCCGTTTCGAGAAGTGAATCATTGTTCGAGCCGACAAAACTTAGATTTACTAAATCAGCACCATTTTCGATTGCGTATAGAATACCTGAATAAACGTCTTTTGTATTACCAACACCTGCACCATCAAGAACCCGTACGGACATGATTCGGGTGCTCCAGGTGAGCCCAGCGATACCCTCACCGTTATTGCCAATCGCGCCGATAACACCGGCAACCGCAGTACCATGGTGAATGCCCGATTCCGTCCAGCCCTGATCGAATGTAGGTTGCGGATCAGGTGTGTCTGCAGTGAAATCCCAACCAGAAACATCATCAATATACCCATTGTGGTCATCATCAACGTCATTACCGGCTATTTCATCGGAGTTACGCCACATTACACCCCTCAGGTCGGGATGATCAAGATCGACACCAGAATCAAGGACCGCAACCGTAACTTCATGTGCGCCTGTTGAATAATCCCACGCTACTGGTGCGTCTACTTTGGAAAGGTACCATTGTGAAGAATAATACTCATCATTTGGTTCCAAGGCCATCGTGTACTGATAATTCGGTACTGCAAAATCAATGGCAGGATCGTCCTGTAAGTGTCCAAGTAGTATCGCCGTGTTTTCATCCGGAGCGAGTGAAATTACGTGCAACGTTTCACTACCCACTGTCTTCACGACGATCTCACGTGGTTGGCTGGTTGCTAGGGCCTGAGCACTTCCGGGGATTACAGCAATGCCAATAAGACATACTATGATCGCACATTGGACGCCAAAAAAAACATGCTGCCAAAACGTTCTAAATCGCAAATCATTATTCATGGGATTCGAGGGTTACTTTTATGGTCTCTTCTTTCCCGTTTTTACGGATAACAGACAAGGAAAGTAAGTCTGAGGGTTGGTGCTGCAGAATAATCTGGGATAAATTCTGCTCACTGTTTACCGGCGTACCATCGACCGCTGTGATGACATCCCCTTCAGTAAGCCCAACGCGCTCAGCAGGGCTTCCGATCTCCACCGCCGGTTCTAGCACCGCATCGGCAGAATAAATCAAAGCACCCCGGTCAATCGCTTTGATGAGCTCCGCTGAGACAATAGGAGCGTTCATGAGATCAAGATAGTGGACGCCGAGATACGGTCGCTGAATCGGCACACTGCTCAACGCCATTGAAAGGATTGGATTGAGCGCTTCAAAAGGCATTATCGTCGTTGCTTCTTCTCCGATAACCACAATTCCGATAGCCTCCTTATCAATCGTATAGGCTATTGAAAAATTAAATACGCTTGGTATATCGTCACTTATAACAACTTCACCGTAGTAGCTGTCTGATGATTGAACCAACGCAGGTTGCTTCGACAAATGAATATTGGAAAATCCAGCAATTGCGGATTTTATTACAAACGCATCGCGATCAGGCAAGTAATTCTTTACCAAAAGCACTTCCTCGGCGGACGCTAAGGCATTCAAACGAGCAATGGGCAATGTAGCCAGGGATCGTGCGTCAATTTTTAATATGACAAAATCTGACGCAGAATCTTGATATGCTGAAACGACCGCGTAGCGGGCTCCCGTAGCCGTAACGACAACATGCGGCATAGTACCTGCAATGGCGTTCCGGTGAGAAACGATGTATCCATCTTCAGTTAGTATAAATCCGCTCCCGGTACTTGCGGTCGTGATACTGGGCATCACTTCGGATCCACTATCGCCAGTAATTTCATAAATTTGTACCGATGATCGTTTAATTTCATCCGCAATTGCTGCAACATCTTCTGCGGTTGGTTCACTTCCAGATCGCCGTCCAATAAGAAAATAACCTGCATCCGAAGGGTATTCAAAAATGTGCAATTTATTAATAATTGGTATTTTCGATCCATACGAAAACAAAATAATTGGAGCCAAAAAACCAGCAATAAAACCAAAGAGCACGACGAGGAGTAATAAGGAAACAGGCCGCATGCGCTGATGGTTCGGCTTCTCAATGGTATGGAGGGTTTCGCCGTAGAGTTTATTCAGCTGATCGTTTTGCTGGTTCGTATTTTTCGGTGATGTCGGGCTAACTTTCGGTTTCATATGGTTTGAGAATTAAATCCATTTCGTTGTTACTGCGGCAAGTGCGAGCGCTATGCCCCCAACAATAAAGTAGAGGCGCACGCGCTTAAAAGAAACGGTATCGCGTAATTGATCCTTCGAAATATTCACGGCAAGATAATAAACAATACTGACAATAAATGCGTTGAAAACGTAGCTTGTCGGGAGTTGTGAAACGGCAAAGGCGGTTTCGGCTGTTAGTAAACCGACTACGAAGATATGTAGCCGACCAACCCGCCATGGAATCTTGTATGACCAGAGCGTCCGGGCGAATATGAAAGAAGCTAAAATTCCGATTGGAATGATACAGTATACAAATGGCACGCCAAACAGCAATGAAATGCCGTAAAATGTACCAATAAATAAAAATACTGAAACAAGGTTTAGATACCCATAAATATTTTCAAGTGCGTACGGTTGATATTTCTCTGTGTGATATAAAAAAGCAAAAATATTATTCAATGCTAGCCCATATAAAATAATTGACCCTGCGATGTATATATGTTGAACGACAGGATGGTCGATGAGGAGGAAAAAGGAACACATGCTGATGATAAACGCGAGCGGCGTCGGCAGATTATTCCACAACGTTACACTAAATAACTTCTGTCCTGCCAGTACATACAGTGCGATAAATGTTACCAGCACCGCGGCAGCGGTGATTTCATACGTCAATTTTGGGGCAAGAATCCAGATTTCAAAAATCAGACCGATAAACGCGGCGGTTGCGAAAGGAATGATTTTCTTAATTAATAGCATACGTATATCCTAGAAATGCGTGCGGCGATCATCTTCGCTGGTTGACGAGGGCACCGATTCGTCGGAATTGAGTTTCATAGTTTTAATCGCTGCGGCAATTTCAGCGGCAGAAACATCGCGTTCCTGCTGTTTCTCGTGTTGTATCCGAATAATGAGTTGCTGAAGCAGCTCAGGGTTCTTCACGCCGGTGAGCTCAATATTAGCCTGCGACCCCGCCGTCTGGATAATGATACTCCCATAGTGCAAAAGTGTTTGAGATATTCCACGGATCCTATAACTTACATCTTGAATAGCATCATACGTTGTCTCCGAAACAGTACGGTCGAAAAAACCGCGTTGGTCAATATCAATAATTCGAGCGTCGGTAATGACAAAAACATTAAATGAATACTGGATCAAAATGCGGATCGCCACTATAAGGCCAAATGCCACAAATCCTGCAAATATCGCTACCCCCCACCAACCGCCCCGCATGAGTGGCAAAAGGAAGAAAAAAGGTGCTATACTACATACAGCACTGATAAGTATCTGCCAGAAGAAAACAAGGGGGTACTTCCGCACAATACTGGCAATTGATTCGTCTTCTTTTAAATTTTTTTCTAGCGCTTTTTCAAACATACAATTTATCAAACAGATATGCTTCGTCAAAAAACAATTCGTGCCCTCTGGCTTGTGATCGTAATCATCGGCGTGCTAGCGATGGTACTCTTTACCGTTTTGCCGGCTCTAGCGTCGTAGTACTGCCAGGAATGCTTCCTGGGGAATATCAACCTTCCCCATGCGCTTCATCCGCTGCTTGCCCTTCTTCTGCTTCTCGAGCAGTTTTCGTTTGCGCGTAACATCACCGCCATAGAGTTTCGCGGTGACGTCTTTCCGCATGGCTGGAACCCTTGCCGCCGCAACGATTTTACCCCCGAGCGATGCTTGAACCTTCACCTCAAACATTTGGCGCGGCAAAACCGCCTTCAAATTATCAACCACTTTCCTTCCGACTCGGTACGCCTCATCTTCATACACGATTGTAGCGAGTGCCTCAACGAGGTCTTCCGCAACAAGTATATCAAGCCGGGCAACCTTGCACGATCGGTAGTCAAGAAAATCATAATTAAGCGAAGCATAACCGGCCGTTACCCCTTTTAGTGTATCATAAAAATCGACGAGTATGCTAGCGAGCGGAATTTCGTAGTGTAACACAACTTTCGCATCGTCAAGGTATTCCGTTGTACGATAGAGGCCGCGCCGCTCTTGCACGAGTTTCATGATATTACCGATGTATTGTGACGGTGCCACAACGTCCGCCGAAACCCATGGCTCAAGCACGGCCTCGATTTGGCTGCGGTCCGGCAAGCTTAATGGGCTGGTGATTACGAGCTCGTTTCCATGGAATGATTTATCCCGCCGCTGTTGTGCGTGGGCGCCACCCTCATTGAGCGCAAGACGGTATGCGACAGACGGTGCGGTTACAACGAGATTAAGTTTGTGCTCACGCTTGAGGCGCTCCTGGAAAATTTCCAGATGCAGAACGCCCAAGAATCCGCAGCGGAATCCGAACCCGAGTGCTTCTGAATGATCAGGCTCATATTGTAAAGCGGCGTCATTGAGCGCAATCTTGCCGATAGCTTCGCGTAGCTTACCATAGTCATCGCCTTCTTTCGTATAGATTCCTGCAAAAACCATTGGCTTCAACATTCGATAGCCAGGTAGCGGATGCTGTGCGGGAAATTGCTCATGCGTTATGGTATCACCAACGCGGCAATCATGGACTTTTTTCAGCCCTGTCGTAATATACCCAATTTCCCCCGCGTGCAATTCATCGATGGAGACCAGCGCTGGTTTGAGCATACCGATATCAAGGGCTTCAGAATGACAATTAGTTCCCATGAAGTGCAGTATTTGTCCTTTTTTCGCCGTTCCATTAAACACACGACCATATGCCACAACCCCGCGGTATTCATCATAGAATGAATCGAAAATTAAAATCTGCAGTATCGCATCCGGATCTCCCGTGGGTGGCGGTACATTGCGGATAACGCGTTCAAGAATCGCATCAACACCTTTGCCTGTCTTCGCCGATGCGAGGAGAATATCGTCAGCTGAACAACCGATTAATTTGATTAAATCGTTGCGGACCCGTTCGACGTCGGCATTCGGCAAGTCAATTTTGTTAATTACCGGGATGATCACCAAATCCTGCTCCAGCGCTAGATAAAGATTTGCGAGTGTCTGGGCCTCGATCCCCTGGGATGCGTCAACGAGTAAAATTGCTCCCTCGACCGCTGCAAGAGACCGCGAGACTTCATAGGCAAAATCAACATGCCCGGGCGTATCGATGAGATTGAGCTCATACCCCTGATACTGCATGCGAACTGGCTTCAGTTTGATCGTAATACCGCGTTCCCGTTCGAGATCCATCTGGTCTAAAAGCTGGTCGCGCATTTCACGTTTGTTGACGGTTCCGGTTATTTCTAAAAAACGGTCGGCGAGCGTCGATTTGCCGTGATCAATATGAGCAATGATTGAAAAATTTCTAATGCGTTGTGCCATTTGATGATTCCTTTTTTACGCCATTGCTGAATAATTGCTGCCGTGCCTTCCGGACCCACTCAGTTATGATGGTAATTTCGTCGCATTTAAAAACGATAGCTAATAGTAAATACGCTGCAATGCCGATGCAACCGGCGCCGGTGCCCTGAATGAGCACGCCCATAAACGTCTGCATGTTAACGCCGAGATTAATGACATACCGTGCCGCAAACGTAACAGCGCCCGCCATCGCGGAAATCGTGATTATTTTCAGTACCGAAAGGATCATGGTGCGGTCATCTAAATATCCAATTCGCTTTCGCAGTACGACGAGCAATAGTATCATCTGGAAAAAACTGGCAATACTGAATGCGAGCCCAAGGCCAAGCACTCCATAGGGACGAGAGAGAATGATCGCACCAGCACTGTTGATGACGAGTGAAACGATCGCAATTACAACGGGTGTTCTCGTATCCTGCCATGCATAGAATGAGCGCGCGAGGAGCGGTATCGTACTTTGTGCGAATAATGAAAGTGCGAAAAGACCAAGCGTCTGCGCGGTCAGTTTTGTATCTTCCCAATCAAAAGCGCCTGCCCCGAGAACCACACGGACGATTTCCGCCCTGAGGACAAGTATCAGCACTGAAAATGGAATTATAACAAATAGTATTCGCCTGAAACTGATGGAAAAATGCTGCACAAAAAGCCGGTGGTTTTTTTGGGCAAAAGCCTCACTAAAAAACGGGAATGACGCAACGGCGATTGAAACACCAAAAACATTAATCGGAAAGCTCTGGAGATTGTTCGCGAAGGTAAAAACGGCGACCGAGCCGGCGGCCAGTAACGATCCGATGATGACGCTGATGAGCTGGTCAACCTGCGCAACAGCAAGGCCAAACGTCCGCGGTAACATTAGTTTTCCAATCGTACGAACACCCCGGTCGTGCCAATCAAAAACGGGCCGGTATCGGTATCCAATCCGGTGAACTCCCGGAATCTGGACAATAAAATGCAAGAATGAACCGAGCACGACGCCATATGCAAGTCCATACAGTCCATAGCGCGGGACGAGCAGTACGATGCCGAGAATAATCCCGATATTATACATGACTGGCGCAAGTGCGAAACTGACGTATCGTTTCAACGAATTGAGCATGCCGGTCATGACATTGCTCGCGCCAAAAAAGACGATCGATACTAACATAATACGTGTCATGTTCACTGTCATGCCTTGCTTCTCCGTGTCGAATCCGGGGGCAATCAGCGGTACGATCTGTGGGGCGAATATGAAAAACAAAATGCCAAAGACGACCAGCCCAACAAGTAAAATATTGAGGAGTGAATTCGCGAGGTGCCAGACTTCAGCGTGGTCCCCCGAATTTTCTTTTGCACGCTGGAGGTACTCGACAAAAACGGGAATAAACGCAGCTGAGAGCGCTCCAAGAACTAGGACATTGAATACGAGATCGGGTATGCGAAATGCCGCATAGTACGTGTCGAGCTCATCCCCTGCGCCAAATTTGCCTGCAAGCAAACGATCACGAACCAAACCAAGCACTCTGCTCAATACAGATGCGGTCGCTATTATAATCGCACCACCTGTTAAGGTGGTGGTTAATTTTCGCCAAATTTTTAACAACATCGTGCTCAAATTATACCGATTTGTACATTATTTCGCAAGTATTTGGTTATTCGATAAAAATGACTACGGTGTCGTAAAACATATTTATATAATAAAAAAGAGCTGCTGGCTACATACTGAAAGCGTTTATAAATACTAAGCAGTGAGGAGAGAGTTTACCACCCAGTATGTTGTACTTTCTGTACGCGTAGACCAGCAGCTCTTTTTTGCCAATGTTGTCTCATTGGCAACCAACAAGTATATGCTTTTTGATTAATTTGTCAAGGTCAGCCCTCGAACGCAGAAAACATTTTTCTGAACTCGAGGGATGGAGGGAAAAGCACGGTCGTACGTTCGTCAGATGACGAGCATTCGACTATTGTACTTTTCCCTCGCATGAGCCTTGGCGTTATTAGCCCGAGATGCGGATAACCCAGAACGTTCCTTTCCAAAGCAAGATGGTCGCGCTAATTGCGAGTCCGTAAAAAACAATCGCAAATGGCGGGCAAATCTTCCAGATTCTGGGAACGAAATGAAATCCCCAGTTGAGGACGAGCGTGCACATGATCAGGTAGAGCCACCCGAACACGGCAAGCAAGAAAGTTCGGAGTACAAAATTATACACGAGGAAATCCAGAAATGAATCCGCACCCCGATACCGTGCATACCACTCGCTAAACAACTGTACGTTCTGCACCGGCAGAAACGTATAGTGATAGAGAATGAATACCACGGCGAAGAAGTAGCCGACAAATGTATCGTTCCGGCTGCCCCACCACCTCAGTCCTGCCTTGTTAAACGACAGGAGGCCGAAAATCAAGCTCAAGACAACGAAGTTAATCCCATTAGCTAGATATGGCCAATACCCAGGAATCGTGGTTTCCATAATTTATTCTCCTAACGGCTAAATGTTTACCAACCACGCAACTGGGGGCTAGAAGGCCCGAATAGGCCTCGCAGAAGCGGGCATCAGGCCGTGGCGCGAACAATGATGCTCTCTCAGTGCAGGACCAAAAGATATCATCGTATATGCGCCAGTCACTAACCCTCCATTTGTGTGGTTGGTAAAACGCCGAAAGCTCATGTGTTCTCAAGGAACAGATGCGGATATGAATGCTGTTCGCACCCACGTCTGTTTCTTTGAACGGCGGCCTTTAAAAGAAAAGGAAGTAGGAGAGGCAAGTGGATTGAACACTTGCTCCCCTACTGAAGTAGTTGAATACCTAGCGATATGAGATTGAATCCGTATCGAGGAAGAAGAAGTCCTTCCCGGACAGATAGTCGTGGCATGTCGGCGATGCTAGAGCGGGCAAAGAGTCCACGGGACTTATCTTGCCATACTCAGGCGGTATGAATTCGATGATTACGGCCGCATTTGCCGGAACGTCGATCGGACCGATGCTGTAGAGTTTGACCCTATCCCCATACACGGAAAAGTACTGCTTGTGGCCATTGATCCGAATTACCGGTTCAAGGCAATCCGGCTTGGCACCAAGTGTCTTCCGGTCGAACAGAACGATGTAGCGTCCTTCTGGGTTGTGGAGATATACTGTGTCTGCAAACACTTGCCATGGAAGAATCCAGGGGTTCTCTTCGCGGTATACCAGATTGTTAACCGGTATGTAGGTCGTGTCGTGCTCAGTGATGACTACCAACGTCGTATCGTAGTGCCACCTGTCGATCAACGTAGTGTCATGCACTTGAATCGAGTCGATAACGTAGATATATATCGGATATGGTATCGAGTCGATATATGTGTCCGGCGCCGTCGGGAGATTCCGAGGTGGGTTATCGCAGCCGATGCTCAGTACCAATACAATGAGCGTCAGTATCAACATCACAATTAAGTTCTTCATTGCTACTCCTCCTAAAACACTTGTACATTGAGCGCGAATCGTACGCTCCAGTTCGAGACCAGCTCACGCCGGTCCCATATCATGTTCTTGCCATAGCCGACAAGAACTGATCCCTCAAGCCACGGCCGCGTTGTCAACGTAGGCCCGAATTCGATGCACCGGCGTCTGACGAGCATCTGGCTGTAATCGTCATTCATGTTGAATTGGCTCAGTGCCACCGTAACGCCAAAGTTCTTCAGCGTATCATTGGGCTCAGGGTCGAGCATGAGCAACCAGATGGTTGCGCCAACTGACTGAAAGTCAACATGGCCATTTATATACTGGCCTCGTTCGTCCTTAAAGTCCTGGTTGGTCAGAATCCCAGCTCCGTACGTCGCAAACATCGATAGGTCCTTATCGAACCTTATGTTGCAGCCGACTGACGGAGTCAGGTTGGCAACGTCACGGTTGATGATGACATTGAGGCCGAGGCGGATCGAACGCGCAAGCTTTGTTAGGGCTGACACACGATCCGTCGTATCGGTCACGTATACGTATGTGGAGCAGATCTCAATCTGGGGTGGAATCGCCGCAAGGCTATCCTTGAGCTTTTGCAGGTCTGCCATAGTGGCATTCCTGCTCACCACTGTCGCAATCGCGATACGTGACGAGTCGCCGCGTGTCCTGACTTCTCCGGTTTCCTCATGGATTCGTGTTGAATCAACACCGAACCCGTGAATTAGACGGTTTCTGACGCTATGTCCGCGGGATAATGCTGTGCCCGCATTCTTCGCATCATGCTGGGCATCATACCGAATCGCGTCGGCCTGGCCGTACACGACGACCATAACATCGGGATCCGCTTTGAGCGTGTCAGCGATCCGTTGCAGACTACGGTCGAACTGGACCCAGAATGACTCATTGACCGACATTCCTTTTGCGATCGGGAAGTCGGTAATGATGACAGTCTGTGATTGGACTGCCGTTGCACACGCAAGGCACACAATCACGGTTAACAAAGACTTCAGGTTCATTCAATTACTCCTTTCACCTGAAAAACAGTTATACAGTGTATTTGACAACTTCAATTGGTTACTAGGTATTCAGCTTTCAAAGAGCGTCCCCCATTTCAGCAGACATACGCACATGGCTTATATCCGCTGGGATGGGGAGGGGTATGACAGAACACGTTGCATGTTCTATGCGCCATACCCCCTGTGACGGAATTATGGAAGGGGCAATATTGGAGGCGAATGTGCGACATTGTCCGCAATGCGAACCATCGCACGTGGCGCCGATAGCGGAAGTGAAATCGCAGTGCAGGACCGCGCTTTACTCCCAGGCCGGGCCTCGAGCCGCTCGAGTTCAACGAGCTGGCCGCTCTCTCCTCCAAAATTTCCCCTTTCACCTTCTTATTAAAGCGTATTATTAAAAAAAGTGACAAATTTTGTACGTCCTACAAGGAGAGCATACAGAACTTGCCACTTTTACATAAACATTCACCCAGAGTATATAGAATAACTCCAGGGTCTCTCTCCTCGTCTATTCGCTTTTCAAAGGTACTTCCAGCGTGACTCAACAGTATATCCGATAGTGTTTCCCCTGTCAAGGGCAAACATGTGGATAACGGACTTCCAAATATTAACTAACTTTAGCATTATTATAAGCCCTTTCTCCATAAAACATCAGTTGCCATGAATATTTTCAAGAGAAAGGGCTGGTGGGTGTCGTGTGCTCGGCGACACCCACCAATGCCTGACTATCCCTGCCGTGACTCAGACTGGTACTGAATCGCGTCGAAAGGAATCCGTAGAACGTACACCCGTTCGAGTTTGCGCTCGAACAAGGAAAATTTCACACGCACGACTTCATCAATGCGCGCACGTGCAACTGTGACCGGGTAATATTCGATGTTCACGATATCATCCTGCGTGAACGTTGTATCGTTTCGCTTGAATGAAAATGCGACATGTTCGACATACCCATTCACGATTGAATCGTGCTGGACATCGACCATGTAAACCCGGTCAATGGTCACGTCATAGGTGGCCACTGTCATTTCGGACTTCATCGGAAGTGCGATACTTACGACAACAACCCCCACTAACGTCAGCACCACAGTCCATGCGTACTTCATTGTACACTCCTTGCTGCATCCATACAGCTGTTTATGTTTATGCCTATCAAAGATCGAATTATTAGTCCTCCTTCCCAACAAACGATGTTCTATCAATCGTTTGCTCAGAAAGTAGGGGCGGGTTCTCGGAGAAAGGAAACGAGAACCCGCCGACGCAAGCTTCCATCAGCGTTACTGCACATCCACGAAGTCGAACTGAACCGGCTTCGCGAACATGCAGGGCGTTATCGGAGCTTGCCATGAATTGTGTGACAGCATATAGGCAGCTTTGAACTGGCGTTGTGCCAATATCGTACTGCCTTGCTTGGCCGCGAGAAATGTAACAGTCGGCAGCCCAATACTTATAACCGTCACCACAATGAGCCAGAACTTTCCTGCTGAATCAGACATTACGCCTCCCCTTTAATGTTGGCATATGGTACGTCTCGTTATTGCACATCCGTGATCGGGACCTGGTTTAGTTCAGCAATCATACAATTGCTACTAACGTCCCACGAGTGATGGACGACTTTACCGTCAATGATGATGACGCTTCTGTCATACATTTCCGGATGTACGTTTGCAAAAAATGCTTCCAGCGCATTACTCCCCCCAAGATATACCCCGGTGAAAATGACGAATGACATTGCCAACATAAACAAGAATCTGGTCATACTTTCCCCCACTTCTTTATAAAAGATTGCACTTTTTGTTTGCCTTTTTTCTGGAGCATAAAACATATATACTAGTTATATGCTCAAGAAAACGCGCGGACTAACTAAGTATTTACTGCCACCAAAAAACGAGCAGTCCGTGCAAGGAGAGCCCGTTTCTTGGGATTATATATAGTTAAAAAAATACCCTTCTTTTTTGCTCTCTCCTCGTTGAAAATACAGTTGTGAAATAACGATGTAACCACACACTATATACCATAATGTTTCCAGTGTCAAGGGGTGGTATCCACAGATCGATAATCAGCCCAAAAAAACGCCCTTTTCTGGGCGTTCGCAATGAAATGCCTATGATTATTTTTTCAGCATACAGCCGTAGAATGCGTCAGTTCCAAGGTCCGCACTTAACGAAATGGTGCGTTCATTTTTAGTCTCCGCATGATCCGGCTTCCAGACAAATTCGAGATCGGTATCAACCGTTACCAGGCTCGTCAGCGCTGCCGGATTCGCGCCTGGCTGTTTCTGGACGTAGAGGCTGTAGTAATCTGTCGGATCGAACATGCCCCCAATGTCAAGTTTAAACGGCAGCTGGTACTCGAATGTAATCCGCTGCACTTCTCCCGGATCAAGGCTGACCCAATTGCCAAATACCGTTTTACCTGTTTCCTCCGTAATACGTGTGCCTGTTTTTTCATCAATAATTGAAGATAACTCCTCGGCAGCTAAATCTTCATCTGAAACAGCGTCAGTATCTGGCAACAGGTACCGAAATGGCAATACCTCGTCAAAGCCAGAAGAGTTGAGGAGCGTACTCCCCTGCGGTACATACAAACGGAGGTACGAAACATTTGCAACTTTTTCCCACTGGTCAAGTCCGTTTCCTCGATGGGCGCGTGTTACTGTGACGGTGTCAGTTACCGATCCATCTGCATGAATTTTTGCTTCATGTTTAATAAACTGGTCAATCACGTGGTCAGTCTTCCCCCCGCCAATATTCGTACTGACAAGGGCTATGTAATCACGCTCATTGGTGCGGATACCACCATCCGCGCCAACCTGCACTACATCTTCCTGGAGCTTGTCATCAAATAAATGTATTAGCAAATCACGCGATAAAATTGCATGCTGAAGCGTACCGACGATACTAAGCATTTCATCCTGGCTTGCGTTGAACAGCCGGTCAAGCAATTTCGGCATAAGGTCGCTGATAAACCGCTTCGGCTGATTCTCCACGCGGTCATATGCTATTTCTGCCCAATATTGCGCTTGATAGACGACATTTGATTCATCGACGGTGACACCATACGCTTCCTGCATATCAATAGGCCCAACAGCAGACAGCAAACTCTCTAGTATCGCTGGCGTCAATGTAATAACACCGTCGACCGATGCTCCAGCCGTCCGTTCAAAAAACCAGCCAATTTTCTGCGCTGATGTCGGAAAATCAAAAAACCAGTTCGCATCTTGAAGATTCCAATGTGCGTTGACAAGCCACAGTGGCCTTGGCGCGATAATTTTTTCCTTCAATTGTCCGGCAACATCATACACTCCTCCGCCGGGCACTTCAAGATTCTCAATAGTGCCCTTATATATATCGACAAGCGCAATTGACCCTATAAAACCTCCCGTCGGGCGAAGTTCTCTGTTATTCTGAAATGCGAGTAAGAAACGCCTCGATGCATCATCTCCGAGAATGGTAAGCATAACATCAGCAACGGAAACCATATCATGGAATCCCGCTTGAAGCGTTGGAATAGTCTTTTGAATTGCTGCGACCTGATCCTGATATTCTCCAGGGATATCCTGCAGGCGAACCGCATCCATCGCTTCAACCGCGGCATCAACGTTCGCAATCACTCCGGGGAGCTCATTCTGTACTAACTTGATAAATCTGACAAGGGATGACCCCCCATCAACGTTTGTGGAATCATCAGGTGCATTGAGCCATGAAATAACTGTACTCAAGGTAGCACCGGCTTGGCTCAGTTGCTGGCCGGCAATGAGCAGCTGGTGCGCACTCTGTGCTTTATTCGGCACGAGCGAAGTTATATCAAGCAACAATCCTCCCGTCCGCTCAAGTTCTTCGCGTGCGGTTGAAAAACTTGCAGACGCCTTGTTGAACTCTTGGCCGGCAAGGTTAAATGACGACGATGAAGCAAACCCACCCGCACTCTGTAAATAATCGTATGCATCCGACGTACTGCCGAGTACCTTACCTTTCGCATCGGAAGCCCGTTCAAAAATTCCAATCGTAATAAAAGGTATCGATAGTGCCGCACAGATGCCGGCAAATACCATGAGACGCTTGCGCCAGCCAAGCGGTAGCCGCGAATGCAGCCAATCAATGCGTTCCTGCGGAATTTCTTCGGTTTCAGGAATCATCTGCTCAGGCTTACGGATCGGGGTAGGCGCAACCCGCAGCTGAACCTGTCGGCGATTTGGGGTTACGATTACCGTTTCCTGGGAACGGTGCTTCTCCGGCCGATGCCTGATTATTCGGACTATCCAGGATGTTATCGACCGCCGAAGTGTGAGAAAAAAAGCACGCAAACGGCTTGTCCGAGAAACTGTGGCCGTCTTTTCTGCATTCGTGTTATCGTACCGCACCTTTCGCAAATCAATTAAATTTGCATGCGGAACATGGTACCGTGCGATCTGCGATCGATGGGCGCCATTCTGGCGAACTGCAGAATTTATGCTATTGTTTCGTGTTGCCATAACAAATATCAATACCTAACTGTAGTATACATCGTTGTATAAATCAAGTGTAGTGCGTGCCATATCAGACCAATGGAATCTCGCAACACGGGCAAAACCACGTGCACGCAAAGTTTCGGCAAGCTGTGGGTCTTTCAGTACCTGCATACAAGCATGGGCGATTTCGTCAATACTGTGGGGGTTAAAAAACAACGCAGCATCGCCGAGTATTTCCGGAAGGGATGAGCTGTTGCTCGCGACGACCGGAATCCCGTAGGAGCATGCTTCAAGTGCGGGTAAACCAAATCCCTCGCAAAACGACGGAAATGCGTAGAGCGAGGCGCCGCGGTATACCTCCGGCAGATCGGTGTCAGTAACGAAACCGGTAAAAATCACACCGTCGCGGATTCCGAGGGTTTGAGAGGTTTCTTTCGCCCGCTTGAAAAAATAGTCTTCTTTGCCAACGATAACGAGGCGTACATGCGGCATTGCCATGGCAACTTTCTTATATGCCTGGAGGAGCCCTTCAACATTTTTATGCGGATAGACATTTCCGACATAGAGAATGTACGGTTTTTGAATTGAGTAACGGCGGAGTGCCTCAGGGCTATCAGGTGATGGTTTCTGGGCCTGGTCAACTGCTTCATAGGTCACGGAAATTTTCAGCGGATCAACATTGAAATAACGCACAACTTCCTGCTTTGTATATTTGGAAACGGCAATTATCCGCCGTGAACGTCTGATGGCAGAACGGATAACTATCCGGTAACCAAAATGTTTTAATGCGTACTGAAGCGGCCCAAGCATAGTCGCGCGCTGGGTGGGATATTTCGTCAGTATCAAATCATGGACAGTTACAATAAATTTCCCCCAATACAATAGTGGTACATTAAAATGGGTAAAATGGACAAGATCCAGGCGCAGTGTCCAGAGTTTCAGGGGCAAAAGAATCTGCTCGGTGATTGTATACCAGCGAAAATCCGCAAGAACTTTTTTGAACCGCGGGTTCGTAGGTTGATAATCAGCCCAATTTTCCCTTCGAACAAGGATGAAATAATCATTCTCGTGATCAATCCGCTCGAGATGCTCAATAAGCTTCTGGGTATACCGGCCGAGGCCCTTGCCAAATGTTCCGTAAAAACGCGCGTCTATTCCAATTCGCATAGGTTACTGTAATGAATCAAATAAAGAAAGTGTTTGAGCTCCCGCCGACGGCCACGTTGCCGTTTCAACTGCGGCGTTCCCTTTTATCACGCATAAACGGCGGAGCGCTTCGTCCGTCGCGAGTATCGAAAGCGCACGAGACATCTCACTGATGTTATAGGGATCAGCCAGGATTGCGGCATCCCTCGCGATTTCAGGCAGCGAGGTTGAAAAACTCGTCAGAACGGGCACCCCAGACGCCATTGCTTCGTACACGGGGAGTCCAAACCCTTCATAGTATGATGGGTATGCAAACAGCCGCGCGCCCTGGTACAGTGCCGGTTTGTCTTTATCCGCTACGTATCCTGTGAATAGTACGTCCCGGTGGTGTTTTGGGAGGCCTGTGCTATGCATACTGCCTGCGATGACCAGCTTGTACTGAAGGTTGTGCGCTTGTCGAGCATGGTTCCAGGCACGTATGAACCCTTCCGTGTTTTTCCTGGGTCCAACCGCTCCGAGCGATAAAATATACGAACCTGGCAATCCATACCGATGCCGGACCTCTTCCAAAACATCGCTTGAGCACGGGCGAAACCGTTCGCGATCAACTCCGAGACGAATAATTTCGATGGAGTCTGCCGGCACACCAAACGAACACTGCAAATCACGGCTCGTGCTCTCTGAAACTGTTATAATCCGTTCTGCGCGTTTCAGCAATTTTTTGAACCGTACTGCCCGATGCCATATCCGTTGTTTCAGCCCATAGAAACCTTGGTGGCAAAACGAAACGTCATGTACGGTAAGGACGAGTTTGCATGAATCCGTACATGAAAAAAAATTCATATTAGGCAAAAAGAAAAGGTCAGCGCCGCCAACGACCCGGTCAAGCG
Organism: Patescibacteria group bacterium; assembly: GCA_028718605.1. GTDB lineage: Bacteria > Patescibacteriota > Patescibacteriia > UBA10025 > JAHIVO01 > JAQULM01. Next base: position 106,398 of record JAQULM010000001.1, read on the forward strand.
GCGGAAAAGAAAGCAATGCGAGTGACGTGTTCAATAATTTATTGGGTATCGCTCGCTCAACAACTCGGGCACAATCGGCTCGCAGCGGATCGAGGCGTTCTCGGGGAATCGGATGCACAGCGTTTGAAAACAAAACGAACTCGTGCTTACTCTCGCTCTGTACGAGTTCTGAAACGATGTGCGATGTATATTCGCTTACACCGGATGGATTGGGCTCAACAAGGGATCTGATATCAATCGCGATTCGCATGGGCAGAATCATTTGCGGTAGATACGCGCCCGGTTTTAAGGTATGCGATGCTATACGACGCTGTTACACCGACAATCAACCCAGCGAAGAGACCGATGGCCGCATTAAACCAGAGCGCCGGCCGTTTTTCCACAATGACAGGTTTCGCTCCGATAACTTGGAAAAAAGCCTTTTGGTCAGCGGTTTGCACCGCTGCAGTTGCGCGTTCTTCAACTGTTTGTGTTATTGCGGCAGCGATTGTCTCCGCGGTCGCTCGGTCACGCTCACGGAACCGTACTGCGATATTCTGGGGTGAATATTGCTTTACTTTGAACCGAGAAGTGAATTGCTCAGTTGATGAAATACGCGGATCGATCGTGGCCCGTTCATAGATTTCAAGCAGCACCGACGGCGTCATCATCCAGCTCATGACAGTCTGCGAAAAGAGGTCAGCGGCTTGGATGGCGTAGTAGCCGTCATACTGATACTCGGTTGTGTCCTGCCGGTTAATCCTGTTGATAGAAAACGATAGTGACGTGTCGTATTCCACAGGCTTCACGAGACTACTGATAACCGCAGCCCCAATAGCCACAGCGGTTGTAGCGATAATGACCCATTTGAATCGAAGGAATATGCCCATAAAAATTACTCTTGTGCTCCTCGTAGATAAAGTATTACGTATTTTTAAATTCTTGCCAAGCCTGCTCGACAAATGTTGATATGCGGTCTTTAAACCGAGCTACGCTGAACTGCTCCGCGTGTTGGCGGATCATCGCTGAATCGAAGTTCTCCGGCTTGAAATGAATGACGGTGTCCGCAATCGCCTCCCACGATTGCTCATCGAAAAGAACGCCGGTCGTGCCAGGCACAACAGTTTCAAGAGCTCCGCCAGATCCGTACGCAATAACCGGGCGGCCTGATGCCATAGCCTCAACGCACGTAATGCCAAAATCTTCCTCCTGCGGATGGATAAACGCTTTACAACGGGAATAATACTCCGCGATTTTCTGGTCAGAAACAAAACCGAGGAACTTGATATGAGGTCCTGCCATCGAGCGAAGGCGGTCCTCATCCTCACCCTCACCGATAATATAAAGCGGTAAGCCGAGCTTATTGAACGCCTGGATCGCTATGTCAACCCGTTTATATGGCCGGAGTCTCGTTATCATGAGATAATAATCATCCTGTGAATCGGTAATGGAAAACCGGTCAGTATTCACGGGAGGATTGATAACGACACTATCACGCTTATAGTATTTCTGTATTCGTTTCGCAACAAACTTTGAATTCGCAATAAAACGGTCAACTCGATCTGCTGCAAGCCGATCCCAGATGCGGAGATAACTACGATAGAGTTGGGACGCCCGCCCGATTAAACGCTTCCGCTCAAACTTATCGATGATTTCATTATGATCACTCCACAGGTAGCGCGTGGGTGTATGGCAGTAGCAGATATGCAGCGTTTTGGGAGGAGTGAGTACGCCTTTTGCGAGCCCTGAGCTATCGGAAAAGACAACGTTGTATCCCGAGAGATCATAGCTCTCAGTGGCCGGAACCATCATCGGCAGGTACCACCGGAATTTTTTACGGGCAAATGGAAAGTGCGAAATGAACGATTGTTTAATCGTATATTCGTCAAAACGATGCTGCGTTCCTATCGGGTCATAAATGAGGGTATACACCGGCGCTTCGGGGTGCATTTCACAAAGGGCCTTTAAAACCCGCTCTCCCCCGCCAAGCTGATTGAGATGATCATGGACGAGTGCGATTTTCATACATTAGCTCGCTGATTTGCCAGAGATAACAACGAGTGGGGTTTTAAGTGAAATTTGTAAATCGAGCTTCATGGACCAGTTTTCAATATAATAAATATCAAGCTTGGCTTCGTCCTCAAATTTAAGGTCTGACCGTCCTGAAATTTGGGCGAGCCCGGTAAGGCCAGGTTTAATGGTCAGTAACGTTCGGTGCCACCGTTCGTAGCGCGATACTTCTTCTGGTTCGTGCGGTCGCGGTCCGACAATGCTCATCTCCCCCTTTAAAACATTGAAAAACTGGGGCAATTCATCGAGGCTTGTTTTTCGGATGAAGCGTCCGATGCGCGTAATGCGCGGATCATTAGAAATTTTAAACAGTGGGCCATCAGACCGCTCATTGTGCTGAATGAGGTCTTTTTTGAGCAAATGTGCGTTCTGGACCATTGAACGGAATTTATACAATGTAAAGGTCTTGCCGCGCTCCCCAACACGCTCAAGTTTTACGAAAACTCCACCCTTTGAATCGACGGCGACGAGCAGCCCCACAATCAGGAGAAGTGGCGATATGACGATTAAAAAAATCGTAGCGAAGACCATGTCAAATATTCGTTTTGATATCCTCCCCCACCCTTCCAGCTTGGTACGCTTAACCTCAATAATTGGTATGCCCGCGATCGTATTAATTTCAATATGGGTTGGCTGCACTTCAAAAAGGTCTGTCGTGTACTTGAATGTAATATGGTGATCATTGCAAAAATTTCGGATCGCAAACCCCTGCTCCTTGGGGAGGCTCGTATCGGCCTGGATAATCTCATCAATCGAATTGGTGGCGAGGGATGAAGTGACCTGCTTCTGTACGTCATCGCTAAAACTGTCATGCCGGGCAAGAATCCGGTACCCGAACGTCGGGTGCTGGTAAATTTGTTTAATGATGTCCTCGGTCGTCTTGTCCTTGCCGATGATAAGCACATTGTGTTGCCCAACACCGCGACGAAGGAGCGCACGCTGGATTCCACGAACGATAAAACGGCCTATCATAACCGTCACGATGCATAATATCCAGCCGATGAGAACAATAAAGCGGGATGAAAAGAGCTCCCGCTGGAAAAAAATGATAATGATAACAATCGCGATAGACGCTGTACAAGTAACAAACAAGCTGGTCGCTTCATCGATCAGCCGTCGGGTAATTTTGATGGCATACAAACCGCTCAGTGCAAAAATAACGATAAAAATTATCGGCACGACAAATAAAAATCCGAGGTACTCACGTAATACAATTTCTGATACTACTGGCCGTAATTCGGTGAAGAACGGAATAAACCGCATTTGATATGCAAAAAAACCAGCCAGTATAACCATACAGTAGTCAACTGGTATGAGTATCATGCTAAAAATTAGTTCAGAGCGTTTCATTGATGTACACTGCGGATTGATGTCATTATATATAGAAAAGCGCCTAAGCAAACCTGTAAGCCGAATTCTGTCGACCTCCGCTCTCCGAGCTACGGTCGACAAGTCCCATGGGGAGCCTGTCCGCCGGAGTTCGGAGAACGAAGGCGGATGATTATCTATCTAGCCCCGACGTTGCCGTCGGAGTCATGCGACCAACCCACCCCGCCAGATGACGGGGCCTACTTGGTCTTGCACCGGATAGGGTTTTTCACGCTCTGGCGTCGCCACCAGAACCTGTGAGCTCTTACCTCACCTCTTTTCACCCTTGCCTGATCCCCGAAACAAGTTCGGAGCCATCGGCGGTTTTGTCTCTGTGACACTGTCCCTGAAAGACAACACTCAAAAGACTATAGCCCTTTTGATCGCTGCTCCCGGTCGCATTTCGCGACTATCCTTTTCCTTGCCTTTTATGGGCGAGGGGTGTTCGGACTTTCCTCTTTTTTGCAAGCTTTTTTGCCTGTAAAAAAGCAATCACCCGGTTTACTTAGGCAGAATATATCTTAGCCAAAAAGCCGTTTTTTGTCAATAAACTGTGGTATACTTGATATTGTAATTACCATTAATAAACGCAGCTATGCAAAAAAAGGTGCTTAATATCGCCCACCGGGGCGCCTCAGGATATAAACCGGAAAATACCCTCTCTTCCTTCAGGCACGCTCTGACGTATAAACCAGACATGATCGAGCTTGATGTCTATGTTTGCCTCAGTGGCGAGCTTGTCGTCATTCATGATGATAAAGTTGACCGTACGACCAATGGTCAGGGTTATGTGGTTGAAAAAAGACTGTCCGAGCTTAAGAAACTCGATGCCGGACAGGGAGAAAAAATTCCAACCCTTATTGAAATACTGAATCTGGTCAATGGAAAAATTGCCATCAACATCGAACTCAAAGGAGCCGGCACCGCAAAACCAGTCGCTAAACTGATTAAAGAATATCTCAGCAAGATAAATTGGCAAGCAGAACAATTTCTAGTTTCTTCATTTAACCATCCAGAATTGGCAACTTTTAAAAAATTGTTGCCTAATATTAGAATTGGGGCGCTGTTTGTCGGCATCCCAGCTGAACTTGCCAAACCAGCAGAAGATTTAGGTGCTTACTCCATTAACTTATCGCAAGAATTTATCTCCCAAGAATTCGTTAATGACGCCCATCGACGTGGATTGAAGGTTTTCGTTTTCACGGTCAACGATTTTGATGATATCGACCGGATGATTAAATTAGGGGTCGACGGTTTATTCTGTAATTACCCCGACCGTTTACAGACCCAGTAAGTATTGACGGTAAAAATTCAGCAGTTTTTCCTCGTACTGATCCCCTGTAATTGTATACACTTCATCGTGCTCTGCATGCTGCACGAGCCAAAACTCCTTCAGCCAAGGAGCTTTTTTATAGAATTCAAATGCTTCCTCGACTGGGATGCGTTTATCATATGAACTATGGATTATCATCAATGGCCGGGCGCGTAATGTATGGATATACTTGACCGGCGCAATCGTCGGAAGATAACATCCGGTTCGTAATTTGATCATCCAGATGGTGAAATAGCCGATCGGAAAAAAGGGTATTCCCTTCAGGTAATCCTGGAAGTTTTTCCAAATGATCGTTTTGAAGCGCGCGTATGAAGAAGCAATGACGATCGCCTTAATTTCGGGGATGTCGCCGGATTTCATTATCGCAACTGCGCCACCCATAGAAAAGCCAAGCAACCCGATCTGGGAGAGATCAACATCCTTACGAGTTCGTAAATATGCGATCGCGCCGGCCAGATCACGCTGTTCACGTGCGCCAAATGTTATATATTTCCCCTGACTTTCACCAGAACCTCGAAAATCAAACATGAATATCGCATACCCGGCTTTATTCAAAAAACTAGCCTGCGGGAGCATTTGTTCCTTCGAGCGGCCATACCCATGAAGAAGAATTATCGTTGCGCCATTCGTTCCGGGAATAAATGCACCCGCGAGCGCCAAACCGTCAGTTGCAGTGAACGTTAAACGCTCCGGCTGAAGCTGGTAACGGTTCCAGTCGTCTGAGTGAATTTCACGTGGCTGGCGTATCACCTTGGTAGAGATGTACCATGCAAGGCTGAATGCCAAAAAGCCGAGCAGCACGATCCCAAAAATGATATTCATTATCATGCGCGTCTGTCGATAGCTTGGTTTACCAATTTGTCCGCCTCGTGGTTCTTCTCGCGCGGAACGTGGTGGAATGTAACTCGCTTGAATCCGACCATCATATTCCACGCTTTCACGAACAGTGTCCCGAGCACCGGATCCTTTATTTTAAATTTCCGGTTCAGCTGGTTTACCGCTAGGTCGCTGTCCATATACACGTCCAGTTCACGGGCACCAATGCGTTTTGCCTGCTCGAGCGCCAGCAGAACCGCTTGGTATTCTGCTTGGTTATTCGTGGCTTCGCCGATATACTTCGCGTACGTGCCCACGAGGCTATGGCCGTGCCATATGACAACGCCAATACCGGCTGGTCCGGGATTGCCACGCGCCCCTCCGTCAGTAAAAATTTCTAGCTTTTCATGCTTCATACAGTGCATCATAGCACTCAATCTGTAGCATTGACAAGAATTAATTGAACGAAAAAATGGTTGGTTTAAAGCACTATCTTAAAAAACCCATCATTGGTAATTCATGGGCATCACGGTTACAATCTCACGAGAGCACGCTAAGCTTTGCTTAATCCGTGCATTTTACGATGTCGATGACTTTCAACTGCAACTCACGGCTTCCGTTCCATTCATTGAATGATATCTCAAACACTACATCGACGGTATCGCCTATTGACAGTGCATCGCACCAACGCTTGCCGAATCCAAATGCGATAAATTTTCTCGAGGTCGCGCCATCCTGAAGAACAAACCGCAGATGCTTGCCGTCTTTTCCAACTGCATGCATCTCAGCGATCGTAAGCTTGTAGGCAACAAACCGCGGCTGGTGGTTCCCAATGCCGAATGGCTCAAAATCTTGCAGCTTGGTTACGAGATCCCAGGTCATGGCATCGAGCGGCACCGCAGCATCGATCATAATACGCTTGACCATGTCGGTTTCCCGAATCTCGCGATTTGCAATGGCAACCATTTTCTTCAGGAATGCAGCAACCTTCCCGGCCTGAAGCGTAAAACCGCACGCTTCCGCATGGCCACCAAAACGCACGAGATACTCCCGACACTCGATCAGTGCCTTAGTAATATCAAATTTTTCGATCGACCGGCCCGAACCGATAACTTCGCCATGATGTCGACCCATAATAAGGACCGGCCGCTGGAACTCGTCAGCGAGCTTCCCCGCGACGAGGCCGACAACGCCTGCCTGCCAGCCATCGCCAATTGCGCTCAGCAAACGACTGGTGCCGACACTACCGATCTGCTTCCTCGATTCAGCGACCATTGTTTCAGTCAACCGCTGGCGCTGTTGGTTGGTGCGCTCGAGACCCGCTGCGGCATCCGCGGCAACTGATGCATCCTCGGTCATCAAGAGTTCATACGCAATATTTGCATGGTGCATGCGGCCTGCCGCATTGAGCCGTGGAACGATGCTAAAGCTGACGCCGTTCGTATCGACGGTGGCAATATCAAGACGCGCTGACCGCGCAATCGCCTGTAATCCATGGCGTTTCGTTTTTCGCAGGACTACAAGCCCGTAGCGTGCCAGGGTTCGGTTTTCACCGATGATCGGTACGCAGTCGCCTATCGTACCGATAGCAACAATATCGAGAAGCCATTTTTCAAAACCTGCGGGCACGCGCGTGGCGCCATCTCGTGCAAGAAGCGCTTGAACTACCTTAAACGCCACACCAGCGCCCGACAGCTCACGGAATGGGTATGTTTCCTGGTCGAGGTGCGGATTAATAATCGCATACGCGGGTGGTAGCTCCGGCGGCTGCTCATGATGGTCAGTGACGACAACATCTACACCCTTCGTATTTGCACGCTCAATTTCCAGCTTATTGGCAATGCCACAGTCAACGGTCACAATGAGCTTCGTGCCTGACCGCGCAAGGTCATCGACTGTCTTTACGTTCAAACCATACCCCTCGGATTGGCGGTGCGGGATGTAAATATTCACGTCGGCACCCAGCTTACGAAGGGTCGAGACCATAATTATCGACGCACTAACGCCGTCTGCATCATAATCACCGTAGACCGTAATCACCTCGCGTTTCTCGATTGCAGCAAAAATGCGGCTAACAGCCCGTGCCATGTCCTTGAAGACGAACGGATCATGCAGGTCCTGGCCGTAATCCGGATTGAGAAATTCATCAATCGCGGTCTGAGTCGTAAAACCACGGTTATGGAGAAGCTGCACTATAATTGGGTCTACTTCGGCGAATCGTGCCCGCACTGAATCTGAAATCGGTTTTGCCACCAGCCATGTTCGTTTCATATTGGTATGTAGTATACCACGTTAAGTTGAGCTTGGACAAAAGAGTATTATCGGATCAACAATAATATGATAGAATATAAATAGTTTCAGATTGTCCTACCGATCCATGTATGAATATTTTTTGTCCCATTTCCATCCATGGTGGCCGCCATAATATTCAATACTGTAAAATGTTGGTACGCAGAATTCAGCAGCATGGCCATACAGTCCTGAACGCAATTGTAATTGATGACGATGTAGTTGAAAAAGAAGCACAAAAGCCCCCGCGGCAAATCCACGATCAATGTAAGCAGTGGATCGATGCGGCAGAAATCATCATTGGAGAAGTAACCACCCCAAGTTTAGGTGTGGGCATGGAGCTTGAATATTGTTTGGCGAAAAATAAACGCATATACGCCCTGTACGTAAGCCACTATGAACCGACGGTCTCGCTCATGGTCAAAGGCAATCCGCATATCCATCTTCAGCCCTACACAAACGCGACCGAACTCAAGGCAATCGTAGACGCTATACTTTCATCACACACCTAGGCTCTTTTTATTATCCAATTTCCCCCTTCGGCATACGGAAGGGCCATTTTTATTACGGCTACAAATGTACTATACTGTAAGCGTGCGATAAACGTTAACAATAAACGCATGACAACTAAGGATATCCTCAATTTTTTCTTCGAACTCGGGCAGCTGAAGAAAGTCGAACACGAAGGGTGGCGTTTAGCTGGCGTCGAACACCCTGAAAAAGTAACTGACCATTCGCTGCGCGTCGCTCATATCGCGTATGCGCTTGCCCACCTTGAGCAGTACCCAAATCCTGAGGAAGTGTGCACCATGGCTGTTTTCCACGATATCGCAGAATGCCGGACCGGCGATGTCCATAATGTCGCGAAACACTATGTCAAACGAGATGAGGCACGCGCAGTTCGTGCACAACTTAAAAACCTCGGCACACTCGGTAAAAAAATCTATTTGTTATGGAAACAGGTTGAGGACCGGAAGACAAAAGCTGGGATCATCGCCAAAGACGCTGATTACCTCGAACAGGCAGTCACTGCAAAAGAATACCTTGAGCGTGGCATTGATCTGGCTACTGTATGGATCGAAAACGTTGAGCGGCGGCTTAAAACGAAATCCGCACGCACCCTCTTGGACGGCCTTCGTACAACGCGATCCACAGACTGGTGTAAAAAGCAGATTATGGTCTCATAACGTTTATAAATCATCCTTACTTTCCCTATGCAGCTGACGATCATCCCAACGTCAACGACCCACCACCTTGCTAAGAAGCTTGTGAACGCTCCCCATATCACAGTCATGGTTCCCGATACGAACAAGGACGGCACGTACTACTTCCCTGATGGCGAGCGGTATACGCGGCTTTCAAAAGTAAGTGAAATCAAAGACAGGGCGGTTATACTCCATGCAGGCCAGCCGCACCCGAATAAGGGTTTGGCGGAACTCGAGATGCTGGTTTCGATTCTCCACAATGCTGAAATTGACAATATCGAAATATTCTTTACCTATTTTCCGTATGGAATGCAAGACAAGGTGTTTGAACATGGCGAAACAAACGTCGCTGAAAATTTCCTCAAAAAACTGACATCCTATTATAAAGTCCGCCAGATTTACGCGATCGATGCCCATTTTCATGGCAGGCTGTGGGCGACAAACTATCCGTTCCACAATATTACCGCATTGCCGCTCTTGAAACAGGCAGCGTTAAAACTTTACCCGGATATGGTTTTCTCAACTCCCGACGCTGGCTCCCACCGGCGAACCGGCATCTCAGGGACAAAAAAGAAGCGGATTCATTCATACCATACAGAAATCCATTCCGACGAGCAGTTCGGTCAGATGGTACAAGGTAAGATGGTCGGCGTCATCGACGATCTGCTCGAAACAGGCGGCACCCTCGACCGGTTCTATGATACTGCCATAAAGTGCGGGGCACGTGATGTTGTTGCACTGATCACACACGGTGTTCTCGAAAGCGGCATCGACCGTATCACCCACAAATACAAACACCTGTTTTTGGCGAATACGATCGAACAAGAGCGAGCAAACGTTGATGTCTCCCCGCTTATCATTAAAACATTAGGTTCGCAGCAAACACTCTTATGATCACGGGCAAACTGATCATTCGCCTGTTCGATCCCGCCAACATGCAGCGCTGGAACGACCAGATCCGCCCAGTCGAGCTTCGGGAGTTGGACAAACAAGCGCATAAAATGGTTATTGCGTATGTTCTCGGAAGGCTCTCCGAGCGCGAACCGAATTTCTCCTGGCGTTCAATCATCGAAGGCGGTATTTTTGAATACCTGCAGCGCCTGGTGCTCACCGATTTGAAGCCCCAGCTCTTTTACCGCATTAAACATAAACAAAAACGGTACGACAGGCTGAATGCATGGGTATACCGGCAACTCGCACCCGAGCTGAATCCACTCGGTAAAGAATTCACGAAGCGTTTTCATTCCCATTTTAACAAACGTAATGCGATTACCGACGTTAACCGGCAGGTTTTAAATACCGCACACCTTGTAGCAACACGCTGGGAATTTAATATTATTAAACGTGCCAACCCCAACAGTGCTGAAATTGCTGATATCGGCCGCGAACTGAAAGCCCAGGAACAAGCAGCTGACGTCCGCCGCTTGCTGCGATTGCTTCAACCAGAAAAGAATTATGGTCGTTTCATCGACCTGTGCGGAACGCTTCGTTTCCAAGTGCGATGGAGCCATTTGCACCGCGAACCCCGCACGTCAGTACTCGGCCACATGCTTATCGTCGCTATGCTGTCACACCTTCTCTCGCTGGAAATAGGCGCATGCGAAAAACGCATGGTCAATAATTACTTTACGGGGTTATTCCATGATCTTCCAGAAGTCCTCACGAGGGATATTATCAATCCGGTCAAAATGTCTGTCCCTGGATTGCGGGATTTGATCCGCGATGAGGAACAAAAACGCATGCAGGAAAAAGTTTATACGCTCGTCCCTGCGTGGAAGCGTGATCTGAAATTTTACACCGACAGGGAATTTGAAACCGTCGTAATGAACAACGGCAAACGAATGCGCACAACAACTGATAGAATCAACCGCTTGTATAATATGGATCAATACAATGCCCGCGACGGCGATCTAATCAAAGTTGCCGACAATCTTGCCGCATTTACCGAGGCTCACCTGGCCATCCAGAATGGGATTGCCAACCCAACATTCATTGCAGCGCGTTCTGCGCTGGTCCGCCAATACAAGCACATCCAACTCGGCGGAATTCCTGTCGGTAAAATTTTCGAGGAACTCCAGACGACGACAATGGTGCCATAAGCGCCCAGCGAATACCTTGAGCGTATCGATGAATCGCGGGACTTTTTTTTAGCTCCATAAAATGGTATACTAGAAATCACACTGCCGTATGCAACAGCAAGAAACAATTATTCAAGTTAATAAAATTTTCAAGACATACCGTCTTGGAGAAGTGCACGTGCCTGCGCTGAAGAATGTTTCCCTTACTATCCACAAGGGTGATTTTTTGATAATTACCGGCAGAAATGGTTCGGGAAAATCGACGTTGCTCCGGCAGCTTGGGCTTCTCGATAAGCCAGATTCGGGCGAAATTCTCCTGAAAAACAAAGACGTAACGAAAATGCCTGAACGGGAACGGGCGTCTATACGCTTAAAACGTTTAGGATATATTTTCCAAGAATATGCGCTCATCGCCGAACTGTCAGCCGTCGAGAATGTCATGCTGCCTGCAATGATGCTTGAATCATCTGCGTCCTGCCGGAAACGTGCCATTGAAGTACTGAAAAAAGTCGGCCTGGAATATAAAATTAAAAACCTACCTCGCCAGCTCTCAGGTGGAGAACAGCAAAAAGTCGCAATCGCACGCGCCCTCATCAACCATCCGGAAGTGATCTTTGCCGATGAACCGACGGCAAACCTGGATTCAATCGCTGCGAAAGACGTACTGAAAGTTTTCAAAAGGCTCAATGAACACGATCAGTCGACAATTGTCATGATTACCCACGAGGAAGAAGAAACTGCATACGGCCACCGCATTATTAAACTCGCTGACGGCTCACTTGTATGAAAGCTGAATACAAAATCCCTTTTATCTTGTCTTGGAAACACCTGCTGCGAAGCAATAAATGGACGCTGTCGCTCATCATTTTTTTCATGTCAATCGCTTTCATTAACATGATTTTTGTTCCGTCTCTCTTCAACGGCATTGTCGATGGGTTTAATAAACAGATCATCACTACCACGACCGGCAATATTCTCATAACGCCACGCGATGGCAAAGACTTTATCAGCGACAGTTCCGAAACTATCAATCGTATTGAATCAACAGATGGAGTGACTGCAGCAAGCGCGCAAATGCTCGTTCCGGGCACACTGAAATTCGACGGAAAGAAGGGCTCATGGTCCATCTATGCAATCAATCCTGACCAAGAAAAAAAAGTTACGACCGTATCTGAGAAAATCATCGATGGTGAGTACCTCGATCCTTCTGACGAAACCGGAATTTTATTGGGAAACGATATCACCAGTACTGAAACGACAAACGAGGGGGATAATCCGTTTTCACTGAAAGGTGCCAGCGTCGGAGATACGGTTGCGGTTATTTTCGGCAACACTGAGTACGAATTTACGATCAGGGGAATTTTTAAAACTAAATTTAATACCGCAGACCAGCGTGGCTTTATTACCCAAGAAGCGCTTAAAAAAATGAATCCTGGATATGTCGACGAAGCAACGTCAATCTCGGTTACCATTAACCTTGAGGGTGATGAAGAAAACGTCATGCAGTCACTCAAAGACCGTGGCGTTCGTGAAAATATCTATAGTTGGCAGCAGGCTAGCTCACTGATGAGTTCTGTCAGTGATAGTTTTCTCAGCATAAATGTTATTCTATCGATTTTCGGCGTGCTTATTGCCGCCATTACTGTGTTCATAGTCATTTACATTGACATCTCTTCGAGGCGGCAAGAAATCGGCATCCTCCGTGCCATCGGCATACGCCCGTACTTGATTCGGGCAATGTATATTATTCTCTCTGCGGTATATTCCGTAGCGGGCGTTTTACTTGGAACCGTCCTCTTTTTTGCAATCATCGTGCCCTATTTTAACGCGCATCCGTTTGTCCTCCCAATCGCAGACGCGAAACTGCTCGTCAACCCTGGAGATTTTATTGCACGGCTTGAAACGCTGATATGGGTTGCAATCGCCGCCGGCCTCGTTCCGGCAGTAACAATAACCCGCACCAAGCTCCTCGATGCGATCTGGGGCAGTAAATAACATTCCCCGTATGCCACATTCGCTGTGGGCAAACTTGCCACGGCCGGTCATCTGCCTGGCCCCCATGGATGGCTATACAGACAGCGCCTTTCGGCGTACCTGTAAAACGGTGAATCGGAACATTGTTGTGTTCACCGAATTCGTTTCGGCTGATGGCTTGCACCACAAAGCAAAAAAATTGCAAGAAAAACTTCGATTCCATAATCAAGAACATCCGATCATCGCCCAGATTTTCGGAAAAAACGCCGAGTCATACATAACGGCGGCGAAATACTGTGAAACGCTTGGATTTGACGGAATCGACATTAACATGGGATGCCCATCGAAAAAGGTTGTAAAATCAGAACACGGCGTCGCTTTAAGGAAAAAACCAGACCTTGCATACCGGCTGATCGAAAGCATTTCGACGGCGACAAAACTGCCCATTTCCGTAAAAACACGCCTCGGATGGGATAGCGCAGACGATCTTATCACATTTGGAAAAGGCGTAGAAAACGCAGGTGCCCAGCTTATCACGGTTCATGGAAGAACGTATAAGCAAGGGTTCTCCGACCATGCAGATTTTAACCCACTCTACGCCCTGAAACGGGAACTAACGATTCCGGTCATCGGCAATGGGGATATTGCGGATATGAGCGATGGAATGAAAAAACTTGGCAACCTTGACGGTTTCATGATCGGACGTGCATCAATCGGCAATCCGTGGGTTTTTGCCAAATTGCATCCAGCGAACTTCAGTGATAAAATCGCCTTGATACTCAAACATGCAGAACTTCTCTGGCAATTGAAAGGCGAAAAAGTTGCTATGCTTGAAATTCGCAAGCATCTCCTCGCATACGTGAAGGGTTTACCGAACGCCTCAGAATACAGAAGTAAACTTGTGCAAGTAACCTCCATTAATGAAATCCATGGTATACTCAAGGCGCTCGAATGAATTACAATTCTATAAAACAATATGATCGGCCATCTGATTTATTCATACCAGCATCTTGACGACGCGCGGATTCAGCAGGAAATTTCGAGAAAATTGTACGCACCAGCGTTCGGCGGTGTCCATACCGTCCATGTTCACAACCAACATCCCAGCTTCCCCTGCCGGAAGTACCTCGAAGACGTTTTTATCGAACAAAAAAATCGCGGCCATTTTCAAGGCGCGTGTGATGCCATCAACCGTGGTATTGCCTACTTTCAAACGAAGGGACCGAAGGCCATACACTACGTAATCGTAACAGCTGCTGATACATGGTGCATCAACGTACGATTCTTGAAAAAGCTCCTCAACGAGATGGAACGAAATGCAAAAGTGATCGCCGCCTCATCCTGGAGCAAGACGCAGTACCCAGTCCCAATCCGTGGTTTTTCAACCGATTTTTTTATCATCGACATCCGCTGGATACGGCAAACACGAGTGTTCCCCTTGCATTTCAACCAATTCAAGCAGAAATTTAAGGACCTCTTCACCGTACTTTGGCAAATGCCAAACCTTGAAATGGCGTTCCAGTACCAATACAGCGCATACTTCATGAATACCTACCACGATAATGATATCTGGATCACTCGGGATAAGCTCCTAGAAAGAATTACCGAACGCGAGCCGATCCACCGACCAAATGGTACGCGAATCAATGACTGGCCGACAATCGGGCTCTATACCAATCCAGAGCCAACAACAAAGCGCCGGGCATTGATTAATAACAAGCTCATGCTCGGTCCGCATGCGAAAAAGCTTATTCAAACGAACAAACCTAACTACTACAACCATTAAATGGGCACATTTCTCATTTTTATCTGGATATATGCCGCAATGGTCGCTACAGCGTTCTGGGAAGCGTACGTGGAAGGCAGGAACGCCTGGGATCGCGGTAAACTTGGGTGGAAAATCAAGGTTGGTAACTATACATTCACTGCCTACCATTTTTTCCTGTTTGCTGTCATGTGGCCATTGCTGCTCACGCTCCCCTTTATCATGTTTGGCTGGGACAAACGGCTTTTCGGGATTGTTGTAAGCGCATTCGCGTCTGGTTCGGTGCTCGAAGACTTTCTGTGGTATGTCGTCAACCCAGCCGTTAAGCTGTCAGAATTGAATACGGATTTCGCGAACTACTACCCACGCGTGCGGATTGGTAATCTTCGGATTCCTGTGTTTTACTTTATTGGAATCGCGGTTTCGATACTGTCCTGGCTCCTCCTCTGGAGGTAGCGCCAATCTCTGCGGCAACCGACAACAAGTGGTTGACAGATATATTGGGTTTCTATAAAATACAAAAAAACTCGGGCTCTCACACACGCGGCCGGCCACACCGCAAAAACGGGATTGATTCCCGTGAGAGCCCGAAAAAATTGCTCTGAAGAGGCAGGGTGGAGCAGTCTGGTTAGCTCGTCGGGCCCATAACCCGAAGGTCGCGGGTTCAAATCCCTCCCCTGCCCTTACTTTTGCCCACGAATCGTGGGCGTATCTTAAAGGGAACGGGCGATATAGCTCAGTCTGGTAGAGCGCCTGTCTGTGGATCAGGTTGTCGGCAGTTTAAATCTGCTTATCGCCCCATTCTTTCAAAAATGCCGCTGTAGTTCAGCTGGTAGAGCAGTGGACTGTGTCCCTACGGGACATCTCACGCAGGGAGAAAAATCCAAAGGACAGGGGTTCGATTCCCTCCAGCGGCATTGCATTCACGGCCTCGCCCCCAGAGGCCTTTTTGCTTATTCCAATCGTTCACGAAAATTGACGTAGTACCGCCTACACACATCTTTCCAGGTGAATGAATGTGTCTGCGTACCGTATTTCTCAACCGTGTATACGCTTACAACGGACGCCAAGCGGCCAATAACCGGCAGTGGATATCCCCGGAGGAATCCTGCGATCAAACCGGCACGGTACGCATCACCGGCGCCGGTCGGATCAGACGTGTTCTTGGGACGTGCGGCCTGAATACGGCATGCGCGTGTTGCTGTTGTAATCACCGAGCCCTTCTTGCCGTACGTCGTTATAACCACTTCAGTCGCCTTCAGGAGCTGCTGCATATTCCAATGCGTCTTTTTTTGGATTAATGACAGCTCGTAATCATTTGAAACAAGCGCACGGGATCCTTGTATTCCCTGAATAATATCGGCTGCGCGCAATGACGTCAGTTGCTGGCCGGGATCGTAGATATACGGAACCGAGGCTTTCTTTAATTCACGCGGTAGTACGCGCATATCCCTGTTATTACCCGGCGAGACAATAGCCATCGACATGCCGTGAAGTGCTGCCCGGCTGATTTTCCTGCACTGCCGAACCATTGCCCCCGGGAAAAAACCCGTGATCTGGTTATCGTCCTGGTCGGTAATCACATATGCCGACGTCGTTGGGATATCCAAACAGCCCGTGCTGCAGTCCAGTCTCATCCCGTTTTTCCGGCACCAACGTTTGTATTCGCCAAAATCGCTTCCGTATGCCGAAGCAATAAACGGCGTTACACCGAGAAGCGCGAGATTATATGCGATATTGCCGGCAGTCCCCCCAAAACCCTGGCGGAACGTGCGTACGGTGAAACTGACGCTCAAGGAATGAATTTTATCGGGGAGTATATGGTCCCGAAAACGACCGGGGAAATCCATGATCCGGTCATATGCCAGCGATCCAGAAACCAAAACCCTCATAGTTTTTCGAAATTACCGGTAGGAATCGAATGCCGGCTCAAGGTCTGCTACTTTGATTGGCTGCCTGACAAGCGGTTCTACCTTTATCTGTGGTATTTGCTCATCGTATGTCGGGCGTTTCGTCTGGTAGAGAATGCCGAGCGGCAGTTTACCGTCTGTACGCGTGGCAGCAAGGAGTGCTCCATTAAAATCCGCGGGATTGTAAGTGGCATCAAGCTTATAGGTATGCTGCTTGTACCAATCAAATGTGTTGACCTTATTATACGTTGTACACACCTGTAAAATATTCACGAGCGAAAAACCCCGATGTTGTATTGCCTTTTTAATGAGATCGGCTAGATGCGGGATATCCCCGGAAAAGCCCTGTGCGACAAACGTTGCGCCCGATACGAGCGCTGTCGCTACCGGATTAAATGGTTCATTGATCGAGCCAGCGGGGGTGGTAACCGTCTTGGTGCCCTTCAATGACGTGGGCGATGTCTGTCCTTGCGTCAGGCTGTACATGCGGTTGTCATGCACGAGGTACGTGATATCAGCATTGCCCCGGCACGCGTGCACAAAATGGTTCGTTCCCTCGCTGTACCCGTCACCATCGCCGGAATCAGCTAAAACCGTCAGCTCATGATTCGCAAGCTTAACACCGATCGCAACAGGGAGCGACCTGCCGTGGATGCTATGGAACGAATACAGCTTGTAGCAGTTTGCGCCGTTGGACGAGCAACCAATGCCGAATACCATGACTGCCTCATGCGGCTTGATACCGAGCTCAGCAAGCGCGCGCTTGGTTGCGGGATAAATTCCATAGTTGCCACAGCCCGGGCACCATGTCGGTTTGTATGTACTGGTAAAATCTTTTTCAGTTGCCATAGGTTCCAATTTGCTTACAGTAAATTTTTGATTGTCGATGTGATTTCATCTGAAAAAAACGGCCTGCCGTCGTATTTCAGAATTTTATAATCCGGCGCAAGCCCGGTCTGTTCGCGAATCCACGCGGCAAGCTGGCCCGTCTTGTTATTTTCAACAACCGCAATCTTTTTCGCCTTTTTAAACACTGATTTCACGTACTCGACAGGAAACGGGCTGATGTATTTGATTTGAAGGTAATTTGCCCGAATCCGGTGCGATTTCAACTGTTCGATCGCTTCGAGAATTGCACCTCGCGTCGAACCCCAACCGATGATCGTTATGTCGGCATTACTGTCACCCTCGAGAACGGGTAGCGGAACATCCGCAGCCGCCGCGTCAAACTTACGGAACCGCTTATCGACCATCTTTGCGCGCTCCTCAGCCGTTTCGTCAGAAAAACTTTCTTCATCATGCTCATCACTATTCGCAATATGTTCACCGCCCGGCGTACCCGGCAGGGTTCGAGGAGAAACGCCATCTTTCGTATGCAAATACCGTTTGTACGCGGTTCCAACCGGCAAATCTTTTTCCGCCGCAACACGTCCACGGTCAATTGGCAGGTCTTTAAAACCTGACTGCTCAATCCACGAATGGCTCGAAGCAAGATATTTGTCAGTAATGACCATGACGGGAGTCTGATACTTTTCTGCTAAGTTAAATGCCTCCTGGGTCATGAAATAACATTGCTCAAGGTCTCCTGGCGCCATCACAATGCGCGGAAACTCCCCGTGCGATGCAGCGAGAAGCATTGCGAGGTCATCCTGGCCGCTCCAGGTTGGCATGCCTGTCGAGGGCCCGGTACGCATCGCTTCAACAACGACGAGCGGTACTTCAATTTGGCCGGCCATGCCCCACGCTTCCGTCATGAGGTCGAAACCGCCGCCTGACGTCACCGTCATCGAACGGACACCAGCGTATCCTGCACCGATTGCAGCGCAAATCGCCGCAATTTCATCCTCGACCTGAACCACGACGAGATTATGTTTTTGGGCTTGGCCAGCGAGTGTATTCATGATTGAAGTTGCCGGCGTCATCGGATAGCCAGACAAGAACTTACAGCCGGCCTTGATCGCTCCAAGCGCGATAGCGTTATTCCCTGCCATGATCATACGCTCCGGATTCGAAAGGGGTTTCGCGGTGTAGTTGAATGGTTTGCTTAAATTTTTATTAATAAAATCAAATCCCGCGCGTGCTGCGGCTTTATTGGTATCGATAATAGCTTGTGGCTTTTTTTTGAGGGTAAAATTTAGCTCAATAATGGCAAATAACCCCTCGATAGGCAGCTTCAGAAGTGCGTACGTAGCGCCGAGCGCCACAACGTTCCGCGCCACGCGCTCCGCGCCGCTTGCCAGGGCTAAATCTTCAAACGGCACGCCAATCACCGTTACGCCGTCGCCATAGTATCCTCCTGGCACCGAAGCGTTATTCGTGTTGTAGAGAACGGCAGCATCGGGGGCGAGTTCGTGGGTGTGGAGATTCACCGTGTCTTGATTCAGCGCTATAAGCACCTGAATCGGGCGCCGGGGAGCGAACACTTTTCGGTCTGAAACGCTCACCTCAAACGTATTATGGCCTCCGCGAATCAATGATGGGTATTCCGCGTAGTCAAAAACATATAAACCTGCCCGAAGCATCGCGCGGGCAAACATTGCACCGGCTGACAGGATGCCATAACCAGCTTCCCCGCCAATTTTCCAGCTAAAATTATTCTGAATCATAGAAATTTCCTTTAGTAACACACGCCTGTACTGTATACTATAGCAGATGTGTCATGAATTGATAACACCCCTCGGCGCATTCAAATGCGCAAGCATCCGATCGCGCTCCTGTACAACGAGCTCACTGTCATATTCGCCCGCATGTGCTGGGCTACCTTCATATGACGGCTGTTTTTCATCAAGGTGCAAATTGAATTCAGTGCGCTCAGGAGAGAGGTATACATACAGGTGAAAACGCGGAAATGGCAGCCCTCGCAAGCGCCTGATGAATACAAACGACCGGGGGTCACGCGTCGACTGTTGGTGGTACCCGAGCCGGTTCATGAATACTTTTAAATTCATCGGGAACTGCCCTGAATGTGAAAACTTCACCGTTGATCAGTTAACAAATTATACAGCCGAAAACTGCTGATCGTTACCGAACCTGAAACAGGCGGATGTCGGCGACAGCACACGAGGACGGTGCCATAATCACAGGATTTAAGTCAAGCTCGACAATTCGCGGTTTTGCCATCATAAGAGCAGAAATTCCGACAAGGATATCGGCGAGTTTCTCGATTGGAAAATTACTGCCTCGTTTGCTAGAAAAAATTCGCCCGAGAACACTTTCATTAATAAGCGCGTAGGCCTGCTTCTTATTGATCGGGAGAGGTGTAATAACAGCACTTCGAAGAACCTCCACGAAAATACCGCCAAGACCGACAATAACATATGGTCCGATGATTGGATCGCGTTTTGCGCCAACGACAACTTCGAGCGGTCCGGGCGCATAGGGCTGGATAAAGAATCCTTCTTCTGCGCCGAAACGGAACGGGAACCTTGTGCGCCATTCAGCTAAGAGTGTTTCGAGGGCTGACGGAGTTGGGATATTCAGGCGAACAGCCCCTGAATCAATTTTATGCACCATCCGACGATGCACGATTTTTATGACGATAGGGTACCCGATTTTTTTTGCTGCCCACATCGCACGCTCGGGAGTGCGCGCCAGGGCTGAAGGCATTATAGTCGAAATAAACGGCCGCACAATCCGCTCGGCCGCTTTACCAAGCACCGGAACCGCCCGTCCACGCGGCGTTTGGGTCTGATCGGGAAACGTGCGCACTTCATTGCGATCAATTTTATAGAGCGCCAGCGCCGCGAGTGCCTGCGCGGCGCGTTCGGGATACGGAAAATGCAAAAGTCCGGCTTTTGAAAAAATTGCCCGGCCTCTTTCGACCCCTTGCCCGCCCACAAACGAGGATACGATCGGTATACGCGGATGTGCCCGCTGGATGCGGACTATAGCATGTGCAATTTTTTCCGTATCCGTAACATACTGGTGCGTGAGCACCGCGATAATGCCTGCGACTGACGGATCCTGGACAACTACCTCAAGCGCTTTCTGGTAGCGCGACGCTGCTGCATCACCAAGAACGTCAACAGGATTGCCAACTGCAGCAGCGGGCGGGAGCGCCTTGTGCAAAGCCGCAACGGTTTTTTCAG
This sequence comes from Patescibacteria group bacterium, assembly GCA_028718605.1. Lineage (GTDB taxonomy): Bacteria > Patescibacteriota > Patescibacteriia > UBA10025 > JAHIVO01 > JAQULM01. The sequence continues at coordinate 127,273 of JAQULM010000001.1, forward strand.
AAAAAATCGCTAACGAGATATTCGGGCTCACCGCAACGGCATCAGTCGCGAGGATGCCAGGACCGCCGGCGTTTGTAACGATTGCGACACCACTGCCAGCGCTCTGGAAGCGCTTCTCAAACAATTCCGCGTACGCGAATAATTCTTCCAGCGTCGGTACGATGATTGCACCTGCAGCGCGCAATGCGGCACACTGGACATCATGCGATCCCGCGAGCGCACCGGTATGTGATGCAACAGCAGATTGCGCTTGCGTACTCACGCCAGGCATGAGTACGATGACCGGTTTCCGCTTACTCGCACTTCGGACAGTCCGGAGCAGTGACCGGCCCGTGGCAAGACTCTCAAGGTATAAAACAACAACGCCGGTATCCGGATCATTGCCAAAATACCGAATCAGCTCTTCTTCGTGAACATCCGCTTTATTACCAAGTGACACGAGGGCTGAAAAACCAATATTTGAGGAGAGCGCCCAATCGGTTATTGCGACTGCCATCGCGCCAGACTGGGATAAAACCGCGATTCTGCCATGTTTTGGCAAGCCTTCTGCGAATGATGCATTCATCCTCAGCTTGGGTATGATAAGCCCGAGGCAATTCGGTCCGAGTAAACGAATGCGATTCTCACGGGCAATTTTCATGCACTGCCGCTCAAGGCGTTTGCCTTCCTCACCGCTTTCTCCAAATCCGGCGCTCACAATCAGTACTGCACGAATTTTCCGCGCGCCGCATTCGCGCAAAACACCGGAGACAATGGGTGCCGGAACAACGATCACCGCAAAGTCTGGACGCTCACGGAGGTGCTGGACCGAGATCTCGACGCGTTTGCCATACAGCATGCCGCCTTTGGGGTTAATGGGGACTATCTTCCCCCGAAAACGGTATTCAACCAAATTTTTAATTATAATGTTTCCAAGTTTCGATGGGTCGTGAGATGCACCGATGATCGCGATTGAACGCGGATGGAAAAAATTCGATAGCATAAGCTTATACTTCTAATAAATTATTTCCTGTCATGCCAGAAGAAGGCTTCAGCTGCATATACGTCAAAATAGTCACGGCGATATCTGATAGTATGCCCGTCGGCTGCAACATGCTTAAATCATGCTCGGTTATCATATCACCGTATGGCCGTACATTCTCCCACTCACGGCCGACAGCGACGAACGGCACCGGATTCACGCTATGCTCCTTATCCATTGCTCCAGTCTGAAGATTTGTAAGCTCTTCCCCGTTGCCATGGTCGGCCGTGATAAACAGGAGACCGTCCAATTCCAGCACGGCATCGACAAGCTCACCGAGGCATTTATCAATCGCTTCAAGTGCCTTAACCGTTGCTTTAAATTTCCCGGTATGGCCAACCATATCGCAATTTGCATAATTGACGACGATAAAATCAAACGATGCTTTTTTAATTTCCTTGAGCAGCCGTTCGGTGACTTTCGGCGCGCTCATTTCGGGTTTCTGGTCATACGATGACACGGACGGTGATGGGACGATCATATTCTCTTGCCCCTCGTACGGCTTTTCGTTGCCGCCATTGAAAAAATACGTTACATGGGCATACTTTTCAGTTTCCGCGATGTGGAGCTGGCGCAAGCCAGCCTGTGCGATGACCCACCCGAGCGGATCGGCGATTTCAACCGGAGGGAATGCGACAATAGTCGGGAGATCCTTGTCATACTGGGTCATGCTGACGAAAAGAAGGTCCTTCAAGTACTGCGGGCGCTTAAATTTATCAAAACTTGGGAGAACAAATGCGGTGGTTATTTGGCGTGCCCTGTCCGGCCGAAAGTTGAAAAAAATCAGGGAATCCTTCGGGCCGACTATTGCCGTGGGTTTGTCCTCCGATCCGATTACTGTCGGGATAACCTCCTCGTCATACACTTCCTTGGCGTACGATTCCTGAATTGCCGTCATCGGATCTTTCGCATATTTTTCAGCAACTCCTTCGGCGATTGCACGGTACGCCTTCTCTTCCCGATCCCAGCGGTTATCACGGTCCATCGCGTAGTACCGTCCGGATAGTGTCGCAACCTTTCCAATTTTTAATTCTTTAATTTTTGCTTCAACTTTTTTCATCAGTTCAATGCCGCTGTCACGTGGCGAGTCACGGCCATCAAGCATGATATGAAGGTAGACATCTTTCAGTTTCTGCTTCTTGCAAAATTCCATGAGTGCAAAAAGATGGTCTGTCGATGAATGAACGCTGCCGACTCCTATCAAACCCATGAGGTGCATCGCTGATTTATTCTGCTTCGCATGCTCAGCTGCCTGAATGAACGCGTCATTTTTGAAAAAACTCCCATCAGCAATGCTTCTCGAAATTCTCGGAAGATTCTGGTAGATGATGCGGCCGGCGCCGAGATTGAGATGGCCGACTTCGGAATTTCCCATTTCTCCCCATGGAAGTCCGACGGCTTCACTCGAAGCTTGGAGTGCCATTGTCGGATAGGTGTCTACCAGCTTATCCCATACCGGCATTTTCGCTGAGAACGTCGGATTCCCTTGCGACGGCGGCGCGATGCCAAATCCATCGAGAATGCACAGTACTACTGGTTTATGCGGAAGTTGCATAGTATTTTGGTTTCTTTCATTTGGTTAGGCAGCGGGCAGCCCATCATATGGACAATCGTCGGTGCGATATTCGCGAGAACACCGCGCTCGATCGGAATATCCCGCGGAATAGTTTTATTAACAATAATAAATGGCACGGGATTACTCGAATGTGACGTATCCACTTGCCCGGTTTCAAGGTCAACAAGTTCTTCAACATTGCCATGGTCAGCGGTAATAACCAGCGTTCCCTCATGCTCGCGTATAGCTCCATACAATCTGCCAATACACAGATCAACCGTTTGTACCGCGGTAATACACGCCGGCAGGTCACCCGTATGGCCAACCATGTCGGGATTCGCGTAATTCACGCAGATGAAATCATACCGTTCATCATGGATCGATCGCACGATATAATCCGTCAATTGGGCAGCGCTCATTTCGGGCTTGTCTTTGTATGACTGGATGTGGGGTGATTTGATGATAACCCGGTCTTCGTTCGCGACCGTGCTATCATGCCCGCCGTTCAGGAAGTACGTGACATGGGCGTATTTCTCTGTTTCAGCGGTGTATAACTGGCGCAATCCTTGGAGAGCGAATGGCAAGGTGCCAGGCAATACGCGCGCTGGGTATGCGGAAATGACACCGGGCAAATCAGGCCCGAAATCCGTCAAGGAAACGAAGAATAAGTCATTGAGTACCTTTTTCCGGGGAAAGCCGATAAAATCTTTCTGGACAAACGCCTTGCATAGCTGGCGAACGCGATCTGACCGGAGATTAAAAAAGATTACCGCATCATTATCCTCCAGGCGACGGCTGTTCCCATCACCATCAGTAATGACAGTCGGCTGGAGGTATTCATCGTTTTCATGCCTGTTATAACCGAGGAGTACCGCCTCAACGGCATCCTCCGCATGTACTCCGGTGCCTTCAACGAGCGTTTCGTATGCTTTCTGGGTCCGTTGCCATTCCTTAATCCTGTCCATCGCGTAGAAACGCCCGATAATGGTAGCGATTTTTTCTCCCGGTTCAAGCGTCCGCTTGATGCGGTCAATCAAGCGAATTGCGAGATATTGGTAGGAATCCCGGCCGTCGGTAAACAGATGTAAAGTCGTATTATGGATTTTTTTAATCCTCAGAAGCGTCAACAGCGCCAATAAGTGGTCTGGATCAGCATGCGCCGATTGCTCAGCAGTTATCATCCCCATGAGGTGAAGCCTCGAATTATGCTTTTGCACATGGCGTATTGCCGCAAGAAATGCGGGATTCTTGAAAAACGTCCCCTCATTAATCGATTTAGAAATAATAACTGAATCTTGTTCCACGATCCGGCCAGCGCCGATATTCATATGCCCTGCTTCGGAATTGCCATCCTGGGTCGGCGGCAAACCAGCATCCCTGCCGGACGCCCCGAGGAGAGTGTTCGGATAATTATCAGTCAGCATATCCATGATGGGCGTTGACGCAAGCGCGATTGCATTGCCGCGCGTTTCATTCCAAATCCCCCACCCATCAAGTATCGCAAGAATGAAGGGCTTCCGCTTCTTAGCTTCCGATGAAGAATTATTTCCCATGAAGCTCCTCCTCGATTTCCATTAAACGGTTATACTTTGACGTACGCTCGCCCCGAACAGGCCCGACTTTAATGTATTCGGCATTTGCTGCAGCGGCAACATCAACCATAAAGCTGTCGTTTGTTTCTCCGCCGCCACGGTGCGACACGACCTGCCAGAAATCGTGCGCACGCCCGAGTTTAATCGTTTTCATTGTTTCGGAAAGCGTCCCGATCTGATTGAGCTTGATAAGGACGGCATTGATCGCTTTCCGGTCGATTGCCATCTGAACCCGCTCCGGATTTGTCACCGTTAGGTCATCGCCGATAATCCGTATCTTCTTCCCGCATTCGGCGAATAATGAAATCCACCCGTCCCAATCGTCTTCCGCAAGGCCGTCTTCCAGCGTTATGATCGGGTACTTCGAAATCCAGTCACGGAACAATCCAATCATCTGGTCAGTCGAGAGGCCAGCGCCTTCGCGCTTCAAAACATACCGTTTGTTCTCAGGTTCATAGAGCTCTGATGTCGCTGGGTCAAGTGAAATAGAAATATCCTTCCCGGGGGCATAGCCAGCTTTCTCAATCGCTTCAGTAAGAAACCGCAGCGGCTGTTCATTGGTCTCGATGCCAGACGGGGCAAATGCCCCCTCGTTGCCGACATTGGTATTGAATCCCTGTTTCTTGAGAATTGATTTTAACGCACCGTACGCTTCTTCCCCCCATCGGACTGCTTCGCGTGCAGTCGGCGCGCCCGAAACACTCAGAAGATACTCCTGGAAATCAGTTGAATTATCGGCATGCGCACCGCCTTCGATGACGACCATCATCGGCCGGGGAAGCTTCCAAGTTTTATACGGCAGCTTGTACGTTCGCCGAATGTACGCGTACAGCGGTTCATGCAACGCCAGGGCTGCTGCACGTGCGCACGCGAGGGAGACGGCTAATATGCTATTTCCGCCGTACTTTGACTTTTGAGGGGTACCGTCAAGCTCAATCATTGTCTGGTCAATCGTTTCCTGTGAAGTTACAGCCATGCCCTTGAGCGCCGGACCCAGTGTGCCCGTAATCGCCTTGCACGCTTTTAACATTCCGCCGCCGTCATACCGCTTCTTATCACCATCCAGCATCGTCAATGCTTCATGCGTACCGGCAGAAACGCCGTATGGAACTGAGGCACTGCCTACAATGCCGTTATCAATGATTACATGCGCTTCGATGGTCGGTTTCCCGCCAGAGGCGAGCACTTCTCGTGCGGTAATCTGTTTAATTTTATTCTGCATACAATAGATTGTTTAGTTTATTCTATTAATGGGTTAATCGCTGGCAGGCCGTTGCCTTCCAGTAATTTCAGCATTGCGCCGCCCCCTGACGACGCAAATGATACTTTATCGAGGCAACCGGCGCGCTTTACAGCATCGAGCGTGTCCCCGCCGCCGATGATTGTCCTCGCGCCTGAGGTACTCAACGCTGTGGCTACTTCTTTCGTGCCGCGTGCAAATTCATTAAGCTCGTAATAACCCATCGGCCCGCCCCAAACAACGACCTTCGCCTTTGCGATTACCATACTGTACAACCTAACGGTGTCAGGACCAATGTCCAGGATATACTCATCGTCACTGACATTGCCAGCGGCTTTTATTTCTGTCGGGACTCCAGTCGCGATTTTTTTTGCAGTCACCACGTCAACCGGCACGTGGAGCCTTGTATCAACGAGTGCGAGCTCCTTCGCGACGTCCATCATTTCCTCTTCAAAAATAGATTTACCGATCGCCATGCCTTTTGCCTTGAGAATATTGTTTGCGAGCGCTCCCCCGAGGCAGACGTGATCGGCAATTTCGAGAAACTTTTTGATAACTTTAATCTTGTCGGAAATTTTTGCTCCCCCAACGAGTGCGACAAGAGGCTTCTGGGGAGACTCGAGTACGCTCGAGAGCTCGCTGACTTCCTGCTCGAGCCGGAGGCCTGCATACGACGGGAGGTGTTCGGTAACGCCAAGCATTGATGCGTCCTCCCGATGGCATACGCCAAATGCCTCGTTAACGTAGAGTTCACCGAGGGTGGCGAGTGCTTTCGCAAATTCGGGATTTCCTTTCTTCTCCTCCTTATGAAAACGGAGATTCTCAAGCATGATAATATCTCCAGGCATCATTGCCATAACGGCCTTCTCGACATCTGGCCCAACGCAATCAGACAGCATCATAACGGGTTTTCCCAGCAGCTCACCAAGGCGGACCGCGACTGGCCGAAGCGAAAATTTCTCATCTCCCGGTTCCCCTTTCGGGCGGCCAAGGTGCGCACTGAGGACTAATTTTGCTTTTTGTTGAAGCAAGTACTGTAGAGTCGGCAAACAAACCTGGATGCGGGTATCATCGGTAATACTGCCAGTATCATCGAGTGGCACGTTGAATTCACACCGCACCAAAACTCGCTTATCAGCGACATTCGCCTTACGGACTGATCGTAACTCCATAGGCCGAATAGAGTTAATGTTCTTTCGTGATGTGAGATTAATTATACAATATTTTTTCTCCATTCACAATAGCAAAATAACCGGGAATCGCCTTTCTCTCCTGGCGCATACCATTACTTTTTGCCTCGTATTGAAACAACTGAAATCGAATTGGACGCTGTTTTTTTGATAATCAACCGCGCCTTCGCAGCGACGGTATTTTTCCTTACTAAATTGAAATTGAATTTCAAATTTTGCGGGGTTATCGCTTGTCCATGCTGGACAAGAGTGCCCAGGCGCACCGTAACGCTCGTGATTTGCTTCAAATCGCGCAGTGCGGCCGTATGGACAGCTGTTTTCAGTATATCCTGCGCTGCAATTAAATCATGCATACCATCTCTCCTGCGGCTTGCCGCGTTCAATACGTATTCTGCGGTTCCAATGAAATACGCCTTCCCCTTACAACTCTTCGTCTGATTTATCAGCTCTTTTCTCCGGTTCCGTATCGCCTGCTGCATGCTCGTCGGTATCGTTCGTATCTAATGGCTCACCACGCTCACTGTCTGGCTCATGGAATGGTGATAATCGTTCAGGCATACAATACAAAAGTTTATGTCCTCATCGCTAGTGCGTCGCACACGTCATGCACGGATCGTACGCACGGATGAGGGTACCGAGTTTACGCGCATCGGGAGCATGTCGCCGGGCAGCACGTAAGTAGTGCTCCAAGTCAACCTCGAGATTGTTAATCATTTGCGCGGTCGGGGTAATAATATTTACATTTTTTAAAATACCAAGCCGATCTGTTTCGTAGTAATGCAGTAAAATTCCGCGCGGCGTTTCTATCGCAGCGACGGTATTTTTCCTTACTAAATTGAAATTGAATTTCAAATTTTGCGGGGTTATCGCTTGTCCATGCTGGACAAGAGTGCCCAGGCGCACCGTAACGCTCGTGATTTGCTTCAAATCGCGCAGTGCGGCTGTATTGACAGCCGTTTTCAGTATATCCTGCGCTGCAATTAAATCATGCATACGACTAAAAACTCGGCCAATGAATCAAATTAGATATGTTCTTTTATTACTCCCTTCCCTGATTCAATGATATGTTCTTTCAAAAATGCTTCTACCACATCTACATTGTCTGGATTTGTGTACAAGGACAAATAGGGGCTCATCTTTAAATTCGTATTAGCCCAACGCAAAAGAAACATTACGCCATGCCCTTTTATAACCGCCTTTGTTGCCATGCTATATATACCAGAACTGACACCAGTCATAACTGGTGTTACTCCATATGAAGCTTTTACTGGGGCGTTAAGCTTCGCCATTCTTTCATACGTCGTCAGATGGTCAAATTCCGACCACACATGTTTTTCCTTCTTCTGCCCATACTGAATGCACACACCTTCATTATTTAATTCAATATCCATGCCTTGTCTGTATTTTCGAAATAAAGCTAAATATAAAATTGTTGATAATAGCACGGCAATGGCAACCGTCACAACAACTCCAAACCAGCCCCATAGTTTTGGCCCCAGAATTATTAAAACTGTACCAATAATCCAAGTGCATACTACTGCTACGATTGCAGGGCGCTGCCTTTCTTTAAAAACTTCCTTTGAAATTGAGTATTTTATTTCGGTCATAGTACTATCAGATTATTTTATTTACTAATGTGTTGCACACGTCATACACGGATCGTACGCACGGATGAGGGTACCGAGTTTACGCGCATCGGGAGCATGTCGCCGGGCAGCACGTAAGTAGTGCTCCAAGTCAACCTCGAGATTGTTAATCATTTGCGCGGTCGGGGTAATAATATTTACATTTTTTAAAATACCAAGCCGATCTGTTTCGTAGTAATGCAGTAAAATTCCGCGCGGCGCTTCTATCGCACCGACGCCCTTACCAGCACGAACGGTATACGCCGCCATCGGCTTTTGGTGTTTCATACGGAGATACTGGGCGAGAAGTTTCTGAGTTTCTTCAACGCAGTGAATCAGCTCGACTCCCTGGCACCATACGTTATAGAACGGATTGTCGATCGGCATGCGGTGCCCGAGGTGCCGGAATGCCTGCCGCGCGATTGGATTCAGCTGGCGCCAGTTGTTGTTGACGCGCGAGAGCGCACCGACAAAATACGCTTCGCCTTTGTGTGTCGTCCGTTTAACATAATCATCGTCAGACTGGATTTCACGAACATGCCTCATGAATAACGATGGTTGCTGGCGTAATCCGTTTGTCGAAACAACTGCTGTTCCGTCATAGATCGAATATTCACGGGAAGACCGGAGGCTAATGTATTCAGTTTTCCGGTGGAAATCGGGGAATTTCAGATGTGAAATAAAATGAGCAAGCTCCACTACCCCCATCATCACTTCCTGGCTGTCCGCAAGCAGCAATTCCAGCACGCGCCGGTTAGGGAGCTTTAAGAAACCGCCAACCTGTGAATTAACCGGATGCAAGTTTCTGCCGCCGATGGCGTGTGATATGCGGTTTCCGTAATCACGGATTTTGAGCGCCAGCGCGCTCTGCTTCGGAGCAATGGCAAGCAAATCCAGCGCTGAATCCTTTCCGTAGAAATCTGGAATCGCCATGAAGTACGCGTGAACTGCGTGGCTCGTAATCGTCTGGGCGAGCATCATTAATTTGCGCAAAACAACCGTACCCGGCGACACGCAGACGCGCATGGCGTTTTCCAGCGCTTTAATCGCTGTTAAATTGTGGACGATCGGGCACACGCCGCAAATCCGTGCCGTGACGAGTGGCGCGTCCATGTAATTCCTGCCGATCAAGATGCCTTCGATAAGCCGCGCGCCCTCAAGCGTCAAATAACGCGCTTCGGGGATATTCCCCTTCTTGAGCGCTCCCCAGAACGTAGCGTGGCCCTCAATCCGCGTGACATGTTTGATAGTGACTGTCTTCATGTTTTTTTCTGGCTGTTATACCATTCTTCCTGTATCCCAAACACCTGCAGTATCCGCTCTAAATTTTTCCTGCTGGTGCCTTTTAAAATCTGCTGTTCAAGCTGTGCGCTGCTGTATCCGGCCAATAATCCGCGGCACCCTTTGCAGAAAAACTTTAAATTCAGGCAGACGGCATCGCACCCGCCGCGCGTCACGGGCCCGAGGCACGGCTCTCCTTTTTGCAACAGGCACTCGTTGCCGTTCAACTGGCACTCATAGCAAACAGGGTTCTCTAAAAGCCTTGGGTTGATTCCTTCGCGAACTGCGTTCAACACGGCAATCACGTCCCTGCCGTCGGGCGGGCATCCGGGAAGGCAAAAATCCACGTTAACATACTTCCGGAGCGGCAGAATGTCCATATTATCAACCTGCTTCCAGGTTTTCGGGTACTGGTACCGCACTGCTTTCCCTTTATCAATATAATTTTTAATATTGGGAATCACGCCCTGGCATGCGCATGCGCCGTACGCTACTAAGATTTTTGTCCGTTTCCGCGCTTCTTTCAGGGCTGCGATGTTCTTTTTTGTTAATGGCGCTCCTTCGATAAAGGTAACGTCATACTGTGCCTTCTTGTTTTTCTCGTCCATGATCAGGAAAAAATCGCCAAGCTCAAAATGATCGACCGCGGCGATGAATTCCGCGCCCATGTCAATCGCGGTCACCGAGCAGCCGTCGCACGACGTGAGACCGACGATCGCGACGCGCAGCTTCCGACGCTTTGAGTAATGAGCGGAGGCGTTCATTTTTGAACTATGGTTTTTCATTTGAACGAGATAGGTGGGATTTCGGAATCAAGCTTCTTAACGCATAAGTACGCGGCGGTGTACGCCATCGCATCACAAATATCAGCTGCGGTGATCGTCTCACCCCGGAGAGCTTCTAACTCATTGAATACTTCTGCCGTTTCAAAATAATCTTCGGTCGGGCCACAGCTCGCCCGGTATGTGGCATTATCCGACTCAAGCAATGCGAGGGCATCCCCATCCGCATCGAGGGCTCGGAGGTACGCTTCCGCGAACGGCTTCCACTGCCGACATATATCCAGCATTTCTTGACGCAACGCCGGTTTGTCCTGAATGGAAAGATTGCCTGACCAAATATTTATGCAAAACGTATCGGAGAAAAAACGATCGTCAATTTTTCCCGACGAGATCGGATTGTAGCAGTTTTTCACTTCATCGGCATCGCTGTATGAATCACCGTCAGAATCAGCCTTAAGATCACTCGTCCCATAATACCCTTCGAGCAGGTCGTTCATTCCATCCTCGTCCTCGTCCAGTGGCAGGTCGATGGCATTGGTATTGGCGAGGGAATTTGTGTTAAGTCCAGTATTGTCGTTCAACATGATGCCGCCGTTGGTATTTTTATTCGAGGAAGTATTTGTATTCCGGTTCTGTGACGGCTGCGAATTGCTGTTTGCCTCCTGATTCTGGTTTGCAACAACCAGGTTTTCATTGTTCGAATTCGCATTACCCTTCGCGAAAAAGAAATAGTACGCCGCGCCAGCACCAGCAATGACCACGATCCCGATAAGAATGATGAGCAACATCTTCGAATTGTTTTTCTCCGCCGGCGTCAGCGGCGCCTGGCGGTACTGCGCTGGCGGCACCTTGATGATGGGGTTTATTTCCATACATTTTGAATTAGTTGTAAACGTTTCAAGGCTTCTCTTTGGGGAATTGCACCGACCGCATATCCATTTTCAGACATGACCCAGTTTCCCTTTTTTGCATGTGGCAGCAGCCGCACGTCGAGAGCGTGGGTCTTTTTGCCGCACTGGACGCGGGCCGTCGCACCTTTGATTGATAGTATCTTATGTGGAATGGCGAGGCACATAGTTTAAATCGTTTGAGTTTGTGTTGGCGCTGCGCGTATCGTTATACGATCGGATCCTTAACCTCAGACGACACCTTTATATCCTGCCGATACAAGCGGCAACACCGCAACCGTTATACGCCACTTCGACTAGCTAACTCTGAAAGATTACTTTCGCTTCTTTCGGAAATTTTATTTTTTTCAAATCCTCTTCCTGCCACAGGCGCTGGAAATCAACGCCGAGCTTCGACTGTTCAATAATCTTGCCTGCCATGTCAACCCTGAAAAAAGATTCTTTCGCATAATCGATGTTTTTCCCGAAAACCTGCCGGGATAGTTTCTGGACAAACGCCTTGCCATTTTGCCTGCGCTGCAAGCTTCGTGCGAGATCTCGCAATACGGGGGTGGAAGCAACCGCGAGTACAACGCCGAAATGGTGGAATACTACTGAACCAACGCGTACCGTAAGTTCTCTGGGGACGAGCACGTGTGAAAACTTGACCCGTGCGCCAGTAACAGTTACTTCAATATCGGCGAGCTGCCGCTGCTCAACGCTCCGGCACTGTTTGGCCGTGCCAATCGTGAGCAAATGCGCGAGCGCGTACGCTGGCTGCATCTGGAGGTGCTCGAGATTCTCTTCAATCGCGTCAGCATGGTCAAGCGCGTAACATTCGAGCAAATCAGCTCCGGTGATCACCCGTATTCCTTTCCGCTGCGCAAACCGGGCGGCTTGCGACGGAAACGCGGTGATGATGTGCGGTGATATGTCAGTGAGCGATACCGGCTTACCGGTTAAAAATTTCGCGAGGTTGATGTCCGATTTGCATCCGGGGTGCAGAAACGCACGAACGAGTATTTCCACCGCTTCCGGCTCAAAGATAATTGTTCCGAAATTCTTGAACGCGAGGCGCCGCGCCTTTTCAAGGTTTTTAATGATCTCGCGCGCCATACGATTGGGATGATGGCAACAGGCGCAAGCGGCGGATTCCAACAATACTCACAACACCGGCGACCATAAACGCCATGCCGACCCACTGTAGGGAATGTATTGATACCGTGCCCTGCGCAATCAACGTGACAACAGACGTTATCGGTGCCCCAAGCGCCAGCACCGCAGTCGCAACCGACGCCCGTACATATTTTAAGCCGGTATAGAACGTAAACACGTAGCCGAATAAAAACGCGGATGCAATAGCAATCCATTTCCAATGCTCGGCGGTGTACGAAAATATACTGCCAGCCTGGCCTGTTACTGCTAAAAATCCAAAAATAATGACTGAACCCAGAAACATTCGCCCCCACATAACAATGCGCGGGGATAGTGTATTCAGCGTTCGTTTTGCAATTACGATTTCAGCGGCCCACATCAGCGTGGCGAGGAACACCAGACAGTCTCCCCAGTTCAATGCCTGTGGCCCGATGCCAAGGAATAAAATACTGCCGACGACCAACGCGGCTAAACCAATCAACAAACTCTTGTTTATTTTCTCTTTCAAAAACACGATTGCCAGAAAACTGACGTACAGAAACATCGTCTTGTGGATGAACCCGCCCTTTGCTGCGGATGTCAACGAGAGCCCTTTGAAAAACAGCAGGAACGGCACTGAACCGCCGATCACGCCGATCAGCGTAAGCTTAAGCCAGTCTTTCCCTTTCAAACGAATGATGTCCCGCCATTCTTTCGCACACAAAACAACGGCGCATAATCCGAGCGCCACGATCACGTTCTTTAAACCGGTAAACACGTATGGGTTCGCAAACTTTACGCCGATTGAGTTGACGTAAATCGATACGCCGGATATCACGGCGGTCGCGAGTACAAAGAGGATGCCTTTTCGTTCGTTCATATTCCGAGCAACGATTAAATTTCCAATTACCAAATCCTAATACCCAATCAATGTCCAATGAGGAAAAAACCAATGACTAATTGGTGAATTGAATATTGGGGAATTCATTGGAAATTGGATATTGGTCATTGAATATTATTTATACTGCACTGTATCTTTCAATTGCGCATAGGTAAAGACAGGGCCGTCTTTGCACACGTAGTACGGCCCGATCGCGCAATGCTGGCACGTCCCCAGGCCCGCGCAGTGCATCCGGCGTTCAAGCGACAAGTAAATGCTTTCATCCGAATAACCAACGTTCTGCACTTCGGGCACAACAAACTTGAACATGATGGGCGGCCCGCACAGCACAGCAACGCCGTTTTTCACGACATCCGCTTTTTTAAACAGGACAGTTATCACACCTTTGTAGCACGAAATTGGGCCAATTGTCGTATCAGTGCCCTGGTCCATGGACATGGTAATAGTAAACATTTTTCCGAGCTTTTTCATTTCTGATTTAAAGAGAATCGCGCCAAGGTCACGGCACCCGTACAGCAATTGAACCTGGCGGTGTTCTGTATCAAGCAGGTTCCGGTTAATTAAATAGTGCAGCAACGAACGCAGCGGCACGAGGCCTAGCCCGCCCGCGATGAGTAGGATATTTTTCTTCTCAAATTTCTTGAGGTCGAAACCGTTGCCGTACGGTCCGCGGACGCCAAACGTATCGCCTGCTTTCAGCTCATGGAACTTGCCCGTTACCCTGCCGACGTTCATCACGGCGATATCGTACGTGTTTTTTTCGGTTAACGATTCGGCAGGCACGAAAACCGATTCGCCGAATCCTGGCAGTGAGAATACGAAAAACTGGCCAGGATTATATACAAGCGCACCACCGCTTTTCAACTTGAACCTGAACGATTTCACGTTCGGCGTCTGTTGCTCTGTTCCAGTAATTTTCGCTTCTTGTGTTTGGTAGGGATTCAGCATGATGATTAGGTTGAGGTGGCGTTTTCGCTGCTCGTATCGTAATACGGTTCCGTACTGCGGCTTTATGCCGATAGCCACAAACGACACCGATACGGGCGGCGATACCGCTACCGTTAAACGAGAATTTTTTTCTTACTGTACTTCGGGTCCTTGTGCTCATCCATCCATTTGAACACGTCCGCGCGCTTGATGCCCACGGGGCACACGCGGTCGCACCTGCCACAGTTGACGCACCCCATGATCTGGAATTCCCGCGGCGTCCTGACCCACTTGTGCGCGTACCAGTTTTGGATGCGCTGGGCATTGGTTTTTAAAAACTTTTCTCCGCCGCCGATTTCTGAAAAATCATTGTAAAAACATGTGGTCCATGACCGTACGCGTTTACCGCTGCCTTTCTCCTTTGTCGCATGCTCATCGGCGATATTGAAACAGTAACACGTCGGGCAATCAATCGCGCACTTTCCGCACGCCATGCAGATCTCCCCCCAGTGCAGCCATGCGTCCTGCGATGCTTCAACGATTTGCTTCCGGTGCCGCTCGAGGTCAGGGTCAATGCCCTCTTCCTTGATCAACCCTGCAAATTCAATATGTTCATACGCTGTGAAACCAAACGCATCCAGCGTTTCCTGGCCGCGCTCGCTACCGGTGAACACTTTCCATTCGTTTTTACCCGATTTCACGAGCAGGATGTCGAATATAACGTGCTCGAGGATGTCCTCCTCGTACCGCTCGCGCAAGTGCCCGGAAAAACCTGAGCCCTCGAAGAACGCATGCCCGACCAACAGGTTGCTTTGGCGCTTTTTCTGGTAGTACGGATCCCGCTCAAACACCTGGTGGAATAAGCCGACAGCTTTCAGGTCCATGACTGACATCAGAAAACCGCATTCCGGCGCATACGGCTCTTTCCGCTCAGCGAGCTTCCCGCGCCTGAATGTAAAAAGCTCATCGCGCTTCGGCACCAGGACGTGCTTATAGGTATTGATAGGGATTTGCGGGGAAAAATCGACTTCTTCCAGCTCGTGGACTTCATCTACATACAGTTCATTCCCGTCACGAACAGGCGCGTATACTCTATACTTTTTCTTGAGGTAAACGAAAAATTTCTTGAGCTGTTGTCGCGTCATAGTGGATATATTATAACAAAAAACAACGCGTTGGACAAACGTGCACGGTGATATAAAAAACGCCGGACCCACGAGAGCTTCCGGCGTTTCTCACGGTGGTGAGGATCGTATGGAGTACATACGACACCTCACTTCAGAAGGAGCATCTTTTTTGTTTCAACTGCCTCAAAAGTTGCGAGGCGGTAGAAATAGACGCCCGAGGAGTACTGGCTCGCATCCCACGTGATAGAATACTCGCCAGCAGGCTGGTCTCCGTCGACGAGCACAGTTACTCGCTGACCGAGGATGTTGTACACATCGAGCGTGACGTGCGCGGCATCCGGCAGTGAATAGCTGATGGTCGTTACGGGATTGAACGGGTTCGGGTAGTTCTGGGACAGGGTGAAGGTGATAGGAAGGATATTGCCGTCCTCCTGGCTAACAATCGATGCCTTCCCGGCGACCTGACACGGGCTGATGGGATCCCACTGGTTTGTGCCGGTTGCAAAAATGCGGTAGAAACTGCTTCCCTTCTTGAAATCCTGGCACCACTTCCCTCCGTAGTAGAAACGGTCAATCGTTGCGCATCCGAATTTCGCAACGCCACCATTCGCATCGTAACGGTCCTTGATCGTACCGTACACCCAATACGCCTCATTGGTCGCGCATTCGTTTCCTTCCCAATTCTCCATGTCGTACATGATCATGCCAGGATCACCCGTTGGCGCGTCAGTGCCGCCCTGGAAATCCTGGATAACGATGTTGCCATAGAGAACGTGGACCCTGTTCATCGCATTACCGACATCGCGCGATGCGCCGTTACGGTCATAGGCATCCGCAAACAGGTAAGAATACCTGCTGTTCCAGATTTCGCCGGATGACCATCCAGGAGCGCACGTTTGGTAACCGGAGATAGTACCATTTACGATGTACCCTTTTTGGAAGTCCTGGCGCCATTTCTCGGGACTACTTGAAACCTTATACGAGTTCGTAATCGGCATCCCGAGGCAGGAGTTCGGGCCGCCTTGGCCAGAGGAACCATTCAATCCGCAACTTACCGAAAGGTTATCCCAGGTGGTCCACTT
Source organism: Patescibacteria group bacterium (assembly GCA_028718605.1). Classification (GTDB taxonomy): domain Bacteria; phylum Patescibacteriota; class Patescibacteriia; order UBA10025; family JAHIVO01; genus JAQULM01. The sequence continues at coordinate 143,617 of JAQULM010000001.1, forward strand.
CTCCCATCCAACGCAGTACGCATACATAGCACCGCCGAGAGCATCGTAGACGATTGCAGCTTGGCCGGATGAATGGATAGCGCGCTGGCAGTTAGCCGCAGCGAGATCGTTGTCGTACGTGTTGTACGCATATGTCGGGAACGGATGGTACCACCCGACCGAACCGATACTCGAACCGAACGCGGTATTCGGGCTCTGCGGCCAGCCGTACGGATTGCGGTTATTCATCGGTTTCGAACGTCGCTCGCTGATGAGCTGGGATGGGGTCTTGGTCTGGCGATATGGAACCGGGCCACCGTAGATAAAACCCTGATCAGTGCTCGTATAGCGCTTAGCGCGTACGCCAGCGTTACATTTTGAGCAACAGTTCATCTCGGAAACCCAGAATGAACCGTCTGAGTGCACGTACATTACAAAGGCGACGTGGCCAAGTTTTGGGATTTTCGCAGCACTGAAACATACGATACTTCCTACGCGAGGCGCGGAGCCACGCGAAAGATTTTCCCGGATAGCATCCGGCCACCAGCCCGTCCCATCGCCGTGAACCCCTTCGCCATCAAGATCAGGCCTTTGAGCATATGCCCACCAGGTACAGTTACCGTTATTCGGACAACACTCATAGGTGTTACCAGGATAGCGGACACCGCCACACTCCGGATCTGACGCGGCGATTACGTTCCCTACCAGTAGCAAGATGATAGGGATAACAAGCACTACATGTCTGAAATTCATTTCAGACCTCCTTGATTTGAACGTTACTGTGTTTAAGTTGTTAAATTTCGATTTATCTGATTGTTAGTTTCTATAGAAACTTGAAGCTTTCCACCATATCTGAATCAAAATCTTCGAAAGGATCAAAGCTTTTAATAAATGTTTGCGCTTGCCCTAAGTTCCACGACACGAAAATATGCTTCTTCTCATTATAAATTAATTCCGTTGCATAATTCACAGGACACTCGCTTTCGTTTAGCTCCTTACCATCCCCTTCAATCGAAATACTATATATCCCATTCCCAAGTTTAGATTGTGTCATAGCACCTAATTCGCAACCCGATCCATAGCGATCCCGAATAGCCTGTCGTAATTCAGAATTATTATTTATGGCTTTCACTTCAATCTTCCAGTTACTCTGATAATATTGGTCTTCCTGCACTAATGTTGCTAAAGTCGTATCAATTTTAATACAATCAGAGAAATAGCTATGATCTATACCATTAACCGTTTCATCGGTTCGCCCTTTTAATTGATAACTATAACTATTTACCAAATAAACGGTATCGCTATTTTCAAAAACTGATGTGGGAATCATCGCATTAACTGGCCTATATGAATGGTCTTCTGTTCCATCAGATGCAATTGCTTCATTCCATTCGCATCCTCCATAGTTAGTCATTATCTGTTTTGGTAGCTTTATTGAAAACCCGAGATGATAATTTGTATATTGTACCCATGTATTATCGATACTAATAATTTCTGAGGGTTTTATTTCAGGAGAATACGTACTTTGAATAACTGGTATAGTATCATCGCTATTTACAACGGCATTTACGTTCTTATTTGAATTTGCAGTAGTATTCGTATTCACCACCGCATTAGCATTGCCATTCCCATTCGTATTCACCTTACCTGACAAAATCGCGTACGTACCATATGCGGCTGCCGCGACAACAAGGATAAAAAGCACGATCCAGAGTGTCCGCTGGGCGGGTTTAATTGGCTTGGTTTGGGGGGTTTGGGTGTCCATAGTATACTAGTTTAATTAATCTCTACTGTAAGCGTAACACCTACAAGTGGTGCGTCAATGCAGGAAACATTAGCGTTTTTGCATTAACGTGATCGGGCAACCAAAAAATCTGTGCATAACAAAAAACGGTGCATCGGGATATCCACCGATTATTGCGCCGTCGCGACGGCGCGAAAATATTTTTACGTGGCTATTCCTTTTTTCTTCTGCCTGCCCGATCGGTACTATTTTAATGCCGCCCTTTAGAAAGAAATGTTACGGAAATTGTGGGAGGAGTAACGGTCCGTCCAGGACGGACCGCCGCGTCCTGTTCGAGCGTACGAGCAAAAGCGAGAAGCGAGTTACGCGACGGAGTGACGACGAGCCAATTTCTGTTAATTTCTTTATATGGGCGGAATCTCTTTTCTGTCACTTTTCTGGATTGGCAGAAAAGTGACAATAAAAAAATGTACAAATTGAAAAAACAAGCCCGGCCGCGGAGCGCCACGCCCGGAAGGTAGTATTTACTTTTTCTTCCGTTCTTCCGCTTTCCCGATCGGCAGCGTGAAATGGAACGTCGAACCCTTGCCGATGCCCTGCGATTCCACCCAGATCGTGCCGCCGTGCGCCTCGGTCAATCGCCGGGCCACGTACAAGCCGAGGCCGGAGCCGTCCGGATTCACCTGTGCGATGCCAAATCCGCGCACGAACTTCGCGAAGAGCTTCTTCGCCTCCTCCGGCTCGATACCGCGGCCCGTGTCTTTCACGCTGACGAGAATATCGCTTCCCTTCTTCACGGTTGAAACCACTACACTGCCGGCATCTGTATACTTGATCGCGTTATCTACCAAGTTCAGAATCATATCATCGAGCTTGTCGTGGTCAGCGGAAATGATCGGCAATGCGGTTTTCGGCTTATTATACTTCAGCACAAGCTTCTTGTCAGTGGCGTTCTTCTGGACGACCGACAGCACGTGCTCGACAATCTCCTCAACCTGCGTTGGCTGGAGATTCAGCACGAGCTTACCGGATTCGATCTTCGATACGTCCAGGAACAGGTTAATGAGCCGTATCATGCGCTGGGATTCATCGAGCAGCCCCTGCAGGATCTTGTGCTGTTCAGCCGGCACCTTACCGAAGTCTTCCTGCAGTATCATGGACAGGTAGCCCATGATGCCGGTCATGGGCGTGCGGAGCTGGTGCGACGTTATTGAAACGAATTCCGATTTTGCCGAGTCAAGCTGCTGCAAATGCTTGTTCGCTTCGGCAAGTTCCGTATTCGACCGTGCGAGCTCTTGGTAGAGCTCGATATTCCGGTACACGATGCCGGTCTGGTTCGCAAGCGCCTTCATGATCGAGAGGTCAGTATCCCTGAGCGTCCCAGGGTCGCGCTGCATCAGGAAATCAATGACGCCAATAATGCCTTCTTCGGAATAGATCGGGACTGCGATGACTGTCTTGAGCGCGATAAGCGACTGGATTTTACCGCATACATCTTCTGGAACTGCCGGGGAGAGGAACTCGTGAAGTTCACTGCCGATCTGGATTTTCCCGAGTTTAATCGCTTTCACGGACCTGCTCGTGCTCGTCTGGAAATTTGAATAGAGTTCTGACAATGGTTTACCGATCAGGTTCATAATCTCCGGCGTCATGAGCCCGCGCGTGACCGCATCCGGGAATAACTTGTGCCTTTCCCTTCCGAGAAACATCACGATGCCGCCCAGGTACCCGAGCTCGTCCGCGATCGCGTCGGCGATCGACTGCGTCACTTTGCGAAAATCAAGCGTTTTGGTCATCAGCGTCGTCACTTTCTGTAACGCTGACAGGAACTTGTTGCGCTCCTGGAGCTGGACGTTAGTGCTACGGAGGTCCTCGGTTGCGACCGCGACTTCCTTCTTCAGCCGCTCAGTAAACCGCTGTGCTTCCTCATATAAGCGTGATTTATCGAGTGCAGACGCGAGTTGCGGACCGATGAGCTTCAACAGATTGAGGTCTTCTGATCCATATGGATCACCTGACATCTTCGGTCCGAGCACCATAACCGCATTTAAACTATTGCCAACGATAATGGGTGCAACCACGCTTGCATCGAGCTTGTCGAGCTCGGCTTTTGACGACTCGAGCTGTTTCCGTTCCCTCTCTTCCTGCGTATCTTCTATCTTACGTTCAAGCGCTTCCAAAACGATGACTTCATGGGACGTCTTCATGTATTGCACAAGCGGATTATCGTGCCCGAGACGTTCCCCAATGCCGGTCTGTCCTGTTATCTGCCCCAACGGCATATCGGGAAGTTTTTTCCCGGTCTTTGGGTCAATCCTACCCCTGCGCTTAAAAAATGCCCCGCCAATCGATGCCGATAAAAATATTGATACGTTCTTGACTTTCAACTTCGATTCCAATTCCCGCGACATTGAAAACAAAAGTATGTCCAAATCAATTTCACGATTAATGATTTCACTTAATTCGGAAAGGAGGTGCTGGTAATCAACTTTGGCTTTAAAGAAGAAAGTATCAGTAATTTGAGCGATTGCTTGTCGTAATGGATTTAGTAAAAAGACAATAATTATTGCAACTATGACCTGAATAGCAATTGTTGTTATAAAATCAAGATTTAATGACCTTGGTAAAAGTAATGTCAGCACAACCACAACTACCGAAACAAATATCGTAACAACTGAATAAGTAATAGTTCTTAGAATGATTAACCTAATATCAAGTAATTGGTGCTTTATAATTGCGTAAGCTGTAAATACTATAAAAAATATTGTTGCAAAGGTGCCATAATTACTTAATTGTGAACTTCCAAGAGCAGGCAAGAATAAATTTGTAATACTTCCGAACACTACAGAAATTAATAAACCGAAGAATAAATACTTTATTCTTGTTCTTTTAACGCCTACCGCATGACGATAACTATTAACAAGAAAAAAGAAAGCTAACAATATATAAACAATAAAATACAGCAGAAAGAGATAATAGAAAGGACCAAAAACGGGTACTATTGGATGAATCGTAATATCTTCAACGCCTGTTATAACTAAATTAGCAAGTGTTAAACATACGAGCAATATTGCCGGTAATATTATTAGATATGGAATTTGTCTTTTAAATTTATATTTTGAAGGGAAAATTAGAGTAAATAATAATAAAAATGCCGGGATAAAAAACGACCCGATAAAGGTCATTTTTGTCCAGAAAAAGGCCGCGGAATAGGAATTAGTCAAATCAACAGTAAAATTTGAAATTAACCATACACTTATTGCAATGGTAAAAGAAAGGAAGGTAATATTTACCGTTCCTCTTCGGTTTCTGGTAAACACCAGAATCCCCAAAAAAAGATTTAACCCAACAATTAGTAATAATGCTATTAATTGATTCATTCAATTAATATTGATTATAAATATATTTTTTAAGCAGCAAATCGATTGCGATAATATTCGGTACAACGACTGGCTTCCTTTTACCAAGAAGAATAAATAGTGCTTCAGCAACCATGATACTAGCAGCTAACGTTTGAGCAAGTGCAATATTAGGTATGGGAATTCTTTTTTGTATAGTTTTACTTATTATCTCCTCATTAATATAGTCCGGTAAAATTGGTGCATATTTTTCAGGCGGAATTATTATTTGACCCACCTCTTCCCTTGACATCCCTTCGTGCATTCCTAAATATTCGTTAAACGAAATCCCATTAGGATCAAAAATTAATATACTTGCACCATAGCCGATTGCTTGTGGGGCTAACACAAATTTTTTCTGGTGCTTTGCTTCATTCGTTAATATATACGAAAAAAATAATTCATTATAATCAATGCAATCGAAAATAATATCAGATTGCTTTACAATCTCAGTTACGTTCTTTTCATTTAATCCTTCCTTGTGCGGTGTAACTTTAATATTAGAATTAATCCCTTTAACAATTCGTGCCGTTATCTGAGCCTTATTCTCGCCTATTGTTTTTTCAAAAGCACTAAATTGATTATTAATATTCACTGCCTCATAATTTTCTGGATCTGCTAATATTATAGACTCAACACCCGTCCTTGCGGCAATTTGAGCAGTAATACTACCCATTCCACCACAACCGATCACCCCGATAGTTAAATTGCGTATGGTCTTTTGTTCTTTTTCAGAAAAGATCCCAATGTTTCTGGCAAACATTACATCATATTCCATATTTTTGTATGAATTGGTTTTTATATAATACTACGAACAATTTGAATCCCGCTACTATAAATAAATATCCAGGTTACAAAAAATAAAATATTTATTGAAAATATTAAGTAATACAATCTTTTTTTTTCGTAGCCCAGTAAACAAATCAGAACCGTAGTCACGGGCGTCCCAGCAGATAATGTAGAAAAAACTATCCCAGTAAATTCACTATATCGAAGTACCACACGTTTTTTCTTACTTAAAGACTCTTCTTTGTTCTTAATCCAATTATGGAGTATGTTAATTATCCTATTGCCTGATTCCTTGCTTTTATTATATAGCTTCGCAATTCCAAAACAAATTAGTATAAACGTTGCTGTAAATAATATAAAGGAGATCAGTGGTCCTAAAAAAAATATACTAGAAATAAGTAGACTTTCCCCAAAGATTAACAAAATAACACTAATAAATATTGAAGAGACCGCGCTGCTATATTTCAATACTCCTCTTAGCATTTCATATTAGCAATTTATTATATTCTCATTGTAAACAAAAGATTGCATATCTATCGCCGATCTATTAATTTTTTCGTAAATTATTTTTTTGAAAAAAAGTTATAAAACAGTGGATTCTTTCTTTTTAAAAAATCCTCCATCTCGGCTACCTTTAATAGATTTGGGCAGGTGTGGCCTTGATATGAAGAATATTCTCCGATTCTATTAAATGGAAAGCTCAATTTCAATAGCATATTCAATAATCTATCATCCATAACACTATAAATCTGCGTAATACCTTTCGATTTGACATAATGATACATCGCTCGGATAAGTAATAGCATCAAATGAAAACGACGGTAATCGGGTGATAAAATCAAACGTGATATTTCTGCAATATGGTTTCGATCGATTTTATCTTGACTGTTAATTTTAAAGTGATTTTCTATAGGAAATCCCTTATCAGAAATTAAAATTAGCCGCACATAACCAACAATTTCTTCGACACCCCCTTTAAAGTTTCGTTTTAGAAGGACAAAATGTTCAGAGTAGGGATCGTATTCATCACTTTCTAGCTTATGTGGATAATTTGAGGCTTGAAGGTAATTATATTGCTCACAGTATACCTCATACCGTAAGCGATAAATACGATACATATCATCAAGATTTTGCGAATATCTAATATAAAAATTTCTTGAGGTCCAATGATTAAAAATAATAAATTTAAAAAAATTATCAAGCTTTTTAAAAAAACGTTTAATAACTTTATTACTTATTTTAAAATTTCCAAGAAAAATATCCCAGAGACTTATATCTAGCTCCTGATCATTATCATTTGAATCAGCCATATACAAATTCCTCTGCTATAAAATCTTTTTTGTATAAAATTAACCCCTGTGCATGAAAATAGGGGCTTTTCGTGAGTTATTCATACTTTTCGTCTTTATTTTTCTTTCACCTATATTGTACCATATTTTCAGGTAAATTGAAAGGCTCTAGTGTCTTACGCTAAAGTAATTCAACACCATTCCAATTTACCGCTGGGTCCCAGTAATCCTCCCGATCGCCTGCTCGTACAAAATCGCATTCCCAATCGCGCTGGTCATTTGCGGCTGGAGGCGCGTTAAATAACTGACATTGTCGGCAGTGAACGCCTCGCCGCCTTTTTTCTCGCCGAACAAAAACACGCCGAGCAGGTTATCCCGCTCACCGATCGGCAACGCCATTGCCACCTTCATTGAATTGAGTCTGTCACCAACCTTGCGTAGCACTTCACGTTGGCCGTTGACCTGCTCCTCGATCAGATACGGAATTTCTTCCGTAATCAATAACCGCGGGTTAGCGCGCAGATACTGGATGAGCACGTCATCCTGTGCGATTCGATTCGCGCCACCATGTCCTTTTTCAAAAACGCCGGTACTGGCATTCATCACAAAGAAGTCGATTGTGCCAACGCTGAAAAAATCGCCGAACCGCGACCGTATTGTATTGACCAGGCGGTCGAGCTGGAATCCTGAAGATAAGGCATTCCGCATTTCCCTGATCTCATCCTTCACGTCAGGCCGGTTTGAATAAAACACTTTGTCGACAGCTTTCAATATCAATCGGCGAAGCGGCTCGATCGTTAGAACGATGGCAAACACAAGTAACAGCGTTGTTGTCTGGTCTGACCAGCCGAATTGCTTGACAAAATACCTTTGCGAAAAAATCAGTATATAAAAATATAAGAATAAAATGAGCGCAATTGAAATAAAGTTCGAGACGCCTTTTCGAATAACTAGATTGATGTCCATGAGGCGATACTTCAGTATTGAGTAAGCAAATGACACTGAAATGAAAATTGTACCAAGGGGGCCCCAAAAATTGGGATGGTTTTTATCGATAATCGGCATCACTAAATCGGCGATAAAACCGATTACTATTGCGGGCCCAAACCCAAAAACGATGTATTTTAACTTTGCGCGGTCAATCGAAATGCTCTTACGGTATTTTCTAATCAACAACAGATAGGCAAATGAAACATACACTAAAGTATACATTGCAAAAACACTTTGGTAATCGCCATATACGGGAATTGAATATTCTTTTCCAACTATTATTTGGTCTTTGGCGAAATAGGGGCCAAGCGATGAAATTGTAATCACAAGAGATGGAACTAACAGCACGAGTAATTGCCATAATTTGAATTTGCTTTTCGTCGGAAAAAGTAGAACAAAAATTATAAAAGTAGGCGCAATTAAGGCGCCAAACATAAATGCCATTCTCCCACACAATAATGCGAAATTTTGACTGGTATTAACCAGGTAGCTGAGATAATTGGTAATTAACCATCCATTCAGCACCATTACCAACAGAAAAAACGTCCACTTGATTGCTCTTTGCTTGGCCTTGAACAATACGATAAAAGCAACTCCAAAATTAACAATTGCTACTATCCACTCAAAAACTTTCAATACTTCAATCATATTATTTTCCCTTAAACCCCTCGTCTTTTTCCATTATTTCCTCTAAAAACTTCCGTAAGAAATCGGCTTTAGTCAATTTCCGCTGCTTGGCTTTGGCAGTCAAGTACCGCTCCATGCGCGGAGTGATGCGGAGGGTAAACTTGATCGTCGGCTTTTGGCTGAATCCCTTGCCAGAACTGACCTGTTCGATGAAATCTATGACTACCTGCGCGAGCTCTTTCGCCGAATACTGGACGATGTGGATGTATTCGGGCGTATTTTTCTTGGTCAGGTACCCATGCGCGATCTTTTCCGGGGTGCCCTTCCGCACCAGGTACAGGAGCGGCTTGCGCAGGGAGATCGCGTACGCGAGCAAATAGCCGATCTCTTGGTCCTGCTGCGACCCTTCGATCACGATGCAGTCCATCTTGTCGAGCAGCGTCTCCCCTGTTTCATTGAGCCGCTCGAGCTCCTCTTTCTTGAAATCGTTGTTGTTCTCGTTGTTGGACGCGACGACGAAAATCCCGGCATTGCGCAGCGTCTCTGCAATCAATTTATAGTTTTGATTGAGCTCAGCCGGGGCTATGAGCGGAGTGAAGAGATAGAGGCGCATTGTTAGTTAAGTAGTAGGGAGTAAGTTATAAGAAATTAGTAAGGAGATATGAAGTAGGTTCGCAGATTAATATCCAATTCTCAAATATCCAATATCCAGTGAATGTTCAATGTCTGAATTTCCAATGCCCAATGAGAGATAAATTGATGAGATATTAATAGCTTCGCTTGTTAGTTGAGTTTACGATTGCATTGAAGATAAGCGTAAGCTCGGTTGCTTCTCGTTTGAGAGGATCGACTGCAGTCTTGAGACTCGGCACCGCTTCATCGAGCATGATAAGCCAGTGCCTCGACTCCTTTGATTCTTTCCGGCAGATGCTGATCTTGTGCTTGAAGTCTTTCCGTGACTCAGCGTTATCAGCCTCGCAGTAATTTGCGCCAACACTCGTTGCCGCCCGAATGACTTGCGTGATCAGTGGTCTGGTTACCGGTGTCTCTGAAATACGTTTCGCCAACCCAATAACCGAGCGGCCAAACGTCGCTGTCCGTTCTTCTAGATCAAATTTCTTATTTGATAATTGGGAATTGTTCATTGGAGCTTAATTGGTAATTGGATATTGGCCATTGGGATTTCATTGGAAATTGATAATTGGTTATTGGATATTTCCTTACACATACTCTTCCCACATCATTAATCTGATTTTGCCGACATCCCGCGTCTGCCCCAGTACCCACATGAATTTCACGAACGTTGTTTCGAACGTCTTGTCATTGATTACAATATACTCGCGCTTCTTCTTCTTGACGTCCAGCGCAAACGGGTTGTGCGCGAGAATCGGAACTTTTTTGCGATATGCCCGTTCGAGTACGGGCTTGAAGGTATCGGGAAACAAGTTGGTATTGAAACTGCGCACGACGATGCCGCGGTATCCCTTCTTGAGCAAGGCATCCAGGAGCTCCGGTCCGGCACCCGGGACGAGCTGCAGCAGTCCAACGTTCGATTCGATTGTGTCGAGCAGCCGCGGCTTGGCGCGGGAGCGGCGCGTCGCCGTTGCGAGGAGCTTGATACCAAAATCCACGGTCCCGAGGAGCCCGTCGCGGTGCGCATCGAAGAAATTGAATGACGCGGCATCGCTCTTCACCGCGCGGGTGCCCTGCAGCAGGCGGTTGCCGAACATGATCGCGACTTCCGCGATGTCCATGGACGCGACCTGCACGGCGTTAATCAGGTTTGCCTTGATGCCCAAGTTCCGGTAGTTGGAAATCAGCCCGGACAAATCCTGCTTGTCGCTCTCGGTCACCTCGGCTGACAGCGGCGACCCGGTAACGATGATCGGCTTGCCCAACGGCTGCAGCATGAACGACAGCGCCGCACTCGTGTACAGCATCGTGTCGACGCCGTGGAGCACGACAAAACCGTCGTACCGGGGCATCCTGCTGTGGATTTCCCGGGCAAGGCGTATCCACAGGTTTGGCTCGATTTCCGACGCGTCGCCGCCAAAAACGAATACGGGATCGACGTCCGCGATCAGCTGGAGCTCGGGGATGGCGTCCATCCAAGGCTTCAGGTCAGCGCTCGACATCACGGACACGACGCGGTCGTCGGATACCATCGCGGATCCGCCGCAAAACAAGAGGCAAATTGTAGGTTTAGCGTGAAGCATGTATCGCTTTAATCTTCATTCTATTGTTTTTTAGCTAACTAATGCTTGTCACTCTGACCTGCTGGACGTTTAGAGATCGCCGCGCTTCGCTCGCGATGACAGAAAAAGTATGTCTTTGCGACCGGAGCGAAGCAATCAAGTTCAGATTCCGGGTCAAGCCCGGAATGACCAGGGTTTATTATTTTGTCATCCTGAACTTGATTCGGCGTCGAGCCATCTCACCCTCTGTCACTCTGACCCGCCATTGGGTGGGGAAGAGTCCCCTGGCCGGAGGCCAGGAGATGCTTTGCATGCAGTGGCGTCATGGGGTCTCTCGTTACACATGAAGGAGGCGGTGACCAACCCAGTTTGTCACCCTGAACGCAGTGAAGGGTCCCCTGGCCGATTGTCCAGAGATCGCCGCGCTTCGCTCGCGATGACAGAAAAAGTATGTCTTTGCGAGCGCAGCGAAGCAATCTCATGAGTACCAATTATACGCAAGGTCTTTCCACTGTCTATTATTCTTTTCAATCAGCTGTATCTTCTTTTGCCTTGAACCAGCCTTGATCTGTTTCTCCCGTGCAATTGCATCCATCGGATTGTCGAACACTTCGTAATAAACTAACTTGTTAACGTTATACTTACTTGTAAATCCTTTGACTATTTTCGTTTTGTGCTGGTACACACGCCCTTCTAAACTACCAGTAACGCCAGTATAAAGGACTCTATTGAACTTATTCGTCATAATATACATGCAGTACTGCCGTTCCTGCCGCATAGTATCATTCCATTCGTCATGAGGATGCCTCGCCGTGCATCTGTAATCGTATCCGCTCCATCGCATCGCGGTACTGGAGGGCGTTCGCGAGCGGCGCAGTAACCTGGTCGCGCACGTGCTCAAGGTACTGCACATCCTGCACCGTATACGCATCGGATCCCGTGCGGTCGCCAACGGCGATAATCCCGATTACTTCGTCCTCGGTTCGCAGCGGCACGTACGCGGTAATATGCCGCTTTTTCATGTCATGCTCAGCCCGTTGTAGGTTGCCATTGCCCTTCCCCTCCTCGATCAGGTGGGGAATTTCGTCGCGGATGATCACGTCCGGCTTTACAAGCGCCAACCGGGCTAAATCGCTCGAGTCCTCGTGCAATTCTTCGCGCTGCATGGCGTCCGGGCTATGCACAAAACACCCCTTGGTTCGTTCGAGGAGGAATATTTTTACGGCGTTTGCGTTCAGGTAGCCCTGAATGTTTTTTGCAACGGCGTCCGCAAGCTCCTGCGCGTCAGTCTTTTTTGCCACAGCGTCGCGCACCTCTTGAACGGCGAGGTCAATGCTCTGCCTGCCCTTGAACGTTGTGTCAACAATTTTTTCAACGAGCCTCTTCAATGGCGGAAACCCTAACGCAACGAGTGCAATGAGGATTATTGCCGTCCACGTCGTATTAATATTCCACGATTGTTCAATAGTTGACTTTAAAGCGAGAGCGAGATACGTATAAATTGCGAGAACAAGTATCAATGAAATTCCATAAATAACTCCACGGCGAACTATTACCCTAATATCCATAAATCGGTATTTGATCATGGCATATGAAGTTGCTGCAGCATATACAATACAAGCAATATAAGCAATCGAAAATAACGTTGAGTTTGAACGATTAATCGCAAATTCAAAACTTAAAACTAACCCAATGGTGATTGCTACTAGTAAGCCGAGGATAATATATTGTAACTGAATGTGTGCGACTCCTTGAGAATGTTTATATTTTGTAATTAAATTATAAAAGGTGATTGGAAAAAAATAAATTGCGATCGTTAGAAAATAAATTATAAAAAGTAATATATTGTAAACTAAACCAGAATTTTGATAATAAAATATTTTTCCAAAAATCGTTAAAAGAATTACTGATCCAATAGGAATGAACAGTAATAGCTCCGATTTTATCGTCAACCTTTTGTTCTCGGTAGGAAAATGAATTGCAAACAGCGATAAAAAATAGGCGATTAACGATGCAAATATGAAATCTAGTTTTGATAGAAATATATTTATTGAGGGAATATTCCTCAATGAACTTGTTTCAAACGTCCCGATTATTACCCAAAAAGCCCCCATTACAAGAAACCAAATATATCTATTAAATGCTTTGGTTTTCTTGCGCTTGATAATAGCTTCAATAGCAATTAATGTTACAAAAACTGCACTGATCCCACAAAGAATTACTAAAATATCCATAATATTCTCCTTTCTTTGCGCCGTCGCAATAATTAGCGCCGTCGCTTTTAACCTACCACTCCCCCTTTTCCCGTCAAGTTAGATATAAACAAACGCCTGTGGATAAGTTCATTTACCGTATAATGCATGGAGCGTACAATTACCGTAGTACATATAACATAGATATAGACTTCTTTCTCTTCAACGCCCATTGCGTGGGATTAACACACGCTCAAATCGCGCTTTTGTCTCACGGATGAGCAAATCCACGCCACCTATCGTCCAAATTCGTGGCTGGTACCCAGGTGCGCCAGCACCAATCATTGCCCTCCCCAGGTTCACCCCGGACTTGTGGAGGGCGTATTTTACCAAACCAAAACACGCCGCCGTGCCTGTCGCAGGCAGTTTTTGAATTGTCCTAACGGACCTGCTCGGGATTTTCGCCGCTGGCCTTCACGATCCTCCACTGCTCGATGCGCCGCACGGCGAACATAAGAATGAGTACGACAACAATCGCGCCGATCATGTTCCACATCATGTCATCCGCCGTGTCAATGCCGTCGCCGAGCCGCTTGCCGACAACCCCCCTGATTTTATCCTCAATATATTCTTCCATCTCGTAGCACGTGCCGAGCGCCATGGTCATAATGACCGCGATAAAGCCAGTGAGCTTCTTGCCGATGCCGAGCTTGCCCGCCTGCCGCAAATGCCAAAACAAGTAAAATGCCAGGAGCGCCGTCATACCGCCGCCGAACGCGTGCGCCATCTGGTCGTACCACATGTACTTCGAATACCAGTGTGCCACGTCACCCATCGCGTCAACCGATACCGACAGGAATGCGCCGAGGAACACGAACCAGGGAAACGGCTCGCCCGTCGCCTTCCTGACGCGGTTCGAGATTACTTCAACTGCCAGCCATACGCTCCCCGACGTGACGATGAGCCCGCTCCAGGTGAAATCGAGCGAGAAGTGCAGCACTTCGATCCAGTTCAGGAATTCAAAAACGATCCACGCCGAGAAAGCGAGGCGTACGATAGTGGTGATAAGTGCGTTGCGTTTCATACGCATATCGTACTGTACCCGCGCCGTGCCTGTCAACGCCGCTTCTCGTTTTTGTCTCTGTGAATAAACCGGCTTGACGGAGCTCACGCGTACGCTATACTTTCCGTTGGAACGACCACCGACCCACGATGGTTGTTCCGCTTTTATATTAATAACAAACCCCGCTGCCTTGGCAATAAACAACGGGGTTATACTAAGTGGTACGCACCTGCACTTCATGGAGCAGGCGCACAGTCTGCTCAACGATCGGCCTGCCGATACTGCTCGCTTTTTTCGCGTGGATGTTCAGCGAGTAGCCCTGCCGGCTGCGGGTGAACTTAAAGAGAAGGACGATTTTGTGGGTACGGAGCCATTGGAACGCTTTGTCGAACTGTTCCTGGTCGAAGAACACGATTTTGTGGGCGACATCGCGCTGGATATTCTCGAGATAGGTATACGAGTTGAGGATATACGGAATGCCACCCAGCGGACTGCCCAACGCAAGGAGTATCCAGGTGACGTGGCCAACATCAATGGGATGGGGAATGTAACCCCGAATACGCCCTGCGAGCTGCTGGAACAGCTCATCCTCGGACATGATTACCTCTTGGTCCATAGCGCCTGCTGTCACGGGCTGGCGAGGTGTTGCAGGAGAATCAGGCTGCCCCAGAGCTTCATGCAGCCCAAGCGCCTTTTCCAAGTAATAAATGCGCGTACTCAGGCGTGACTTCATCCCCTCCGCGAGCTTGATCCACTCTGTTTGCGCGGCAGTACGTTTGGAATCAGGAATCGCATGAATACGATCCCAGAGTTGCCGCTCGTAGTCGTTGGCGTTACTATTTTCAGACCGCGGCTGGGTAAGCCAGTTGAGCTGCCACTGGGCCTGCTCAAGCGCATTACGCCGTTCACCCGGCGAAATGGCATGGTCTTCTGCCCGCTGAAGCTCTGCAGCAATACCAGCCGGGATTGCAAGACCTTCTGTTTTCCCCAAACGCACTTTAAACGCGGCGATCATTGCATCAACTTCCTGGTGCTTATGCTTCCTGCGTTCTTCCCTCGCCCGTGCTGCGATAACCGCACGTGCTCCGTACTGAAACGCCGAGAGCTCGCCATCCAGTATGGACTGGTATACAAACATCATGGTAACGCCGCGTTTGCGGGATAGGATCTCGCTCACATGGGCGTACGGGGCTGAAAATTCAAACCCGTGGGTTTCGCAGTACGACATATGCAGCGCAAAAAGCTCCTTCGCCTCCCGAGTAAGGCGGATCAGGGATGGCGCTGCCGCCCACCACCACCAGCCAGTAAAAAAGAAACAGAACAGTGAGACTGACACCAGTGCCCACGACAGGGGTGCGGCGAGGTGACGTGTCCCGTATACCGCAACCAATGCGCGATTGTAGAGCGTATCAGTGACCGTACGGTTCAGGGCAGTGTCCTCTGCCCCGTTGGAATGCTCAACATAAGCAGCGATAAGGGACCGAACCTGCCGGAGGTTTCCTTCCGAGTGGCTGTACGGTTCGTAGTGGACCGAGAAGTATGGGAACAAACCAGCTGCGCGAACCAGCCGTAAATCGAGCGTATCCGCATAGTACGGGCTGGCGCGCATTGAATCTGTCCCCGGATAGAGCGTATCGATGTGCGTCGGCTTACTCGACCGCGAGAAGAATGTGTTCGGAAGAAACGCGACGAATGCGGCAACTTCGTTCTGGTACCAGATGATCCATATGAGCCCGGTCGAGTCCGTAGCGGGAAGCGGCCCCGTGAGCGGCGGATTCGAGGGAATGAGCCCCCGGAACGTACTGTCCGCGAAAGGGAAACTCAGCTTGGATCCAAACGGGACGAACCGATGTTCAACCGGCGTTTTCTGGTAGATGCTCGCGATCGCTTCAACCCCGCCATTGAAGACAAATTCGGAATTGCTTCCCGGATCTCCGAAAAAAATCCGATGCACTTGGGGAAAGAGCGCGATGCCCAGAAGCCCGAGCCCGACGATCAATGCGGCAACGCTCAACAACCACGTCCCCAAACGGCACCGAATGCATTTGCATGCATGTGCCTGAGAGGGTTGTTGGGCGCGATCCGCTGGAATGCTGGGAGAACGCATGACAAGACCCTCCTTGGGGGTTTAAGATTTCTTGGTTATGCTCCTTGTTGGCAAGGAACGCTTTTTGAAAAAATAGTTGTGTTTTGCATTACCTTACGAAAAATGGCGGCAATCGTCAAGCGACAGCACAAAAAAACGCCGGATCCAGGGAATGAATCCGGTGTTTTCTTGGAATCGGTAGGTATGTCTTGGGGAAGAAGGCATGCTCTACTTGAGTAAGAGCATCTTCTTTGTTTGTGTTGCCTCGGGTGTTTGTATCCGGTAGAAGTAGACGCCCGAGGAGTACTGATCAGCAACCCACGAAATGTTATGCTGACCAGCATTGTGCTGGGCATCGACCAATGTTGCCACCTTCTGCCCGAGGATGTTGTACACGTCCAGGCGGACATGGGCAGCTACAGGTAGTGAGTACGAAATCACGGTTGTGGCGTTGAACGGATTGGGGTAGTTCTGGTTGAGGGTGAAGGAAACTGGCAGCGCGCCATCTGGTTCCATGGTAAGCTTTCCACTGCCTCCAACTTCAATAGCATACGTGGATAGCCATACTGTACCCGTTGGCACGAAGCTACTGCCCGATGACAAGGCAACGTACCACTGGCCAGTCGTATTCTTGTGCAATCCGACGTCGTCCTTGCCGTCACCATTGAAGTCGCCAACGAGGGGAACATAGACTTCCCCGGTGCCGAACAGAGTGG
>JAQULM010000001.1:160784-603100 GCA_028718605.1 Patescibacteria group bacterium
CGATGACAAGGCAACGTACCACTGGCCAGTCGTATTCTTGTGCAATCCGACGTCGTCCTTGCCGTCACCATTGAAGTCGCCAACGAGGGGAACATAGACTTCCCCGGTGCCGAACAGAGTGGTCCAGGCAGACCCCGTCGGCACGAAGCTACTGCCCGATGACAAGGCAACGTACCACTGGCCAGTCGTATTCTTGTGCAATCCGACGTCGTCCTTGCCGTCACCATTGAAGTCGCCAACGAGGGGAACATAGGCAGAGGAAGTCCCGAACTGGCTTGTCCAGGCAGACCCCGTTGGCTCGAAGCTGCTGCCCGATGACAAGGCAACGTACCACTGGCCAGTCGTATTCTTGTGCAATCCGACGTCGTCCTTGCCGTCACCATTGAAGTCGCCAACGAGGGGAACATAGACTTCCCCGGTGCCGAACAGAGTGGTCCAGCAGTAGCCGTACAGCGTGAAATCGCTCCCGGTCGAAAGTGCAACGTACCAGTCTCCCCCGTTATAGTTGTGCAGCGTGACATCCGACCTGCTACCGCTGTTGAAGTTCCCGACCAATTCGGTAAAACTTGAGCTCGGTGGCTCGGACTCGACGACCTGGACGGTAAAACTGACATTGGAACCCATTCCAGTGATGAAAGTACCGGAATGGGGGTGATACACGCGCGTGCGAAGCGTATACGTCCCCGGTGTTGACGGGGCGGTTATCGTAAAACCAAACCGCGCTACGCCATTTGGATCGGCCGTGCTGCCGTCATCATCAAGCAGATTGCTGGTCCCTGCGATTACCGGCGAGTCTTCCATATCCGTCCAATTGCTGGCGACCGAGTGCAGGGCGACGTAGTGCGAGCTGTTCTCGTCGCATGACCAGTAGAACGGCGGGTTGCAACGGAAATCAATCCAGCAGTTAGCCGTCGAACCGGGCGTCAGAACAAGAGTGCTGCCATGGGACTTGCCGACGTATGTGCCGGAGTACGAGAGCTGAGAATAGAGCTGAGGCGGGCTGGTGCACCAAAGCCAGTGATTCGTGTTGTACGGATCAACCGGAGTTCCGTTTTGACGTACTTCGAAGTGAAGGTGGTATCCTGGGTCTCCAATAACCCACCCAGTATTACCGGCCTTTCCGATAATACTTCCTTGCGCCACAAACTGGCCATTGGATACAAGTATTTCACTTAGGTGGGCATAGATAGTTTGGTAACTATAGTTATGTGATAGGGTAACAAAATTACCAAAGCCATCCTCGTCCCATCCGATAGAGACGATGCCGTCCTCGGCTGCTAAGACATGATCACCTAATCCCGCGCCATAGTCAGTTCCAGTATGCCCAGCGTAGCAGCCAAATGGACAAGTAATAGAGAATTCTTCCGCCAGGGGATACGAGAACAGCCACGTATCTCCAGCGAAAACGCTACTTGAAGTTAGCAGTACTATTAATTGTACTACACATGCCGTGAGATTGATTTTATGCATTTCAATCTCTCCTTTCTTTGAGTTTCTGAGTTACAGAAATTGTCTACAAGTTTGCTTGGATTGTTAATGTTCTGTTTTCACCTTCTTTACTAGAATATTTGAACTGTGTTGAGGATTTGTTTCATTTCATTCTGGCAGTCACTGCTACCATACCCTTCTGAGAGGTAAGCCTCAAGATATAATTCATTCTTATCAGTATTGATTAAGATATATTGACCAATTCCTTGCATCCCATTTTCGTCGGGAGGCGTGACGGCGACATTAGTGATATAGGCCGTAAAATTATTGACATTAATTTCAGAGATAATATCTCCCTTATAAGAACCTTGATTCTTAATCCATTCTATAGGATTTACGACAGGCTCAATGCTTGGCAAATTTGTTGCAGAGGTTAAGGTAAATTCACATATATTAGTCGGAACTACGCATTCACCGCATTCTAGCTTGGAGAAGATTGCATCTCCATCAACGTGGTCCATGACTAACTCTGTCCCGACAGTCTCTGCGCTCCAATCTGTAGGATATTGTACTGAATAATTATAAGTGTCATTCTCATATGTCTTCCACCCACTCGTATCTATGTTGGTGTTGGTAGAGGTATTCGTATTAGCGTTAACATTAGCCGTTGAGTTGGTATTAACGGCTGCGTTCGTATTGGCGGAGGTGTTTGTGCTGGCATTGACACTTGAATTTGTGTTCGCTGACGTATTGGCGTTCTGGTTGGTATTCTCATTGTCCTGATCAGCGAGATACGCATACACGCCATAACCGGCTGCCGCTAATACCAGAATTAGAAGCACGACCCAGAGTGCTTTACTTGCTGGCTTTGTTGGTTGGGGGGTTTGGGGGGTGTCCATATGATTCTTGGTTATTAATAATTCACTGCGCGTTACAGTGTTAATATAGCGCGGAATGAAGCATCAATACCACTTCTGTCTGGTGACCCGGTAGGCAGTCCGAGTACTACAACCAACACTCAGAACATCGTGTTCTTCATCACAACCTCTCCTTTCTTGAATTTCTAGGTTTATATCAATAACAATATATGACTGTCATAAATGTCAAAGAGCAACTACAACAAATCCCAAAAATACTTATTTTATTATCGTAAATGAGTTTCCAACGTCTTCAAAATATTGGCGTGCTTCTCTGCCGGAAATCAAATAGACATAATTGTCACCATCTATCAATAAAGCATCTAGGTCCCAATTGTTGTTATTGGTCATTGAAGTTTGCGTTGAAGAAAGACCCGAAAGTCTGAACGCTAAAGAACCCTTTATCGTTGTATCCTGGGCGGTATTATTTTCAAGGACATAGTTTTGCAAGGCATATTTTTGTAGTTCGAAAGTGGTCGCGGTTTTCGGCATGCTCACAATGGATATTTCAGGAAAACTGCCCTGCTCTTCGGCAAATACGATATCCTCCCCTACCCTGTTGAAATTCACCCATAATAATGGATAAATAACCGAGTAACCATATTCTTTATTCTCATACGTCTTCCACTCGGCTGTTTCAACGTTCGTATTTGAGTTGCCATCTACGTTGCCATTCACCGCAGCATTGACGTTGCTGTTGGAATTTGACTTTGCCGCCGTGTTGATATTCCCCTGGCTATTAGCATTCTGGACAGAGTTTGAATTGGACACCGCATTCGTATTCTTGTTAGAGACTTCGTTAGAGTTATTCACATTTTCATTGTCCTGATCAGCGAGATACGCATAGACGCCATAACCGGCTGCTGCCAAGACGAGGATTAAAAGAACTGCCCAAAGCGCGCGTTTCGATGTGTTCTTAGGCGTTTCCTGTGGATTTTCCATAGGTAGTATTGGTTACTATTCTAATGCCCATATAAAATCGCCTTCCCGAAAACTACTTTGGGAAGGTTCTTTGCTGACGTAATTGTATTCCCCGGTGTGGCACAGCGTCAATGCAGGAGGTGTGGATAAGTAACAAATGGCCGGTACTACTGCCACTCAGGCCCCTGTCGTACCAACATTTCAGCTGCTTTTAACGGTTCTGCCATCAGCTCCTTGACCACACGCTCCATGCGCGCACCCTGCGATCCTTTCACGAGCACCATGTCGCCCTGCCTGAGCCGGTCCTGGATAAATTTCCCTGCCTCGAGCGTACTGCCAAAGTGGAACACGCGATCCTCGGACATGCCGCGCTTCTTTGCCTCGTCCGCAATCATGGCAGCGCGTTCGCCAACGCACACGAGCACGTCAGCAACCCCTGCCGCTGCAGCACCGACATCCCGATGGCCCTCCTCGGTATATGCGCCGAGCTCGAGCATATCGCCCAAGGCAATAAACTTTTTGCCGGAAATTTGGATATCCTTGACCACCCGCAGCGCTGCTTTTGCGGCCATGGGCGATGAATTATATGAATCATCGATCAGCGACGTTCGTTTGATCCCTGGCAACAGGCGCATCCTGCCCGGCGGCGATTTGAAGAGCTTGAGTGCCGCGGAAATATCCGCAAGGTTCATGCCGAGAGAAATCCCGACAGCGATAGCCGCGAGCGCTGAATACACCTGGTGTGCGCCCAGTACCGACGGCAGCAGCATCGGGACGACCGAACCCTTGTATTGGAGCTTGAAACTGACGCCCTGCACCTCCCCGGCGACCCACGGGTCCGGGCTGGTGCCGGTCGATATGCGCACTTCCGACGCGCGGATGTCTGCGTTCTCGGCATATCCGAACGTCATAACCCGTGCGCGGACCTTGTCCCGCATCCCCATGACAATCGGATCGTCAACATTCAGCACCGCGATATCATCCTTCTTCAGGTGCGAAACAATGTGCATCTTCTCGCGCGCGACTTTTTCAATCGTGCCGAATAACTCCGTATGCACATGGCCGACGGACGTCACCACGCCGACATGGCACGGCGCAAACTGTGTGAGATACTCGATATCCCCAGGCTTGTCGGCTCCCATCTCAAGCACGAGGTACTCCGGATAGTTGCGTTTGCGGAATAGGAGCAGCCCCAATCCATACAGGAGAATGCCAATCCATGCGAATGGGTTCCTGAACCCGGACTCTTTGCCGAGAATCGACAGCGGCACGCCGAACTCGTTATTATAATTTTTAATGTTTTTCCAGACGCGGAATTTGGCGCGGAGCACGGTAAAAATCGCCTCCTTAGTCGAGGTTTTGCCGACGCTGCCGGTTACGCCAATGATCTGCGGTCGATACTTTTTTAACACCAACCGTGCGATCACCCGCAGCTTCCATTCAATTATTTTTTTCAATCCATTAATCATTGGGAATTGGATATTGGTAATTGGAAATTATTAAATACCTACTCTTCGGCTCCCATCCGACCTCATTCTACCTCCTCCTCAGGCGGGACGCCATAGTAGTTCAGCATAAACTGTGCCAGGTGCCCAAATACCGGCGCGGCTGTCGATTCTGCCCACTGCACGTCGCGCGGCACGTCAACTTTGACGCACATGACAAACTGCGGATCGTCCACGGGCGCGAACCCGCAAAACGTGCCGATCGTATGGTTCGGATCATAGCCGGGCCCATCGCTCTTCGGAATCTGCGCGGTGCCAGTTTTCCCGGCAACGAAGTAGCCGGGCACGCCTGCCTGTTTCCCGTGCCCGTTGCGGACGACATTCACCAGCATGGCGCCCAACGTCGTCGCGGTTTTCTGGGATATCGCTTGGCGGATCAGCTGCGGTTCCGTCACAACAGATGTGCCATCCTCTTTCATCACTTCATCCACGATGTACGGCTTCATCAGCTTGCCGCCGTTCGCGATGGCACCGAACGCATTCGTCATCTGGAGCAGCGTGACTGAAATTCCCTGGCCAAACGACGCAGTAGCCATGTTGAGCTCCTTGTGCGCAGCGAGCTGGGAAATATTTCCCTGTGCCTCTGAATTCAGCTCAATCCCGTACTTCTCCCCGAATCCGAATCGCTTCACGTAATCCTCGAACGTCTCAGGCCCGATCTGCCGGGCGGCAAAAATTGCGCCGGTATTGAGGGACTTCTCCAGCACCTCCGTCATTGTCTGCACGCCGTTCGCCTTGCCGTCAGAGTTTTTAATCGTGTATTTACCGATCTCGACGCTGCCAGTGTCGTTATACGTTGTTGTCGGTGCAACAGCGCCGCGGTCGAGTGCCGCCGCCATCGTGATTGCCTTGAATACCGAACCAGGCTCGTAAATATAAAACGTCGACGGATTGATAAACGTGTTCGCATTTTCAACCTTGTTATATTCATTCGGATCAAAATCAGGCGATCCGCACATCGCGAGCACCGCGCTGGTTTTCGGATCCATAATGATGACGCTGCCGCCATCCGCTCCGTGCTTCTGCACTGCTTCATTGATTGCCTTGCAGGTTTCATACTGAATGGTCCGGTCTACGGTCAGCACCAGATCACTGCCATCTTTTGCCTCCTGGAGAAGTTTGGTGCCAAAGGTAATCCATCTCCCTTGGGCGTCTTTCTCTGCCTGCAGGTAACCGGCAACTCCCGCAAGCTCTTCTTCCCAGTACCCCTCGAGCCCGTACTGCCCTACCTTCGTCTCGCCCTGGTACCCGACGAATCCGAGAATATGTGCGCCAATGTTCTTCTCGGGATAGTAGCGGATGAGTTCTTCCTGGAATTCGATTCCTTTCAGGTTTTGTTTCTGTATCTCCGTAACGGTTTCCTGGGTGACTTGGTGCTTCAACGGCTCATATAAATCGTTTTCCTTTTTCAACCGCGACAAGATCTCGTCCTCCTCGAGATCAAGGAGCGGAGCGAGTGCATGGGCGGCGCTATCCGAATTTTCCACCCGTTTCGGCTCGGCATACACGAGAAAATACGCCTTATTCGAAGCAAGCGGAAAAAGCGCTCCTGGATTATCCGTATCGCGCACCAGAATCTCACCGCGTTTCGGAAACAGCTTCTCATACAGTTCATGCTGGTTTGCGGCCAAAGCTTCATAAAACCCATGCTGGAATATCTGAATATCAGCAAGCCGGACAATAATAATGCTTGCGGCGCATATCAAAAAAATGCGCAGTATATCCAGCCGGTCCCATGATCGGCGTTTCTGCTCATTATGCGGTTTTCGCCGCCGTACTATATGCATGAGATATGATGCCTTTCTTCGTAGCCCTAAAAACGCACCTCGTGCCGTGCCCTGGAAGCCCGTATGTACCAACGCATACAAAACCGACCCCCTGCTTACCGAGCTGCGACCGAGGACCCTTGCGCTGGCAGGTACTGGATGCTCGTTGTCGCGACGAGATCGAGACTCGCGCTGGCCTCTTCGAGGCGGGAAAGTGATTGCAGTTCGGCTGCCTGCAGGTCCAGCTGCACATTCTGCTTTTCGAGGGCGGTAATCTGATTTTCAATTCCTTTGATATCAAATCCGCCTGTCGCTGTCTGGTTGATGTAGTAGAGGTAGGAAAAACCCGCGAACACGATCAGGAAAAATAATACAACGGTGAGGTTAATCCGGCGGAATGCTGCCAGTGTCTGCCGAGCGCCTTTCTCGCGGCTGCGTTCACGGTTGCAGAAATTTCGGACGGCGAATTTGGTCATTGCGTATTGATGTTTATATTTTTTCAGCGACACGGAGCTGTGCGCTCCTGCTGCGCGGGTTTCGGTTTAGCTCCTCGCTCGTGGGCCTGATTGCTTTCTTGGAAACGAGACGTACTGTTGCATGGTGTCCGCACGTGCACGTCGGCTGTTCCGGCGGACAGATGCAGTCGTGGGATTCGCGGCGGAAGAAATTCTTTACGATACGGTCTTCGAGCGAATGGAATGTGATGACCGCGATTCTGCGCCCGGCTCCGATAATCTCGACGGCCTGCGGCAGTGCGCTTTCAATATTTCCAAGTTCGCCGTTAACGGCGATGCGGAGCGCCTGGAATGTCTTTGTCGCTGGGTGTATGCCCCCGATCCAGGGAACTTCTTTCGTGCTCTTAAGTATTTTTCGAAAGGCCGGGAGTACGGCCTCGACAAGATCTTTTGTTTTTGTTAATGGCCTCTGTTGGCGAGCACGGATGATCGTGCGTGTGATTTCATTCGCCAGAGGCTCATCGCCATACTCCCGGATTACCTTTTGTAGTTTATAGTCTGGCCAGGTGTTGACGATATCCGCGGCTGTCAGCGCGGTTCGCGCATCAAACCGCATATCCAGCGGGGCGTTTATTGAAAATGAAAATCCTCGAGATTGATCTTCGAGCTCAAGAGTAGATAGCCCAAGGTCAAATAGAATGCCATCAATTTTATGTAGTGCGAACCGTTCATTGTATATTTGTTTGAGATTTTTGAAATTATCGTGGATGAATGTAACGCGAGACTGGAACTGTTCGAGCCGCTTGCGGCTCGCATCGAGCGCTGTACTATCCATGTCGAGAGCAAGGAGCTTACCGTCCGGCGCAGTTGCCCGGAGAATCGCCTCTGCGTGCCCGCCGCCGCCGATGGTACAGTCGATAGCGGTATCGTGCGGATGGAGATTGAGCGCCGCCACTGCTTCTTCGAGAAGAACGGGAATATGCGTTGCTTGCATATGCGCGGACTACACGCCGAGCTCTCCGAGCGCTTCGGCGATATCGCCTCCCCGCTTCTCAGTGCCGGCGCGGTACTTCTCCCACGCTTCCTCATCCCAGATCTCGAGCCGGTTGTATAATCCGGCGACAACAACTCGCTTTTTTACATTTGCATATTTCCGCAGGTAGTCTGGCAGCATGATGCGGCCCTGTTTGTCGATATCGCAGTCCATTGCACCAGCAAGCATGAGCCTGGCGAATGCGCGAGTATTCGCTTTTGAAATTGGTAATGATGCTAATTTTTTTGCGAGCTCTTCCCAATCTTTCTGTGGGTACAGAAAAAGGCAATTGTCCAATCCTCTTGTGACAACCGCGCCTTTTGCGAGCTCACTCCGAAATTTGACAGGAACCGCGAGCCTGCCTTTCTCATCTATTGAGTGATAATATTCCCCGATGAACATAGTTATATATTGAGTAACGAAACCCTCGTATCGTGGATGGCATATGGCCTTATCCACAAAACTGATGACTTATCCCCACTTTTATCCACTTCTTACCCTGTAACTCCATTTTACTCCATTTTTTGGCATTCGTCAACGCAAGCATATATTCCCCTATACCAGGATACGGCAGAACTCCATTGTCAATATTTGAAAAAATTTTAAATAGCACATTTAGTAGCACAAACCGAATCCAGACCACAAGATGTTGGTTTTGTACGATTTTGGCCCTTTCTTGGTAATTGGAATAAGCCGCTCTCGTTACTATTCATATTCATTGAACTGTGGATAAGTAAAAAAACACCGGGCTGCATGTCAGTCTGCAGTCCGGCGTCAGAATCGCGGAAAAATACTATTTTATAAGTACCATCTTCTTAGTCTGGACAAACGAATCTGTTGCAAGTCAATAGAAGTAGATGCCTGAAGCGACCCGAGCCTCCGGAAGCCATGTAACAGTATAGAGTCCGGCTGGCTGCGGCTCATCCACGAGCGTTATGACGCGCTGGCCGAGAATATTAAACACCTCCAATTATGTATCGATCTGGATGAAAAAACAGCCAAATTAGGCTGTGAATAACTAATACTTGACTTTCGGTTTTCCTTCGGTTATACTGATAGTGTGGCAGACACTCCCCTTTTCAGCAAACGTGCAACGCCGGCAATCGCCCCAAATACTGCTACTCCTACGGCAGTAAATACAATTCCGTACGTTAAAAAGGATGATAAATAATATACCGGTGTAGTTAGCCATTTAATCAGCGTCCAGGTAATCGGGACTGCTAGCCATTGATCAAGATAGTAAAGAATAACGAAGAGAACCCCAAGAATGCCCAATCCTGTGAACGTGTGCGTTAAATCAACACGAGACGGTGCGGCATGGGAGCTTGCTGCGAGCATACAATATATAAATACATACGTCTGCCACATCCCCAAATCCAGCGTATGCCAGAGTGCTGACACGTGATTCCAATACTGAGCGAAGTAGGTTGTGCTGAAGCGGAAAAAATCGTTGAAGCTCTGAAAATCAGAAACGGCAACCTGGATCGCCTGAACGTGTTCAAGATACAAACTCGGTACGAGCACTTTGGTGAGCAGCCAGAGCATGCCGGTAACGCCAAAAAGCGGCGCAATCGAAATAATTATCAGTTTGAGGGGATTCCTCGTTTGCTCATGTTCCACAAATCCTAACGTATCACCTGACGGATGGAATAACTGGACACGATGCACCCTCGTGAAGGTCAACAGGCAGGCAATAAAATGCGACAGCTCATGCAAAACAACGCCGGGCCACGTCGCGGCGAGATACCATGTCCGGCCAAGCTTTCGCAGAACGATTCGGTCAAGCAGGCGCGACAATCCGTATACGACGAGCACTTGCAAAAGCAACGGAAGAATTAAATTTAAAATACCTATCATATATACTCAGTATACTACAATTAATCCATTACAAAAATCTATGGTTACAATCTTGCCGAAAAAGAAACAGGAAATTCTCTCTTTTCTCAAGGAGTATATCACTGAACATGGCTACGCGCCAACGCTTACCGAAATTGCGCGACAATTTAAGGTATCTTCACTCGCAACCGTGCATGAACACCTGCAGTTCCTGGAGGACGCGGATCTTATTATTCGTGATGCAAATGAAAAGCGAGGCATCCGCATTCCCGAAATGGAACGGCATTCCGCAAACCAAGATGCGGTCATGGTCCCGGTCGTCGGGCTTATTACGGCTGGCGAGCCGATCGAAGCAATCGAGAACCGCGAGCAGGAATTACCGGTGCCGAAAGAACTCGTCAAGAGCAAGAATGCGTACATCCTCAAGGTGCGCGGCGATTCGATGATCGAGAGTCTCATCGCTGACGGCGATTTTGTTATCTGTGAAAAAACCGACTACGCGAAGGATGGCGATACGGTCGTCGCAATGCTTGAAGACGGAACCGCTACTCTTAAAAAATTCTTTAGGACAAAAAGCTTCATCCGCCTCCAGCCTGCGAATAAACAGTACAAGCCCCGGTACGAAAAAAATGTGATTATCCAGGGGAAGGTCATGGGGATTATTCGCAGTTTTACATAAAAAAGTTATGGGGCGAGCGCAAAGCTCACCCCACGTTGATCCCGAGCGTACCGACCTGGTACAAAATTGATCTGTTTGACAGTTGCCGTTGTATAGCAGCGCCGATAATCTGCGCGAGAAACCGCGCATCGTGGGCGAATGTCGGATCGACATCTGCAAGCGTGTCCACGAATCGACTGTATGCATTGTACATTTTTAGGAACAATGTGACGAGGTAATCCTCGCCACTGCCAGCAATCGCTTCTCTCCCGGCATCACCGGCAAAGAGGGTATCAGCAATTTGCTGAGCCGTGCTGAGATCAATTTCTGGCACCGGCCAAACTCCTTCGAGAAACAGCACCATGCAGAGATACAGCTCATCCATATTATGCGTGTTCACGAAGGAAAACCGGCGAATTGCCCGGTCAAGCAGCTCATAGAGCAGTGAGTTCTCCTCCCGCAGGACGGTCATCTGCCGCAGGTAGTATGTACGATGCCCCATCCGAAGCGCATTAACGCATGCTCCCGCAAACTGGCGAAGGCACGGATCTGGATGCTTCATGGGTCAGTTCCTCCCTGTACGATAGGTTTGTATTTCTAATGTCCTCTATTGTATATGTACACTACGATAGCCGACAGCCTCCGTCAATATTTTTTTGCCAATAATATTCGGTTTTTATTCGGCTAACAAATAACGCCTCACCCTATGAAATCAAATGCGAACAAATTCCGTACAATAGCTCATATTCGGTTACCAGACTTCTGCTCATCCGTTGAGGAAGCGCTGCGCCCAGCATTGCGTACGCGCCCATTCGCAGTATGCGGGTATACCAAAAATCGTTATGTGGTAACATGCGCAAATGGTTTTGCTCGCATGGATGGTATACACAATGGCATGACGCTCGATGAAGCAGCTTACTATAGCCCGAACACTACTTTTCTTCACGGATCGATACGCATCTATGAATCGTTTTCGCGTGAATTTTTTTCTGTTCTTCGACAATTTAGCAAAAAGATTGAACCAACGTCTGTTTCAAGCGCTTTTATCGAACTTGAGGGATTCGAGCAACGATGGATTTCTGCTGAACGAGCGTGCCGCGAGATTGTGCGTATCATTGCGCGCGAATTGGAAATAAACGCTTCGATCGGCGTTGCTGGCAACAAGGTCACCGCGGAGGTTGCATCCAAGACTACCGCCCCTGGGTCAGTGACATCCGTTGCGTTCGGCACTGAGCGCGCATTCCTCGCTCCCCTCCCACTCAACCTTTTACCGGGAATTGGCGGGCATACGGCAAAAGCATTGAACTATTGTGGGTTGCGTGCAATCGGCGATTTGACTCGCGTCCCATACCGGGAACTTACGGATTCCCTCGGTACATACGGGCTTGCCATTTGGCAGCTCGCACATGCCCTTGACGGACGGCCTGTCAAAGGACACCAAGGAACACATTCTATATCGAGTTCATTAACGCTCAGCGCGCGTGCGTATGAATTCAACACTACCCAACAGATTATATGCGACCGGCTTCGTACTGTTTATCGAAGGATGAAGTCTCAAAAAACAACCGGAAAAACGGCCTTCCTCCGTATTCAGTGCGCGGACGGATCGTTTGCAACACGCCAAAAGACATTCCCCTATTTCAGTAATGACTATGCTGGATTACGCACTTTCGTTTTGGACGCATTAAACTCGCTCGTTCCGCTCAGAGCGCCCATTCAGTCAATATGCGTCGGTTTGAAAAACCTCGAACACGGTTCCGCGTGCATCCAAAACTTTGAACGTCACATCCGCTCAGCGGCATGCGTCCGGCAATCCTTCAAGCATATGGAACAAACGCTTGGCATGTCTACGGTGCTTCGAAAAAGCAAATTGCTGCGCCCCGAATCACAAAAAAAGTACACAGCAGTTACGCAACCGTATATGCCGTCACCCCAGTTCCGTCCAGTTGCCTTATTACTCCCAAGCTAAAAAATACATCCCGAGGAAATCGGGGGCACGAAAAAATTCTCATTCGCCTAGATGTTTTCGTGGTGTGGTAATAGTTGGAGGCCGGCCATACTGTGGCTGGACAGGCGTACGGGATTTTTGCTTTCGCAACTGCGCTGCACCGCGTTTTGTGAGCTCTTCGAGTGGCATTTCTGCCATACCCAACATGCCTACGATCGGTATCTGCAACCCATAACTGAGCGCGTTCGCGGTGCTGATGCCTGCGCGAAGTGAAGTAAACCCTCCTGGTCCGATAGCAACAATAATTCCCTGCACATTCCGGAGGGCTCCCTGCGCAGCCGCGAGAACAGTTTTAATTTCAGGCAAAAGACGCTCTGATTGCACGCGCCTTTCTTGTACGAGCGATGACCGAATCAGAGATCCATTGGGACGTGCGACGCCGATTCGGAACGAATCATCGTGGCTCGTATCAATAATAAGTATCATGAATTACTTTGAGAATATTTTGTCGGTGATAACGATCTTTTTGTTTTCCAGAATTGTGTACAAGAACTTATCAGTCAGGTCGTTTCGATACTCAAATTCCTGGCGTGTCATTACAGTATAGCGGATTTTTTTATCAAGGTCTTTTTGAAAGTTCGAAACGAGCCGCTTTAGTTTTAAGCGATTAACTTTACCGACGATTAAAATATCAGTCGGGGTGTCGGATACTCCGGTGAATATGCCGGTTAATGCAAGATACGATACCTGGCCGACCTGCTGAATTCGCTTGCCAAGATTCCGCTCAACGGTCATTTGTGATTTCAAAATAAGCGAACGGAGCTCTGGAAACAGGATAAAGTTCTGATCAACACGGTAATATTTTCTCAATTTGCCTTCGTGAGTCGTGATAAGGCCGATCTCCTCAAGATTATCGAGCTCACGCCGCACGGAATTAATTCGTTCCCGAATTTTCCTAGTTAATTCACGAACGAAGTAATCAGTTTCAGGATTCGTCAAAAAAATCCGTAGAAGCTTTACGCGGGTTCGTGAACCAAATATTTGCTCAAGCATATGCTGTAGGGCTTCTTTACTATTCACACTGCCTGTAGTATACTATGACCGAGAAAATCAAGCAAGAAATCATTTCGCCGCATGCCACAGCTGTCACTTTCATTTGGCAAACTCGTCCTCTACGATCCCAGCAAGAGCAGATCGACGTGCAATATTTACGTTTCACGCCCATCCCCGGTCGAAGAACAAAACCTCGGGCGGCTTTTTTTATGCACCGAAATCAATTCGCGAAGCGGAGTAAATCTCGATATCGTCAGCGCAATCCAGGACGAACTGCAGTTAAGCTACTACGGCACCGATGATCTCAATATTGAAACTGCGTTTGAGAAAGCGCTTGAGCAAGTCAACCAGAAAATTGCTGACATGGTTGGTGACTACGATACAAATTGGCTTGATAAACTCAATGCCGTTGCCCTGCTGGTGAGGGGAACCGCGTTGCATCTCAGTTCGATCGGTACAACATATGCATTCTTGATCCGCAACAATCGTATTACGAATATCGTCGAATCAGCGACACACGATGATCAGGCGACCCAACATGTTAACCCGTTGAAGGCATTTTCGAATATCATCAGCGGAACACTCGAGCCTGATGATTCCGTTCTCGTATGCACGTCCTCAGTGCTCGATTACCTTTCCCAGGAAAAACTAAAGAGAACCGTCTCCGAGCAATCAGCTGAGCAATCAATGCATTCGATCGAAACGATACTGACGGCCGATGAAACGAACTCCGCGTTCAGCGCACTCACGATAAAACTTACGCCAGCCCCTGAAGCAACAGCGGAGGCGTCCCAGCCGGTTCTCGCGGCGACGCATGCCGCTCCCCTCCAAAGTGCCGCCCCATATTCTTCGATGGATAACCTGTTCCAAAAACAAGCCGATACGTCGAATATCCTCTCGCCGTCTCTCATGCGGTACATACGCGATGTGTTCCAGCGAACATATTTTCGCGTAACTGATTTTATTAAATTAAAAGTACTGCGCCTCTCCCCACGCCGGGTGAAAATGGAGCAAGAACTGCGATACTACCGCCCCGCCTCCCAGCGTACAATGTCAGAACCGAGCACCCTCGGATCATTTTTTTCAGCGCTCCTTCGCGGGTTGCGATGGCTCGGGCGGGTTGTTGGCGCCGGCTTCCGCGCAGTCCTGAACCTCTTCAGAAAACGCCGGGAAATTATGGAGCAGGTTTCAGCAACTCCTGCAGTTGCATCCAAGAAAACAGCATCTCTGATAATCGCGATTAAACGGCTTCCACGTGTCAGTAAAATTATCCTTGCTGTCGCTGTCGTTGTCGCATTCCTCCTGGCGCAAAGCCTGTATTCAAGCATCCAGTCGAATGCGAATGAACAGGAACAAGTCGAATTCGAACGGCTGATCTCGGACATTTCCCAGAATATTTCTCGAGCTGAAGCGGATCTCTCGTACGGCAACGAGGATGGCGCTCGCGAGGAAATCGCACAAGCACAAGCTTCAATAAAAACTATTACCGATGCTACCGATGAGTTCAATGGCACGATCGAAACATACACGCGCGACATCACTGCGCAGCTCGAAAAGCTTCGGCATGTCGTTGATATTCTGGCGCCGCGTGAAGTCGCGACGGTGAGCTCTCCCGACACACCAATTTCAGCGAGCGGATTAGCGCTACTCGGAAACGCCCTCTATACCATCGATCCGACAAGCAAAACAATCTTCCGCGCTGACATTGCGACAGGAACTACCGCAAGCTTCCGAGGAGAATCCGCGGACGGATCATTGCTCTATGGTATTCCGGTTACGAACACAGCGATGCTTTTTCTCACGACAAAAAATCAGCTTGGTGAATTTAGCACAACGAATGAAAAATTCCAGACAGCGGCCTTCACGATGCCGAATCCTGACGTCAACATCATGGGAATCGGTTCCTACGAAGGAAAACTATACCTTCTCGATATCAATGGCAACCAAATATACCGGTCAAATAAATCCGGCAACGCCTATAGCAATCCGGTGGAATGGCTCAAAGATGATACCAATCTGCGTAATGCCGCGTCGATCGCGATCGATGGCTATATTTATATACTCTCAAAAGACGGCTCGCTTACCCGCCTATTCCGCGGAGCTCGGCAGGAATGGGCGCTTGCGCCGATCGATCCTGCGCTCGACAAAGCAGATGCAGTATGGACCAACGCGGAAATAAATAATATTTATATTACCGATAATAACGGAAAACGGATTATTGAATTCACCAAAGACGGAAAACTTGTCAATCAGTACACGTCTCCCGCATTCAAGGATTTGCGCGGTGTCGCCGTTGACCAGAAAACGAAAAAGTTATACGTACTCAGTGACAATACGATTCTCGAAATAGACCTCATCCAATAAAAAACAGCTCCGGGGATTCCCGAAGCCGTTTTTTGTAATCTATTATTTCAATGCGACCGAGCCGCCAGCTGCTTCGATCTTTTTCTTCAGTTCTTCCGCTTCTTCCTTGCCGACTCCTTCTTTGATGACCTTCGGCGCACCGTCAACCAGATCCTTCGCATCCTTCAGTCCTTTCTGGGTTATCTCGCGCACAACTTTGATAACCGCTATCTTGTTTGAACCAGCGCCCGTGAGCTCAACGTTGAATGTTGATTGTTCATCCGCGCCAGCTGCTTCGCCTGCGCCAGCCGCTGTTGCAACCGCAACCGGTGCCTGGGCTGAGACGCCAAACTTCGCCTCGAGAACTTTCACGAGCTCCGCGAGCTCCATGACCGAAAGCTTCTCGATTTTTTCGACGAGGTCTTTGAATTTTTCCGGAACCTCGACCGGTTTCTCTTCCTTCTGTTGTTCGTCTGCCATACGATTATTCCCTTTTAAATTAATAGTAAATATGTTCCTGCTACGCTTTCTTTTCTTCAATCGCTTTCAATGCGTACACGAGGCTTCGGAGAGTACCGGACAGTACCTGTACAAATCCGCCGATTGGGTACTGGATGAGCCATACGACTTTTGCCGTAAGCTCTTGTTTGGACGGCAATGAGGCAAGCTGAGCCACTTCGGCTGCTGCCGCAAACCGGCCGCCGATAATGCCACCGATTAATTTCAGTGCCGGATGCTTCTTGGCGAAAATACTGAGTGTCTTCGCGGGGAGAACTTCGTCATCATACCCCGCTGCCATTCCAAGGCTGCCGGTCAGCTTATCAACATCCATGCCTTCAACGGGCGCATTTTTGAATGCAAGTTTCAGCAATGTTTTTTTGGCGACGGTATAATCAATCCCCGCCTCGCGAAGGTGGGACCTCATTTCATTCACTTCTTTCACGGTTAAACCATCAAAGTTCGTGAATACAACAGCGTTAGTCCTCTTCAGGCGGTCAGTGAGCATGGATAAGGCCTCCTTCTTCTGGGCTTTCGTTTTTGGCATAGTAATAATTCGTGTTTAAAAAAAACTGCAGCGGAATGCCACAGACACCATACACGGTTTGAACCGGTTCGCCTCGGCGGGAGATTAAGCCTACACATGGGCAGGCGCCCGCTGTCTGTGGCAAAAATGATTGTACACACAGTATACCAGCACGAAAAAACTTGTCAACTGCCAGCATTTATGGGCAAACGATCGTGCCGATAAATGACTTTCCCCGGAGAGCACGAGCGAGGTTCCCGATGCGTGTTCCATTCACGATGAGCACGGTGAGTTTGAACTTCTCAGCAAGCTTCGCAGCAACAGGGTCGAACGGGACATTTGCCCCTGGATCCCAATGGCTCCCGACAATACGCCGAAAAACAGGCCACGTGACTTGTGAGAGCGGTTTCGCATTCCGAAACCGCCTCGGATCCCTGTCGTATACGTAGTCAATGTTCGTGAGATTGATAACGGTACGAGCTCCGTATGTTTTTGCCAGGAGGACGGCATCTTTGTCCGACGATGACCCAGGTACGAACCCGGCGCCGATTAAAATACGCTTTGCGGTCCGCACGCGTTCAGTCGGATTTGGCAGGACCCGCTCGTATGCGTACTCACCAAACATCACTCGGACCAATTCAGCGTTGAGCTTCGTCGCCGCTATTCCGAGCCAGTCGAGATCTGCATTTGAAACGCGAGGGACGATGCCCCGTGCCGCAGCATTGTAGCGCCGGCAGACTTTTCCGCCACCGCAAACGACGACCACCCGATTGCCGCGCCGCACGTGCGACAACACAAATGCCCGCAAGTGCTTCAGCAGCCGAATATTGACTTCATTCGGTACGATGAGCGATCCGCCAAGTGAAAAAACAATTGTGCGTCCAATTCTCATTGAAGGTATTTTTGTTTGTTCAGGAGATGCTCATCGTACGTTTTGCTGAAAACTGTCGTGCCGTCTGGTTTTGTCAGGAAGTACAAGTAATCAGTTTTTTCGGGATTCAGGGCTGCCTGGATGGCATCGAGCGACGGATTGCAGATCGGGCCAGGCGGTAATCCGCGATTCTGATACGTGTTGTACGGATTATCAACTTCAGTATCATCACGTGACGGCTGGATCGTATTCTTCCCGGTTATATAATTTACCGTTGCGTCCGACTGCAATGGTATTCCTTGGTTCATGCGGGAATAAAATATCCCAGCAGCAATCTGGCGGTCCTCATATGAACGAACCTCCTTCTCCAAGATTGATGCGAGCGTAATTATCTGGAATACGCTCATATCGCCCGTACGAGCGGCATTATACATTTCAGCGGTGAACTTTACCTCCATGTTATCGAGCATTCGTTCGATAATATCAGCAGCTGTGGCATCCTTAAACACCCGATAACTGTCCGGGAAGAGATACCCCTCCAACCCCATGCTCGACGGTTTGTCAGCGAGAACCGCGTACTGTTTTTCTGGGATCAATGTGCTTATATCGGTTTGTGCCGAAGCCGACAAAAACTCACTCTGATTGACGATCCCCAGTGACTCAAGGTATACGGCGATTTCTTTCGCGGTCCAACCCTCGGTAATCTTTATCCATTCCTCCGGTGCCTGGGTATTGCTCGTCAGTACGCGAACGACGTCCCGCATGCTCATATCGCGTTCCAAGAGATAGTTTCCGGCAATAAACTTCGAACCGGATCTCTTCAAATATACGTATGCTTCGAACCAAAATTGACTGCGTATATACCCCCCCTGTTCGAGCTGTGCAGCGATTTCCTTCACTCCAACCCCCGAGGGTATCATAAATAAAAGCTCGCCCTTGTCCTTCGACACAGGAATGTTAACCTGGTTCCAAAGGTAGAGAAAACCCAGCGCGGCTGCTGATAGTATGAGCAGGAAAATAATTAGCAATGCCTTTTTTATCATATGAAATTAAAGTAATGAGTTGAGCTTACGCCGTTTCAGTTCATCAACTATTTTCTTCACGTCTTGCGCGTGTTCCTTCGGGCAAACGAGCAAACAGTCTTCCATATCAATAATAATCATCCCGTGCAGCCCCGCCGTTGCGATAGTCCGGCCAGTATAACTATATATCAGATTGTCCTTGGAATCTATTGCTACGTGCTTGCCGCGAACAATATTTTCATCCGCAGTCTTCGCAAGAATATCCTTAACCGCGCGCCAGTGCCCGATATCCGCCCACCCGTACGCGGCTGGGATGACGATAATTTTCCTTGTATGTTCCATGATACCATAATCAATCGATACGGGCTTCAAGCGTTTGAATTCACGCCGGATAACATGTTTTTCGGCCGGCGTTCCGATTGCGCCCTGGATACGAATCAAAGCCTTGTAGTGCGCGGGCATATACTGTTCAAAAAGATGGAGCAGGTTATCAACGCGCCAGCAAAACATATTGGTATTCCACAGGTAATCCCATGATTTTACATACCGGAGAGCAGTCTTGAAGTCTGGTTTTTCAATAAAGCGTTGGCCATAAAAAATCTCATCATTGCCGATCTGGCGATACAATTTATTAATTTTAATATACCCATATCCTGTTTCCGGATACGTCGGGCGGATACCGACCAGCAATGTCTGGCGCGGATCATGGCGGATTGTCGCTTCGGCGAGCCGAATCAGGCGAATATATTCCCGCTCATTTTTCACGAAATGGTCAGACCCGACAGTCATCATGATTTCATGCGGATTGCGCTTCGCGATGGCTACCGCAGCGAGGCCGATTGCCGCGGCAGTGTCGCGCTTTATCGGTTCCAGGATAATATTTCGGGCAGGGACGTGCGGCAATTGGCGCCGGATTAATCCTGCCGAATTTTCATTTGCAGAAATAAAAATATCTTCGGCTTTAAATCCCCTGCGCTGCCGCGTGTACGTATTCTGCAGCAAGGTCTTGTTCCCGACAAACGGTTGGATCTGCTTCGGATTCGTTTTTCGGGACACTGGCCATAACCTGGTTCCTCCTCCGCCGGCAAGAATGACTATCTTCATAGAGCTCGCTTGAAAGTTACGTAGTGTTTATTCGCCCCATTCCTTGGGTACGAGCGGAACAAACTGAAACCCGGGGTGCCGCTCCTCCTTCAAATCAGTATCAGTAATTTTATCGATGACAACCATGCTCTGCTCATATTTTCCGACGGGAATGACGAGACGGCCACCCACTTTCAGCTGATTAATGAATACGTCCGGAACGCCGATTTCCGCAGCTGCAGCGACAACAATCTTATCAAACGGTGCTGCCTTCCTGTATCCTTTAGTGCCGTCCGCACAAATAAACTGGACGTTTGAATAATGGTATGTTGAAACATTTTTCTTGCCAAAGCGAAAAAGTTCGGGTATCCGCTCAATCGCATAGACAGTGCCCGCCGGCCCAGCGAGTTCAGCAAGAAGCGCGGTTTGCCAGCCGGATCCCGAACCGACGTCCAAAATTCGTTCGCCAGCTTTTGGCTGCAGCAATTCCAACATGAATGCCACGGTAAGCGGCTGGGAAATTGTTTGCCCATGGCTTATCGGGAGCGGAATGTTCAGCGCTGCGTCTGCTTTCAGATTATCAGGGAGAAAATCCTTACGCTGAACTTTTCGAAACGCATTTATGATGCGCTCGGTTTTCAGGTATCCCTCCTTAATTAAATCGCCTATCAGCTGTTCCATATACACTATGAAGTGCGCCGTACATATCAGGTACTAGTATACCAGATTTTACCGTTTCTGAATACCCTAGGGATTTCTGCGGGAGAAACCACGCATGCCAGCGGTCGTGCGACTTCGCTTTCAAAAACGCAGCTGACGGTTGCCGCGACGCGAACCATTATACGATCAAGGAAACCTACGCTGGCTACCGCACACTCTCGCTCTACGATATCATGAAAATTGTTGGATTCGAACAGTAGCCAAAATCTCTGCCAAACCTCGTTTCATCTGATAGTAAGCGATAGAAAAAGAGGGCTCAACCACTCGTTGGGCTCTCTTTATTAACTTTGAATTCCCGACAAACTCGCCGCAACGCGAATCCAACTTTCGATCAATCATTCAATGAAGTCCATTGCCCCTTGACAATATTCTACGTTCTCATTAAGATGTCGTGATATTTAAAGGCGAATCCAGTAGGATTCTATGTTTTCACTTCCTATTTATATGTGTATAAATTGTGATTTACTTTTTCTTCAACATTCAGCCTCTTTATGGTATACCGTATGCACATAAAAGAGGGAGTTTTGTGTACTTTTTAAGGTACAAATCATCATTATGATCAGCTTTTTAAGTCGGGACGAAAAACACAACAATCTCTGGAAACTGCTTGAGCAAAAGCACCGGCTTCCAAAGGAAAGCTACCGCCAAGCCCTTCAGGCAGCAAAAGAAGGCAATCGACACATTGCTGAAGTTTTATTTGAGATTGCAGAGATTCCCCATGATAAACTTCTCGAGACTGTCGCAAAGTATTTTAATCTTCCCCCGGTGCTGTTGCGAAAAAAAATCATCGTCCCGTACGTATTGAAATTAATACCAAAGGAGGTAGCCGAGCAGCACTCCGTGATTATTTTTAAAAAAATTGGCAAGGACATCTACGTCGCTCTCACGAACCCGGATAACGAGCAAACGATCAACTTCATTAAGAAAAAAACCGGCCTCAACCCAAAGCTATTTATCACCAGCCCCCAAGAGATCCAGCGAGCGGTTAAAAAATATCGAGAAGAGATTGTCACGGAATTTTCCAAGATCATCGAGAATGCGATCGAGAATACACTCGAGCACGAAGAGCCAGCCGAAAAACTCGCCCAGAACGTCCCGATCATCAAGATGGTTGATGCGATTCTCGAACATGCGCTCCAAAAAAAATCATCCGACATCCACATCGAACCGACCTCAGAAGATATCGTCATCCGCTTCCGCATTGACGGCCTCCTCAATCGCGTCCTCACCCTGCCGCTTGAAATTCTTCCGCCGCTCATCACGAGAATTAAAATCATGGCGCAGCTCAAGATTGACGAACACCGCGTTCCGCAAGACGGACGTTTCAAATACTTCTTCCAGGACCGCGACGTCGCTATCCGGACCTCGGTTATCCCGACCCTGAATGGGCCGAAGCTGGTACTCCGCCTCCTCGATATTAAAGAACGTGATTTTACCCTGGCCCGCCTCGGTCTCAATCCGATCCATTCCCAGATCATGAAACAGGAAATATTGAAGCCGCAGGGTATGATCCTCGTCACCGGGCCGACCGGCTCCGGCAAAACCACCACCCTCTATGCACTCCTCCGCATGCTCAACAAAGAAGAGATCAATATCTCCACGATTGAAGACCCGATCGAGTATGGCATTGAGGGCATCAACCAGACCCAGATCAATCCTGTCGCAGGCCTCACTTTCGCGAACGGCCTGCGTTCGCTCCTCCGCCAGGACCCGAACGTCCTCATGGTGGGAGAAATCCGCGATTCCGACACCGCGAACATCTCCCTCAATGCAGCGCTGACCGGCCACCTCGTCCTCTCGACGCTCCATACCAACAACGCCTTCCAGGCGATCCAGCGTCTCACCGAGATGGGCGTGCAACCTTACCTGGCGGCAACGGTAACGAACGCCATCATTGGCCAGCGCCTGGTCAGAAAAATATGTCCCTTCTGTAAAGTGCGAACGAGCTCAACCCCGAAACTCATCGAACAGTTCAGCGCACTCCTCCCGCTTGAAAAAATATTCCAGAAACTGAAACACCTCGGGCTCACCAAAACCGCTGCGATCAACGAGATTAATTTCTACCGTGGCCAGGGCTGCGAGCGGTGCAACAACTACGGCTACCTCGGGCGTCTCGGCATTTACGAAATCCTGCCGATCAATAAACAAATGCGCGACCTCATCCTGGAAAACCCCACTGCTGATAAAATTTACAACCAGGCAATGGCACAGGGAATTCTGACAATGGCTGAGGACGGCGTCCTGAAAGTGCTCGAGGGTGAAACAACCTTCGATGAGGTACTGAGGGTAACAAAAGAATAACGCAATGCCACTCTTTAACTACACGGCGCTCGATAAAACCGACTCCTTCGTCCGCGGACAGCTTGAGGCGAAGAGCAGCAAGCGTGCCATTGCTACGCTCGAGGGCGAGGGTTTCATGATTATTAACATTACTGAAGAAAAACGTACCAGATATTCAAAGCTTAACAATATTTTTAATAACGTCACCCGGGTTGATAAAATTTTCTTCACCCGGCACCTCTACACGATGCTCGAGTCCGGCATCGCGCTCGATCAGGCGGTTAAAATCACTGCGGAGCAAACGACCCAAGAAAAGTTCAAGGTTGTTCTCTTCGACATTCACCAGCAGTTACTCCAGGGCCGCTCGTTCCACGAGTGCCTCAACCGGCACAAACGCTACTTCGACAATTTCTATATCAGCATGGTCAGGGTCGGTGAGAAGAGCGGCAAGCTCGACGAAGTCCTCTCCTACCTCCTCGAACAGCAGGAAAGCGACTACGAGGTCATCACCAAGTCACGAAGTGCGATGATTTACCCCTCCGTCATTATTTCTGCCCTCGTGGTGATGGTCACCTTCATGATGCTCTTCGTCATCCCGAAAATTACAGAAATCCTAACGGAATATGAGGTTACGCTGCCGTTGGCGACCCGCGTCCTGATCGGCTTAAGTGGGTTCCTTTCGAATTACGGCCTCTATTTAATTCCCGTACTTGGCGTGATCGTCTACCTGTTCCTCAAGTGGAAAAAATCGCCTCGGGGCAAGTGGCGCTGGGACGGCCTTATTCTGAAACTTCCTGGCATTAAAAAAATTGTTATCGAATTCAATCTCGCCCGTTTTACCCGTTCCCTGA
This sequence comes from Patescibacteria group bacterium, assembly GCA_028718605.1. Classification (GTDB taxonomy): domain Bacteria; phylum Patescibacteriota; class Patescibacteriia; order UBA10025; family JAHIVO01; genus JAQULM01. The sequence goes on from JAQULM010000001.1 coordinate 184,499, forward strand.
GTTCGCTCTTGAAGAGCGGTATGCAGCTCGACCAGGCCCTCGAGCTGGCTGCTGAGGTTTCCAACAACAGCCATTATCAGAAATCCCTACGCGCCAGTATCAACTTTGTCCAGAAAGGCATCCCGCTCGTTGAAGTACTCAAGGGCAACACCGTCCTCTTCCCGCAAATCACCACCCGCATGATCGAGGTCGGTGAAAAAACGGGCAAGCTCGACCACATGCTCCAGCGCCTCGCCGTTTTCTACGAAAAAGCCCTCACCACGACGATTGCGAATATTTCTTCAATCATTGAGCCGGCACTCCTGATCACCATTGGCCTCGCCGTCGCTTTTGTCGCAATTGCAGTGCTGACGCCTGTCTGGAGCTACTCACAAACAGTCTAGCCTATGAAAAAAACTTTCATCAACAACGGATTTACACTCATAGAATTGCTCACCGTCCTCGGTATCATCGGCATCCTCACCGCAGCAGCTTTTCCCGTGGTCGCGATTATCCGCAATAACTCGACATTCAATAACGCAGTCGAGGAAGTCGCCAACACCCTGCGGGTAGCGCAGAATGACTCGCTCTCCTCCCAGGGCGGAGCAACGTGGGGTGTTGATTTCGATCCGGCGAATCACCAGTACATGCTCTTCAGCGAATTGGGCGCAGTACGGACGTACCAAAAAGTCTCTGCAGTGCCTGAGTCAATCACGTTCTCCGACACCGAGGTATTATTCAGGCGCCTGTATGGTACGACCGACGCGCCGATTACCATTTCAATAACATCCTCCGGCAAGGAAAAAACAATCGACGTGCAGCCATCCGGCTCAATTACTTTGGAATAGGTATGAATATATTGAACAATAAAAAAGGAATCAGCGCGGTTGAGGTACTCATCAGTATCGGCATGGCTGGCGTGATGATCGTGTCGATCGGCATGGCGATGAGTGCCATTCACCGGCTCAATACATCAAGTTCGAATAAGGAACAAGCGCTTGCCTATGCCAAGGAATCTATCGAAATAATAACTGAGAACCAACAAGCTCTCTTCGGCTGCCGGCCGGCGAGTGGAACGTGTACCTGCCCCCATCAGATTACCGGCTATGACAGTTGCTGGGTCGAGACCTCCAACTCCCCGGTAGCAGGGACGGAAACAATCACCGATACTGAATTTTCCAGGATGATAGCCATTGAAAACCTTGGTGGCGACGCTAATCGAAAAAAAATTACTGCCCAAGTCAATTGGATAGAAAAAGGCAACACAAAATCGACAAGCCTCACGACAACATTAACGGCATGGAAAGAAATACCCCCGCCTTCACCATAAAAATATGTTCACGAAAGATTTATCTCATACCATCAGCAAGAAAATGAATAAACATCAGCAGGAAGGTTACACACTGATTGAGCTTTTAATTTACATCAGCATTACCACGTTGATCATGGTTACCTTGACGAGCTTTGTCGCGGATGTAACCAAACAGGCGACTCGGACGAAAGTCTCAAAAGAAGTCCAACAGAACGCTCGCCTCATCATCACCAAAATCACGCAGGACATCCGAACTGCAGATGATGGCACAATATCCATTAGCCCCGACAACTCCCAAATCAATCTCGGTTTAAAAACATACAGCTGGGACAGCGCTGCCAAGACGGTAACCTACAATGACGGAACAGGCGACGATCCCCTCTCAAATCAGAAGGTCAGTGTTACGAACCTCCGGTTCTCCAGAAACGGTGATGGGATTAATGTTGCACTGGAAGTCCAACAAAAAAATCCTGCAGCAAAAGCAGCTGCGAGGAGCGATATTTCACTCTCCACCACCGTCGTCCCGCGATCAATCCTCTATTAAGAGAAAATGAAGACCTCCCCTCTACAAAATAACGACGGCGCCATTGCTATCATCGCCCTGATGGCGATTTCGGTTTTTGCGCTGATCACGCTGACCACATTAAGCGTACTCGCCACGAGCGAGCTGAAGATGGCTGCCGCAGAAACGAAAGCTGAGACAACTTTTTACGCTGCAGAGTCAGGAATCAACGAGGCGCTCTACCAGCTTACTACCAACCCTGTACCACAGCCCCTCTCGTTTAACCAGGACGGCACGACTGTTGCCGTCTTAGTATTGCCGGACCCAAGCAATCCCTACCAGCGCATCATCGAATCGCAAGCCTCGGATCCGACCGGAAAGGTGCGTACGCTCAGAATCACTGCAAACACACACTCGTATTCCGGTAGTTTTGACTATGCCGTGCAAACCGGCGAGGGTGGATTTGAAATTCTTAATAACAGCAAGGTGGTTGGGGACGTCTACACAAATGGCAGCATATTTGGCGGCACCGGTGCCGCAATCCAAGCGCTCGTGGACGGTGACGCCTGGGTTGCTCGTGGAACAGCCGAGACGCTCGGCCCGGTTCAGGAAAATGCTGATGTCAACTATGCTGTCGCGAATGCCGCGGATACAACCGACGTCAGCCAGAGCTTCGTAACTGCTATCGATTCCCCATTGAAGAAAGTCGGCTTCTATATTAAACGCAATGGAACACTGCCAGGAAATGTAACCTTGCGAATTGTCCGCGATCAAGCAGGATCGCCGAGTACTGACACCATTGTCTCAAAAATTATTCAAAAAAATACCTTCCCTACCGCCATGCAATGGTTAGAGATTTCATTCGACATCGGCCCAGTACTCTCTGCGGGTGTCCCCTACTGGATCGTGCTTGATTCACCATCATTTAATGCTTCAAAATATCTCGTCTGGGATTTGAATACAAACCCTGCGAGTTACGCGGACGGGGAAGCAAAAAAAAGTTCCGATTTCGAAACAGAGGCATGGAGCGCGCTCAACAACGATTTTAAATTCAGGACGTACCTCGGCTATGGCAATACGTTTGTCCGACAAATTGAAACAAACGGCGACCTTCATGCGAACACGATCGAGAAGTCAGAAATCCACGGCGATGCGTACTACCAGACTATCGTCGATACCGATCCGGATGGCGCGTCATACCCCGGTACTACTGACCCCGACCCAAAGCCCTACCCGATCACCGACGTCCACATTAACAATTGGAAGAATGATGCTCTGGCAGGTGGTACGATTACTGGAGATCAGACTATCAGCGGCACAGCCACGCTCGGTCCAAAAAAAATTGAGGGCAACCTTACCTTGAGCGGCAATGCACACCTGATCGTCAATGGAACTCTCTGGGTAACGGGCACAATAACGTTTACCAATCCCGGCATCAGCATCTCGCTCGATCCAAGCTTCGGCCCGGCGTCATCAGTAATTATTGCCGACGGTAAAATTGAGCTCAACAATAACGCCACCATTTCCGGTTCCGGAGATCCGAAAAGCTACCTGCTTATACTTTCGACAAATAATTCGCTCAATCCAGCGAGCCCGGCAATCAATGCCGCGAACAACTCCACCGCCGTGGTCTACTTTGCTAAAAATGGGATGATACGTATTTATAATGGCAGCCACCTCCACGGCACGACCGGCTACTACCTGACACTGGAGGAAGGCAGCACCGTTGAGTACGACCCCAACCTCGCTGAATTTACCATACCTGCTGGCGAGACCGACGTGATCGGTGCGGTAAGCGGAAGCTGGGGCGAGTATTAATATTCACATAAGTTTTAGATACCCCCGCAACAACTTACGGGGTGTTTCTTTTAATAAAATAAAAATTCCCTTTATTGTCAAACGACTACCTCATCACACCCGAAAATGAAAATATTGCGCTTGTGGATAACTCAGAGCAACCCAGCCACAACCCCGCCCTCCATCCGCTGCTCCTAACCAGCTGACTCCGACGCTATTGGTACCGTAACCGCGAAATGAGGAAAAGTCATATGCCTCCTAGTATCGAATTTATTGGGAAATCAAGTGTCGCTAAATTTATCCACATCTTCTAGCTCCGATTTAGTAAGCCATCTAAAAGCACCTTTTTTCTGGATTGACCAATCCACCCCCCTGTTTTAATATTAAGCAACCGCTTGCGGGGGGGCTTGACAGGAAATCGAATCTGTACTAAGATGCCATATTACGTAAGTTTATACATTGCTCTTTACTTTTTACCTCTTTCAAAGGAGGTTTGAGGAGGAAAACACGCTCTTTCTACAAAATGCATCTCTGGAGGGAATGCAAGAAGACCAATTACAGGCTATAAAACCAAAAAGAAAAGTACGCAGAAAATCGAGTTAACTGATAGTGCTTATCGATAATCGCCATTCAACGTGGCGAAAAATTATAGCTTGTCATTGGTTTTTTTGTTTGCTTGGCAAAATTTTCAAGCCAGACGAACTTCAATAGATTAAAAACTGGCGCAGAAAATTTGGACAAGCAAACAACCCTGACGAATCCGCGACCAGAGTCGCGGATGAGGAAGGGTCTCAAAACGTTAAAATCAACCCTCCTTTCTATATATACATTTAATAAACCATCTTAAGTAACCAAAGAATCAACTAAGTAAAACATATGGACATGGCAATCTTCCCAAAACGAAGTTGGAAACAAAAAGTCTGGAAAGCAATTAATATCGTTTCGTCAGCCGCCCTCGTCTTTAACATGACGATGGTCGGCGTGTTCCTGACGCCGAAAGTTGCCGAGGCAACCGTCGTCTGGCCGTCAGATGGCCAATGGAATATTCCTATCTGCAATGATGACATTGCGGACGACGAAAACCCTGATTCTGCGGATCTCTACTCTGTTGGTACGTCACAGTATGGCGCAGCGTATTACATCGATGCGAACAACCTATACGTCCGCGAACGAATTAAGGGAAATCCCGGCGCACCAGGAAGCCTGGACCAGTACGCATGGGTTTTTATGATCCAGAAAGATGCAGCGACCACTGACTACGATTTTCTCGTCTCGGTGCGCGGAAGCGGCAGTGGCGAAAATGTTGAGCTCTGGCAGAACACCTCGCCTGATGGTCCGATTGACTGGAGCCCGATCTTCAATGACCCGGCTGATACGCAGCTCAAGACATGGAACACAAGTTCTAATGTGCGTCGCGTAGGCGTCGGCAGCAATTACTATATTGATTGGCAGATCCCGATCTCCGAATTAACATCACGGGGCGTTGTGGTAAACAACGGCAAGTTCAGCACCAACCACGGTTTATTCTGGGCAACTTCGACGAACGCGAACAATTACAACAAAGACCACCTGAACTGTTACGATGCACCTGACCTGAGAATCTTGAAGGAAGTCCGCAAGAATAATACAGGCACCTGGTTCACTGACGGCCGAACCGCTGGCGTCACTGCTAATGCAGGCGATACGCTCAATTACCGCGTCACCGTCACGAACGTGGGCGGCCCGACTCAGGGCGCAACGAGCGTTGTCGATGAACTTGGCAAGAATTATAACGATGGCGATGGGGACGCTGCCCATAACGTTGACCCCGCAACCCAGTACTCGATCTGGACCGCATCGAACAACCTCAATAGTGACGGCAATGCGAATCCTTTCACGGGCAGCTGGGGCAATGGCTCAGCAGACGGGCAGGCTAATGATACGCTTTCGCTCTCGATTCCCCTCATCTCGGGCGGCGGTGCGCAAGAGCAATTCAACTTTGACGGCATATCACGGAATGACCTGGCTGTCGGTACGTATTTGTTTGAAAATGTCGCTACCTTTACCCATGTCGTCACCCCGGACCTGACGCTGACCGGTTCTGCTGAAACCGACATCAAGGTAAAAAAGACAGGGGCCTGCCAATTGACAATCACCAAAACTGTCGACAAGGCAAACGCAGTGCCTGGCGATACGCTCCTGTACACATTGACGTTCAAAAATACCGGAACCATTGACTGCACCGGTGGCGGTGTCCGTGTCGACGATACGGTACCTGCCGGTGTTACGTATACGACTTGGCACGACCAATCATCGAATGTTAATTTCGGATATGGTTATAACGAATTCGGAACAATCAATAGGGATGGTTTCGATGAAACCAAGAACCTCCTCAGCTGGAACGCCGGTGTATTGAATCCTAACGAAGAGGGTTGGGTAAAATGGAAAGCAACAGTTAACACAATTGATTACTGCACCGAGAAAGACATCAAGAATGTCGGCAAGATCTACGCCGACCAAATCCCAGCAGGTGTCACTTCAAACGAAGTCGTGACCCACGTCACTGCCCCCTGCTACGGCAAGCTGAAAGTTCTGAAGTACGTGGACAGCGGCAGCGCAACGCCTGACCAGTGGAGCTTTACGCTCGGTGCGCAAACAAAATCACCGGCTGCAGGCCAGAACTGGGTACTCTTCGACAATCTTGTTCCCGGCGATTATACGGTGACCGAAAGCTCGATTGCAGACTACCACCAGGTGTCTTCAACGTGCGACAACGTAACCGTTTCTCCGAACCAAACAGCAACGTGTGAATTCCACAACACGCGCGATACTGGCAACCTGAAGGTCAATAAAGCTGTCGATACCGACGGCGACGGAAAAGTTGACCAGACGAATCCCGCTGGCTGGACCTGGGACCTCAACGCAGGCAACCAGAACTATGCCATGGGTTCAACGCAAAATGTTGTTACCGGTTCATACACCGTTTCAGAGGACCAACATACCAATTTCCATTCAACCGGCTGGGCGTGCACTGACGGCACATCGGGTACTGGCGAACAGCTCACGGTGAATGTACCGACAACGGGCGTCTCCTGCACCTTCACGAACGCTCGTGACATGGGCACGCTTATCGTCAAGAAGCACGTGGTCAATGACAACGGCGGCACTGCTGACGCATCTGCATTTAATGTTCACGTGAAACAAGCAACGGATGTTGCTGGCAGCCCTGCTTCCGGCAGTGAAACCGGCACATCATATTACCTCCCGACCGGCACGTATGTCGTGAGCGAAGACGCGCCGATATACGGATACGCGCAGACAAGCATCGTGTGCGACGGCCAAACAACCGACACGGTGAATGTCGCGTACGGTGAAACCAAGTATTGCACGATTACCAATGACGATATCCAGCCCAAACTGACCGTGACCAAGGTTGTCATCAATGACAACGGCGGCACCGCAGTTGTGGCTGACTTCCCGCTGTTCGTTGATACGACCAGCGTAACCTCAGGCATTCAGAACGGCTTCAATGCCGGCAGCTACGTCGTGTCTGAGACGAACAAGCCCGGGTACAGCGCTTCAATCACCGGCGATTGCGATGCGAACGGCAACGTTACCCTCGCTGTCGGTGACGTGAAGTCATGCACGATCACGAATGACGACCAGGGCGCGAAGCTCGTCGTCACCAAGCACGTCGTGAACGACAATGGCGGCACCAAAGTCGCCGCTGACTTCACGATCAACGTGACTGGCACCAACGCTTCCCCTGCTTCTTTCGCGGGCGATGAGGCTGGTACTGACGTGGCGCTTGACGCCGGCTCATACAGTGCGGATGAAATCGAGCTCGCTGGCTATGCCAAGACGCTCGGCGCTGACTGCAGCGGCACAATTTCAGTTGGCCAAACCAAGTATTGCACCATTACGAACGACGATATTGCGCCAAAGTTGAAACTCGTGAAGACCGTCGTGAATACCTACGGCGGAACCAAGCAGGTTTCCGACTTCCCGCTGTTTATCAATGGCAACCCGGTTACCAGTGGCGCATGGAATACGCTCACCGCGAATGTTCCGTACACGGCGTCTGAAACAAACCTGTATGGATATGAAGCGTCGGCATGGGGCGGTGATTGCGGCCGCGATGGTTCAATTACCCTTTTGCCTGGTGATCAGAAAATTTGCACCATTACAAACTCTGACATCCAGCCAAAACTCACCGTCACCAAGGTTGTCAACAATGACAATGGCGGTAATGCGGTCGTGGCTGACTTCCCGCTGTTCGTTGACACGACCAGCGTCACCTCAGGCGTACAGAACGGCTTCAATGCCGGCAGTTACGTCATCTCTGAGACGAACAAGGCTGGCTATAGCGCTTCAATCACCGGCGATTGCGACGTGAACGGCAACGTTACCCTCGCTGTCGGTGACGTGAAATCATGCACCATCACGAATGACGACATTGCGCCAAAACTGAAACTTATCAAATATGTTACCAACGATGATGGCGGCACCAAACAGGTCGCTGACTTCCCGCTGTTCATCAACGGCAATGGTGTCACCAGCGGCCAGTGGAACACCCTGACAGCAGGCGTCCCGTACACTGCGTCAGAAACATCTGACCAGGGCTACACAGCGTCAGCATGGGGCGGTGATTGCGGCCGTGACGGCACGATCACATTACAACCTGGCGACCAAAAAACCTGCACGATTACCAACGATGACATTCCAGGAAAAATCTGGGGTTACAAGTACAATGACGTGAATGGCAACGGCCAGCTCGATGCGGAAGACCAGCCCTTGGACGGATGGCAAATCTGCTACAGCGTAAACGATTGCGTTACCACGGGCGATGGCGCATGGGACGCGGGATACTACGAATTCACCGATCTGCCGGCAGCGACGTACACCCTGTACGAAACGCTCATACCGGGCTGGATCATGACCTACCCGGTAGCGAGCCATACGGTCAACCTCGCCAACAACGGCAATCTCCACCTCGACTTCTTCAATTTCCAGCTCGGAAAAATTTGGGGGTATAAGTTCAACGACATGAACGGCAACAGTTCATGGGACAACGGAGAACTCGCGCTTGGCGGTTGGACGATCGCCCTCGGTGGCGCGTCATCGAATTCCGCGGTTACAGCGCCCAACGGGTACTACGAGTTCACCGGCTTGACCGCTGGTACGTACTCGCTATCCGAAGTGCAGCAAGACGGCTGGGTCCAAACAACTGCGAACCCTGCCAACGTTACGATCACTTCGGGAAAAGTCAGCGAGAACAATAACTTCGGCAACTTCAAGACCGGGAAAATCGCGGGCCATAAGTGGAACGACCTGAACGGCAACGGCGCATGGGATGGCGGCGAACCAGCGCTTGCTGGATGGGAAATCAAGGCCACGAACGGCACAGCGGTGAAAACCACAACTACTGATGCAAATGGCGAATATGCATTCTCCTTCCAGCCGCTGGAAGCGGGCGTATGGACCATTTCAGAAACGCTGCAAGCAGGCTGGACACAGACAGCACCGGCAGCCCATACCTACTCAGTCGGCGTGCATTCAGGCACCAACGTCAGCAACAAGGACTTCGGCAACTTCAAGGATGTCCGCATCAAGGCGTTCAAGTACAATGACCTGAATGGCAACGGTGCCCTCGATGCCGGTGAACCGGCAATCGAAGGATGGAAGATGTACCTGAATGGCGGGAGCGAGCAGCTCACCAACGCCAGCGGCTACGCCTCATGGTATGTCCACACCGGCGGTACGTTCACCGTATCAGAAGAGAACCGCACTGGCTGGACACATACTTCCCCTGCCTCAATCGATGTTTCTGTCACGTCAGGTGATTCTGCCAAGTTTGTCTACTTCTATAACTTCGAGAATGTTGATGTGAAAGTCAACAAGCTCATCGATACTGATGGCGACATTGCGACAACCGGCGATCGCACCGTTAAACAAGGCTGGACCGTCCAGCTCTGGAAAGGCGCTGCGCAAATCGGTACCGACCAAATAACTGACGTGAACGGCTCGTACACCTGGACCGATCTCGGCCCTGGCACATATACCGTGAAAGAAATCTTCAATAGCACTGAGTATACAGCGCTCACGAATACGGAATACACCTTTACCGTCAGCTCGGGCACTGATGTGGAGCGGACGTTCATCAACTTCGAGAACATCGATGTGACGGTCTGCAAGTACGTTGATATGAACGGCGACGGCGACATAACCGGCGATCCAGCATATACCAATAGCTGGGAAGTCACGCTCGGCAACAGCACACAGCTGACCGGTGCGAACGGCTGCGTCACCTATACGAACGCTGGTCCCGGCAACTACGATGTGACTGAAGACACGTCTGTCGCAGGCTGGGTGCAGACATACCCACGCGGTGGCAGCTATAACTTTGATGCGGTTTCAGGCGTGAATCGGACGTTCAACTTCGGTAACTTCGAAACCCCACACCTCACCGTCATCAAGCATGTCATCAATGATAATGGCGGTACAGCAGTCGCTTCTGACTTCACCATGAATGTCAGCGGGACAAACGTCTCTGACGACTCGTTCCCTGGCGATGAAGCTGGCACCACTGTCACGTTGGACGCAGGCGCGTACAGCGTTGATGAGGATGCATTCTTCGGCTATGCCAAGACGATCGGCGCAGATTGCGCAGGGTCTGTTGTCAGCGGTGACAATAAGACCTGCACGATTACCAACGACGATATTGCGCCGGAACTGACGGTTGTGAAGCACGTCATCAATGACAACGGCGGCTCAGCAGTCGCTGCTGACTTCACCATGAACGTCACCGCGACCAATGTTTCCGATGATTCATTTCCCGGAGATGAGATTGGCGTCACCGTCACCCTCGACCAGGGCGCATACAGCGTAGACGAAAATGCGTTCTACGGGTATGCAAAGACGCTCAGCGCGGACTGCACTGGCACCATTAATGTCGGTGAAACAAAGACTTGCACGATTACCAATGACGATATTCAGCCCAAACTGACCGTGACCAAAGTTGTCATCAATGACAACGGCGGCACCGCAGTTGTGGCTGACTTCCCGTTGTTCGTGGATGCGACAAGCGTCGTCTCGGGCGTGCAGAACGGCTTCGATGCTGACGATTACGTCGTATCAGAAACCAACCTCTTCGGTTATTCAGCAACCATCTCGGGCGATTGCGACGTGAACGGTAACGTTACGCTCAATGTCGGTGACGTCAAGTCATGCACCATCACAAATGACGATATCGCACCGGAACTGACGGTTGTGAAGCACGTCATCAATGACAACGGCGGCTCAGCAGTCGCTGCTGACTTCACCATGAACGTCACCGGAACGAACGTTTCTGACGATTCATTCGCTGGCGATGAGGCTGGTGTAACTGTTACTCTTGACCAGGGTGTATACGGCGTTGATGAGAATGCGTACGTTGGCTATGCTAAGACACTTGGTGCGGATTGCACAGGCACCATCAATGTTGGCGAAACCAAGACCTGCACCATCACCAACGATGACATCCCCGGCAAAATCTCCGGCTACAAGTACGACGACCACGGCACAGCGCTCCAGGGCTGGACAATCTGCATCATACAGAACGCAGCGCCGGTTAATGGGCTCGTCCCGCCGCCGTTCTGCACGGTTACTGACGCCAACGGCTACTACGAATTTGCCGGCCTCAATGTCGGCACGTTCACGATCAGCGAAACGCTAAAGGGCGGCTGGACACAGCTCGAACCTGTCGGCGTTACACACGTCATCGATGTTGTCCCTGGCACCGATTCGCAGAATAACAACTTCGTGAACCGCTTGAATGAGTTCAATGTTGACATTGAGAAGAGCGCACCGGCAACCGTCGTTGCAGGTGATGAAATGACATACACGCTCGACTGGACGATTACTGGCAACACACCGGTATTCAACGCCCATGTGAGTGACGTCCTGCCTGCAAACACGACATTTGTGTCAGCTGCCAACGGCGGCACCTACGACAGCGCCACCAACACCGTGACCTGGGATCTCGGGACAGTAAACCCGGATGACAGCGGTACGGTTACCTTCGTTGTGAAGACAGCTTCGCCGCTCGATAACGCTACCGTTATCGAAAATACCGGCGAGGTATGCGGCACCGGGTATATCGTGCCTGAGGACGAGAACGAACTCTTTAACCCAGATGGTACGACCAAGTGCGATTCCGACAAAACCACGACGACCATCGAATCAGCGCCGATCCTCGGCATTGAGAAGACAAACGACCGGCCAGTCGCAAATCCCGGTGATGTCGTGAACTACACAATCACCTGGAGCGTCGATGGCAATTCCAAGGCAACCAACGTTACCTTGACCGACACCGTGCCGGTTAACGAAGAAGTAGACATTACCACAATCAGCAACGGCGGCACCTACGATGCAGCGACGAGGATCATCACCTGGGATCTCGGTACGCAAATACCGCACGCCGAGGGCACTGTCACCTACTCCGTGGATCTCGATACGCCGCTCGCGAATGGCACAACGATTGTCAACGTTGCCAAACTCATGTGCGATGAAACAGATCCGCTGTTCGTAGAAGATGACTCGACGGTAGTTGTGAAGTCGGGCCCGATCCTCGAGATCGACAAGACGGTCAACAAGGAATGGGTCAATCCCGGCGACACAGCCACGTATACCGTCGTCGTCAAGAACACCGGCAACGACACCGCGATCAACACGATGCTCACCGATCTCCTGCCCACTGGATTCACGTTTGTTGAATACGGCACCGACACGCATACATGGAGCCTCGGGGACCTCGAACCTGGCGACTCCGTCACGACTGTCTATGACGTGAAGATCGGCAAGGACGTCGCGAAAGGCACGTACGACAACCTCGCGGTCACCTGGGCGGATAACTACGGCAACGTCAGCGACAAGGCGCCGCTGGAAGTCCGCATACCGCAGGTGCTCGGCACTGAACCGGAACTCGTCATCGACAAGGTTGTTGACAAGACGTTCATCAACCCCGGCGGTTCAGCGACCTACACGGTCACCGTGAAAAACATCGGCGAGGGCTTCGCCTTCAATGTGAAGGTACAGGACGTCCTGCCTGCCGGCTTCTCATTCGAGGACGGTGATGTCACCAAAGTGTGGACACTCGGAGATATGGCCCCTGACATGTCAAAGATGATTTCGTATAAAGTCGTCGCGGCAAAGACGATTCTTGCCGGCACGTACGAGAACATCGCGACTGCTTGGGCTGACAACAACGACAAGGTCAGCGATTCGGTGAAGCTCGAAGTCCGCATTCCGAAAGTGCTCGGCGAAGAGCTTCCGGTTACCGGCGGCAGCCTCATGTTCTACGTGTACCTGTTCGCGGCTGGATTGATCGTCGTGTTCTCCCTGTACATGCTGAAGGTCACTTCATCCAACGAAGACGAGCAATCATAGATTGTAAAATCAGCTTTCGATAGAAAAAGCCTGCCCATGGGCAGGCTTTTTCGTTTGGCTTAACGTGCCAATCGTAACAATAATTCGATGACGCCTGTTATATTATGATAAACATCTCTATTGGTAATTCTAATGATTCGAATACCGAGCGATTCAATAAACTTCTGGCGTTGGTTATCATATACGATCGTTTGTTTTGATAGAAAATGTGACGGCCCATCAACCTCGATGCCAAGCCTAAGCCGGGCACAATAAAAATCAATCACATACCCGCTAACACTATACTGCCGGCGGAACTTACAACCAGCCAACTGCTTGCCTTTCAAATAACGCCACAGCACAATCTCAGCGCGTGGTGCTGAATTCCTCAAGCCCTGGCGTCGGCGCTTCATCGAATGTGTGTTATAGATGACTGTCATAGTGCCGGTAGCCTTACCTCCCCTTTAAACTAACTTGGTGATTCCTCCGCCGTCTGTTCTCTTCCCCTCCTCATTTCGAGGAGGGGAAAACGTGACAAGTATGCTATGCCACAGCGTTCGTAGAGAGGTGGTGGAGTTATCCTCCCCTCCTTAATTGAGGAGGGGAAAAAGCGATACATGAGCCTTACCTGAACGTCAGGAGGGGGGTGGTTGAGCCATGCCCCCCAACGCATACAACAACTCCCCACGTAGGTTATGGGGAGGTTACTGCTTCCACTTTATCATTACCTATTACAATAATCAATATCCCCTAAACAAGCATTGACACCCCCAATTGCGTGTGATAAGGTGGCGTATTCAATATCCACAGCCCCTCAACACTTCATATTTGACAAAACCGGTATATATTACGTATAATGTGGGCGCTTACGAACAATTTAATACATATCATTTAACCCCAATTAATAAAGGAACAATGACTATGAAAAACGCATCATTGCGTCTAACCAACCCCCTCCCCATGGTCGTAGCGGGAGTGTTTATGTTATCTCTAGCAGTTTTACTTTTTATCCCCCAGCAAGTTGCGGCAAAGGTAGAAACTCCAAAGATTGATATTTGTCATGCCGAGAGTTCTGATGTAAATCCATATAATTCTTTATCAGTTGATAAAAATGCAACTGCAGGTGGTCATGATGACCACGATGGGGGTATTTATCCCGCGAATCCGTGGGGCGATATTATCCCTTCATATCAATACAGCTACCAGGCTTGGGAAGTAATTGGCTCTCATCAAGGATGTCCAACAGATAGTGCGTTATATACATCATGGGATTCAAGTAAACCTTGCAAAAAGAAAATAAGTGGACATTGGAAATATACTGATTATATTAACATTGACGATTATGGCTGGGTAACACATGAGGATCAATATCCTGGTAAAAACTGGACTACTGAAGGACAAGAAATTTACAACAACGGTTGTGTAATACCCCCTGTATATTCAGTTGAATCCTATGAAAGTGATTATTCAACAGTAAAAAATGACTTCTATCAGGGCGAGATCGTTTATGGAAAAGGTTGGACTGAATTCGTAGGTAATAAAGATTTACGACTTGAATTTAAAAATCCTAACGGAGATTCCGTGGAAATTTGCGGCGAAAGGAAAGGGACGTGGTCGCAATGTCCTCATAACCTAAGTAATGATGCCCTTACTGGAACTTGGACAATTGAATTACAGCAGAAAGGTGATAAATATTGGAGCTGGAGTGATTAGAGCTGGCACTACTATTGGAATGTCAAAGCAACGGACACTTTCAATGTTAATGAATTGCCTCCAGCAACCATCATTGCCTCAAAAATCGTCTGCGACAGCGAATCCGATCTGCCAAACTGGGGCGGAGCTCAAGGTGACCAATCCATCAATGCAAATACGGCAACAGACTTTGTCAATGCCAGTAATGGGAAATGCCATATTAATCTTGATTGGACATTCCAGTATAAAACTGGCGATGTAGCCAATCCTGATGATAACTCCGGCGTTGCGAGTGACTGGTCTACTCCCTTCTCATCATCGGTGCCAGTTGATGTAAGCGCTTCCAATCTTATTAAAGTGCGTGAAATCTGGAACGATCAATATATCCCATTTACAGGTGACAACGACAACAAGAATGTAAGTGCCGAGTTTTACTGCGCAAATGATAACTACAAATACGACAATTTCGACTATGTCACTAGCGCGCAGCCAGGCCAGACCTACTACTGCGTCGCGTTTAATGCACTCGCAGCTATTTGCGGCGATGGTGAACTAGACCCGGCAACCGAACAATGCGACAATGGACCGGATAATACTGACGATGCATGCACAGCCGAATACGGCGATACATGTGATTATTGCACAGCCTCATGCCAATCAGTCACAATCACTGGTCCGCATTGTGGTGACGGCATAGTCAATGGCGAAGAACAATGCGATGACGATAATTCAATCAATAATGACGCCTGCACTAATCAATGCACATTCCCTACCGGCTCAATCACCGGTACGAAATACGAAGACATTAACGCGAGTGGTGATCGCGATACCATCGGAGACACGAGCAATACCGAACCAGGCCTCTCTGGCTGGAATATATATCTCTACCAAGGAGAAGGCCCTTCAATCGCTAATACAACCACGGATGCCAAGGGCGATTATGAATTCCTTGGTTTGACTCCGGGCGAGTACAGGGTTTGCGAAGACAACAAGCCAGATTGGCACCACACAGATCCGGGTATGAATGACAACCCGTGTAAAACCGTGACAGTAACAGCTGGCCAGGCGGTCACAGCGAATTTCGGTAACTTCCATGACGCTTGGATAGAAGGTTACAAATACGAAGATGCCAATGGCAACGGGCAGTACGACGATGGTGAGCAATACATCAATGGTTGGCCAATTCGGTTATATAGATTAGAACAAAACAAGAAAGGTGGCACGTCCTGGGACAATACCGCTGGCCAGGGAACTGGCTCGGTCTGGCCGGAAACCGGCAGGTATGCCTGGACTGATGTGCCTGGAACGTATTATGTTTGTGAGGTTGCCAAGCACGACTTCGACGGTTCCGACTGGATCCAGACACAGCCGGCTGCTGACCAGGGCGTCGCGAACCAATCCGGCATGGAAGATGAAGCGTTTCGCTGTTATGAAGTCGTCATCGATGAATCCGGGGAGCAGAATACGCACCTCGATTTCGGTAATCAACGGATCGTCCCAACATACGACGTCCACGGCTACAAGTGGAACGACATTGACGAGGATGGGTACTTTGATTGCGAAAATACCTTCTCCATTCAAACACTCACAAACGTGAACACGCTCCCCCCAGTGGCGCAATTATGCGAGCCGAAACTCTGCGATTGGACCATCCAGCTCAAGCAGAATGGCGAAGTCCTCGATGAGACTACAACCTCGTGCGAAGACAGCCGCGATTACGGCTGGTACTGGTTCGAGGACCTTCCGGCCGGAACATACGAAATTTGTGAAGTCCAGCAGGAAGGCTGGGACCAAACGTACCCCGAGAACTGCCATAACGTGACGTTGCCGCTGGCCCAGGAAACGCTACGGGCAACTGTCATTTCTGACAATTTCGTCGAAGACGCCCCTGAGTTTGACTTTGGCAACCACCAAATCCCACCGGTTCCCGTTGTCGACATCACCAAGACCGTCACGGTAAATGGCGAGGAAACAGCCACGGCGCATGAGGGCGACTCGCTCGTCTATACGATTACTGTTTCCAATACGGGCAACGCGACCGCGTATGACTTGAGAATCAGTGACGACTTGCCGGCAAACGTTACATTCGGAGAGGATGCGTTCAATCCCGCGCCTGGAGTCAATGACGGCACGACTGCGGTTTGGGATCCGATCGACCTGCCCGCTGGCAATGATTATGTCATCACGATCACCGGCACCGTGAACGCAGGCCTCGAATATGGCAGCGCTGATAGCCTTGAGGTCGTCAATACGGCGACCGTCGAGCAATTCGAATTCAACCAAGAGGTTTCTTTCTGGCAAAAACTGCTCGGCGTGAAAGTCGCACATGCGCAAGCAGCAGCAGCGCCGATTAACTTTATCCACCAGGCAGCGGTTGCCGCGGTGAATGTCCTGAAGCCTGTTCCCGCTATCTGCGGCAATGGCACGATAGAGCAAGCAGCTGGCGAGGAATGCGATGACGGTGCGCTGAACAATAAGCCATGCACGGCAGGAGTCGGCCAGACCTGTACGTACTGCTCGTCAACCTGCACCACATTCACCGTGACTGGCGAAGAACCAACACCGGTGCTCGCTGTCCTGAAGACCGTTGACGATTCATTAACGAACCCCGGCCAAGTTGTTACCTATACAGTCACGATCAGCAATTCCGGCAATGCGGCGGCGAAAGACGTGAAGCTCGTTGACACCCTGCCAGCAGGGCTCACCTTCGCTGACAAAAAAGGCAAAACAACCGGCGACACCGAGAAAACCTGGACTTGGAAAACGCTCGCCGCTGGCGATGACGTGACGGTCACCTACGATGCAGTAATCGACTCAAATACCGGCGCAGATGTATATGATAACCTCGCAACAGTTACCGCAAAGAATTTCGACGGTTCAGTGACTGCCAAAGCGTCGACCGAGGTCCGCATCCCTGTCGTGCTCGGGGACGAGACGCCTGAACTCGAAATTACGAAGACAGCAAAGCAGACATACGTTAATCCCGGCGGCACCGTTACCTACACGGTTACCGTGAAGAACGTTGGTGATGCGCCGGCAATGAACGCGGTGCTGACCGACACGCTTCCTGCCGGATTCGTCTTCGCTGACACGGGTAAATCGACAAAGACATGGAAATTGGGTGATATCGTGCCGGATGAGGT
The DNA here is from genome assembly GCA_028718605.1 of Patescibacteria group bacterium. Classification (GTDB taxonomy): domain Bacteria; phylum Patescibacteriota; class Patescibacteriia; order UBA10025; family JAHIVO01; genus JAQULM01. The sequence continues at coordinate 202,308 of JAQULM010000001.1, forward strand.
AGTAACCAAGACCTACACGGTCAAGGTTGATGCTTCAACAATCGCGGGTAAGTACACGAACTTAGCCACGGTGAAAGCTGATGATACGCCGGTTATAACGGCGAAGGCTGCTGTCGAGGTTCGGACGCCGAAAGTATTAGGTGCTGAAGACGAGCCGACACAGCTGCCAGTCACTGGCGCAGGCATTCTCGGGTTAGTTGCTGCTGCAGCCGTCATTATTGGCACGGGCGTCATCTCCAAGAAACGGACGCGGTAAAACATTTCACAGGCATTCAAGATAGAAAAGCGGGCTCTACCAAGGGCCTGCTTTTCATTTATTTGTTGTGCATGTATCCTTCCCCTCCTCTCTGAGGAGGGGAAAACGTTATACGCACGCCGTTCCATAAAAGTTCGTAGAGGGGTGGTTGGTCCTCCCCCCCTCCTTTCCAAGGAGGGGAAATGCAATAAGCAAATTAATCCGCATTGTTTCTAGAGGGGTGGTTGGCTCTCTTCCCATCCTCTCTGAGGAGGGAAAAGGCACTCCATCTGCATTGCCGCGGTGTTTGTAGAGGGGAGGTGATGCCCTTTGAAGCGTCCTCGCGTAGGAGGAACCCTTGACAAACCTTTGCGGGTATGGTAGTATGTTTTGTTAATGAAACATCTGCATCAGGAATAATGTGGTATAATAATTACAGTCACTTTTCCATAAAGAAATATATGGACAAAGCAGCCCCGAAAAAAAAGGAACTCCACGAGCATATTATCCACCACTGCAAGAAGCTGCCTCATCATGCATGGCACTTTTTGGTACCGCACAAGGGAAATAACCACAAGCCCCACGCATTACGGCCAACCGCCCTTCGGCTGTACGTTTTTTCGATTATTGCCGTAAAAGTCTTCGTGGGCAGTTTCTTGTTCCTCTCGTACCCGTCAGCGGGTGAATTTGCTGCAATTGCACAAGCAGACATCTTGAGCCTTACGAATGCCTCGCGAGCAGAAGCAGGCATCGCCCCCCTGTCGCTGAACGCTGCGCTGAATAAAGCGGCACAGCTGAAAGCCCAGCATATGATCGCCAATAACTACTTTGCGCATACCGCGCCGGACGGTACAAAACCGTGGTCATTTCTGAAACAGGCTGGATACAGCTACACCGCTGCGGGCGAAAATCTCGCCATGGACTTCACCGAGGCCGCGACCGTACACACCGCGTTCATGAACAGCGAGTCGCACAAGAAAAACATCATGAATTCAAAATATACGCAGATGGGCATCGCAGTCTTGGATGGCGAGCTCGATGGCGTTTCAACAACTATTCTTGTCGAGTTTTTCGGTGCCCCATATGAAGCTGCTGCTGCGCCAACCACCCCAACACCAACGCCGACGCCGACACCCACGCCAACCACTCCAACACCGACACCAACGCCAACACCCACTCCAACGCCGACACCAACGCCAACGACTCCAACGCCGACACCAACGCCAACGACTCCAACGCCGACACCAACGCCAATACCCACTCCAGTACCCCAGTATTACCGGGCTGAGCTGACTGACCAGAGTGCTACAGAGCTTGGAATCAAGACGCTCGAACAAATCAGCTATTGGGTTGAATTCAAGAATACCGGCACGATTACGTGGAATAATTCTGGCGAATATTTCGTTGCCCTGAATGTCAATAATCCGATCGGCAGGCACAGTGCGTTCGAAGATGAAACGTGGGTTGAATACTACCGCCCAGCCATACTCAAACAGCCACGCGTTGCCCCGGGAGAAATCGGGCGGTTTGAATTCACTTTGAAGTCACCCGACGAAGCTGGCGCATACGAAGAATCCTTCGGCATCGTCGCGGAGAATAAAGCATGGATCGATGGCGGCACCATCGAGCTCCCGATCGTCGTCGTCGCGCCGCCTGAACAGACATCAGAAATGGAAGTCAACGTTATACCGACCACGACAACTCCCCAAACCAACGCGAACACCAATACCGCTGCGCCGACGAATACAAACCAATCCCCAACGAATACAAACACCACGCCCGCAGCTGTTACCGAGACACCGCTTGTCAACGATAATACCAATGCACAAATAGTAACCCCCGAACAGCGTGCAGTCATCGTCGCTGGCGCAGAGCAAAAAGGCGAGGAAGCGAAGGGCTTTATCGGTAAAATTCTCGAATACTCGAAGCGGTTCTATCTGGTGTTTGTCATCTTCCTTGTTGTTGCCCTGCTCATCAACATCCTGGTCGAGATCAGAATACAGCAGCCGCACATGATTATTCAGACAATTGTCGTCATTATCATCGCCGTAACTGCCATTCTTCTGAATCCCCATTTCCTCGAAAAAGTACCGCTCGCGCTCAGGATTGCCTAGAAAGGGTTTCCACTGCCTATCAACAAAGCATTTCGATAAATAAAACCCCTGGAAACAGGGGTTTTGCGTTCCTTGCCGCCACTGCCTTGTGCCGCTTGACCAAAGAATGGAAATCGAATAAAATAAAGTAATTACTTCAAATTAAACGTACGGAAAAACTATGCAGAATCTACCATCGAACCGGGGGGTACGGCTCTTCGGGCTCAGTGCACTCATGCTGATCGCCCTTGGGTGTGCGTGCGCAGTACCTGCCAGTGCCCAAAATACGAACAACCCGCCGCATATCACCTCGGAACCGTCCGCAACTGTCGCTGCAGGCGATCCTTATGCGTACCAACTCGAGGCAACGGATCAGGACAACGATACCGTGACCTTCTCGCTCACGGCAGCGCCGAAAGGCATGGTGATATCGAACGGCGTTATTTCATGGAATCCGACGGCTGTTGGCGTGTACAATGTCGTCATCGACGCAACTGATGGGAACGAGGGTTACGATACCCAGGCGTGGCACGTTACGGTACAACCATCGGTAGTTTCATTATTAAAAATTATCCCCAACGAACGTCCGACCGTGATCGAGATTGGCGCTACCCAAAAATTTACTGCAACAGCGTATGATGCTTACGATAACGAGCTCAGTGGCGCAACTATTGCATGGACAACGGATGAAAAAACTGGCGTCGTTGATACTGACGGCACGTTTAGCGCGCGAAAAGGCGGCATCGGCTTTATTGCGGCGTCGATTGGCGAAACAAGCACTTCAATCGGAATCGTCGTAAAAGATACACGGACTGAACAAGTAACGCCAGCCGCGAACGCGAATACGAACACAAACGCGGGCCAGGCGGCGTCAACCGAAACCACCAACACTGCGGCACAGCAAACGGTTACGAACACAAACAGCGCACTACCACAAACCACCACCGATACCGATGGGCCGCGTGTCCCGCTTTTAGCCGTCGACACGGGCGTTGGGATCGAAACTGCCTGCAAATACTGGTCAATGGGCACACTGTTGCTCTCGCTTGCCATATACCTTATCGGACTTGGCGCGTACTACACATTCACGAAAAACCGCCGCTTTCCTTTCTGGTGGATTTTTCCCATCGTTTTTACAGGGGTGGGTGTCACCCTCTACTATCGTCTCTTGTGCACGGATGCGACCGTCTGGTGGCCGTGGGTCTTGATCGCATTCGGTATACTGCTTACCTGGTACCATAAGTTTGGTGGGCGCGCAGTCAGCCAGAGTTCGCAAACAGAACTTCCGTTTTAAGCGTGCCGCGGTTTTGTGCGATACAATAATCCCCGCTCATGGACACCATGAGGCGACGGTTTGGTGTTGGAGCAATACTCGCTAGCGAAGCAGCACGTACGCAATAACTCCAGCGCCGAGTGCAAAGCGGTAGTATGCAAATGCGGAAAGTTTATGGTGCTCGAGGTACCGGAGGAGGAATGCGATCGCGATATATCCAACAATGGCTGACGTAATGAAACCGGCAAGCATCATCATCCATTGATCCGAGGAAATGCCCGCCGAAGCCGCGTCGAGCATTTTTTTCATACCTGCGCCAAATACAATAGGCGCCGACAGGAGAAACGAAAATCGTGCAGCCTCCTGTCTCGAAAGGCCGAAGAATATGCCGGTAACGATGGTCATGCCAGAGCGCGATACGCCAGGCAAAAGCGCGAGAGCTTGCGCGCATCCAATAAGGACGGACCGGCAAAAACCAAGGTTCGCAATATCAAGTCGCTGCCTTGAAAAACGCTCGACAACCAGAAACAGCACCCCGACCCCGATGAGGAGCCCAGCAACAAGCCATAAGTTCCTGAATGCCGAATCCGCGAGGTCAGAAAGCGCAATGCCGGCAATCACGCCTGGCACAGTCGCGGCAACGAGAAACCACGCAATGCGCTGGTTCTGGTCCTCCCGTAGTTTCCAATTGGCAAAGCTCCTGAAAAATGCTACGATGATAGCGCGAATGTCGCCCCAAAAAAATACGAGAATAGCAACGAGCGTCCCAAGATGCAGAGCCACGTCAAAGCTCAAGTCATCGAACAGGGAAAAATCGATAAGCTCGTGGGCGATTACCAAATGCCCAGAGCTTGAAATCGGCAAAAACTCGGTGATCCCCTGGATACAGCCCAATACGATTGACTGAATTATTTCCATACTATGAACCTTACCGTTGATCTGATTCTTGCCCCGATATTCACCTTATTTATCGTGCAGTCAATTAAGCTCGCATCCGATGGCATCAAGGGCAATTTCAATTTGAAGAATGTTCTTACCGCATACGGCGGCATGCCCTCCAGCCATTCAGCGGTTGTCGCAACGCTGACTGCTATGGTCGGTTATCGTGAGGGTGTTGCGTCAACGGCATTTGGCATCGCCCTGCTCTTCTCCCTCATCGTCATCACCGACGCGATGGTATTGCGGAAATACATCGATCTCCAGGGCTCTGCAATCCGCACAATCGCGGCATCCCTGCCCCCAGCAGTCCAAACCCGCCTGAACCTACCAGCCAAGCGCCTCCAGCATACCTTTTTCCAAGTTGTTGTTGGTACGCTGATCGGCGTCGCGATCGCATCACTGGTTCATTTTCTCTAGTAACGGTTCCCTTATAAAAGTCCAAAACGGAGCTCTGGCATGATGCCGCTACTCCGCTTTTGGAGATACATCGCTCGGATCAAATCTTGAGGCGGCTTTTTAATATATTCCGGTAAATATCTCGCCTGGTAACAATACCCTCGATCCTGCCTTCATTGCTGACGACAACGACACGATGGATGCCCCTCACGAGCATGATAGAGCCGACCTGCATGAGCGATGCATTCGGATTGACCGTGATAACATCACGAACCATCAGATCTTCCACAAACTTGTCCGCAGACTCTGTCGCCTTTTCCTCGAGCTTGTCGAGATCGATCCACACGCCAGGTGATTCATAAAACTCAGCATGCGACGGATAGAGCGATTTAAAAAGATCCTTTTCTGAAACTATCCCGACGAGCACGCCGTTGCTGTCGACAACAGGCGCGCCTGAAATATTATGCTCAGCGAGTATCGCAGCAGCCTGGCGAAGGGTAGCGCGGTTTGAAATCGTTACGACGTTCCGTGACATTATTTCCTGTACAATCATAGTGCTTCTCGTGCTCGTAAATATATGTTTATCGGGGCTTTCTCCGTAATCAACATGCGGTAGCCTGAGTACAGTATAAAGGATGCCGTAAAAAAAATAAAGGCACCCGGAAAGCCTCGGAAATCAACGGTTAATCCCTGAAAAGGACGCCCTCGCGGGAAAATATCTTAGTAGCGATATATATTGATGCGGCGGCAGCGGCTAAGAGCACTAGAATCGTAATCCCTACATGGAGACCGCTCGTTTCTCCCATCAGGCTCTCTTTAAACACGAAAACGGCATTCAAGGGCGGCACGAAATAGAGCGCCAACGGCGGCTTGAAGCCGGGAATCGAAGTGAAGATTGATACCGGCAAAATCGCCAGTAAATAGAATGGCGTAACGTAATTCTGCGCTTCCTTGTAGCTCTTGGCAAAAATTGCGACCGCAAGCAGCATGCCGGCAAACATCACGGAGAGAATAATGCCGATTCCGAGCATCAAGAGGCTCGTGGTCAGAGTAATATCAAATGCAACCGCTTCTCCGAAATTCGGCGGCCAGAGTTTAAATGCCGCATACATGCTCCCAACCGACAGGACAACCGATGTAATCGCGGTCGTTGCAACAGCGGTAAATTTGCCGGTGACGATCGATAGGCGCGAGAGCGGCGTCACTAAAATGGATTCAAGGGTCTTACGTTCCTTTTCACCCGCTGATACATCAATGGCTACGTACATTCCGCCCATGATCGAAAACAATACGATAAACATCGGCAGCAGCAGCCCAAGGAAATACCCCCCGCGTTCCTGCTCTGACGCGATATCCTGGCGAGTAATGACAATGCTATGCAGAACTCCCGGATTCACGCCTGCTTCATCCAGTTTGCCGATTGTGATGCTTTCTCGGTAGAGGGCAAGTGCGGCTTCCACTTTCTGCGCAGCATTGAGGGATTTCTGGTCTGTGCTACGGGCATATATGTTGAGCGTAACCGGCTCGCCTGCTGCGATCTGTTCCTGGAAGTCAGCAGGAACCTGGAGATAGGTCTGCAGCTCACCTGCTGCGATCTTTTCCTGGAAATTCTCAGGTGCATCTTTTAATTCTATCTTGTCCTGGTTGTCGAGAAATTCAACCAACGCCGGCGCTGCTGCTTCGTCGGAAATGGCGACTTGCGCAACCTGCTCTACAGCTGACTTCTGCTGGGATTCCTGCAGCTTGATGCTGCCAATCATGATCAGCGGCATGAAGACGATCGGCATCACGATCGCGGTCATGAGCGTACGCCGGTCGCGAATCGTGTCCCGGAGCTCTTTTTTACAGATCGTCCAAATAGCGCCCATAGGTTATATTTCCTTTAAAATGTCCCGTAAATCGCTGCAAAAGTGATCTGGCTGCACCTTCAACGCATGATGTTTGTTGAACTGGTTGCAATAGTAGTATGTCGCTGCACCGACTGCCTTACCTGCCTCGATATCGCTTTCCCGATCGCCGATTTTAATAATTTTTCCATAGTGCCGGCCACCGATGTACGCGCGCAGCGCGTGCTCCTTTACCCGCATAATATCCGTATGTTCGCGCGGTTCGCTGTGCGCGTCGAGACCAATAAAGTCTTTAATATAAGAATCCAGACCAACCATCCTTGCAAACCATCTGATTTGATCATTGCGCGTGTTGCTCATGATGATATTCGTATGACCGCGCTCCGCAATTGTCCGGAGCACTTCCTCGGCGTAAGCGGTCGGCTTAATATACCGCTCAATGACATGATCATGCTCTTGAATTTCAAATGCGCGTTGCTTCATCGCATTCCACGTTTCGAGAGTACCGCGAGGGTCAAGATACCGAAAGTAATCAATCCACGAAAGTCCGTACCACTGCACAGTCTGTTCCAGTGATATCTGGCGCTGCAGATTACGTTCAGCGGCAACGTGATTCAGTATTTCGTGCAATGCCTGCACATTCCCCTGCTCGAGTGTGCCATGAAAATCCCAGACAAAAAGCGCTGGTTTCATTATTTTCTCATTACTTCATAAGCGACTGTGCCAATAAGCACTGCAAAAATTAAAACGACGCGCCACCACGCAAAAAGCTTGCCGGCGATACGAATGCCAGATTTACTAAAAGCTCTTGGAGCCTGGGTACCCTGGCTTTCCTGATGCGTCGGGGCAGCGGCCTGGGGACCGATTATTTTGAGAAATGCGTCTTCGAGCGAATGGGTGCCGGTCTCTTCCCGGATCGAATGTACGGTACCAAGCTTTATTAGCTTGCCTTGGTGTATGATTGCCACGCGGTCGCATAACCGTTCAGCGTCGTGCATAATATGGGTCGAGAGGATAACACACTTCCCCTGCTCCCGCGCATGCTGCATAAACTGAACCACTGCCTGTGCTGCGAGGACATCCAGGCCTGACGTCGGCTCGTCGAAGATTATTACCTTCGGGTCGTGGATGACTGCGCGGGCGATCGCAACTTTCTGTTTCATGCCAGTCGAGTACTTGCCTGCCCGCCGGTCGATGAAACTGGCCATCATGAGAGAGCCCACGAGCTCATTGATCCGGGGCTCAAGCACGGCTGGGAGAATCCCATACAACTCACCGAAGTAGCGCAGATTTTCCCGCCCGGTAAAACGATCATACAAGCCGATGTCGGTCGTGAGAAGCCCGATATTTGTGCGGACTTCCGGGGCGTGCTCAAGAATATCAAAACCTGCGACACGCGCAGTGCCGGCGGTCGAATCAAGCACCGTGGCGATGATTCGTATCGTTGTCGTCTTGCCAGCGCCATTGGGTCCCAGGAGCCCGAAAATTTCACCAGCATCAGCCTGGAAGCTCACGCCGTCTACAGCGGCAACTGCCCCCTTCTTGCCTTCAAATATTTTCTTGATGCCATTGACTTCAAGGAGTGCCATACTACGTGAATTATGCTGTAGTGCTCAATGCGCTCGCCGTCACGCGATACGGCAAGGCGCTAAAATGGTTTGAAAGGCATGCCAGGCCCGCGCGGAAGGCTCTCTTGCTTTTCGGCAAGGTGTTTTTCTGCTTTCTTCTGCTGTTTCGTCGCGCTGCGCATCAGGTACAGTATCGCACCAAGCCCGCACCCGATGAGTATTGGGAAGCCGAAACCGTCTGGATTGAGCAGGAAATCGCGTATGCTAATGATTGATTCCATTGGCGTCTGCGTTAGAATGATGTTTACGAACCCCACAAATTGCGCATACGAGGATTATTGCGTAAAATATAAAGCCGTATACGCACGCTGGCATTTCAGAAAAAGGTATATTCTGCACGACGAGGTCATAGTATGACAGGTATCCAGCGAACAACGACCCGCATACTGCGACAACCAGCACTGCAACCATAAGCTTTCCGCGCTGTTTCACGATCCCAATGCCAGAAAGCGCTGCTGCCACTAAAAACATAAAAAAGCCGTACACGCAGGTTGGCAGGCCGAGTATTTGCACTGGGCTCGGACCGCAACTGACGAATGAGTGCTCGCATCCCGGGCCCCAGAGATTATAGTATGAGAGGTATCCGGAAAATGCCATTCCGCACGACGCAACGACAAGCATGGCGATAAAAATCTTTTTATTCTGCATAAATTTTGCTCAAGAGTAAAAATTATTTAATTATTGAATGCTTTTTGCCAATCTTCTCAAACGCTGCGACGGCGCGATCAAGCTGCTCTGTCGTATGCGCCGCTGAAATCTGTACCCGTATCCGCGCTTGGCCCTCGGGCACAACGGGGAACGAAAATCCGATGACGTAGATCCCCTCCTTAAGAAGGTCGGCTGCCATCCCTTGCGCAACTTTTGCATCGTACAGCATCACCGGAACAATCGGGTGCTCTCCGGGACGGACGTCGAGCCCGATAGACCCGATAGCGCTTCGAAAGTATTTCGTATTCGCCATCAGCTTTTCACGGAGGCTCCCGTCACGCTCAAGCATCCGGAACACCTCAATGGAAGTCGCGGCGACAACCGGCGATACGTTATTTGAAAACAGGTACGTGCGTGACCGCTGGCGTAAATACTCGACAATCTCCTTGCGCGCTGCGGTAAAACCGCCGCCCGCGCCGCCGAGCGCCTTGCCGAGAGTGCTGGTGATAATATCAATGCGCCCCTCAACGCCGCAGTACTCATGCGTTCCGCGGCCGTGCGCTCCAACGAACCCCGTCGCATGGGAATCATCGACCATAACAAGCGCACCGTATCGATCCGCGAGATCGCAGATAGCCTTGAGATTTGCAATATCACCGTCCATGCTGAAAACTCCGTCAGTCGCGATCAACTTCGTCCTAAAACCGGCCGATGCCTTCAGCTGCGCTTCGAGATCGGCCATATCGCCGTGCTGGAACACCTTCCGCTCTGCTTTGCACAGCCGTATGCCGTCAATAATGCTCGCATGGTTCAGCTTGTCTGAAATTACGACGTCTTCTGCCTGTAAAAGCGTCTCAAAGAGGCCTCCATTCGCATCAAAGCACGATGAATAGAGTATCGTATCGTCAGTGCCGAGGAATCGTGAAATCACGCTCTCGAGCTCTTTGTGCACAGCTGTCGTAGCGCAAATAAAACGGACTGACGACATGCCGTACCCATGCGCCCGCACTGCCCGCTCCGCTGCATCGAGCACGGCCGGATGGTTGCACAATCCAAGGTAATTATTGGAGCAAAAATTCAGCACGTGCTTGCCCTGGACTGTGATGACCGCTCCCTGGGGAGACTCGATTACACGTTCAGATTTATATAATCCAGCGTCTCGAATCTTGCCAAGTTCAGCAATAAGCCTTTCACGGAAATTATTGTACATATAAAAGAATTTTTACCTTATTAACGTTTTATTCCTCGGCCTATAAGCTCGCGCTCAATATCATGCGATAATCGATTCCCGATGCCGTTTATTTTCTGGAGTCCCGCAAGCCAGCTTCGCCGGTATATCTCATCGAGGCCCTCGGTCAGCGCTTCAACCGCACGCGCCGCACGATAGTACGATAGTGTGCGAAACCGGTACCGCTCCCCTTTTGTTTCCAAAATTTTGCCTTTTTTAAAAAAAAGTGCCGCGATCTGTTGATTGAACTCGCGACTCGCCTCGTTCATAGTGCAAACATCGTTCGTGCATTCAGCTCAACCCATGTCCCCGTCGGTTCATCCCATCGATATGCTTTGAATGTATGGACGCTCTCCGTATCGGAATATACATATTCAACGTGCGCTGAACTACCGATGCGCTTCGAGCCAATCGCCTTTTTATCAAGTACCAGCGGCTTCGTGGTCCGCTCGAGCCGTACTTTACCCATTGGGCCATTGAAGATGATGCGCTCGATGGTGCCGGGTCCGTCCGGAAGCTCCTCAGTAACATGCTCGAGCACCTGACAATCATCCTTCGCTTTCGCAATAATGTCCTGCCACTTTTCGTCATTCATAGTGATAGCTGATACATGCTCTCGTATGTATATAATACGACATTACGCTCTAACCGTCAAAATATAAATAATGCAAAAAACTGCCCGCTGACCTACCAATCGGCAGTTTTTTAACGAATGAGACCGCCCCGCGCACGCTTCCAGCCAGCTAGCCTACAAGCAGCCACACGACAACAGCCGCAATCACGATGACCGCAATCACGATGACCCACACCATGGCTTTGCTGCCGCCTTTGCCATTTGCCGGCGAGCCCTGTTCTGTCGGCTGGTTCACGGGATTAGTATTTTGGACTTGATCCATAGCGATTCCTGCTTTTATTGCTCATTGAAATGCCCAGAGTCCATATGTATTGTACTGCTGTATTGTTTTGGCGTCCAGTAAATCGTGCACAGGCCTTTCCCTGCTCCACTATGACATCTTTTTCTTGCTAAACTTATACAGCAGGAGGACGGCCAATAAAAACGGATCGACTATTTTCCCCGATACAACAAGCCGATCAACGTCCCGTATCGATAAAGCTTCGAGCTCGACATGCTCTGCATGCTCGGGGTGTGGCAAACCCGGCCGCAAACCCCGTGCGCAGAATGCATAAAATCGGGAACCGGACCTGCCTGGATTCCCAAAAAACGTCCCGAGTAACGTCAGCGAGCGGGGAGTGAAACCGGTTTCTTCTTTCATCTCCCGCATTGCCGCGTGGCGGGGAGTCTCGCCCGGTTCAACGCTACCGCCGATGAGCCCGTAAACAACCTGGCCGACGGGGTACCGAAATTCTTTCCCGAGAATAATCCTCCCCTTCGCATCGATGGGCAGTACGACAGCGGCCTGTCCATTTTTATTGGAAAAGAAATAATCATACAGTTCCCCTGTCGGCAGCCGAACCGTATCACGGTGGATCGAGAAGTACGTATTGCGGAATATAATTCGCGAACGTACCGTTTTCCATTTTTTCAGGCCTGTTCTCATCTCGGACAGTCCTCGTTACCTCGAATGCGCTGCTCGCCGCGTCAGCGTTTCTTCATCCAGCGTCACTCAACCTTTGTATACACGATAAAAGCATTGAGTGTTGTGATACGGTCAGTAGAATCCTTATTCTCTGAAGTCGTGTCATTGCGGAAACCGTGCCCGAACCGAACCTCATTGCCAGACAGCTGGTAAATGTCTTTAATATAATTTCCTTTATCGGAATCAACGAGATCTATTTGCCCTGTCGTCGGGAATGAATACGAATACAGGTCAACAAGCGTCGTCGCTTCCCCTGCACACGAAGCTTGGTCATAGCTCACGCAGCGATGCTCGGCAGTGCTATCGTCATTGAAAGTAAAGAAGTGCTGTTCAGCCCAGGGCGAATCCGGATCCGGCACGAGGCAGTCCGTCTGCCATGACCCGAGAAGTTCATTCGAAACTGATGTTACATTATTCGCAAGTGCGTTTGAATTCTGTATCTGTGCCTTGCTATTGCTATTCGTTGATGTCGAAGCACAGCCAGTCAGAATACTAGCGATAGCCACAATGATACCGGTGGTTAATAGCTTTTTTTTCATACGAATCGGATTAATAATCTCCTGTTCAATGCGTATACTATACCATATTTACTTGTTGCCGTTTAACAATTTCTGAAGCATCTCTTTTATTTCCTGGATCTCCTTCTCAGCTTTAATATTGACCTCGTAGTCCAGCTGTTCGCGTATCTCGCTCCGCTGGGCTTCCCGATTCTGCGCAATGAGCACAAACGTGGATAGAAAAATCGCTTCAAGGGAAACGACAAACGTAAGGAAAATGAAGGGGTACGGATCCCATGCGCGATCGTGTGTAACAACATTGAAAATTATCCAAGCGATGAAGAGCCCAACGTGGATCCAGACGAACACCATTCTACCTGTAAATTGCGCAATGGCGATTGCCACACGGTCGGACCGTGAGAGCTTTTCTTCGAACACATGCCTTGGATGTTTGGGCATAGGACTTTAGTTAATACTCATTATTGTGTTACGTGCTAATACAATAAATTCCCCCCAGGATAAGGCAAATCGCCGCCGCCTTTCGTAATACTACCCCGCGGCCAATCTCCTCGGAATACAAATGAGGCCATGTCTTGGTAATGACAATTCCCCAGAGAAAAATAAAAATAAACTGTACATTCACCGCGGTCTCAACAAGAGTAACGTACCACACTGAACTCGCGATAATAAAAAGCAGCGCGCCGCATTCACCGAGAAACTCGCTAAAAAAACTAACGAGCAACAACCGCTTCTTCGGTACGCCTCGGATTCCTTGGATGATAGTCCGAAATGCAAACGGCAATCCAATGAGGCCGATGAGGCCAACAAACAGGCGCTCGTACGCATACACTTGCCAGGCAGAATAACTGTCAAGCAGGTGTTTCATGAGAACATACGCACCTGAAAAGCTGATCGTGCTCACGATCATGATTCCCAGCGCTCGGCTGCGAAAAACGCTCAGAAGGCTGCCGCGCGAGGTGAGCGCTACCGTGCCAAGGATTAAACAGCCGATGCCAAAATAAACCGAGAAACGAAATACCTCCCCGAGAAAAACCGCGCTAAAAATGCTTAAAAAAAGCACGACGAGCGCATACAGCGGAATGACGCGCGACGGCTCATCTTTCTGCAACGCCCAAAAATACAGTATAACCCCGAGAATATACAGCACGCTCATGCCCACGAAATAAGGCATATCAGCGCCCGATACCGTATGTGGTACGAATGGGTACGCGCCAACGCCTAATACAAATGAAACGATGATATAAAAATACACTAAAACAAACGGGTTTCTGATGATCTTCGTGACAACGACCTTGTCAATCGCGTTGCCGACCGACCAGATAAATCCTGCTGCCAGTGAAAAAAACAATCCCAGGCTCATGTCTTTTTCTTAGGCTGATAATACTTCGTGCCAACCAGTTTTTTGGGCAAATAGTCCTGTTTCCCCTCCTCCTCAGAATAATCATGCGAATATTTATACCCCTTGTGGTAATCGAGCTCCTTCATCAAATCGGTAACTGCGTTCCTCAAATGCAACGGCACCGGCTCATTCATGCTGTCCTTCACGTCCTGTTTTGCAGCCATCAAGCCTTTATATGCTGAATTATCTTTCGGCGCCTTGGCGAGGTACACGACACCGTGGCCAAGATTAATCTGACATTCTGGGTAGCCAATAAGTTTGACTGCATTGAATACGTCGAGTGCTATGCGTAACGCGCCAGGATCCGCCATCCCCACGTCTTCTGATGCGAAAATTACCATTCGCCGGGCGATGAATTCAGGGTCTTCCCCCGCCTCTACCATGCGATTCAGCCAGTAAAGAGCGCCGTCTGGGTCTGACCCACGCATCGACTTTATGAATGCAGAAATGACATTATAATGTTCCTCGCCTTTTTTATCATACTGTAATGCCTTGTGCTGCAGCGCGTCTTCAATCGTTTTTACGTCTAAATGTTTAATGCCACGTTTATCCGCTTTCGTTACTTTAACAGCAATTTCAACTGCGTTGAGCGCGGTACGGGCATCTCCGTTTGCACCCTGGATTAAAAGGTCCAATGCTTTGGGTGCAAGGGAAACTTTTTGGTTACCAAGCCCGTGCTCCTTATCCAGAAGCGCACGCTTGATAATTCTCGATAATTCAGGCACACCATGCCGCTGCATGACGAACACGCGCGAGCGGGACAGCAATGGCGCGATCACCTCAAAGGACGGATTTTCGGTCGTGGCGCCGATGAGGGTAATGATGCCGTTCTCGACGTACGGCAGGAATGCGTCCTGCTGGGCCTTGTTCCAACGGTGGATTTCATCGACAAACAGTATAGTTCGCGTACCGTGGAGCTTGCGGCGGTCAACGGATTCGCGGACAACCCGGCGCAGGTCATCAAGCCCCGACGTGACCGCACTGATACCGACAAAATACGATTTTGTCATGTTGGCAACGATGCGCGCGAGTGTAGTTTTGCCTGATCCCGGCGGTCCCCAGAATATTATTGAAAAAATCTCGTCATTCTCAATAGCCCGGCGCAATATCTTCCCCTTGCCGATAATCTCTTCCTGCCCGACAAAATCCTCAAGCTTGTCAGGCCGGATGCGGTCAGCCAGCGGCGCCTGGAACCGCAGGTCGCCTTCCAGCCGCGCGTCAAACAGATCCTTTTTTTGTTTACTCCTTTTCATACTTTCCTAAAGGGAAATTACGGTCAACCTGCTCGGCAATTTTCAGGCCAGCGTCCAGCATTGTATCGAGTATGTCTTTTTTTAGTGTCGGCATCGTATAGTATAGCACCACGCTGGAATCGGAAAATTCAAAAGCTGCAATCCCAGACTGCGTTATCAGCTCAATCAAAACCGGATCGAGGAGCTGAAGCGTCCCATGCCCTGCCCTCGCCTCAACGTGGTACATTTTTTCAAATTGCCTGCTCTCAGTATTGACTGTATCCTTATTACCAACGAATGTGCGGTAAACCGCGAGGGCAACGGGAAGCCGATGCGTCTCGAGTTCCATGCACCATCCGTGAAAATCTCCCAGTACGCCTCCTTCTGTTTTCTTTACATTGCCAATAACATGGTAAGGGCTATGGACAGTGCGGAGATATGAATTCGCGGGAGCTCTGCCAACGAGTGAAAATAGCAGAAAATTTCTACCCTCGATTTTGCCGTCAATGTAGGGTACGGTATCATGCTCATACTTTACCGAACGGGATTCGAAGTATTTTTTATTCGGGCTTTTTTTAAACCGCGCTTCACGCAGGTATCGCGCTCCATCCTTCATGAAATGGAGATTGTGCTCTTGTGCCCATTGCTCCATCCATCGGTAATCCGGCCAGAATCGCCACATTAATAACGCAACACCACTGATGAACAGCAACGCGAAAAGAGCTTGGACATACCGAGAGCCTCCCGATGTAAAGAGGAGGATCATTAAAAGCAGAAATAAAACAACAATTGCCGTATACGTGCCGAAAACAATTCGTGAGCGATTATTGTCAGAAGTACGCATACTTTTTTTTCAATACTTTCAGCATCATTCTGTTGTAATGGATGCCAATAATGAAATCCTTCCGTTTCACCCCAAGCTTGAGCATGAAATCGGTAATCCGCTTCCTGTTTTTTTGCGTATCTGTTCCTTCCAGCTCAACTTCAATGAACTTGCCGAGCCGCTTGACGGTATCGAGCACTATTTCCAGCTGCCCCTTCCGGTACACCCGGCGGCGCTTATCAATAACAAATTCGGGGCGGAATTTCATCTTCTCAAGAATTGTCCGGGCTGTCCGGTAATTGCTGATAGCAACTTCATACTCCTGTGCGGCATATGCGTTTTTCGGAACGTGCAACTCGAGCCGCGCCTGCCCGCTCAGCGCATCGTATCGAATGCGCAGAACCCTACCGCGGTACTTTTTGTACGGTTGGCCGATCGGAAGGAAGTACGTATCGATCTGGCGTTTTACGCCGATATAACGGGCGCCGAGCTTTTTCAAATTGCGCTCGATGGGACTGAAGTTGCTCACCCTTGCCTTGAGTTCAATTTCCATGTTTTTTCCATTTAACCGATTTGATGAGCGGACCGTATAAATCACTGACGATGTTTATTTTCAGCGCAGGATGATTTTTTGACGGACGATGTGCCCCGCGGATAAACTGAACGAATGGCACATCGGTAATCATCGCAAGCGGCGTACGCTCGTCGGTCTCCCCCATTGCCAGAACAGCAGCCGACGCCAACCCGTCAACAACGTCCACCGTAGTAATTTTTAATTTCCTGCCGAATAAATCCTTCAACCCGCGAAAATCATTCACTGGCCGAAACCCATAAAAACTTAACCCAACACCGACGACCCCCCTGCGCAATGGTACCGTATGGCTGTCGACAATCAGCACGCCGAATTGTTTTACCCGGTACTGCTTTTTAATAAAACGATGGATGTCTCGTGCTGCTTTATCCGGATTATCCGGCCACAGAATGTAATAACCGCCGGCGTTTGACTCATCAATGCCCGCTGTCGGTATAAGGATGCCCTGTTTGATGGTGAGGACGGCGTACCGATTCGGCACGACTGACCGCGGCAGATATAAATCAGCTTCTTGCTGGATCAAATCGTCCTTTTGGAGCAGGTCAGTTTTCGGGATGCACCTGCCCTGGTGGATGCTGATAACTTTTGAGGCAATAACGACGATGGAGTGTTCGGGAACTCTCCGTATACTCAGACGTACTACCTCAAAAAGCTCGTCTTTCGGCGGTTTTAGCAGACGCGTTTTTATTGGCTGAACATGCATATTATATTAAATTTTACCACGTTTCTTGGCTTGTGGAAAAGGCTATTGACGCAGCAGGGTGTGCGTGGTAGAGTCAACAGTCGTCTGAACAAACCCCTTTATTTCAAGCGCGTTTCCTGGTACTATACTACTATTGAACCTTGGTTGGCCATTAACAATGCACGGGGTAACCACGCGACACGAGCGTACGAGCGATGCCCCGGTTCGAATCTTTTTCCGGGGATTAGCGCAGTTGGCTAGCGCGCACGCTTCGCCCCGCAACCTCTCGCTTTGTTCGGATGCGGGGTAAAGGTGCAGACGCGCTAGAGCTGGCTTGCCGGGGATTAGCGCAGTTGGCTAGCGCGCACGCTTCGGGTGCGTGAGGTCGCGAGTTCGAGTCTCGCATCCCCGACCAGCCAGCTCTATTGACAGCATAATAAAAATTGGTGCGCTTGTCCCGCATACGCGAGTGAAGCGAGCGTTGTGCGGGATGAGGTCGCGAGTTCGAGTCTCGCATCCCCGACAAAGGACTTGAAAAACGTGCCGGCAGGCACCGTTGGAGCAGTGCTCAATTGCTCCAGCGATGCCCGCTGGTAAACTACATTTCTTCCAAACCTCAAACAGAAAGAAGGGTCCCACTTGATCTTTCTACAATTTCCTCACGCTCCTCCTTTGTTACTATAGGTGTCCACAGAAACGAAAATGCGAAACCTGTAGATAAATCATTGGAGGAATCCCATGTGTCAGTGTCATCATAAACTCTCACACCTTATCGGCGAAGGTGATCCGCGTGGCAAGCGCGTCGTGATACACCCGCGGAAAGGGGCACAGTTCGGAGCTACGATCGAGAAAGTCGATCATGGCAGTAACCACGCCATCGTACGGACGGTCGATGGCATCCGTTCTGTGGCGCTTACAACCGCTGCGATGCCTCATCGATAGAAGCGACACTACACGATGATTTCATTCGAATTAAAAAGCCGGGGGTACCCAGTACCGCCCGGCTTCATTATTACTGGTGCTGTTTTTCCTCCTAGCAGTTCGGCGTCAATGCCAGTGAGGTGTCGATACTCATCCGCCTGTACGCTCTGGGCAAATTCTTCCGCAGCGGCTTCTTGAAGTCGAAGCACGCATTGAGCATCCTCCGGTCAATCAGCTTGCCGATCGTTTTCCGCCGTCTGGGAAGTTTTGCGCCAAGCAATACTGCCTTGAAATGGCGGCGTTCCTTGAGCGCAGTGAACGCGCATCGCTGGATGAGCGCGTATACCTCCTCCGGATCGAAACCCTGCCCACAGAGCATGAGCTTTACCTCTTCGGACGCGTACAGTCCGAGCGCGCTGTTGATGTTTTCGGCCATCCGCTCACGACGGATGGTCATCCGCGAGAGCAGGCCGTTCATCTTCTGGAGCTGGTAGTCGACGATCGCGGTCGCATCCGGCAGGATTACGCGCTCGACCGACGACTGGGAAATGTCGCGCTCGAACCAGGTGGCGATATTCTCGACACTGGCGTGGGCGTACGCGCGCGTGAGCCGTGCCTGGCCGCACACTCGTTCCGACGTAATCGGGTTTTTCTTATGCGGCATAGCGGATGACCCCTTCTGGGTCTTCTTGAACGGCTCCATCACCTCGGCGACGGCGCTGTGTGACATCAGGCGGATATCGGTCGCTATCTTCTCAAGATTAGCGCTGATGATCGCCAGCTCGCCCATGAACCGAGCGATAACATCCCGGTGTACGATCTGGGTCGCTGCAGGCCGTACCCCAAGTCCCAGGATGTCGCAGACGCGCGCCTCAAGCTCCGGATCGATAGTTGCATAGTTGCCTACCGCACCGGAGCATTTTGTCAGCTTCAGCTGGTCGGTGATGAACAGCAAATTAGTCTGTGAACGCTCCATGAACTCAAGGTATCCCACAAATCTCCAACCGAGCGTTGTCACCTTCGCGTACTGGATATGTGTGAATGCCATACAGTACGTCCAAGCATGATCAGAAGCGAGCATGCGCAGCGTAGTGACGAGCAGATTCATATCCTCCAGGATGATCCTGGCGGCACGGAGGAGCTGCAGCGAGAGCGCCGGCTCCTCGGTATCGTACGAGGTCATCCCGTCATGGATGTACTTGCGCAGGCTCTTCGGGAGCGACTGGCGGACGGTCTCCACGAACGCTAGAAGATCATGGTCAAGGGACACCTCGAGCTCGAGGATCCGCTTGACGCTGAACTGGGCTCGCTGCTTGATTTTGGTGTACGTACCCTTCGGGTACACGCCCAGATCCTCTCTCGCCTTGATCATAGCGAGCTCAACAAGCAGCCATTTGGCAAACTTGGAATTGAGCTGCCAGATTTGATGAATTTTCTTTGGGTTATACCGTGCAATCACGATACGCCTCCTTTCTGTGTATTTGGATGTCAAATGTCCTCTTTTAAATTACCTTACCTTACACCCGATACCCCACCCCGGTCAATAAGAAAAGCCCCGTTCCTCCACAACGGGGCTTTGTGATAAAAATCAATCTCCTTCGATGTACTATGCGGCAATCTGCACTTTCTTTTTCGCTGCGCTGGAACGAACGATGATCTGGTGGCGGGCTGGGCCTGTTCCAATGAGCAGGATCCGCACGCCAACGAGCTTCTCGAGCTTCCAGATGAACTGCTTCGCAGAGTACGGCAGGGCCTTCCAATCGCTGATGCCAGTAATATCCTCGTCCCAGCACTTCCAGTTCTCGATGATCGGCTCGACCCGATACAGATCGTCAGTATCAGGCATATCACCTGGCTGCAGCCGCTTGCCATCAAGTTTGTAGCCGACGACAACCGGTACGTACTTCAAGCCGGACAACATGTCGAACCGCGTGAGCGCGAACCAGCGTGGCCCGTTAATGCGGATTACGTAGTGGAGCCACATGATATCCATCCAACCGACACTCCTGCCGCGGCCGGTCGTCGCACCGAGCTCGTACCCCAGAACCTGGAAGTACTGCGCCCAATCCTTTGCCGTCGCGCGTCCCGCATTAATCAAAGCACGTTTCACGCGCAGGAACTTGATGCGGTCCGGGGTATCCTTGAAGAGTTCCGGGTGGTCAAGTGCGAACTGCTCACACTTCTTCCGATCCCAGATCTCCGAGGGGAATGGGCCAGCGCCGACTCTCGTCGGAAGCGCCTTCATAACCATGAGGACGACAGCTCTCGCGAATGCCCGAAGAGGCATCCCAGTACCCAGCGGCGCACCAGCTGCAACTGAATGGCCTGCCGAGACGTACGGCCACGTGCCGAGATCGATGTCGAGCCCGGGTGCCTGCGCCGCTTCGAAGAGCAAGCGGGCACGATGGCAAAACGCCTTGAACAATCCACTGGCTGTATCGGTAACGTACCGCTCGATCCGTGGTGCGTGTTCAAGAAGCTCGCGTTCAACCTTGGACGGCCCCCATACCTCTTTCTTCCGAATGATGCCAAGCCGGACCATCTCGTCGAAACACGGTTTCAATGCCACGTACAGGCCCGTGAGCCGCTGACGGAGGAGTCGAGGGTCACCATACAGGTGCCTGACCTCGATTCCAGCCCTGAGTATCCTCAAGCCAGCGAGCGGACCGATCGCCTTTCCGGTCGTCTGGACTCGCTTCTTCCCCATGGCATACTCCAGCCACTTCTCGAGCAGCTCGTGCCACTGGGTCCAAACCGGCGAGTATTTATCAACCCAGATCGGCGGCAGATTCTCACCGAAGACCCCCTTTGCCACGTCGAGTTCAGTGCAAAAACGCTTCAGGTCGGAGAAAACGCCCCGCCCGAGGACGCACCGCACCCGCCGTGCGATACCGCACGGGATCAGGTGCCCGATGAACTTCTGGCCGCCAGGCGTGACCAGAGTATGCCCTGCGCCGGCACCGCCGCTGAACCGTATCGCGTACTGGTACATGGCGCTGAGCAGGTCGACTATCTTGCCCTTCCCCTCATCGCCCCAGTACGTACCCGTGACGATGAGCATTTGGAATGGCGCGAAGATCGCCCGCAACCGTGCGGAGAGCCTCCATAAACTGCCAGACTTCATAAGTAACCTCCTTCTACAAAATCTCTGTATTTCTGCACGTTAATTGTCAACAATTGCTCTTTTCCTCCAATCGATGGAAAATCAAGAACGATTTTCAATTAGGTTACCTTACCACTGTGTACACCGAGAGTCAACTTGCGCGAAAGCGCTTGCTATATTACAATACGTGAACACAAATCAACACCAACAACACCCCAAAACAGGGGTTATTCATTGGAGGAACAATGCTCTCTCGCATCTTCATGGTGGTTCTCGCGGTCATGGTGTGCACCGGATCGGCACGCTGCCAGACTGACAGCTCACTATGCCAGCTCTGCGAAGCGCGTGAACTGAACTGCGATACGATCCAACTCGTTTTCTCGACTCTCGAAACGGCGATGCAGGCGCTGCAAAATGCGCTCGCTGCACATCACGACAGCTGTTTGGCCTGCGGCTATGAAATGACAATCGCCGATTTCGAAAAATCATTATCGGTGGAGCTCCCCCACTCCTCGATGACCGGGCCAGGCTGTTGCGTACGGATTATGCGGCAAAACAACGAGGATTTCGTTCCGGCCGGATGGAATTTTGAACTCGATCGGCCAATTCTCATCATTGCCATCTACCATCCCGCAGGGACCAATGCCAGGCCCGTTGCGCGTATCGTCAGAGCAGTTCCGACGAGGAGAACGCTTCTCGAATTTGATGGCGGCAACGCACGGTTGAGGTTCTAGGCATCAGTACGCTCGATGAACAGGCATCCCCGCTCGTACGCTTCATGTACGGCGGGGGTTTTTATTTTCACGCAACTGTGCCGGGCAGTTTGTACAGTACGAACAAGCATTGTACAATGTAATTACTATGAAACTTTCGCCTGAAACAAAACGCCTCCTCTGGTTTTTCGCGATCTATCTCTTCATCAGCTGGGCGCTGGTTGGTGTCTATTTTTTTACCCACGCGCCCGTCTCGTCCCACGACTGGACGGCTTGGCATAATGATATTGCGGACGGTGGCATGAAAAATTCGACCCAATTCCGGCTGCTCTCATTCTGGCTTGCGGAGGGAATCCATCACTTCATGCAGATGCCGATCAACCTCGCCTATTTCACCCTGAGGTTTATTTTTACTTTCACTACACTTGTATTATTCCATTTTTTTCTCCTCAAATGGTTTGAGGAAAAGGAAGCGTTCCTCGGCACAATACTCCTGGCCGCGCTTACCCCCCTCACCTATATGCCGTTTCTCCAGGAATCGGACATGGTGCTCATGCCATTCTTCCTTCTCGCGCTCTTTTTCTCGAGAGAGCGAAAATTACTTCCCCTTGCGCTCATTGTCTTTATCGGGACGTTTGCGAAAGAGACGATCGCCTTCTGCGTGCCTTTTTACCTGATCGCACGCTGGGAGAAAGGAAGGACAGTACGTACAATCATGGAAACCGCACTCCTGGCCGCAGTATGGGGCTTGGCGTTTTATATCACCAGAAACGCGTTCTATGACGGATTGAACTCGCACCTGTGGCAATTGGGGAAAAACATTCGAACTACCCTCGCGACGATCCGGGTGTACCCCCTGACAAATTACCGCCTGTATTTCATTCCCGTATTCGGGGCTTTGTGGATACTGCCATTTCTCCGCTTGAGGCAGAAACCACTTTTTTTCAAGCGTACCGCAATTTTCATTCCGCTCTACACGGCATTGAGCTTCCTTCTCGGATGGCCGCATGAAACAAGAATCATGCTTCCCCTCGCGTTTCTTATTATTCCGGCAAGCATACTGACGCTCTTCCCTGAAACACTAAAAAAGACCGCCTCAGCATTGATGCCAGGTATGCCGAACGCCAAATCGAAATAACATCATTCCCACTCAACCGTCCCCGGAGGCTTAGGTGTAATATCATACAGCACCCGATTCACGTCGGGGATCTCGTTTGTTATGCGTGTTGAAATGCGGGCGAGCAGGCGATGCGGTACGCGGGCCCAATCTGCGGTCATGAAATCACGGGTCGTTACCGCACGTACGATGATGGGGTACCGATAGGTGCGGGCGTCTCCTTGCACGCCAACCGACTTAATGGTTGGTAAAACTGCAAAATATTGCTGAATCGCTTTCTGTAGCCGGGCTCGCGCAATTTCCTCCCGTACGATGCTGTCGGCATGCCGCACGATCGCGAGCTTTTCCGGCGTCACATCGCCGATAATGCGTACGGCAAGCCCGGGACCTGGAAATGGCTGCCGCTCGGTAATAGCAGGGGGCAGTCCCAACATGCGCCCGACTTTCCGCACTTCGTCTTTATAGAGGTATCGGAATGGCTCGATAAGCTTGAAGCCGAATTTTTTCGGCAATCCACCCACGTTATGGTGCGACTTAATCACCGCCGCGGCATTACCGACGCTCTGCCCTGAGGTTATCGCATCTGTGTACAGTGTCCCTTGAACAAGCCATTGTACGCGTCCAATTTTTTTCGATTCACGCTCAAAAATGCGTATAAACAATTCGCCGATTATTTTACGTTTGCGCTCCGGGTCAACGACACCCCGCAGCGCAGCAAGAAATTGCTTCTGGGCATGCACGACTTTCAAATTCATGCGCTGGTACGACCGGAAGGTGCGCTGGACCTGAATCGCCTCTCCCTCGCGCAGCAAACCCGTATCGACAAATATGCAATGAAGCTGCCTGCCGATTGCCCGATGTACAATAGTCGCTGCAACGGACGAATCAACCCCGCCGGACAATGCACAAACCACCCGGTCATCGGCAACGTGCCGCCGGATTTCATTAACCTGCTCTGTGATAAACCGCCGCATTGTCCAGGATTTCTGGGCGCCGGTTAGCGCGATAAAATTCCGCAGTATCCGATTGCCGTTCTTGGTATGCGAAACCTCGGGATGAAACTGGAGCCCGTATAACCGTCGTGCCTCATCCCCGATTGCAGCAAACCCGCAGTTGTCCGAATGCGCGATGCCAACAAAACCGCGCGGTAATTTAGTTACCTGATCTCCGTGGGACATCCAGGTCATTTGCTTATTCTGAAGCCCGTGGAACAACCGAGACCGCTGATTGACTGTTACGCTCGTCGGACCGTATTCTCGTGCTTTTGCCCTGCGGACCGCCCCCCCAAGTTGATAAGCCATCAGTTGTAATCCATAACAAATGCCGAGGACCGGAATGCCCAGGGAAAAGACATCTTTTGAAATGCGCAAACTGCTTCTGCCCGATAAATTCTGGGGACCGCCGGACAGTATGATCCCCTTGGCTGCCCGCAGCACCGAAATCTTCGTTGAAGCAGGCACAAGCTCCGCGTAGACGCCACATTCCCTCACGCGCCTGACGATCAGGTGCGAATATTGGGAACCAAAATCGAGAACATAGATGGTATCAGGCATCGTGCGTATTTGCGTTAGTCAATGAATGTTGCATCAAATGCCCACCGAGTGCACCGGTTGATGTCACGCTGGGACAGAATCTTCTCGCGGCGCAATATCTCCTGCTCTTCAAAAATATTCGTATCGTACATTTCGGGACCGTCGGTATTGATGGTAAACCGGATTTTGTTCCTCAGAATAGTCTGTATGATCCGCTTTAACTCAGATTTATCCCGAATTACCGAATTCCGTAAGTTCGATGTCGGGCACAGTTCGAGCGTGATCTTGCGCTTAACGATATCCCGCATTAAAGCAGGATCCTGCACGCACAGAAATCCATGCCCGATCCGGTCCGGCTGGATTGTCCTCACCACGTACCGGAGTTCAGGAATATTCCCTTCCTCACCCGCGTGCACGGTTACGCCCAAACCGGCTTTACGCGCCTTCCGGAACAGCGGGGTGTGTTTCTGGATTGAAAATGACTTGCGCTGGGGGCCAGCCAAGTCAATGCCGACTATCCCGCTCGCGCGATAGCGGATGGCCTTTTCTAAAATGATAGCATTCTGCTTATACGTAAACATCCGGTCCATCATCAGAATGATTCCAGCGCGTACCTGGGGGTATTCAAACATCGCGCGATCCAAGCCCCAGAGGGCAGCGACGATGATATGGTCGAGATCCCGCTCACCACCACGATTTCGGAACATCGGATTGAACCGCAATTCCTGCAGTACGATGTTGCACTTTCGGTAGCCGCCACCAAGCACACTCGTCACCGACTCTTCGATAGCCTCCGGCGACGACTGGATGAGCTCAGTCCAATAGAAATACTTATTGTGCATGTCGTCGAGCGTTTTATTCCGTTCCGAGCCGGACATGGTGATCATGTCCTCGAAATCCCAGTAGTTTTTCGTTGGCAGCCGTATTCCCTGCCGGTGCGCAATCGACCATAGGATCGCCGGATGAACCGATGATCCGAGGTGGGCATGGAGCTCGGCACGTGCAATGCTTGTTTTTGGTGGCATAAAATTATTGGTAGTTTGGAGCTTTCTTACGGATCGTTATACTGTGCGGATGCGACTCTAAAAAGCTTGCGCTCGTTATCTGGATAAATCTCGCTTGGCGCGGAAGGTCGACAATTCGCTGAGCCCCGAGATAGCCCATGCCGCTCCGCAGCCCGCCGGTTAAATGCCATATAATATCAGAAACCGGACCACAGTACGGGACCGCGCCTTCAACGCCTTCTGGCACGTAGCGTGCAGCGCCACGCTGAAAATAGCGGTCTGATGATTTTCCTCCCCGCATAGCGCCGAGGCTTCCCATACCGCGGTATGTTTTATATTTCTTGCCGCCGATGTGGATCAGTGTACCCGGCGCTTCGGTTGTCCCCGCGAGGAGCGAACCAAGCATGACGGTCGACGCGCCTGCAGCAAGCGCTTTCACGATATCACCGGAGTATTTGATCCCGCCGTCCGCAATAATGGGGATCCGGTACTTACGCGCTATTGGATACACGTTCTGAATTGCGGTAAGCTGCGGTACGCCAACGCCAGTCACGACTCGCGTGGTACAGATCGCCCCCGGTCCGATGCCGACTTTGAGCGCGTCGGCAAACGGCGCAATCGCACGTGCCGCTTCTGCAGTCGCGATATTGCCGACAACCACTTGTGCGCGTACCGCCCGCTTGATCTTCTTCGCGTCAGCGATAATCCGGCTGTTGTGCGCATGCGCGCAATCAACAAAAAGAACGCCGGTTCCCGCGCGATCCAGTGCGACCGCACGCTCGATGTCATGGGGGCCGACGGCCGCCCCGACGAGCACATGTTGGCGTTGTACGCGGCGAACCATTGTGACTTCATCGGAAATGGTGCAATTACGGTGGAGAACCGCCATGCCGCCAAGTTTTCCCAGGGCAATCGCCATTCGAACGCCACTTACCGTATCCATGGCTGCGGCAAGAATCGGTACCTGGAGATTCAAGCGTTTCGTTAGGGCAGACGAGAGATCAACTTCGCGGCGCACCACCATAGAGTATCGTGGCTCGAGGAGCACGTCATCGAAGGTAAGGCCGAGTGGAAAATGGTCCTGTTTCATGCGGTTTGGGGAGGTCAAATTGAGTAGTTGCTATTATAGCATAAAGAGCGTTTCAGGATAAGTGGCCCCGTCCAAAAACTTAACAATAGCAGGTGAAGGAATAATTACCGCGAATACCGGATATCATACACATGCTTCATATCCCATCGTTTAATCGGCTTGGATAAATCTACCTTCACGTATTTTGGGTACAATATAAAATCCCGGTATCCGCTCTGGGAGCTGGAACCGCCGTTCGAGAAAATCGTCAAAAACGCATTATTGAACATGAATTTATACCCTGCGGTAACATACTCATGGGACCGGATCAATACGGATGCTCGAATCGATTTCATAAAACTCCGGAATGCCTGTTTCCCGAACAAGTACCCCGTACCGCGCTTATAATTGTACACGTAGTCATCAATTTCCTCACTCGGGTCGTTCCATCGAACCTCGGTCAGAATTTCTTCGTTTCGCAGATCCAGGAGCGAATGGAATGAATCAACCGGTATCCCGCCATGGAGACCGATAATGCCGTTTGCCGTCACGACGACATGGGAAAACCGCTCGAAAAGGTCATTGAAGCGCTGGAATACATACTGCCCGTTGTCGTACCCGAACCGTTTGATGCACGATCCGAGAAGGCCGAAAGACTGGCCAACGTTCGTTTCCTCGTGGTTACCGCGAAGCAAATAGACATTTGATGGAAATGCGCATTTCAGATTCAGGACAATTTCTAGGTTTCGGACATCTTCTTTGCCGCGGTCTGCGTAATCACCGAGGAACACGATGTACAGGGGCTCACCGGACCGTATCCTCGCGGCGCATCGCTCCTGTTCGAGCACAGAAATTGTTGAATCGGGATCGCCATGCGTGTCGCCGATAAATATTGCTTCCCCCCGCTTCGGTAAAAATATGACAGGATAATTCGCGAACGGGTCGCGAGATTTTATGCCTGCAATCGTGCCGCGAAGCTTATTCTTCCCGCGGCGCTGTTCCTGGCGTATGAGCTGGTCCGCATTCGCAATCAAATTAATGAAATCCCGCCAGTTCTTGCTGTCGTGAAACCAAACATCCTTTGTATCCCGTACTGTTATCATACGATGCTCGTTATGACCCGCAATTGATGGGGGTGGAGCGAAATGGCAAATCGCATTCCCGGCTCAATGATTTCACCGTCAGCCTGCGCTGCGCAGGGGCGCTCTGAAGTAAGGACGACGCGCTTACTTGTGTACGTGTGGACGATGGGGAGTGAAACATGCGTGCCGCGCATGATCTTCGGTATCGACCTCAATGCATACAACCGGCTTATTTGGTCAACGACGCAAACCGTAAACATGCCGTCATCGATCTCAGCAGACGGTGCTACCTGGAACCCGCCGCCATACGTCGTACCGTTGCAGACGGCCGCAAACAGTACCTTTTTTTCCAGGACTCTTCCCCCATCAAGTTCAATGCGGATAAACCTGAACCGGTACGTTGCGAGTGTCCGAAGTGTAGCCAGAAGATACGCCGAAAATCCGCGGGCAAACCGCAGGTACTGCCGCACGCGTGACGCAACTTCACCATCAAAACCGATGCCAACCGCGTTGATAAAATGGCGAGTGTCATTGACCGTACCGATATCTACGTTCCGTACCGCTCCACGGCGCAATGCCGAGAGGCATTGGCGCAAGCTCCTGGAATACCCGACCTGCCGCGCAAAATCATTACCAGAGCCAATCGGAATTACCCCAAGAGCGGCATTCGTGCCGACGATGCCGTTCACAACCTCATTGACCGTCCCGTCGCCCCCCACCGCGATAACCGCGTCATAGGTATGCGCAGCCCGGCGGGCAAGGTCGACTCCCTCGCCGGCGCGGCGGGTTATCACGGTATCGAATCGTATATTGTTATCACGGCAGTACTGCTGGATCCGAGGAACCACGGCAAGCTTTTTGCCTCGGCCGGCAGCAGGATTGATTACAAAAAAGTATTTCTTGAACATACGTGATGGTCTATAACTCCAGTATACCGTACTCTTTGTTGCACGTTAAGAAAACGCTCCCCCTGGAAAACCCCCTAGGAGAGCGCTTTTATTCCCGAGGCGGCTAATACCGCCTCTAATCCTGCAGAAAACGTGCTTGGACACTTGCTCCATTTAACAACTGCCCGCTTATGCGCTGGAGCATGAATACTGCATCATGGTTAGCTGGCGTTCCCCGGTCGGGCGCTATGAGCAGTACCTCCTCGTCCGTTCCCGGCACGATGTTCACCTGCCGGTAAACATGCATATTCCTTGGTGCGATTCCCAACACTGTGGAAAGTTCACTGCGAACGGCACGACAGAGCTTCTCCCAGTCCTCGTTCGGCAGGACGTCTCTCCTGACAACAATTACATGTACATGAGCGTGGGTATCAATCTCCACGGCAACCTCCTCGTTTTGGTAATTGCACTATTGTAACCGAGCGAGCCGTTACTGTCAAGGGGGTATTTCCGGCCGGTTTCTTAATTATAAAATTCCCGGCTTTTCTCCGAGGCTTGGAATCGAACCAAGATTACGTGATCCAGAGTCACGTGTCCTACCATTAGACGACCTCGGAAAGAAGCCGGCAATCTCGATGAAACGGAACCAATCCATACCGAGAGCTGGCAGTCATTGTAAACAAAAACCGGTCGCTCTGCAATACCCCATGCGGCGATTACTGATCACTGCCGACCACCTCGCCGCCAAACAACTCAAGCGCCTGTTTCATAGTTGTGTCATCCCCCGGTTTGTCTGCAGGTGCCGTACCACGCGGTGCGAGCTTCTCGTAGTCATCAGACTTAAGCACTGTCATCGACAACCGGCATCGGGTGCCGAGCACCTCACTCACCGCGTCCTCGATCGCATGCCGCGCCTCGGGGATTTTCAATCGGTCGGCATGCAAGGTATGCCG
Organism: Patescibacteria group bacterium; assembly: GCA_028718605.1. GTDB lineage: Bacteria > Patescibacteriota > Patescibacteriia > UBA10025 > JAHIVO01 > JAQULM01. Next base: position 231,820 of record JAQULM010000001.1, read on the forward strand.
GAAACCTACGGTGAGCACGCCTTTTTCGAATGATACCGGCACACCGACTTTCAATGATAAACTCAAAGAATGATTAGCTTCCTTAACGCGCCTCATGATTGCGCTCCACTGCCGTTGGATACTTTCGAAAGAAGCGGCATGTGCCGCACTCTGTGGCGCTGAATCCCGAGGACGTTCAGATTTCATATGGTCACTTTTTTTGGGCGCCTCGGTTCGGGGCGGCCGGACAGGTTTTTTCGGAATAGGAGGGGCAGGCTGCGCAGCGGACTGGTTCGTTTCAAGCGGTTCGCACAACTCGAGGACGGCAAGTTCCAACGGAAGCTGAGCGATCGGTGAATACCTGAAATCGCGGGTTTTCTTGAGCAGTACCTCAATGATCGTATTCAGCCGCATCAGCGGCGTCCCGGCAACAGTTTCACGAAGGCGTTGCAGCACCTCCTGCTCAAGTTCAAGTGCTTCGAGTTGATCAACCGAACCGGTAACCTTATAGATAATCAGGGTTCTGATGAAGTCAATGGCATCCCGCGCAAACGCTTCGATGGCGATGCCGTCATCAATTAAAGTATTCACGAGTATAATCGCGCCGGCCGCATCCCCGGCAACTAAGCGATTGAACCATTCTATCACTGTCAACAGGTTCGACCGAGGAATGACGAGCGACGCTTCTTCGTCCGTCACGGTACTGCCTCCGATCGACACGATTTGCCCGAGGAGCACTTCTGCATCGCGCACCGACCCTTCAGCATGCCGTGCGATGCTCGTAAGAATTGTGTCATTGACCCCTACTTTTTCCGATTCAGCAATCCAGCGCAACCGGCGCACGAGATCTTCGATGCCGACGCGCTTGAAATCAAACCGCTGGCAGCGTGAAATGATCGTTTCAGGGACACGGTGGATCTCAGTGGTTGCCAGGATAAAAATGACATGCGCGGGCGGCTCTTCGAGCGTTTTCAGAAGCGCATTGAATGCGGCGGTAGAAAGCATATGCACCTCATCGATAATGTACACTTTATAGGGGGCGCGCTGCGGGGTAAATCTGCTGTTCTCGATGATATTTTCCCGGACATTGTCGACCCCGGTGTGTGATGCTGCATCGATTTCCAGAAGGTCGAGAGACCTCCCGGACGTGATTTCCTTGCAAAACGAGCATGACTCGCAGGGCTCGCCGCTTTTGCGATTTGAGCAATTTGCCGCTTTTGCGAGTAACCGTGCCGTCGTGGTCTTACCAACGCCGCGCGGACCGGTAAACAGATACGCATGGCTGATTCGGCCATGTTCTATCTCGCTCAAGAGCGTAACCTTGATAGCGTGTTGGCCGACCAGATCTTCGAACCGTTGCGGCCGGTACTTCCTATAGAGCGCTTGTGCCATAGACAGACATCATTTATCACAAAATTCCAAAACTACATGCGGTAGTATTGTATACCAACTGCAGGCCAAACGCAACTCACTTACGTTTGCGAACCAATCTCCTCGATATCTTCTACGTGCGCATCGAGGGGTTGGTGCGGTGTTTCCGCGCCTGGTGTCAAAGTGGCCGTTTGTGCGGTTTCGCCGGCTTCTTTGATAATATTTTCGACCGCAGCCCAATCGCTCTCCCCTGCCTTCGGGACCAACACAACGACCTCGTCTCCTGGCTCGCCTTTAAAATAGGTAATGCTCGCAAGTAAAACCTTGAATGCCTTCTCCCCGACGATAACGCGGTATTCGTCAGTCGTTTCATCCTTGGTCAGAATGCCGACCAAGCGTCCGCGCTCAACCGGCCCGATTTGCTTGTAGAGAAATGAACCGTCCGGTTTGATAGTCAATTTGAGCGTGTCGCCGACGACGAGTTTTGATTTGGATGCATAGTTTGCCGGTATGCTGTACTGCTTGCCGTCCGGACCGAGCATGTGCTGCCCGTCAAAGATGCCTTCAATGATTTTTTCATCGCCATTCGCGCTTACCTTGCCGAGTTCCTTGGCGCGGTCAGCAACTTCCGCAAGTGCCTCGTCTCCATTGCCGACGATCTGCGCTAAAATTTCCCGTGCACCCTCGAGGGAGATGTGTGCGGTATCGATGAGTTTCTTGATTTGGTCTAATTTATTTTGTTTTGCCATATGTTATTTTCAAATTTTGTATTCTCGTGTGTATTGTTTGTGTAGTGTGTTTTCGTTTTATTGAGTTGCCTGCGCTTTTGTTTTTTACTGCTGTGTGTATTGTGTTGATAATTTATTGGTATTTTTGATGAATTTTCGCGGTATTTTTGTTAGTGCTTCTCTATTGTAACAGATTGCATTGATTCGTCAATAATATACTTATAGATTGGAATATGGCGCTCGTCGGGATGGTCTTTGGCTACCGCATGCCAGCCAGGGATGGGAAAACTGTATGAAATGACCGTCGTGCCCGGATGAAGTTCATGCTGAAATTTCAGCCCGAGCTTCTTCATCGCCTTGGGTGTCAGAAAGCAAAAAAGCACATCCGCTTGCCCGAGATCCCGATTGAGAAAATCGCCGTACCGCACTTCGATCCGTTTTGAAAAACCGCGAAACCATACGCGCACCTTTGACCAGAAGTACAGGAGGAATGAAATTTCGTAGCCGACCACGAGCCGCGCTTTTGTATTATTCGCCAGAGCGATTAATATCCGGCCATCACCCGAACCAAGATCGTATACGACATCTCTCTCATTGATGCCGGCGAGGGTAACAATCCGCTGGATGTCTTTCTTGAATACCGGCAGCCACGGCGATGCGCGAAAACCGGCGTATGCAGCAGTGCCAAAGACGAGAAGAATTACGCAAAGCAAGCCAATATATAACAATGTGGTAAGCATACTAGTATCATAAAGTCTTTCAACTTTTTGTCAATCGCAAAACCAGCCCCTCGTTGCGAGGGGCTGGCAATGTAACTGGAATTACTCAGCGATAGGCTCTGCGGCTGCTTTTAACGCGGGAATCGTGCTCGAATTCATCACATCATGCTGTAGCATCGGCCAGAGCTGGCCTGCCCTTGAGCCAGATACTTTATAGACGTGCAGCTTTGACGGGTAGGTATACTCACTGACTATCATTTCTGCTGTTCTATTCGCGTCAACATCAGCGAATGCCGGTTGCGTTACGCCTCCTCCGTGAGCTCCAACTAATGGAAAGCCCCTGAGTGTCTTATGGGCATAATCCCACCCATAGAGATTATCATCCTTGGAGAAACCGAATATCTCAAGCTTTCCGTCGTTATTGATATCGGCGAGCGATGGTTTCTGAATTGGGGCTACCCACGTCAACCACGGGCTATCCTCCCCAAATGTTGACCCGTCATGATTCCAAATGCGGATATAGCTTGCTTCACACATATCACCATCACAAATTGCATCCCAAAATCCAATGTACATGACGATTTCGAGTTTTTTATCACCATCAACGTCACCCATGACCGGAACTGAACTTGATTCCATTGCCCCTGATATATCAGCTGGAAAACCGGGAACGTTTGAACAGTCTTCATTGATCGCATACAGCACATAGCGTGGAAACTGGGCATCAGTGCGATCTATGGTGAATACGACCTCGTCTGAACCATCACCATCTAAATCTCCAATCGCTGGCGTAAACGGCCGTCCATAGATTGGCGTTCCCAAATCATCCGTCCCGAGATTAAATTTGATCGGCCAGCAGCTGCCGAAAGCCTCCCCTGCGGACGTAAACGCCGAAACCTGGTCCCCTTCCGCCGCAATGAGTTCTACTGAGCCATCGGCATTCAAATCACCCGCCCCAACAGTACGCATATTATACGGTTCGAGCGCATGTGGCCATCCGGTGAGCTCAGCACCGGTGCGGTCGTATACATGCAATGCAGTGCCGGCGATGACGGCGACTTCATCAAACCCGTCTTTGTTCAGATCTGCGACCACGGGCGCTTCATACACATCACTCGTAAATTGTTTTGGCCAGCCAGGAAGCGGCGTTCCGTCATGATTGACAACATACACGGATGGCGTTGCAGTCCCATACCATCGTGAAACTGAAAAAACGATCTCTGCCTGCGGATCGCTGTCCAGCTTGGTTGATGTTTTAGCGCTTTGGACAAAGCTGTCCTCAGCAAGCCGAATTGGCCATCCGGTGAGAACCTTGCCGCTCCGGTCGTATGCACTGATCGTTCCCTTCGCTCCCTGAACAATTTCCAGCTCAGCGTCAGTGTCTAGATTTACCGCCAAAGGCGATGCGGTGGTATATGACGGGAGTGTCTGGGGCCATCCGCTTAGTTCTGAAATAAGCGGTGTGACCGGCTCAGTGCCAGTATCAATAGGATTCTCGACTCGTAACAGCGGCGTAGCTGCCATGAGCAAGCCGAGCGACGCTGCGGCACCGATGCCAACCGTTAAAAGCACGCCGATGCCGGTTTTTATTTCGACTTTTTGCTTGACTTCCGTCTCGATTGAAGGTTTTGCCATAATGAACTCATTACTTTTTCAATTTTATAATAAAAAATCTAATTATATTTTTTACTAGCATCAGCATACCTATAAACTCCTCGTCCCTCCGCTCTTTTCCCCTCTGTATGTTGCATTAAAGATGTGTTGTTAGATTTAATGCAGCCTGATGAAATTCATCAACGCTTTTATTATTAGCTTTGAAAGCCCTTGCGAGAGTGCTTAATTGTTTGATGGCAACATCAATTTCGGTTGTTTCGGGAATCCTGCCAGGAAGGGCCCCTTGCTCGGTAGCAGCAACCTTAGTATTGACAATGTCTTGAAATATTTGGTGAACCTGATCCCAGTCCCAATCTACTACCTGCTCCGTCTTCTCTTTTTCTTGAGGAGATTCTATTTGAGTCGGTTCAACCGCTCGGCCACCGGCAAAATTTGCAAGCCCCGCCAAAACGATAAATGTTTTCATTAAATGTGCAATCTTCCCCTTTCCAAACCGAGAAAGAAAACCACCCTCATTGTCGTCTGTAATACGGTCATGTGCTTCAAGTGCTATTTCGCAATTTGACTTTGTCGGATCGATATCAAAAGAAGTTGATAGTTCATGAAAAGCATTGTCTTGATTGAATTCTCCGGAACATTCTTGTATTGACTCAATCGATGCCCAAATTTTATCATCAACGGATTCGGTATGCTCAACCTCTCCATTCGAACTCTCGATCATGGGATCGAATGACATTTCAGGATTCGGCATTGTGGCGCAAATTATTAAAAAATTATTGGCATACCCGCGCGAACGCCCATCAAACGTTGCGAACCCCCATTGACGGACCCTGCGTTGCCGCGGGCTGGCCCAAACGCGATTTCTCCATGGTTTCCTCTTCAACTATTTTCCGGTCCCTGCCGTACTTCATACGTGAAAGTTCAATGAGATAGCTGGCCATTTCGGGGCTCCCCGGCTGGGGCGGGTACGTCTTCATATTAAACGGTTTGGAGGACGTATTATCAATGAGGAGTTTCGCGTTCGCGGTATACATGTCGACGTTAATGACATCGTACTCGTTGAATACGGGCTCGAATTCCTTGGCGAGAATCTCAGCGTCGTCCACGCCCACACGGAACGCGATGAGCGTTCCGGCATTGCCGAACACCGCATCCCGTATTTTCGTATCATTATTGTCACGGACGAGCTGGCCGACGTATTGGTGGGCCATGGTGAGATTGAGGTGGTACTTGCGCGCCTCGGACAGGATCGTCGCGATCGAATCAGTAACAAAATTCTGGAACTCATCGATATACAGGTAGAAATCGCTGCGCTGCTCCTGCGGCATGCTCACCCGGCGCATTGCAGCCATCTGCAGTTTCGATACGATAATCAATCCGAGGAGGTTTGAGTTCACTTCGCCCGTGGTGCCCTTTGCTAGATTCACAAGCAGGATTTTTTTCTTGTTCATGACCTCATCGAAATCAAATCCGGAATGCTCCTGGCCGATGATGTTTCGCATCATGCTGTTCTCGACGAACCGGCCGACTTTTGAAATCAAGTACCCGAGCATCTCGGACTTGTGAAAATCGGACGTCTTAGCCATCTCTTTTTCCCAGAACGCACGGACGATCGGATCCTTCACCTTTGCCAGCTTATACTTCTGGTACGCGGGATCAGTGAACATGCGCGGTATTTCCGCGATCGTGCCGGGATGCTCCTCGTCCTCCATGAGGGTGAGCATCACATTGCGCATGTTGTGCTCGAACATCGGGCCGATCATTTCCGGCGGGAATAATTTGTAGAATATCGCAACCATTTCCTGGACTGCGAAATCCTTTTCTTCCGGGCTCCTGGCCTCCAGCATATTCAAGCCAATCGGCCTCCCCATATCAGACGGATTGAAATGAATGACGTCCTCCGCGCGCTCCCGGGGGATGTGCGGCAGGATATCGTTGATCAGGTCGCCGTGGGGATCAACAACGCCGACTCCCTCACCGTTCAGAATGTCCTGAATAATCATATTGGAAAGCAAAACCGATTTGCCGACGCCGGATTTGCCGATGACGTACACGTGCCGCTGGCGATCCCGCTGCTTGATCCGGATAATGGTATCCTGCCCCCGGTATTCGCAGTGCCCGAGAACAAGCCCCTCAGTGGGAATATTCGGCGGTGGCGGCGCTTTGCGTGCCGTGAGCCACCTGATATTCGGCGTTTCGGTCGTCGGCAGCGGAAAGTGGAATACGCTCGTCATCTCCTCCGTATTCAGTATCAACCCACATTTCGGCATAAACCGGCGATAGATGAAATCCCTGACGAGCTTATCTGTATTGACGCCCTTGCGCACAAGGCCATTGCCGTACTCATAGAGCGTAAACTGGCTATAGGTATTTTCGAGATTTTTTAAAATTGCTTGCGCCCGCTCCTTGCTCTGCGCGGCAACAACAATGCGGATATTCACTTCCATGCCCGCTTTGGACGTCTTGTCCTCGAGGCTCTTCGCGATTTCCTCCTCGCGCGGAGACAGCTGGTGCGTCGGCTCAAATTCCTCCTTCTTCTTTTTTGGAAAAAATGTCCTCGCCAATTCAACTATAAAGCCAACGAACCCGCGGCGCCCAACCGCGTCTTTCAGCTTCTTACCCATGTGCATCTCGCGTGCAGCGTGGGCGCCCCAGTTATGCCATTGCGCTTTCGCGGAACGAACCACGTACTGGATCGCGATTCCCTCATTCTCCGCGACTTTTGAGAGCGCATTCGTGATGGAGTTCAGCGGGTCAATGTCCAGCTGCTTATACGTGCGGATCGGAAAAATATACGGCTTCTTGAATTTAAAGGCTGTTCCCGTGACTGCGCTGGTCGGATGGAATAGGTTATATTCATCGACTTCCTCTATTTGGGCATCCGGGTACTGCGCGTGGATGTGCTGCTCCATGTACTGCTGCAAGTACCGCGGCACAACGACATAGAATGAAATTAGCCCATGGAGCGCGACGATCTCGAGCGAAAAATGGTCATGCCTTCCGGCTATGTATGAACCCATACCGCGTTCGGCTTTCATGCCCCCGAGCACGGTAAACCACGCTTCCGCGTCTGCAAGCAGCTCCGGAACTGTACGCCGCTGCCTGCCTTCCTCCTCCTGGACTGCCGCCTCTTTGGGAAGCGTAACGAGAAGGAAAACTTTATGGAATTCAAGTGGCAGCGCACGCTGGCTCCGCAACCGGCGCATGATAATGCCAAGGGCGCCTGCAACAATACAAAGCGCGGCCAGGCTCACGAGGATGATAGTGAAGGCCGGATTGGCGAGAAGTTCGCTGAACCCACCTGTGTTTGCTGAGCCGAATGGCATAGGTACGCCGCTGTAGGCGGTAAGTGTTTACTAACCTTGTTTATGTTTTTGTTCGTGCAGATTGAGGATGCGGTCTGCCTTGATCTTCGCTTCCTGCTCGAGGAAAAATTTGTTGATACCGGGAATCATCCTCAGCCAGTCGCGCAAGAGCCCGAGAATCTCCCTGACCTTTACCTTAACGTCACGTAACAGTAATTCAATTTTTGAAGCGGTTTCCTCACCCTTACGCTGGAATGCCATCTGCTGTTCTGGCGTCATCTGGAGAAAAAGCTCGTCAAGGTGCTCAGATAAGATATGCTCGATCTTCTGCAGTTCAGGGCTTTTTGGCATTGCGGGTGCCGGTTCTTGAACCGGTTCCTGAACTGGCGGCGGTGCGTACTGCCTGCGTGCCTGCTCATCCTCCCGTGCCTGTTCCCCTTGCACATCTGGCGCTGTTTCACGGGTCACTTCAGCTGGCCGCTCCCGGATTTCCTGGCCTCCAGGCTGCTGCTCCTGAAACTCAAAAATGTCCTCAATGTTCTGAGGTTTCTGATTTCCTTTTTCTATATCAGTCGGGGCTGGCATATGCGGTTCATTCCAAAACCAAGAATTGCTTTGATATTACTGCACTATCATAACCTATTATATCATATTTTCTTAGAAAAATCAAGATTTTACCCAGATGTGCATAATACCCCTTGACAACGAAACAAGCGTATGATAGACTGGTTTGTTCACGCTGAAATTCTGAAATGTTGAATTTGAATAATAAAGGAGAGAGTCATGAACTCTTACAGAGGTTTCTCGAAGTGGGTGATTTGTATTGTCGCCCTTTTCATCATCATCGCTAACCCGATGCCTGCCAACGCCGGCATCGAGAAGGTTCCCAAGAAGGCCGCAAAGGTAGTGTTCTGGCCGTTGAAAACCGTCGGTAAGGCCATCGGAAAAGCAGTTACGCATTGCGTTAACGAAGGCCGCGCTCTGGAGGAGGCGGAGAACCGCAATCGGGATGATGTCAGTCGTCTTTGGAACATCTTCCTGACCGATGCCAATAAAGTCAATATTGGCTTCAGTATCACGTGCGATGGCGCTCAGCTTATTGCACTGGTACAGTACAACGGCCCCTATAGCGGCAATGAAAAACTGACCATCCCGCAAATCAGCTTTGACAACGGGAAGCACTGGTCGGGGAAATATTTCCACAAGGACAAAAAGAGGAATGCCTGGACGCTCAAATTGGGCAAGGCGAGCTCGATGAAACGCGGATCAAGTTCGTTCAAGATCCGGATGAGGATCTATGATCCCGATATCGAGTTTGTCGATGGCAAAGAGCAGAAGGGCGACCCTCATTGGGGGCCGTGGGTGGAAAGTAGTGACTTCAGCCTTAGCTGGAGATGAGTGATGAATGGCGTCTGAAATCTTGCGACAACAGTTGCGGGATTCCAGCGAAAGATTACGGGGGTGTTTCGAACAGTCGAACACCTCTGTTTTCTTTTCCGAAAAACATTGAAAAAATGCGTGAAATGTGATATACTGACATTTGTACTGCTGGTTTTCATGGAACCCATGTATGTTTCAGAACTTCACACCAATGTCATACTCACTCATCCTCATACTGCTCGTCGTCGGTGCAGTTATTTTTTGGTTATACAAGGAAAACATTAAGGTACGCTCAAACTTTTCCGTGCTCAAACTCTACTCAAGAGACCTCTCGGCGCTCGCCCGCGCGGATGAGCTGGATCCGGTCATTGGCCGCGAGCATGAAGTCGAGCGCCTCATACAGATACTTTCGCGCCGGACAAAAAACAACCCCGTGCTGATTGGCCAGTCAGGTGTCGGAAAAACGGCGATCGTCGAAGGGCTGGCGAATAAAATCGCGGCTGGCAACGTGACAACCACTCTCACAAACAAACGCGTTTTATCTCTCGACTTGTCGGGCCTGGTCGCCGGTACGAAATACCGCGGTGAATTCGAGAAGCGCCTCAAATCGCTGGTTGATGAAATCATCGCTGCCAAGCGCGAAATCATTCTATTTATCGATGAAATGCATACGCTGGCAGACGCCGGCCAGGCAACCGGCGCGATTGACGCCGCAGACATCCTCAAACCGGCATTGGCGCGCGGCGAACTGCAAGTGATTGGCGCAACGACCATGGAAGAGTACAAGAAATACGTGGAGCGTGACGCGACACTCGAACGCCGGTTCCAGCCGATCATGATCGATGAGCCGTCAGCAGAAAACACCGTCGAAATCCTGAAAGGCATCCGCTCGCGCTACGAAAACCACCACCAGGTGAAAATCAGCGATGACGCGCTCAAGGCGTGCGTCGAGCTTTCCGGCAAATACATCCACGACCGCGTGTACCCGGATAAAGCGATTGACCTCATGGACGAGGCTGCGGCAAAAGTGAAGCTCGCGAGCATTGCCCGCAAACCAACGATGCGCGCGGAAATGCTCACGGTTGGCCCGCAGGATATCGAGTCTGTGATTTCAGAATGGAAAGAGATCGGCCTCGGCATCTCAACGTCGGAAAACAAAAAAGGCTGATTTTCTAACTACCATAATTAGCACACTCCTATGCCGGAACATACATCGGATACTTTTAACGCCATTGGCCAGCACGATTCCCCTCCCACAACGGGTGATGCTCCTGACGAAAGAATACCGGTAACCGAAGTCGGGGAACCTGCAGAAACGACGCTCGAATCAGTAAACAACGTAGAACAACTTCTCGCTGCCTGGCTTAAGGAAAGCCGTGAAACAACCGATAAAGACAGAAAGGTGGAATTGGCATACTGCATTCTGCAGATGAAGCAGGCGCTCGGCCTGGCACAGCTTGACGCCAGCGAAGTTCGAATCAGGGATTATGATCCTGGCACCGGGACTGTCGGTTTTTATGAAGAACAAAATGGTCAAACTGGTCAAGTCGGCATAACACCCAAAGGCCTCGAATTGCCGCCGGAGCATTTTGCAGACGTCTTGGTCCATGAAAGCGCGCATGCCGGAAAAAACACGCACGGCAGAAGAATTTTTGACGAAGGCTTTTGCGAGCTCCTCACGGTCAAAATTCTGCCCAACGCAATCCGCGGATTCTACCAGAAGGAACAGCAAAAAGCCCGCGAACTGTTCGATGAAGCGCACATGAACGATGCCCTGGAAAAATACGATTTCGATAACCCGATGGCGCTCGTCGTGTATTACCTCGGCGTTGAACTGCATGACCGCTGGTCCCGCGTAAAAGCTGATTTTGCCCGAGAACAGTCAGACCCTGCGTTCGACGAGGCCGCTTTCCTGAAAAAATTCTTGGATGATAATGAAGACATCGAGCAGCAGTTAAAAGAAGGCGCGCCGGATATTTACCGTAAAATCGAAGCGGTCGGACTCGATTACGACAAAGCCGCGCTGGATATTCTAAAACATTTGGCAGCATAAGGGGGCAAGGACCAACTGCCATACACGCCCGAACCGTGCGCATCAACGCGGTACTGTTCGTTTTTTGATTGCCGAAAGCGCCCAAAAACGCTACAATGCAAACATACTATGCTTACGCTGTACAACACGCTGACGAAGAAAAAGCAGGAGTTCAAGCCGCTCCACGGCAACGAAGTCGGCTTGTATACGTGTGGCCCGACCGTGTACGACTACGCCCACATCGGCAACCTGCGCACGTACCTTTTTGAGGACATCTTAAAACGCACGCTGTTCGCGAACGGCTACGCAATCAAACACGTGATGAATATCACCGACGTGGGGCACCTCACGTCGGACGCTGACGAAGGCGAAGACAAAATGGAGAAAGGCAGCAAACGCGAGGGCAAGAGCGCATGGGACATTGCGAAATTTTATACTGGCGCGTTCCGCCAAAACTTACGTGACCTCAATATCACCGAGCCGGACATTTGGTGCCGTGCGACCGACCATATCCCCGAACAAATCGACTGGATTAAAAAGCTGGAAGAAAAAGGTTTTACGTACCGCACGTCAGACGGGATTTATTTTGATACGTCAAAATTCCCCAACTACGGCGCGCTCTCAGGCCAAAAACTCACTGATCTCAAGGAAGGCGCGCGCGTGGAAAAGAACCGTGAAAAACACAACCCGACCGACTTCGCGCTCTGGAAATTCTCGCCCAAAGGCGAAAAGCGCCAAATGGAATGGGACAGCCCCTGGGGCAAAGGCTTCCCGGGATGGCACATCGAGTGCTCGACCATGAGCGTCAAATACCTCGGTGAGACGTTTGACATCCACTGTGGCGGCATCGACCACATTCCCACCCACCATACGAACGAGATTGCACAGGCAGAAGCGGTGACGGGAAAACCGCTCGCGCAGTTCTGGGTGCACGGCGAATTTCTGGTGCTCAAGGAAAAACGCATGGGTAAATCAGAAGGTAACCTTATCACTATACAGACGTTAAAAGATAAAGGGTATGATCCCCTCGCCTACCGTTTGCTCTGTCTCGGCACGCACTACCGCCAGAAACTGACATTCTCCTGGGAAGCGCTCGACAGCGCCCAGCGCACGCTCGACAACCTGTACGCGCTAACTGCTGGACTTGGCAAGCCCGGCACAATACTCGCAACATATGAAAAAAAATTCATAGCCGCCGTTAATGACGATTTAAATACGCCCAAGGGTCTCGCCGTCGTCTGGGACCTGCTCAAATCATCAGAACCAGCCGAATCGAAGAAGGCGACGCTCCTTAAGTTCGACGAAGTGCTCGGCCTCAAGCTCGCTGGCGCTCAACCGATTGTTATCCCGGATACTATAAAAAAAATTTCGCAGGAACGTCAAGCGAAACGTGATGTAAAAGACTGGCAATCAGCAGACGCGCTACGCGGACAAATCGAAACTGCCGGCTTTTCTGTTGATGATACGCCAGCAGGATCAGTAATTAAAAAACTACGGAAATAATTATTACCTCCTACTCCACATGGTGGGCTTCCTTTTTGCCATAGCCGCGGCTGCAGTATTTGCCATACGCGAGGGTGCGAATAAAAAGCTTACCGAGCGCATGGACGTGAGCGTTCTCGTCTGGGGGTCGATACTGCTCTCGCTCGTATTTTTCGCGGGTGCGTTTGCCGTAGAAGGCATGCCGGTGATAGAGCCGTCGTACTGGATTATATTGCCAATCGCGGTTGTCATGGCGACAACGACGAGCGTCCTCCTGATCCGCGCGCTCCAGTGCTCGCCGCTTTCGCTGACTCTCCCCTTCCTTTCGTTTTCCCCTGCTTTCATGATTTTCACCTCATATATCATGCTCGGCGAGATGCCAAACACGTGGGGTATCATCGGAATCGGGTTTATCGTACTTGGTTCATACCTCATTAACCTTGAGAAGGCGCGCCAGGGATTTCTCGCGCCCGTGAAAGCAATCTGGCATGAAAAGGGCAGTTTCTACGCTTTGCTTGTTGCGATAATCTGGAGCGTATCTTCAAACATCGATAAAATGGCACTTGAGCGCTCATCAGCCTTTTTCTATTTATTGACGGTCAACATTGGAGTGCTGATCCCTCTGACGGTATACCTGCTCTACACCCGCAAGCGATTTCTCCGGCAAACCAAAGAGCATTTTGGGCTCCTGGCAACGGTCGCTACCCTGAGCAGCATCGGTTCCGGGTTTCAGATGCTCGCAATCGCGCGCATTCTCGTTCCCTACGTCATCGCAATCAAACGGGGCGGCACTATCTTGGGCAGTATCATTTTGGGAAAAATTTACTTCCATGAAAAAAACATTGCGTACCGCCTGATCGGCGCCACTGCGATGATTATCGGCATTCTCTTTATTCTTGTATTCCATTAAACCGCTGACTGGCCTATACTATACGTGCGTTAACCGAAACACATTATGGACAAGCCCCAGCTCGACACCGAAGTCAAAACAAAGCTCAAAACCAGCACCAAGATCGTACTGATCGTGGGGATTATCGCCGCTGTTTTCGCCGCTATCGGGTTTATCTTTTCGCTCCCGGCGTTTTCAGGAAACTAATTTCTACAACGACCAGTTTTAAAAACTCCCCCGTTTTTAACACGCGGGTGTTTGTTGGTGCTTTGATTCATACGTTTACGGCTCTTCCTCGATGTACTGCCGCTTCTTTTTCTGGCCGGCGCCGCCCTTGAAGATGAACATGGCAACCGCAGGCCCGATGATCCAGACATTCTGGGCAAAATCAGTCGTGAATATTCGGAGCGTCAACGGCGCGAGGACGCCATCCAGCGATTCACGCGGGATGTACGACAGTATGACACTCACGAGCAGACCGACATGCAATATGCTATAGAGCAACACCTGCCACCACGGCCCCGGCGTGTCGGACGACGCGATTGTTTTCAGGAGGGCGCTTCTCGTAATCACAAAAAATAATATGACAAACAAAAGGAGGAACGCCGAGATCTGGAATACGAAAAATTGGCCAACCGCATTGTTTATCATGTGCTGGAATCCTGCATTGTTAACAATCGGCGCGTGCTCAACGATTGCCAGCGACATATAAATGCTCACGAGTATGACAATAATCCGGTCGCGGCCAAGCGAAAGGCCGTACAGAAACGCGGCAATGACAAAAAAGAGAACGATGAACAGGTCCCACGTCGGCCGTGTCCAATCAATATTCTGCATGAATGACGCTGTACCTGCCGCGGCATTGACCGTGCCCGCAGCAACCGCGACTGGAATCATAAACGTATGGTTTGTGTTTACCTCCACCTTGAGTATATCACAAAATTGCAGTTTTTGCAAGTGATGGCGGAAATAAAAACAGGCCGGCATCACGAACGCCGGCCTGCAATTATCATACTAGCAACATGTTCCGCCTGGCATAGTAAATAGTAAGGTTTTTAAAATGCTGTACCAATACCTGTGGTGGGGGTATAGCTCTAGAGCGCCCCCCTGTTTGAAATTGGTCAAATCAGGCAATGTAAAAAAGGAAAAGCCGGATCCTGTGCAAGGACCCGGCTTGGCTATCATTGGCATAATCACGTCATGCCCGGTAAATCGCGCTTACCACCACTGGAAACTCCTCGATCTTCTCGGCAGCCCCGTCAGACTCAGAAGCAATGGCGATGCACAGCCTTTTGTTGGGACTGATAAGACCAGGCAGCTGCGCCGCTGGGTCGCGAACGACGCGAACGCGTTTCGCGTCCTCTGGCTGAAAACTGGTGCCTGCCAGAGCGTGGAGAAACTCGCGAAACAAGCGCGGGCTTACCTTCGACGCAGACGATTCATGCATCCGGATGTAGCCATGCTCATTAACAGGCCCCTCGAATATACGGACTGCATATTCATCGCCGGACTGCATCACCGCAAATGCACGCTGGCCGGCAACCAAGGCGCGCGGATCAAACGTCGTATCCGTGCGCTTTACTCTTAAGGTCATGATGTACTCCTTCTGGTAACGATGTTGATTTTACCATTTCAAACAACCGTACCAGAAATCCGGCACGGTGTCAACCCGAGTAAAAACTATTCAAGCTCGGTAAACCGCTCGAGGAGCTCCCGCTGGGCATGCGACAGGTGCTCGGGCGTAACAACGTTCACGGTCACGAGATGGTCTCCCCTGCCGCGTGAATGGAGGTGGGGCACGCCCTTGCTGTCCAGCCGAAATACCTTGCCGGACTGGGTCCCAGCCGGGATTTTCAGGATGACTTCGCCGTCAATCGTCAGCACCGGTATTTTTGCTCCGAGCGCTGCCTGGGGAAATGATATATTCGCTTCAGATAGGATATCGTCGGCCTCGCGCCTGAAATCAGGATCTTTATGAACGCGTATCGTCAAGAACAGGTCACCGACGGCACCGCCGCGCGCACCCGCCTCTCCCTTGCCGGACAAACGGATCACCTGCCCGTCGCTGATACCCGCAGGAATCTTCACCTTTAACTTTTCCGTTTCCTTCTTGCGCCCTTCGCCACGGCATACTGAACACTTCTTCGAGGCTCGTTTGCCCTCGCCCTTGCAGTCAGGGCACGGTACAGCAGTCTGGAACGACCCGAGGATCGTGCGCTGCACCCGGGCAACCTGCCCGCTGCCGCCGCACGTCGGGCATGTTTCAACCTTGGTTCCAGGTTCCGCGCCATTGCCGCCACAGTGCGGACACACAGTTTGCTTGTACAGGTCAATAATTTTATCGACACCGAACGCCGCTTCCCGAAATTCAACTGTCATCTCCGCCTGGATATCCTGGCCGCGCCGCGATGCACGCCCTCCCCGCGCCGTGCGCCTGCCGAATCCGAAGAGGTCGCCGAAAATATCGCCGAGGTCGTTCATGTCAAACTCCGCTCCCTGCTGTGAAAAACCGCCCCCGAACGGCCCTGCGCCTCCCTGCGCACGCGCAAAATCGTCCCAGGAGAAGCCGCCAGCGCCAGGGCCCCCTGCACCCCCGCTGAACGCCTGGCCAAACTGGTCATACTGCTTGCGCTTGTCAGGATTGGACAGCACCTGGTATGCCCCGTTGATTTCCTTGAATTTCGCTTCATCGCCGCCTGCTTTATCGGGGTGATGCTGGTGTGCGAGCGTGCGGTACGCGCGCTTTATTTCGTCCGGTGACGCGCTCCGCGAAACGCCGAGTATTTCATAAAAATCCTTTGCCATAGTGCGCTTACAGTTTTATCCGTTCAACCTCGATCTGTTCCTTCTCCACGCGTATGAACTTCGTCCATTTCAGTATGCAGAACATAAAAAAGCTGAATGATTTAATAAGCTCCCGGTACAGAAAACTAAAAATATTCAGGAGGAAGAAAAGCCCGACAGCCATGATGGCAGGGAAAAACTTCAGGTACGGGTCGATGTAGGTACTCAAGTTTTTTTCAACGATTTTCCGGACAACGTCGCGCACCTCCTCGTCCCCCGCCGCTTCGATTTTCAAGGATTTTAGCAGCTCTTCACGCACGCGCGTTATTGACTCAAGTTTCGCCGATTCAGCGGTTTCGTCCAGCACCCGGTCGATTTCATCGCTGCCGGTATCATTGGGCAGGACGTTCTCGATCTCGCCAATGCCAACGGTTTCAATAAAGGTATCGAGCTCCATGTGCGGGTTGTATTTGTCTTTGAAATACATGCGCAGGATATTCTCCGCGGCTACCGTCCCATCGTCAATAAGGCTCTTCTCGAGCCTGTCTGAGGCATCATTGCCGGTCACGAGGTAGCTGTAGTACGTAAATGATGCTGCGAGCAGCACAAGCGTTACGGCGGTCTTCAGGCCAACATTGACCGTCCGCGTCGGCATGAATTTCACCCGGGAACTCCCGTCAATCCGAATTTCGCGGCGCCAGTACAGGAATGCGAGTGCCATAATGAGGTACCCGATAAAACTCCACACCGAGAACCTGAAAAAAACAAACACCGTTGCCGGCGCGGCCAGCGCCATGGCGAGCAACATGAGCTTGCCCCGAATGAGCAGCTCCGCGGCCGCGAGCAGGCAAAACATCAGGCTGAACGCAAGGAGCGTCGTCACGGCAACCATGACATTGCGGGATGCCGTTGAAAGCGTAATGCCGGTCACCAGCGCATTGTGCCATACGAGCCAGAACAACGCCGTGCTCCCGACCACCAGGCACAGAAGGACAATGACCTTGCCGATCGGTTGGGGCTCTTTCTTTTGCTCCGGTTTTTTCAGGTCTTCCAGTTTTTTATCGACACGCATAGGTATGCTCAGTAAAATACTTGGATAGCGTTGCGTTAGGCCGTCTTGAACCCGATCTCGTTGGCCGAAGGGCCTGCTGCAATCTCGATTTTCCCGAACTTTGCTTCGTACTTTTTGATATTTTCCTCGAGCGCCTTGAAAATGCGCTTCACGTGCCCGGGCGAGGTGATGACGCGCGACGTTACCACACCGGCGCGCTGCCACGGGTAAATGTTCATGAAGTCGAGCACAAACTCCTCTTTTGAATGCGAAATGCCCATTGCGTTCGCGTACGTGCCCTTCAGCGTCGCGTCATCGATTTTGATGTTGATCTGCTGCTGTTGCTGCGGTTGGTTGTCCATAGAATGGTATATGAGTTAATAATTGTGTGTAATTATATCACGAATGTGGTTATTGGGGGTATGCATTGTTCTTTGCGTTTCGTGGCGATGTGGCGATTATTTGACAGACAAACGACGATGCCGTACACTCTGTACCATTATCTCACTGCATGAAACAAACACACACCCAAAGCGTACAAAGGAGGTACTCGCATGGCCGGTTATGCAATCAAGGAAGTGATTGACAACTCCAGGCATGGAAAAATGTCAATCAAGCACGACGGCGGCACGTTCTACGTCACCAAGGACGACCTCGTGGCTGGCGTTACGGTCCTCGAGCTGGCACCGGAAGAGACCGGGGAGATGCTCGAGCGGATCGGCACCAAAGGATGCGTGTTGACAGTGACTGCCGCGACCCGCGATAGTATTCTGGACGCGCTCGGAATTCCCGCTGAGGAGCGCGAATCCCTCGCAACGCAGGAAGATCTCGCCGCTGCCGCACTCGAGGTGGACAGCCAACCCCACCGCCATTCCCACACGCCGTAATCCAGCACCCTGCCCGTCGAAATACTCAGGAGCTCCAGCGGTCATTGCGACCAACGGGGCTCCTTCTATTACCCCGCTTATAAATTGACGCTTTCTCAAAGATCACTTATAGTTCCTGCTGCACATTGCCCTCCAAGCGCTCTTCTTGCTGCTAACCTTCCCGCAGTATTCTCGAGCGCGTGTGCGGATGAATTGCTCTTCCGCGCAAACGGGTCGCTGATGGTACGCTCCCGTGAATGCGTACCTCCACTTTTTTCCACGGAGCCCTCCCACAAGGGCTCCCCCATTACCCGGCTCGCCTCCCCCTCACGTTTTTTGGGAGGCGGGCCACTTTTATTGACAATAGCGCGGGCTCCAGAATATTATGGGATAAACATACACACACCAACACAGAAAACAAACCACTCAATATAGATAACAGGGCGCAGCAACCCCTGGTTCCTCCCACAATCGCCCGCGGCGCATACTACCCTCGCCGCGGGCAACTTATAATATTTGAAACGTACGTTGAGTGCTTTTTTTCAGTACCCTTGACAATATGATTAATTGTAACTAACCTTTTATTGCCATCGTCGCCCTATCACTCTCCCTGCTATGTGTAGGGCATCATGGCACATGCCCAGCGGGTGGTAGCCGCATCCTTACACCAACAAAACTACTGCCCCGGGCTTCCCTGCAAGTACCGTGATAAGACATGCTCTCCCAGGGCGTGGCTTATCAGAGCAAGCTGGCGTTTGCGATGTGTGATACTTCATGCTTTTCCAACCTCCTCGCGTGAGGTATCATACCAAGCCGTGCTTGCTGCATTATTGAGTCAGGTATCCACCCCCGGGTGCCTGGCTCAAATTTTTTTTTCAAAGAAACCCAACCTTTGTCATGCTAAACTTAATTCAGCATCTCTATTTCTTCCTCTCCAAATAATAATCATCAATGGCACGCACGAGCTCAACCGGCTTTGCGTCAAAAATCCACTCATGCTTGCCCTTGGTGCTATCATTCTCAACAATCAGCGTGTAGCAGTTCGCCATCGAGAGCAGGCAGTGCGGCATGGCAATATGGAAATGCCATTTCTCGCCTGTCTTGACGTACTTCCGCACCAAATCAAGCGCCTCATGCTTCACTGGCTTCCGGTTGCGGCGTTTGGGCTTATTGAGCTGGTACGCGTGTTCCTCAAGCTCCTCGCGGAGCTCTTTGGACGAATCGCAGTACAGCATGTCGTCTCCGCATTCGAAAACGATTATTTCCTTTCCTGTGTCATTCGCGTAGCATTCCCGCGACAAACAATGGTGGTGCCATCCAGCGCCGGCCTTCATCGCCCGCTCGCGTATTTCATCTTGGGTGGCCTTTTTTCCGAGTTTTGTAATCATTGGATATATCGAGAATTTATTAATAGCCTAAAACTTCTTTCACCAGGACCATGTGCAGCTTCCTCCCTTTCGTCGGGGGACGCTCGATAATCAGGATTTCACTGATGACACTCCCCGGTGCACCCAAGCTCTTCATGTGCTCATCCACCAGCGGAAAGACGTACTCCCGAAGCCGCTTCATACCCTCGGGAAGGGTCGGCACGATTTTCTGCGCGCCGACGACCCAGATGACGTTGTCACTCGTATACGCGTACGACGGCAGCTGGCTGCCCGTAGCCGACCCGATAACCATCTGTCCGTCCTCGGTCAGCGCATGGACGCTCGCGAGGAAGTAATCGGCCAGCACGCTCTTCTTGCGCAGTACGTTCTGCTTCACCGGGTCCTTTTCAGCAACAATATCGTTTTTCAGGTTCTTCCACGGGTGGCCGCCTGATTTCAGCACATCGACAAACCCGATCTGCTCCAATGTCAGCGAGCTGCCGGTCATCACTTCCGCACCCGCGGGAATCAGGCCCCGCACCGTCCCAAGCGCCTCCTCTTTGTTTTTTACAACGTGAACGATCACGTTTTTCTCCTCCAACGCGCGCTGTGTTTTATTGATAATGTCTTTTGTTGGTACTGCATCGTATTTCATAATGATTTTCTTTAGTGAATTAGCTTCCACTCAATCTCCCGCGGACTGAAAATTATTTTTCTGCTTGCGCCTCTTTCTTGCTGGGGTTGCTACTTTTCTTTTTTTCATCAACTAAACCATTTAATGCATCTAAAGTAGCGGCCGATTGCCAATATTCAATATTAACTGAATGTAAATATGTATTTGCCAATTTTGTATTTATTATTTCCATATCGTATGAAACGGTTTTTTCTAACTCAGAGATATGGGCAATTAAATTTCGAAATTTATTTAAATTTTCAAGTTGCTTATTTAATTCCTTATCATCAAAAATTTTTTTAATTATCTTAACTTTTTGTATAAATCTCAGCTCGGCAAGTACATCTTTTAAAGTTTGTTTCTTCTCTAATAAGTCGGGATTATTATCGACGTTTAATTGAATAATAAGATCCATTACACTTTCAACAAATGCGTGATCCTTAAGAACCTGTATATCAATCTCCTTCAGGTATATTTTTTGTTTTTCGATGAGCTTATTATACACTCTATCGAAGGCTTCATTAAGATTTGTCATAAATATTTATAAATTACGTATATTTTATTGTTTGTTTTACCACTGAACAGTAAGACTATGCCTGTTCATAAATTTTTCTAGAGTTTCGTCCCTATAGTAACGCCCAATAATATTAGCAATACCCACCTGAATTGGAGTATACCAATAACTAAAATTTGCTTTTTCACTCTGCCCACTTATTAACTTTCTTTCTGGAACAGGAATAAAATACCTACCTCCGTCCAAAGAAATGAACTCTACTGACACTAATGCCTGACCGTTTACCTTTATTTTCACCGCTCGAACATGCTTTGTTTCATCAGGGTAATCTTTCATCCAGCCCTCCTTCGTCGTCCAATTATGGCCTACTTCATCGATCTCAATAACAAATTCAGGATGGGTTTCATACTGCCAGTTTGACTCGTCTCTACTAATATTTATTTTTTTCCACTTTTTGGTTCTCTTTAGGTAATACTTAACCCTTTTAATGGGACTAATATAGGTAATTATTGCAAGATAGCTTCCAATAATTGTAGCGATTAATCCTAAAATTGTTACTATCCACGACATCCAATTCATACATTCCCCCAAAGAGCCCGCCCGGCTTTGCTTGAGGCAATACCGATAGCGGACGGGCGGGCCCCAAACTGAGAACCCGCCCTTTGCGTATTAACTACATTGAAATTGTAAATTAGTTTTCATGGCAGCATACTACTTCTTTACTTCCTCATACTGCGCGTCGACAGGGCCTTTATCCTGTTTCGGGGGCTCTTGCTTTGACCCGCCTGGTTGCGCGCCTCCTGAGCTCTGCGAAGGACCTCCTTTGGGCGGTTCTTGCTTCTGGTACATCGCCTGCCCGATCTTTTGGATTGTCTGCGACAGCTCATCCGTCGCTTTCTTGATTTCAGCCATGTCATCCTTGTCCTTCACTTTTTTCAGCGCTTCAATCTTTTCCTCAACCTCTTTCTTCACTTTCGCATCGAGCTTGTCGCCGGCATCCTTCACCGCTTTTTCGGCGGTGTAGGTCAGGGTTTCCGCCTGGTTGCGCGCATCGATCAGGTCTTTCTTTTTCTTGTCCTCGTCCGCGTGCTTGGACGCGTCCTGCTTCATTTTCTCCACTTCATCTTTTGACAAGCCGGATGACGCGGTAATGGTGATGGACTGCTCCTTGCCCGTCGCGCGGTCTTTTGCTTTGACATTGAGGATGCCGTTTGCATCAATGTCGAACGTAACCTCAACCTGCGGTACCCCGCGTGGTGACGGCGGAATGCCGGACAGGATAAACTTTCCCAAGGTCTTGTTGTCAGGCGCCATAGGCCGTTCGCCCTGCAGCACGTGGATTTCAACGCTTGTCTGGTTGTCAGCAGCCGTCGAAAACACCTGCGACTTGGACGTCGGGATGGTGGTATTGCGTTCAATCAATGGGGTAGAAACATTGCCCAGTGTTTCGATGCCGAGCGTCAGCGGCGTCACGTCGAGCAGCAGGACGTCTTTTACGTCCCCTTGCAGCACGCCTGCCTGCACTGCGGCACCGAGCGCCACGACTTCGTCCGGGTTTACGCCGATATGCGGTTTCTTGCCAAAGAATTTTTCAACCGTCTCGAGCACTTTTGGCATTCTCGTCATGCCGCCAACCATGACGACCTCGTTGATATCTGTCGTCTTCACGTTCGCGTCAGCGAGCGCCTTTTTGACCGGCTCAATCGTTTTTTCAATGAGATCGCCAACCAAGTCTTCCAGTTTCGCCCGCGTGAGCTTCACGGTAAGATGCTTGGGCCCGGAAGCGTCAGTGGTGATAAACGGCAGGTTAATCTCAGTTTCCGTGGTTGTGGACAACTCGATCTTTGCCTTTTCGCCCTGCTCTTTGAGGCGCTGCAATGCCATCGGGTCTTTGCCCAGGTCAATGCCCTGGTCTTTCTTGAATTCCTCGATCAGCCAGTCAATGATGCGCTTGTCAAAATCATCGCCGCCGAGATGTGTATCGCCGTTCGTGGACTTCACCTCAACCGTATCTGATGCGACGTCGAGAATCGAAATATCGAACGTGCCGCCGCCCAGGTCGTACACGGCGATCTGCTGGTTCTTCTTTTTCTCGAAGCCGTAGGCGAGTGCAGCCGCGGTTGGTTCATTAATGATACGTTTTACCTTCAAGCCTGCGATCTCGCCCGCGTCCTTAGTCGCCTGGCGCTGGGAGTCATCAAAATACGCCGGTACGGTGATGACCGCTTCTTCGATTTTCTCGCCCAATTTCGCTTCCGCGTCCGCTTTCAGCTTCTGGAGAATCATTGCCGACACTTCCTGCGGCGTGTACTCCTTGCCGGCCATGATGACCTTCACGCCTTCGCCGGCATGGACGATTTTGTACGGCATGGTTTTCACGTCACGCTGTACCTCATCGTCGCTCCAGTGGCGGCCGATCAAGCGTTTGATCGAAAAAATCGTGTTTTCATAATTTGTGACAGCCTGCCGCTTGGCAATCTGCCCGACCATGCGCTCGCCTGCCTTGTTGATCGCAACAACAGACGGCGTGGTCCTGTTCCCTTCTTTGTTCTCGAGCACTTTTGGCTCGCCTCCCTCGATGATTGCCATCGCGGAGTTGGTCGTGCCGAGATCGATTCCTAGAATTTTTGACATACAACGTCTATCCTTTCAAAATTATTAATGATTGATTAATGAATGTTTTGGAGAAAATTATCTGTTTTTTCCATTGCTTCATGGAGCGTGAGTACGTCCTCGCTCTTCACTGCCGCCTCGTCCCTGAACCGCAGCACTTCATCCTGCTCCAGGTCGGTGAGCGCTGTGGCGACTTTCAGGCCAAAGCTGCCAAGGGCAATGATGGAGAGCGCAGCGCTGTCGCACACTGAACATTTGATATACATGAGCGTGGCTCCGTCCTCTTCCAGGAGCACCTCGAGTTTGCCGAAGTCGTACAGCGTGCCGCATACGGGGCAGCGCGCATCGATTTTGATGCGTTCTGGCTTGCCGCCCGGCCGCTTGGGCATGCCGGGAAAATCGCTCCCGTTCATTATTTTCATATAAATGCTTTTATAAATTATTACTGGCTGAAGTGAGGAGATAACAGCCATCGTTTTGCGGCTTACCTCTCTCGCTTCGGCCAGGCTGCCCATGGGCAGCCTAACCGGACGCGGCCTTATTTGGTTTTATTTTTCTTGACCGCGATTTTTATAGTTTTTGGCTTCACCTCTTCCGCTTTCGGGATGGTAATCTTGAGCATCCCGTTCTCGAATTCCGCTTTTGCCTGGTCGCCTTTCACGTGCGTCGGCAGTGCGACGGCGCGGTAGAAACTGCCCATGCGGACTTCTTTGCGGTAGTAGTTCTTGTCGTCCACTTCAGACTTATGCTCGACTTTGCCCTCGATCTTGAGGACGTCATTTTCGATCGACACCGTCACCTTGTCCGGATCCACGCCTGCGAGCGGGGTTTCCGCGATGACATTGTCCTTGTCGTGGTACACGTCCACTGCCGGCGTAAACGCCTGCATATTGCCGGGCATCATCGGCATGTCTTCGAAGAACTTGTCGACATCCGCCGTGTCAAACATTGGTCTCCAACGTATAATTGCCATAATGTTGTTCGTTAATTAATTAGTTAGTTATTCTTTTACAAATATTGGGTATTGGAAATTGGATATTGGATATTTCATTCAGCTACCTTCACCTTCGCATGCTCTAACACTTTATCGTACAATTTGTACCCGCCCTTTACTTCCTCAATGATGGTACCGGGCACTGCGCCTTCGCGTTTTTCTTTCGCCACTGCGTCGTGGAACTCTGGATCGAACTTCTCGCCAACGGTCTTTATCTCTTCAATGCCGAGGTTTTTCAACAGGTCTGCGAACTGGCGTTTGATGTGCTCGATGCCCTTGAGCCACGTGTCATTCTTCCGGTGCTCCTCAGGGATATGCTGCCACGCGAGCTTGAAATTATCGTAGATGGGCATGAGCTCCAGGATGAGGCCGGCGTTCGCGAACTGTACGATCTCCTTCTCGCGCTTTTCTGATTCCTTTTTCAGGTTCAGATAGTCCGCTTTCGCGCGCTTCCACCCATCGAGGTACTCTTCCATCCTCTGCTGTGTTTTCTGGAGTTCGGTCAGCGGTGTTTCTTTCGCTGGCTGCTTTTGAACGTGCTCTGGTTGCTGGTCTGTCATTACTATACAAGTTATATGTTAAATTTCTGTGAACAATTCCTGCGCGTGCTTCAGGAGCGCGAGGTTTGTTTCGTAGTCCATGCGCATCGGGCCGAGAATGCCGAGAATGCCCTGCTGGTCGCCCTTGCACTGGTACCGCGCGACGATCGAGCTGCACTCCGTGCCGAACGGGTTGTCGCTGCCGATCTTGATTGAAACGTGCTTATCCAAATTAATCACAATCTTCTTGATAACGTCATCCATGTGGTCAACGATGCCCGAAATATGGTACACGAGGTCCAGGCGCTGGAATTCCGGCTGGCGCACGAGATTGGACAGGCCGGTGTAATAGAAACTGTCCGCCCCGAATCCGACAAACACCGCCTCGCGCGACAGTTCCGCGAGGCTCTTTGCTACTGATTTTACCGCGCTCTCGTATGACTGGTTTGCCTGCCGCAGCGCGTCGCCGATTTCCCGCTGCTGCGCCTTGGTAAGCTTGATATCCTTAATAAAGTTCTCAATGTAGTATTTCCAGCCCTTTTCCGTGGGAATCCTGCCTGCTGACGTATGGGGCTGCTGGATAAAGCCCTCTTCTTCGAGTTCTGACATGTCATTTCGGACGGTGGCTGGGGATACGGAAAAAGCGTGTTTATCCACAATTGCTTTTGAGGCAACTGCCGTGCCGGTCAGAATATGCTCCTTGATTATTGCGCTGAGTAAAGCGCTTTTTCTGTCTTTCATACGCGTCCATAACCAGTATATCCCAATTAGCACTCTCAGGTCAAGAGTGCTAATTATCGTGCAAAGGGGATTATTCTACTCCGATATCGAAAATGTGCTTATTAACCTATCCATGCCCTCTAACAGGTTTTTTTCCTCATCAGTTATGCCATTCCTATCAATCACCTTGCGTAATTCAGTATCAGTTATGCGGTCCCAAAGTTCCTGGTCATCACTCGTACAGTCCCAATCTCCATCAGTCCACAGTGCAATACTTATTCTAATCCCCTTGTATGTTTGATGGTTTAAATTGAGCCAGACCTCTCTTACAAAATGCGGTGAACACTCGTATGCATCAAAGTATATCCGATCTAAAGTCTTCTGGCCCGCAACGGTAGCTAGTGTACAGTAAGTCTGGTTAGTAATTTGCCCAGGGGAACTACATTGCTTCTGAAGATCATATCCCCCATTATAGTGGTCGGTTATAAAATTTCTAAAGCCGCTTGACGCTAATAGGACATACCCACTATGACTATTTTGGAAAGAAATACTAACTGCCTTGCCAGCGTATACATCATCCTCCTTCTCTGTGTTATCAATTTCCTCTTCTTGAACTCGCCCCCAGGTAGTCGGGTATTCAAATGAAATCCCGAGCTCCTCATTCGTATACGTCTGCCAGTCGGAGGTATCAACGGACGAGTTGTCGACATTTATATTAGCGCTATTAGCGTTACTATGGGTCGTTAGAACACACTTACCTGCCTGGCATTTACAGTCATTTGGTAAGAGCCCTGAACAATGACCCCCAAATCCACAGCTTCCCACTATTACCTCGGACCAACAATTTTCCTCCGACTGGTATTGGCAATCAGTGTCTACTGTACAGGTTTTAGTACCGGTGATGATCGGCGTTCTATCCTGCAACTCGTCGTTTGATTTATGCTGCTGGTAATACCACGCCGCGCCGACCATCAAAACAGCCACCAGGCAGATGGTGATAGTAACGACGATATGGATGAATCCATTCTGATTTTTCATATATCCTCAGGTCAAGAGTGCTAATTATCGTGCATTCCCCTTTAACGTTTCAATATCTATAAAACACCCAAAGAATCGACAAAATTATAACTATGAATGATTTTTTTCGCTTTAAGATCTGTTAAGTTCAGTAAATACTCATCATTATTCCACTGAAAGATTACCTCGTTTGAATTTTCAAACCAACCGATTAAATATGGATACACTGGGCCTTGCGAAGATTGAACCAAGTTAAAGTTATCAATCGTCTGTTCTTTCGTCATTAGATCTTCGAGAATCAATGCATTGACTTGTACATACCCGCTCCCAGCACCCGGATCGTATAAATAGGCGATTCTATGGTCGGCATTGAAGTTCGGTGAAAATAATATCGTCCACCATAGTTTATTCATTGAGGGATACGAATCTAATGTGCCCGTTGTTGTGTCGACAACCAATAAATTTGTCGGTTCCGAAAAGTCGAAAAAAGTATAGTTACCGTTGTTACAATCAATGCAATAAACTCCTGGATTATCATCATTAACTGAACCAAGGTTTTCTTGAACGTGTGTTACGGCTCCTGAATTAACATTAATTTTGTCTAATTTTGTAATAACCGGATCGCCTTCACCTACATTAGCAACGACTAATGACATATTATCATGGCTAAACCCAAAAATTTTGGGAATATATCCAAATTCATCGTCATTTATGGTTTTAATTAATTGTACCGCGGTCAATCGTATGATATTAATATCTAAATCAAGACTAACGCCTTCGTACATCTGGCCATAACGGTCATCTTCTGCGAATTTTACCAGAGCATAATAGAACATCGCTGAGTCCGGTGACCATCCGACATTGCTGATGATTTGATTCTCTGAACCCCGAACAAGTTCGCTTTCCTCGCGTGAATAAAAATTATAAACACTTAATGTGCTAATATTATCTTTTTCAGTAACCAGTAAAATGCTCTTTCCGTCTGGAGAAAATGAATTCTCAATATGTTTTCTCCCATCATTTTGATCGATAATTTTTTCGGCAGTTTTTGTTTTACCGTCGTAAATATATATGCCATCCTCGGGGACAGTATATGCGATTTTCTCATCAGCTACCTGATGGTAAACTTTATCGCTATCTCGAAAAAGTTCCATCTCTACTTCGCCCTCAATAACGATATTATTGCCACTTTCAATGCCCGACGAAGTATTTACTGAATTATTATTCGTTGTCGAACCGTCCACAGTCGCATTCACCGCAGCCGTATTCGTATTGTGCTGGCTGTTAATATTTCCGTCACTCCCTTCCCTCAAAAACACGAAGTACACCGCGACCAGCGTGCCGATCGCGACAATGCCGGCGATGCCGGCCCAGAGCGTGATTTTCGCCCGGGCAACCGCTTTCTTTTGTTCGGGCGTGAGTTCTTGCTGGTCCATACGATAAAAAGTTTAAATGCCTTGGTTGGTTATGCAATACCCCGGCGCTGCGGACGTTGAGCCGCCGCACGTGCTGTTAACACATTTGCAGCTGCACGTGCACTCCTGCACCAGACATTCGCCATTCACGCACGGGAACACGCCGCAGTCTGCTTCAGCCGTGCAGGATTTATCCAAATACGCCTGTGCGTTAACCAGGCTCGGCTGAACCCCTGATGTACTATTGACTGCTTGATTGGCATTGGCGCTGGTGTTGGTAGCAATGTTACCATTGCGATTGCTGCCACTATTGACGGCTGCGGAACCATCGGCATTCGTTGCGCGGTTCACGTTAGCTGTGTTCACTGCTGGAGACGCATCCTGTTTTGCTTTATCAAGTTCGGGCTTCAGAAATACAACGTAGGCAAAGACAGACATACACACGAAGACCAGCGCGATGCCGAGCAGCGTAAACACAGTACGCCGCTGGTTATCCGGACTGTTCTGCGGAGGCACGATGTCCATACCGTTATTTATACTTATAAAACATGATGTACGTGCCGTCGGGGAGCTGTACGACAGACGGATCTGCGGTTATTCCGGCTCCTTCCCGATGGAACGAGCTGTTCGTTTTTGTAAAAACTTTTCCGTCGGCGGAGGTGGCACTATCGATGCCCGCGGTGAATAAATAATACGCCGCACCCTTTGCGATCACGTCCGGCACGGCACCGCCCGAATACGCCACTCCTTCATTGGTAAATGTTAGCCCATCACTGGATACCGCTGAAATGACCTCGTTAGTTTCAATATTACCTGTATACATCCGATATGCATTCCCTTCTTTCTCAACATCGGGATCAAAAATGCCGTTATCCTCAAACCGGACACCTTGCTCCTGCACAAACGTAATGCCATCGTCCGATAGCGCTGAATAAATTTTATTCGTGCTGCCGAAATCCCCGCTCGCCCGTCCTTCGCCGATATCGAAGTAATACAGGCGGACACTGCCGTCATCCAGTACAAAGGGCGCTGGATCGACTGGCACCCGATCACCTGCTCCGGTAATGGTGACAATCTCCTTGTCTGTCCATGTTTTCCCGCTGTCACGGGATTGGATAAGCGCGAGGCGCTCTGCGATGCCGTCGGTGCTCACATCAACGAAATACACGTAGATCGTGCCGTCCCGAATCACCGCACCGGGTACGGACGCGTGCTGCGCGAGCGTAACGCCGGAATCAGCCCAGGTGAGGAGGTCAGCGCTCGTCGCGTACGAAATTGAGTCGCGGTAGGGCCCCTGGGTGGACGTTGACCAGTTGTACTCAGGCTGCTGCCCTGCGGCATTCACCGTTGCAACGTTGCGGGGCGTCGGCGCGCATACTGTTGCTGGTTTCGGCGTATCGGGCGTGCCCTGCTGCACCCACGTGCCGTCTTCGCACACCCACGTGCCTGCTTCGGTGCCGGAGAGGGCGCGAATGATAAAAAAAGCTGC
The DNA here is from genome assembly GCA_028718605.1 of Patescibacteria group bacterium. Taxonomy (GTDB): domain Bacteria; phylum Patescibacteriota; class Patescibacteriia; order UBA10025; family JAHIVO01; genus JAQULM01. The sequence goes on from JAQULM010000001.1 coordinate 261,361, forward strand.
TGCTAAAACAACAATGGCAATCGGCAGAATAATGACGGCTTTTTTCATACGTTCATCCTCCTCGTCATAGGCTCAGTATACCAAAAAAACGCACAGACAAGGAGTGCCTCCGCGTGATCGATGCGAGTGGCTCAAGCGGGCGTCAGCGCAATGACAAATGAAATGCCGCGGCCGGTTGCCGGCACTTCGGCAAAAATCTTCCACCCGTGCGCTTCGACGATCTCGCGGACGATCGCGAGCCCCAAGCCCAGGCCGCCTGTTTTGCGGTTGCGGGATTTTTCGAGGCGGAAAAACCGTTCGAAGATATCCTTCAGGTGCTCCGGTGGAATTCCAACCCCATCGTCAGCAAGCGTGATGCGCGATGCGTCAGCGCTCACGGTGATATTCTTGCCATGGGAATACCGTATGGCATTTTCAAACAGGTTGGTAAATACCCGTTCCATGAGGCGCTGATCTGCCGTGAGGACATAGCTTTCATCGATTTCAGTGTGGACGGCCATTCCGTGCTCATCGAGGCTCTGCTTGTGTTCCCGAACTATCGTGCCGATCACCTGCTTCAGGTGAAAATTCTTTTTCTGTGGCTTGATAATGCTGCTGCGCAGGCTCGCGTAATCCTGCAGCCCTTCGGTCAGTTCGGTGAGGCGCGCAACCTGTTCCCGCAAGAGCTTCACGCGGTCAGCATCGAGGACGAGCACGCCGTCCTGGATGCCCTCGAGCTGCGCCGACAAGCCGGCGAGGGGTGTCTTGAGCTCATGGGACGTATCTGAGATTAAATTTTTCCTGAGCTCCTCGTCGCGTTGGAGTTCTGTCGCCAGGCTATTGAACTCCTGGATAAGCTTGTTGAACTCCTCAGAATCGTTCTCCTCCAGGCGCTGCTGGTAATGGTTTTCGCGCAGCTTCTTCATGCCGGCCCCGAGCTTATTGAGCGGCCGTGCAACGATGCGGGACGTCAGGAAACCGATGCCGAAGGCTCCCAGGAGCGCGATCGCGCCGATCAGCAGGAGGGAAGACTGGAACAACGATTTAAAATGCTCACGGGGTGAAATTTTCTGGACGTCGACAGGCACACTGTACCCGAACGGCTGCCGCTGCGGCGGTACGATAAACGGATCGTCCTCGTTCGGAAACGCTGAGTCGCTGCTGATGACGATTGAGTATACGTCATGGAATGCGGACAAGCCGCGGTCAATGACGATAAAATTGAGAATGACGATCAAGCTCGCGATAAGAAGGGTTACGACGAGAGCTACTTTAACGCTTATTTTATTGATAATATTACGAAATTTCATTGTCGTATTTATAGCCGGTGCCGATCACCGTTTTTATATAGCGGGGATTGTGGGGATCGTCGCCAATGAGCTTGCGGATTGCCTTGATATGGGCATCGATAGTCCGGCCATTCGGTGCAGACGCGGAGCCATCGGGGTACAATGCTTCAATCAGTTCCTGCCGCATAAAAACTTTATTCGGCCGCTCAATGAGCGTCTGAAGTATCTTGAATTGCGTTGTCGTCAGGATAATCCGTTCGCCGTTCTTATACGCAACCATTGCTTCCTCATCAATCGCCAATCCACCAGGCGTGACAGGGGGCGTGCTTGCACGGCGCAGCATGGACTGCACGCGGGCAACCAGCACTTTGGGGGAAAACGGCTTCCTGATGTAGTCATCCGCGCCGATTTGGAGCCCCTTGAGCTCATCGAGCTCCTCGGTGCGCGCCGTTACGATGATGACCGGAACCTGCGATTTTGCACGGATATGCTTGCATACCTCCAGGCCATCACGATGTGGCAAATTCAAGTCAAGAACGACAAGATCGACGCTGCGATTGAATTTCAGAATAGCCACCTCGCCGCTCCCCGCCTCTTCAACATGAAAACCGGCTTGCTCGAGGTATTTTCTCATAACCTCGCGGATTGGCGCTTCATCTTCGACAATCAATATATTCATACGGTTGTATAGTAACCCTTTGGATTCGCTGTGGCAAACGCCGTTCGACGAAGGGCATCACCGGGTGGGCGTAATTTTACCGTCGCGTATCTCAACGACCTTTGTCGCAAACTTTTTTACATATTCGGAGTGGGTTATGATAACGACTGTTTTACCGTGTTTTGTTTTAAGATCCGCGAGAATGCGTATGATATCTTCGCCGGTCTTTGAGTCGAGGTTGCCGGTCGGCTCATCGGCGAGGATAATGTCAGGCTCATTGATGAGCGCGCGTGCGATCGCGACGCGTTGCTGCTCGCCGCCCGAGAGGAGGCTTGGCAGGTGATGTGCGCGCTGGTCCAAGCTGAGCTGTTGTAAGACTGCCATAACACGCTTGCGATCGTGGGATGTGCGTTTGGCGATGACCGCTTCGACGTTCTGCGCGGCGGTGAGGGTGGGAATCAGGTTAAAATTCTGGAACACGTACCCCATTGTATTGCGGCGGATGTTCGTCAGTTTCGCGTCACTGATCTTCGCGATATTCACGCCGTTAATTTCGATCTCACCCGAGGTCGGCCGGTCGAGGCCTCCGATCAGCATCAGGAGCGTGCTCTTGCCTGAGCCAGACGGCCCGATAACGGCGAGAAGGTCGCCTTTTTCAACTTCGAGGTTCACGCCGTCAACGGCATTGATTGTTTTATTCCCCTGCTGGTAACGTTTGGAGAGATTCTTGGCTTTGATGATTGGCATAGGAGAGAGAGGGGTTAGTGCGAATTATTTTACTCGAGATTGCGCAGCGCTTCCTGCGGCTTCATCTTGGAGGCTTTTAAGGCGGCGAGTGTGCCTGCTACAAACGAACCGACAATGGCGACCAAAGATCCGAGCAACATCGTCAGGTACGTGGAAGCGACGGTCAGCTGCACTGTCGTGGTCGTGCTGTTCGAAGCATCCGTCTCGCCCCCAAACATCCTGCGCGCAAAGCCAAATGGGCTGTCAGTTGAGGCGTTTGCGACGGTGGCCGTCAATGAAATATCGTAGTGGTTCATCAGAGCGATCGCGCCGACAGCCAATCCGATGCCGCACACGGCGCCGAAAACGCCGAGTACGATATTTTCGGCGACAACCTGGCGAACAATCCGCGTATTGCTCCAGCCGATCGCTTTCAGCGTGCCGATCTCCCGGATCCGCTTATTGACCGAAAAAACAGTGAGCAGGCTGACAATGATAAACGCCGCAGCGATGACAATAATGCTCGTCACCCCGATGAACCTATTCGTTAGATTTGCGGCATTCACGAGGCTGCCCGTTACCTCTTTGGCTGTGTCATTGGAATCGGTCGCTTTCGCGCCGACGAACGCATCCTCGAGCGCAGTGCTTGTCTCCTCGACCGACTGCGCATTCGTCGACTTCACGAGTATGATGTTGATCCGGTCCGCTTTACCGGACATCGACTGGAGGTCAGCGAGCGGCAGGTATAAATCCGCGGTGTTGGTGTACAGCTGCGGCTCGACGATGCCCACCAGCGTGAGGGCCTTCCCCCCGAGTTCAATCGTACCGCCGAGTGCGTAACTCTTTTTATCCGCATACGCTTTATTCGCGATCACCTGGTCAGCGCCCGAAAACCATGCCCCGCTCGTTACCTGTCCGGGCAGTATCAGGCCGATGTCCGTTTTCGTGGTGTCAACGCCTGCCACGGTCAAATTGCCCGTGCTAATGTTCGTCTCGATCGGACCGACTTCCTGCCGGTACGTCCGTGACGGCGCGACAAATGTCATCGACTTCTGGCGAAACCGTTCGGGCATCGCCGCGTCCATCGCATCCCGCATGTACTCCATGCCCTCGTGGGAGCGGGGATCAACGCCCCGTTCCTTCAACTCAGCTTCTGCTTTCGTGCGGGCAGCGTCCTGCGCGGCGCGCTCCCCGTCAGTCATTGGTTCGATGTCTTCGTTGACTTCAAATGTTTCTCCGCCAGTTGTAATGTCGACGGTAATATCTGGAACGGTGCCCTCCTGGTGCATGACGGTCATAATCAATCCGGCAGCTGCTTCCTTAACGAGTGTCGGATTAAGATTGTCCATTTCTGCCGCATCGAACGTCAACATTGATCCCGGCATAAAATTATCCTTGGAAAACGCCTCGCCCGGATCCCCAAGCTCCGCAAGATTCATGCCGATACTGTTGTCTTCCATCATGTCGTTGCGGCTTGTCTCGTCGATCGCCGCCATATTTTCCGCATCAACTGACCGGGTTACAATGATGTCTGTCCCCACATTTTGGAGCGGGTTCAAAACCTTATCCTGCGCTGTCGACAGGCTTTGGGATACCGAGATAATCACAATGATGATCGCGCTCGCCATCGCCAGGCCGAACGTGACAGTCAGTGTTTTACTCCAACGGCGGGTCAATTCCGCCCATAGATACCGAAGGTAGAACATAGGCTTTTTCTTACGAAAAAAATTATAATTAAAAAAAGTTACTCAGCCCTGTTATTCCATGGCTTTATCGTAACGGAATCATTTGAATTTCGCGTGAAGAGCCGCATTCAACCTACTTTTTGGGTAGTTCTGAAAAACTTCTGAGCTTCCCAACTGTTTTGCCCCAATACAAAAAATCGTTGAATAACCTAGCCGCCGGCAACATTGCTGGTCGTCCCAACAACAAACGTAACAATCGCCCACGCGAGTAAGACGACGACCAAACCGATAACAGCGGCGATAATAATCTTCTTCGAAGAAGCAGCCCGTTCTGCGTTGCCACCGCCGACTGTTAATAAAATAAATCCGCCGTAGATAATCATGATGACGGCGATTAAAGCCAGGAACCCTAATACCCATTGAACGACCGTAATGACTGCCGACTCCAAATCCGCGGTCCCGATGCCAAACGTCGAGCCATAGCCACCGACGTTAACCTGCGCCGAGGCGATGCAGGGCAGCAGAACGATGAGCGTGGAAAGCGCATACCCGACGATTTTCGTCTTCATACAATTGTATTTAACTTACTTTTTATGCAACCTTTGGCTGGGCAAATTGGCTATTGTAGAGCGAAGCGTAAAAACCATTCTGCGCAAGCAGTTGCTCGTGCTTGCCCTGCTCGACGATATTACCGCCACGCATCACCAGAATGAGGTCTGCATTGCGGATCGTAGACAACCGGTGTGCGATAACAAAGCTCGTCTTGCCTTTCATCAGCCGCTCCATCGCCTGTTGGATCAATAATTCCGTACGCGTGTCAACGGAGCTCGTCGCTTCGTCTAAAATGAGCATGGGGGTTTTCACGAGCATAGCGCGGGCGATCGTCAGGAGTTGCTTCTCACCCTGCGAAATGTTATTCGCCTCTTCGTCGAGAACCATATCGTAACCGTGCGGCAACGAGTGCACGAAATGGTCTACGTGGGCAGCCCGGGCCGCTTCGACAATCTCCTGTTCAGTTGCGTCTGGTTTGCCGTACGCCAGGTTTTCACGGATCGTCCCTTTGAAAAGCCACGTATCCTGGAGTACCATGCCGAAAAGCTTGCGGACGTCTGACCGTTTTATTGACTGGATATTAACCCCGTCAACGGAAATCGAACCGCTGTTCACGTCGTAGAAGCGCATCAGCAAATTGACCATGGTCGTTTTACCGGCACCGGTTGGGCCGACAATGGCGATTCGCTGGCCGGGTTGAATATGGGCCGTGAAATCACCGATAATTATTGTGTCCGGATTGTAGCCAAAATGCACATGATCAAATTCCACCGCACCCCTGACGTTCGCGAGGGCAGGCGCGCCGACAGGATCAGCCGACTCCTCTGCTTCTTCCATGAACTCAAAGACGCGTTCGGCAGCAGCAGCGGTCGACTGGAGGACGTTGGCAATATTCGCTGTCTGTGCGACTGGCTGGTTAAACTGGCTCACGTACTGAATAAACGCCTGGATATCGCCGATGTTGATCCGACCGTGGATCGCCAGATACCCGCCCAATACCGCAACGCCGACGTACCCGATATTTCCCACGAAATTGATGATCGGAAACAAGAGGCCGGAAAAGAAATTCGATTTCCATGCGCTGCCGTGCAGCTGGGTATTGTGCTTGGTAAAGGTTGCGATTGAACGGGCTTGGCCATTGAAGACCCTCATCACGTTATGGCCGCCGTACATTTCCTCGATGTGTCCGTTAAGGTGCCCGAGCGTGTCCTGTTGGAGCTTGAAATACCGCTGCGACCGCTTAACGACTGTCATGATGAGCCCGAGGCTCAAGGGGAGCGTGATAACGGCGACGAGCGTCATCTGCCAGCTGATTGAAAGCATCATGACCAGTATGCCGATGATCATCGTGATCGAGGAAATGATCTGCGAGAGCGATTGGTTCAATGTCTGGCTCACGGTGTCAACGTCGTTCGTAATCCGGCTTAGCACCTCGCCGTGGGTTGTCCGGTCAAAATAGCGGAGCGGCATGCGCCCGATCTTGGTGGAAATGTCGCGGCGGAGCCGATACGTCACTTTTTGGGTGACGCTCGTCATGATCCAGCCCTGGATGTAGCTGAAAATGGCGCTCAAACCAAAGAGGACCAGCAGCGTGATCGCGATCGATATGAGCTTTGCGTAATCAAACGAGGGCCTACTCGACAGGTCAAGCGAAGAAATTTTATCAATGGCCCCTGATGGCATTGCGCTGGTAACGCTCTCGGGGAGCTTTTTCAATACATCCGCCCCCGTTGTGCCGGGAGGCAACACCGTGCCAGCCGGCAGGCGCTGCACGATCTGGTCATACGCCGTCCGGCGGATGAAATCGTCCACGACCTGGTTGGTCATGTTCCCCAAAATTTTCGGGCTGGCAATGGCGAAAACCGTGCTCGCGATGGTAAAAATAACGACGATCGTGACCGAAATCCAGAACGGCTTCAGGTACCCGCCGAGCTGGCGCATCGTTTTTTTGAAGTTCTTCGCTTTTTGGCCGGGCATCATCATCCCCATCGGCCCATGGCCCATTGGCCCGCCCCGCCGTTTCGATTGCGCGGTTCCTATGTTCTGCACTGGCGTTGGTTGTTTCGGTGCGCTCATACAGGTGCCTCCGTTGGTATGTGCCGCGGTTGCCGAGTAGCGCGGTGCGTCAGTTCCTCTTCTGACAACTGTGACGTCGCGATCTCCCGGTACACCGGGCACGAACCCATAAGCTCTTCGTGCGTGCCCTGCCCAACGATTCGCCCCTCGTCGAGAACGATAATCTTGTCGGCATTCATGATCGTGCTAATCCGCTGGGCAACAATCAGGACGGTTGTATTGTCCGTCGCTGCAGTCAGCGCGTGGCGGAGCTTCGCGTCAGTGGCGAAGTCCAATGCAGAAAAGCTGTCATCAAAAATGAATAGCGCGGGCTTGCGGATGATCGCGCGGGCAATCGACAAGCGCTGCTTCTGCCCGCCCGAGACGTTCGTCCCGCCCTGCGCTATCGCACCCTGGTACTGCCCGTCGAGCCTCTCGATGAATTCCTTGGCCTGCGCGATCTCGGCAGCCCACTTCACGTCCCCGTCGGATGCGTGCGGCGCGCCGTATTTCAAATTACTTTCCACGGTGCCGGAAAACAGCACTCCCTGCTGGGGGACATACCCAATTTTTGAATACAAATCCTCCATACGCATATCACGGACATCAATGCCATCAATTTTAATAGACCCTTTGGTCACGTCATAAAACCTCGGAATCAAGTTGATGAGGGTTGATTTTCCGCTGCCCGTGCTGCCCACAAATGCTGTTGTTTGTCCTGGCAGCGCGGTGAAGGAAATGTCATGGAGAACCGGCTCGTCTGCACCCGCGTACGAAAACGTAACGTCATCGAATTCAACTCTCCCCGCGCGGACCTTCGATGCGTCAGCGGGCTTTTTCGGATCCTTGATGGCAACCGTCGTCGAAATGACTTCGGAAATGCGCTCGATAGAAACTGCGGCACGCGGTACCATAATGAATATCATGGTAATCATCAGGAAGGCGAAGATTGCTTGCATTGCGTACTGCATGAATGCGAGCATTTGGCCGATCTGCAAATTGCCCATATCAATCTGGTGCGCACCGTACCAAACGATCCCGAGCGTCGTGAGGTTCATGATCAGCATCATCATCGGGAACATAATAACCATCAGGCGGTTGACGAAGAGGGTAACTTTCGTCAGCTCAAGGTTCGCACCGTCGAACTTCTTCTCTTCTGCTCGTTCGCGGTTGAAGGCGCGGATGACGCGGAGGCCTGTCAGAATTTCACGGCTGACGAGGTTAACCTTGTCGACGAGCTTTTGGAGGAGCTTGAACCGCGGGATTGCAATTTTGAACAGGACGCCGATGACAACAATTAAAATGCCGATTGCCAGGGCCATAAGCCACGTCATCGAAGGGGCGTCATGGTACGCCTTGATAACCGCCCACACGCCCATGAACGGGCCCATGAGCGCCATGCGCAAGAGCATCGCCAGGACCATCTGGATCTGCTGGACGTCGTTCGTCGAGCGGGTTATGAGCGAGGCGGTCGAAAATGCATTAAACTCATGCAAGGAGAAACTTTCGACTTTAGTAAAGAGCGCTGCCCGGATATCGCGGGAAAAGCCTGCCGAGATGCGCGATGCGAACCAGCCGACGATAACGCTTGCGGCAGCCGCACCGAGGGCGACGAGGAGCATGTTTCTGCCGTAGTTCCAAACCTGGGACATGTCTCCGCCGACAATGCCCTTATTGATGATCGAAGCCATATAATCCGGCAGCGCCAATGTTGCTGCGACCATGAGATATACCATGACCAGGAGGACAATGAATTGCCAAATGTATGGCTTGAAATAAGGTAAAATTTTTTTCATTGCATTCAATGTATTCGAGGGCTTACTTCATTGAAGCCTTCAGTTTCCTTAGTTCTTCTATTCCCGCGCTCATCTTATCCGTGATTTTGTCGATGAATTCATCGACCGTCTCGCTTTTCATAAGTCCGAGAAATTTCCCGTGCCAGCAAAAAACCAACAAATGATCCCCTTCCTTGAGCCCGAGAGCCTTTCTGGCCTGGGCCGGGATGACAACTTGTCCTCTGGCGCCGATGATGGTAGCGCCATATGATGTGCCATGATGATGGGAAAAACGCATATATATTAAGTTAATACTAAAAAGTATGAAAAATCATACCATAGGGCTACTATATGCTCCCCTTTGATATGCGTCAACGCGAGCGTTGTGGATAAGTCTATTGAACCGGCGCAGGTGGCTGGCCCGGCGCTTCCCCAATACTGGCTTTTTGGTTGAAAATCATCGGGCCGATCTTCAAACCAAAGTGTGACAGGAATAAGAGACCGATCGTGACTTTCACCAAATCAATTGAACGGAATATCAGCGTGTAAACGACGCCCTGCTCAGGGGGAAAGCCGAGCATGCTGAAAATAACTGCTTGCCCAGCTTCGGTGCCGCCGAATGATCCGGGAATCGGAAGCAGAAAGGTAACAATATTCAAAGTCGTGATCAGGATGACATCAAGCAAGCTTGCTTTCAATCCCATAAATACAAGAATGAGCCACATTGCCGTCAACGTGCAAATGCCGCCAATAGACGACAAGAATAAACCTTTGTACATCATCCTCCGGTCTTTACGGAAAACGTCAATAATGATTTGTTCAAATTTGGCAATCTTATCCATGACCTTGCTGATAAACGATAGCCGGTGCAACTGTAAGAATCGCAGAATCGCTCCAAAGAAATCCTTTTGCTGTAATGTTTTGTAATAGAAGAGCGCCATCAGAAAAATAAACAGAAGGCTGATGAAAAGAAGCACTGCGATAATTTTAATCGACAGATCGAACTTAATTAGAATGTAAACAATGCTGAACAGGAGAAATGGCAACCCAAAACTGAAATCGAGCATCTTGTCGATCACGACGGACGCGAGCCCTTGGGAAAAACGGACATTCGCGTCCTTCCTTAAGACATACGCGCGTATCGCTTCGCCACCGACATTCGGTGACGGGGTGAGGTAGTCAACCGTATATCCAATGATTTTCGACGGAAACAATTTTGCCATGGTCACGCGAAAACCCTGGCTCTGCAATACGAGTTGCCACCGGTACATCGTGACGTAGAAGGATATGGCATACAGGACGACAATGACGAGCCACTTCGCGAATGAAAAATACGTAAACGCATCCCAGATATTACTAATGCCAACTTTGGCGATAACAGCGATAAATAAGACGATCCCGAGAATCGCTGAAAGAATAAAAAAAATGATTTTTTTCATTGTCTACTCGGGCTTCCCCCGATAAATAGTAAGTGCCAATAGAACAATTATACATCAAAATACCGCTCCGCTTCAATCATTCGGGTACACAACAATCATTGCTTTCCTTCCCTGCTCGATTGCATCGCCGGTACCGTTCCAGTCATGGATTGCATTCTGCAGAACACCCGGCGCGTACTGGTACTCCTCGCCTTTCCTCGTGCCGGGGTCATTCGTGATCATCATATCTCGTGTCCATCCGCGCACGACGAGCATGTGGTACACCGGCCCTGGTGAGCGAAAATTCGGATTTCCAAGCAACCGACCAGCAGTCGGTAGGATCACCGGCCTTCCCTCTGAAACTTCGCGTTTGATATCATCAATCGTAACGTCATACCGGACATCGACACGCTCGTATCCCCACATATCCTTGATGAGCTGCGCGGTCTCTTCCGCGGTCGTATCCTTAAACTTGCCGAGGTGCTCATTTTCAAAATCGACGATGCCCTGCAACTCTTGCTTGGCGATCTCTTTCGTAAACGTTTTTTTCTGCCAATAGTAGTGCACGATCAAGCTTGCGGCCTCTTCACACGACTCGTTGTCCTGTTCGGTCCACTCTGCAAACGGCGACTGGGTTGTAAATGGCACATCCAGGTTCAATTCGTCGGGGAGCGGAATCGGCTCCGGCGCTATATTTATAGTGGCTGCATTGCTGTTCGCGCTAATATTCACATTGACGGCCGCATCGTTCCTGTTACCCAACCGATTCAGTATATCTTCATAGGTAACAGCCGCGGGCGCTGGTTCGTGCATCCAATCATCCCACAGCGATGCAATCCGGCCTCTCGCGAGGTACGCGAGCCCGGCAGCGATAAACAGCACCAACACTGAATTAATGATGAGTATTCTCGTTTTCATACGTATAACGATGTAGACTACTCCGGCAAACGCCGGTTGTCAACTACTTCGTACCTGCATTCCGGAGTGCCTGTAAAACCGCTCTGTTACTCAACAACCACCCCGCTGTTCCCAAGCAAGCCCCAGTTCCAGAGAAAACGGTCTTTGGTAAATAATTTCTCTCCCGAAAGCGGATCGAGCGTAATGATGGTCGTCGGGTTTTCCGCAGAACCGATGAATCCAACCACAACGCGCGTATGCTCGCCGTTCACCGCGACGACAGTGCCGCCTTGCGGCGTTTTCCAATCAATGCGCGTGCCCGAGCCTGCCGTGCCCCAGACAATAATGGGATTGCCTTTTTTTATTTCGGCGGTGAGATCGGCAATACCCCAGCCGGTAAACGAACGGGCAGGCCGGTACGCTTTCGCGGCATTCGCGATCGGGTCCCAGTACACGCCATAGCCAGTCGATGGCTGGTGGCCATCGATATCGCCGACAAACGCGGCATTCGGATTGCCCCAGATGCCGTTCGCTTTCGGTGTCTCATCAAAACCGATCGCGTCGATGATTGCAGCTTCCGATACGCTCACGCCGCGGTACGCAAGTGCCATCACGAGCGTGGCAATCTCGCAGCTCAGGTTATGCTCCTGGCGATGGAACGGCACGGAGAGCCGCGTAACGGATAATTCGGTCGAAAAACTGGATGAGAAAACAGACTCGGACTCATACCCGCCCTCCGCAGCAATTCCAGCCGCGATTGTTGCGGTATACGCAGTATTAAATCCCAGGCTCGCCTGCGGTATGAATACCATCGTCGTCCCGATCCATGAAAATGCCCCATCGATTGCCGGCGAAATGGAAAAATGGTTTTCGGCTGACGCATGGTCAACTGCCTGGTCGAATTCAGCTTGTATGTGGGCATTCACGCTGATGCCGGTACTCCCATCTGATGGCGACATCCGTATAACTTTAACAGGGGCAATCGTTGAGAATGTATGTACCGCGTCTTGCTCAAGGTACCCGCCACTCTCCATGCCCAAACCTTGTTTCAAAGTAATGGTATAGAGCGTCGCTTTCTCCAAACTCGTCGGTTTAAATACGGCCGCTGAGCCGTCCTGTACTGCCCATGTTCCTGCAAGCTCAGGTTCTATGCTTACATTTTCTCGCAGAGACGCGAGATCAATGTCATCGGTAAAATTGATAACTATCTGCTCCCCGAGCCCCACACTTGAGCCACTCGGGGCAAAACTCTTGATTCCCGGCGCTTCTGGCACCGGCCACGTATCTTCAGATACAAGCATCGGATCGCTCTGCTGGACAACGGTGTCAGTACCAAGCTGATATCTAAGTGTTTTTCGGTATATCCCGAGCGTGTACTGCTGGCCCTGCGAGAGTACTGTTTCTGGCCGTATGGTGAATGAGCGCCTATCAGCACTCATCTTGGTTTCAAGGGGAGCAGACGGCTGTAGGCGGAATTCGTATGAAGACGTTACATCGCATGGCTGGTCAAGTGTCACTGTCCATGTGCCGTCAGGCCTGAACTCCTCGCCCGGTTCCGGCTGGATCGAAGCTACCATGGCCGATGGCTGCACAGTAAATGAATACGTATAATATTTCACGGTACGGAGCGGCGTGAGGGCGCTCGCAACGCGCTCAACGGTCACGGAATACGTCACGCCGGGCAGCCAGGTTACTTCCGGTCTGAATACGACCGTGCGCGCCAGGTGCCCCGGAACAACCCATCCGGAATATTCGACCGAGCCGTATACATGCGGCATCGTGACGATGCGGACATCTCTTCCGACCGGCCAGTCAAAATCAAATCGTAACTCAGCATCAGCTGCGACCTGTTTGCCGGCATCCTTAAACTGGGGCTTCGGCTGCTTGAATACAACAATGATCGCAACAGCGACAAATAAAATAAAGACGGCAGTGCATGCTGCGTACAAAAACAGGAAGCCGCGTTTGTGGTGTATCCCTTGGTTTGTATTCGGTAATGCCATAGTCTCGCGCCGCAGAACAGCTGACTACTCTTCCATGATATCCTCGTCAATCGCCTCGCGGTCCTTCACGGTCGCTTTCACGGGCGGCTCCTTCTTCCGCATTACCGTAACAAGTCCGAGGATGATTCCGACAACACCGACGAGTATCATCAAGCCCACGTGCCAATCCGGAAGCGCAACCCCCTCAATGTCGAACACGAGAAAAATAATGCCGTCAATGCACAGGAGGATCCCCACCACGAGCGTAAACCATGCTGTCGCCATAGAGCTACGTTCAATAATTATGCGTAATGCACCTAATGGATAGGCGCGTATGATTGATTATATCATATCAAAAACGCAAAATAAACCATGCCAAAAAAACGGTAATTGACCGCCTTCGTCGAAAAAAAATCCACTGTCCCCCCTCAAGAACAGTGGATGCTATAAGCGATCCGATTGAACCATGTTTGACAGACATCGACTGCAATAAGTGCGGCCAGAACTATTTCTCCTATTTGAGGCTCCAGCGTAAGAATACAACACGCCAGAAGTAGCCGCCACCCATGACAACGATCATCACGGTACGGCCAGGCAGGAGAATCTTGTTCTCGTAAGCATGAACCATGCCACGCGGCACGGACGCACTGGTCGTGTTGCCGTCTGTCTCGATCGTACGGGACACATACCCTGTGAAGCCAAGGGCACGGAGCGGCCGCTCAAACGCATCAGTTATTCGGCCATTCGCCTGGTGCGGAAAAATCACGTTAATGCTTGATGGAGTGTAGCCACACTTTTCAAGCGCCTCGGGTATGACGTGATTCTTGAGAAAACGAACCAGCTCCTTGAACACGGTGTTGCCATCCATATGGAGCTTCGTGCCGCTGAACAACGGATCTTTCTTGATTAGATCGACCGTGAGAGGCGTTCGTGATCCGCCGACTGGTGCAATGATCCGCGAAGCTTTCGTCCAATCACCGCCAGCATAGAAAGCGTTGACTTCGATATCGGTTTCCTCATAAGGTACCCGCTTCAGCAGGATCGCCCCAGCCCCATCCCCGAGTATCGGACAAAAGCCTCTGTCGCTCCAATCCGTGATGGTACTCATTTTATCGGCACCGATCACGAGTGCGTACTCGCATCTGCCGAGCATGATATCGTCAACTGCATCCTGAAGTGCAGCGACAAAAGACGAGCAAGCGAGCTGGTGATCGCATGCGATGAGCTCATGGAGTTGCGTATCCTCGATATCCCAAATTGGAATACCAAGTCCTTCTGCAACGAGCGAAGCGGTTGGGGATGAAGCGTGATAGTCTGGTGTGACTGTCGCGATACGGAGCGATCCAATCTGATCAGGCGTTACCCCAGCTTTACTCAGTGCCTTTTTCCCTGCCTGAATGGCCAAATCGGACGTTGCAAGTCCAGCGGGTGCTATCCTGCGTTGCCGGATCTGAAGCCGCTCTTCAATCCACGGACCGCTGGTTTCGTAACGTTCAGCAATTTCAGGAGGAAACTGCTTGACATGGAGAAGCTTCGCGTCCGTCTTTCTCCGTGCCAGCAATTCACTTGCCAGTCGATCATTCGTGAGGATAGTCTCGGGACCAAGATCGTCACCTGCAATGCTGACAATCTTTACTCCAAATACGTTTGGGACCGCCATACGGTCCTCCCTTCTTCTATTGTGGTGAACATTGTTTATTTCAAATCAAACGACCATAGCGTATATCCAAAACACTCGTCTGGTCAAAACGAGCATTTTTTATATTAGTTATTTGAAAATTACTTTCTTGTTATCGCGTTCGTAAACCACGAAATAACCCACAGGATAACAGCGCCAATGATCGCCGTCGGCCAAAACGAATCAATTGAAAAGCCTGGGACAAATTCGGCCGTGAGCCACAGGAATCCTGCATTGATGACCAATGTTGACAAGCCGAGCGTTACTATTGTAACAGGCAGGGTTAATATAACTAAAATCGGTTTGAGCACGGCGTTTGCGATGCCTAAAATCAGCGCGGTCACAATTGCTGCCGGCCAGAAGTTATCAACTAAAAATCCCGGTACCAAATATGCGACAACGAGCAACGCCCCTGCATTGAGAGCTAAACGAATGATTATTTTCATATACAAATTAATTATCGTACCGAGCTCACAGGTCTCGCGGGCCCCGGAACGAGGTACACCTGAAAGGAAAAAAGAGTAATGAGGAAAAAACCATTAGTTGTTTCCTCATGACGATGTACCGCCTACGGGAATCGAACCCGTGTTTCCGCCGTGAGAGGGCGACGTCCTAGCCACTAGACGAAGGCGGCATAGAGGCTACTGCGTATTAGATGCAAAACATGAAGCGGCGGAGATTAGCTTCAACATTGTAGGTGCTCATAGGCCATCATGTCAAGCATCGCGGGCTATAGCCTCCAAAGGATCTTCCTGCCAGCCTTCGCCTGCAGACAAAAAATGCCCCCGTACCTTTGGGTAAAAAACCGGTAGATACTGCCCACTGCGCTAGTTCTTTCGCCGGACCTCGAAATAGATTGCCGCGAGGAAAGCTGCCGCAGACATCTGGAGAAAGAAGAAAGATGATACGATGATCTTTTCCCCATACAGTTCTGTGAAGAACCCGAAAATACCACACATAACGCCAAATACGGCAAACGCAAGCGGAATATAAGGGCTTTTCATTCCATCTCACCTCCCCTCGCTTGTTCTGTTTTTTTCATAATCAAATTCTCTGATAAATGCTTAAGCCATACGTTCGCACAGGCGCACAAGTGCGCATGAATATCCCCATTCATTATCATACCATGAAACGACTTTCAGAAGATCGCCATCGATGACTTTTGTAAGTGCAAGATCAACGATTGAGGCATGCGGATTACCAATAATATCCGATGAAACGATTGGTGCGTCGGTTGCATCAAGCACGTCCTTAAACTGCGGCGTATCTTTTGCAGCAACAAACGCTGCATTCACACCTTCAACAGTTACCGGTTTCTTTGTCACAATTGTGAAATCAGACAGAGAAACGACTGGGACAGGAACCCGCAATGCAATGCCGTCAAAAATGCCCGCGAGGTCCGGGACAACTTCGCCCATCGCCGATGCCGCGCCAGTTGACGTCGGGACGATATTCATCGCGGCAGCGCGGGCGCGCCGCAAATCCTTCTTGTGCGACCCATCGACGAGATTCTGGTCCGCGGTATATGCATGGACGGTCGTCATCGCCGCTTTTTTAATTCCAAATTTCTTATGAATGATTGCCATGACCGGAGCGATGCAGTTGGTCGTGCATGATGCGTTGGAAACGATATCCTGGTCTTTCAACACATTGTCGTTCACCCCCATTACGATTGTCTGGATATCACCGCCTTTTGCTGGAGCGGAGATAATGACACGCTTCGCGCCTGCATGCAAATGGGCAGCCGCATCGTCATGCTTGGTAAATTTTCCAGTGGACTCAATGACGATATCAACATTCAGTTTTTTCCAGGGCAGCTTTGAGGGTTCTTTCTCGCCGACGATTGGGTATTTTTTCCCGTCGACAATCAAACCGCCTTCATACGAAGAAACGTCGTGGTTCCAGACCCCGTAGATGGAATCATATTTCAGCAAATGGGCGGTCATGTCAGCTGGCGCGAGATTATTGATCGCGACGACCTCGATGTCTTTTTTGTCGTGCATGATTTTGAAGACTGCCTTGCCGACTCTGCCGAAACCATTGATTGCCACTCGAAGTGCCATAGTAGTATGTCGTTTTAATTATTAAACTTTATTAATAAGTGTTGCCTTGCCCGCACTCCCGAACATCTCGAGCTTCGCCTCGACAACCCGCTGGATAGCCTGAATCGACGGAGACAAGAGTTCTCGCGGATCGAATACCGTCGGGTTCTTCATGAGCATCTCGCGGAGCGCATTGGTGAATGAAAGGCGAATCTCTGTATCAATATTAATGATGCGAATCCCCCGCTTCATGCCTTCGAATATCTCGCTCTGTGGAAGCCCGGATGCACCATGCAGAACGAGCGGAATAGCAGGTATTGCATTGTGTATCGCCTCGAGCCTCCCCAAATCAAGGTCTGGATTTCCTTTCCGCATTTTAATAATCCCGTGGACATTACCGACCGCAACGGCAAGTGCATCGACCCCTGTTTTTCGGACGTATTCTTCGGCCTCTTCCGGCTTTGTCATTAATTTCGCGCGCTCCTCGGGGCTCACTTCTTCCAAGCCCCTCACAACGCCGAGTTCGCCCTGGACAAGCACCTCTCTGCCGTGGGCGAAATCAACCGCTTGCTTCGTAAGGAGCACATTTTCCATGAACGGCATGTCCGACGCATCCATCATAATCGACGAGAACCCGACCCTGATGCATTCCGCAACTGACCGGAATGTTTTCCCGTGGTCGAGATGGAGCGCGATCGGGATCACGCCAGCCTCAACTGATGAAATCGTCTGCACGATATTCGTTATGGCTTTCAGGCCGGCGTAGCGGATGCTCGTTTCTGAAACTTGTAAAATAATCGGTGACCGCTTTGCGACCGCGGCTCGTACGACACCGAGTGTCGTTTCCAGGTTCTCGACATTGAACGCGCCCAGTGTATACTCATGGTCCGCGGCGTGCTTCAATAATTCTTTCAAATGCACGAGCATGGGTTACAGTTTTTTCTGCTTAATAAATTCCATAACAATTTTTTGGAACGACGCCGCTTCCTTGCTTGCTCCGCCCACTAAAACTCCATCGATGTCATCCATCGCTGCAAAACCGCCTACTGTTTCAGGTGTCACCGAACCTCCATAGAGAATACCGATGTCTTCAGCAATTGTCGATGTGGCAATCTCCGCGACAAGGCGGCGGATAAGCTTATGCACGACCTGGGCTGATTTGGGACTGTCTGCTTTGCCGTCTACGTTATGGACATTCGTGCTAATCGCCCAGACCGGTTCATACGCGATTGCTACTTTTGCAATATCACGGGGTTCAAACCCTTCAAGGCAGGCACGCACATGATTTTGCACAACCCGCTTGGTATCGCCCGCTTCTTTCTCTTCATAGCTCTCTCCGAGGCAGATAACAGGAGTAATGCCGCGCTGTAGCGCCTGGCGCACCTTCTTGCCGACGACACCATCAGTCTCCTGGAAATGTTCACGGCGTTCCGAGTGCCCGACGAGAACGTACCGGCATCCAAAATCAGCGAGCTGGAGCGCTGACACCTCGCCAGTAAATGCGCCTCGGTCTTCCCAGAATACATTCTGCGCCCCGACGGCAATCGCACGGGAACCAACCAGGCGCTGTACCCGTTCAAGGTGGACCAACGTAGCGCAGAGAATAACTTCAAGTTTCTTGAGCACATCATCGCTGACAGTGAATTGCTGAAAAAAACGCTCAACCTGCGACAGGTCAAGATTCATCTTCCAATTTGCGATGACCAATGGCTTTCGATGCATACCCCCTATCCTACGCTCAATACTATTGATAGCATATCGTGTACTATCGAGATTTCGCGAGAATAATGCCTTTCCCCAGGCATACTGGTACTGTTGTTCTAGCCATAATAATAGCGTATTTTCAAGGTTTTGTAAAAACCTACAGCCACCGGTAGCTCTGGAACGCCCACCCTATGAGTTCCTTTGCCTCGGCGAATCGCTCGTCGCTCGATGCACTCCGGAATAAGACCACAATAACGTTATTCCCACCCTTCATGGCCTCACAAGCGAATGTATAGCCGGCCTCATCAAGGTACCCCGTCTTGGCACCGACAAGGCCGAGATCTGCATCACCAAGGAGCACATTGGTGTTCCGTATCCGGTGGGAAATATGCTTATCAACGGTTTCAAATGAATATTCGTCTGTACTGAGAATGCTTGTTATTAAATTGTTTTGAAAGGCATAGCGTGCTATGCGGGCGTACTCGGTAACCGTTGAAACGTTCCTAGGATCCAATCCGGTTACATCTGAAAATGAGGTGCTCTGGAGCCCGAGGCGTTGGACAACCGCGTTCATGCGCGCGATAAACTGTTCAGCCGTTAAGCCAGTAGACCGGGCGAGTGCTTTCGTCGCATTATTCGCGGACCCAACCAGGCTCGAGTATAGCAAATCACGGACTGTCACAACCTCTCCCGTCTTCACTTTGAGCGTGCTGCCCTCTACGTCCGTAGTGTCTTCATCTGCGATTGTCACCTCTGTGTCGAGTGGAATATTTTGTTCGAGAAAAACAATTGCAGTCACGAGCTTTGTCAGGCTTGCGATCGGCAGTATTTCGCTCCCATGATGCTCCCAGAGCGTTGCACCCGATTTCGCGTCCAGTACAACAGCGGAATGTGCGGTTATCCGGCGAGAAGGATTTCCGAGGGGATTGATCCTCACCGGCGGAATCGTGCGTAAGATCCGATACGGCGGCTGATATTCCGTTTTAAGCAGCGTCTCGGTCAATTGAATACTCTCAGTACTTGAATATCCCACTGCTGCCATTGGATAGTCAGCATGGTTCAAGTACAAAAGCGTAATAAGCAAGAATGGAAACATTTCGCGCGACGGTTATGCTGACACGGGACCGGAAGCGCCAGGATGGGGCTGGTCCTCGATTTTTCGCTCAAGAAGCTTTTTCAGATTCTCGTCTTGGTTGAGCTTTGCATAGTCCGGCAGTTCTTCGACACGGTGCAGCCCGAGAAACCGGAGGAATTCAAACGTGACGGTATACACCGCGGCCATCTTCCCGCGGTCGTCCCTCGTCTCGATAAGGCCTTTGATAAGAAGATTTCTCAATATCAAGCTGCAATTAACGCCGCGGATCTGTTCAAGCTCTGCCTTGGTGATCGGACCGCGGTACGCGATGATGGTAAGGGTCTCGAGCGAGGGTTTCGTTAACTCGCCGGTTTGTTCCGCTTTTACGAAATTCTGGATAGTTCCGCTCGCATCAGGGCTCGTCGCCATCTGGTAGGAGGTTGCTGTTTTTTGGATCTGGACCCCCCGCTTGCCGTCTGCATACTCGCGCATGAGGTCATCTGCCGCCTGGACTGTCTGCTCGCGGGTGCAACCAAGCAGTTCAGTTAGCTTCACGATTGACACCGGCTTTCCGGAAACGAACAGCAGGCTCTCGATTAAATGCTTTGTTTCCATAGTGTTTCTACCTTGAATATCCTGATGAATAATAAGCTTTTTAATTGGCCTCTTCGCGAAGAATATCGGCCTCATGGTCTGCAACCTTATGCACTTTGATATCATTGAATACACCGTCCTGCACCACGGCGATCGTCCGCAGCTTCACTAACTCGAGTACGGCGAGGAATGTTACGATGATTTCGGTTTTATTCTTCGCAGACTTCAGGAGCTCGTGAAAGCTCACTTCCGCCCGTTTCTTGATAAGCTGCTGGATGTTCCCGATCCGTTCGCGTATGGAAATCGTTTTAATGATAACCTCCTGCGAAAGGTTCACCCACGGCTCCAGCCCCACGAGGACGCTCACGAAAAGTTCTTTGAGTCTGTCCGCCGTTACTCCTTGGGGTGGATTGAAAATTTTATCGACACGAACTGCCATTCGCTCGCGGGGAAACAGGAAATGCCGCTGGTGCACCATTTTATTTAAAACTTTCGATGCCTCGTAAAACTCCCGGTACATCCTGAGCTGCTGCTCGAGGTCAGAGCCGTCCTCCTCGCCCTCAATCTGCGCATTGGGCAAGAGTATCCGTGATTTGATGAGGAGTAATTTCGCGGCAACAACGAGAAAATCAGCGAGCTCCTCAAGCGGTATATCTTCAGTCTCATTCAGGTACGCGAGGTATTGCTCCGTGACAGCCGCAAGCGACACCGTGCTAATATCCATATCTTCCTGCTCGATGAGCTGCAGCAGCAGATCGAGCGGGCCTTCAAACTGTTCGAGTTTTATTTTATACGGCATTATGAAACATTCCAGAGAATAAAATTGATCGCGATGAGTACCGTCCAATTCACCATGCTGATCCATGAATGGCGCCACCAACTCCACCCGTTGACATGGAAATCTGAAAACGGATACACAATGCGGGTTGCCCACATCCCGCGGTGGGTAGGAATATCAAGCAGTATATGGAAAAAATACGGAATACTGAGAAGCCACGCGGATTTAGTAAATATGAAAAGGATGATTGTCGTAATGCTTGCGGGCACGAGGCTGTGCGTGAAATAATAGATCCGCATGTACCCCGATGTTGGGCTCTTCACGAACCGCTGGCTTGTCATCTCGGAAAAAAAGCGCAAACCGTACCGCACGATGCCGTAGAGCACCGGGATCATGTCCGGCAAAGCGCCGGCGATGGCCGCCCAGCCAACCATCGATTTGGCTCGAATGACAGTCGCCCCCCACCCTGCGTGCGAAACTGTGTCCATGGGTTATTTCTTCTTACCAACCGTGCCGGTCGTCGGCTGTTCGGCCTTCTGGTAATCTTTAACTTTCATTTTAAGGCTCTGCGTGAAGCTTCCTGCGCTGAAAATCGCCTCTTTCGCTTTCAGGAGCGCTTTGTCCATCACGACGCCAATTTTGTGCTGTGAACCAAACGGCGTGATCGCGCCTGGTTTGACCTTGAACTTCGCCTGCATTTCTTTCTCCTTCGCGATGTCAACCCTTTTCGCCTTGAGGAGCGCTTTCACTTTCTTGAAATCAACCTTGTAGTGCGCCGGCACGACCACGATAAAGTATTCTTTGTCCGCTTTCACGAGCACTGTTTTCGCGATTTCACTTAATTTACGTTTCATGGTCTGCGCCAGGTCATACGCGGTAAAAACCGTCTTATGCTCAAGCACGTCGTATTTTACTTTTGCTTTTTTCAGATGGTTGAGAAGCTTTACTGGGATAGCCATACGTATATCCTTTCAAATTACTTATTTACTTTTTTTCTTCGCAAACCAAGCGGCAGTTCCTGCTGTTTACCAACGAGTTTCCGTACCGCCCGCCGCCCCGCGATTGTCAGTGTCACGTCGTCGATAAACCACTTCTCTGGCGTGCGGCGGCCAAAGCCGACCATCAAGCCTTTGTCGATTAAACGCTCAATGCTCCGCGTAACAATACCCGGCCGGTCAGCGGGCTTGACTGTCTTTTCCCGTCTTTCATAATACCGAAGGAATGTAGCGCGTCGCGTTTTCCCGCGGTTGCTTGCGGTTGATTTCAAAATAAATTTTTGGAGCGTCGATAACTTCATTTTTTCGTAACATTCAGCCGTAATTCCTTTAACTGCTGCTCGCTCGCTGCTGACGGGCTGCCCGTCATCGGCTCGCGATTATCACCGGTCTTAGGGAACGCAACGACTTCGCGGATATTCGGCGCGCGCAGGAGGATTGCCAACAGCCGGTCGATGCCGCACGCAATGCCGCCATGCGGCGGCACGCCGTACTCAAACGCCTCCATCATATGGCCAAACTGCGTTTTGGCCTCCTCTTTCGTCACGCCGACCAACTCCAGCACTTTTTCCAATACTTTCGGGTCGGTGCTGCGAATACTGCCTCCCGCAATTTCATTGCCGTTCAACGCGATGTCGTGCTGCCACGAGCGCACCCTGCCTGGGTCAGTCTCGAGCAGCGCGACGTCATCCGAATGTGGTGCGGTAAATATATGGTGGTTCGCGACGTACTTGCCGTCTTTCTTCTCTGCCTCGAAAAACGGCCAGTCAACGATGAACACGAACGCGAGCTCATTGGGATCGTTTTTATCCTTACGCAAATCGGGCTTGTCGTTTCCGTACTTCTTCATCGCTTCGGCGTACGGTATGCGCGGCCACGGGCTGAACGTAATTTTTTTCTCTGGGAACAATTCCTTGACCATCGCCGCGTACAGACGTTCAATCAAATCCAACACGTCGGCTTGTTCAACAAACGACATTTCCAGGTCCAACTGGAAAAACTGGTCCGGCGCGCGGTCAGCGCGCGCATCCTCGTCACGGAAGCACGGCGCGATCTGGAAATACTTGTCAAAGCCGGCAATCATCAAGAGCTGCTTGTACTGCTGCGGCGACTGCGGCAATGCGTAGAACTTGCCCGGATACTGGCGCGACGGCACGAGATAGTCGCGTGCGCCCTCGGGCGTTGACTTCGCGAGTATAGGCGTCTCTATTTCAATAAAGCCTTCTTTATGCAAAAAATCGCGGATGTATTTCACCAGTTTCGAACGGATAATAATCGAACGCTGATTCCTCGCGCGGCGCAAATCCAAATACCGGTATTTGAAGCGCAGTTCCTCCCCGACTTCCTCTTTTTCCGTTTCAACAATCTCAAACGGCGGCGTCTTGGATTCGGCAAGGATTTTCAAGCCCTCTGCCTGAATTTCAACAGTACCGGTTGGCATCTCCTTGTTAACCAGTTTTTCGGGCCGCTGCGCAACTGTTCCGACGATTTCAACGACAAACTCCGGCCGCAGCTTTTTCGCGGTCTCCAAAACATCCTTCTTGTCAGGAGTAAAAACAACCTGAACAATACCACTAACGTCTCGCAATTCGACAAACACCATCTTCCCGAGCCGCCGGGTCACATGGACCCAACCGTTAAGGCGGACTTTCTTACCGATATGGCTAATAACTTCTTTCGTTAATAAACGTTCCATGGAACAATTATTGAACAAATTTAAAAGTGTTAATTATACCTTGCTCTGTTGGGGTAGGTGATGCCGTATCACCAGTTTCTATGCTATAAATGTAACCTTGATTTTGTAAAAAAATTATATACGTCTCAGATTCTCCTAAACACCCGCCTTGAAAACCTTGTACATTATCAACCATGATGATAGTTGGTTGAAATTCGACACAGTACCCAAGAGTTTTTTGATTTATCCAGTCTTCAAAACTTAATCGCTCAGTAGAATTATTTGGCAACTCTGATGCAGATTTATAGACTTTAACCATCACATCAAAAATTCTAACAATTTGTTTAGCATTCATTCTTTCTTGTCGGTCAGGTGACAAGATATATAAACTTCCATCATTGATGTAATCCAAATTTACTATCCAGTTTGAGGGATATTTAATGGAATATCTCAGTGTATCATTCGTATACGTCTCCCAGCTGGTAGTATCGATGGCCGCAGTGTTCGTATTCGTGCTGGTATTCACGTTGGAATTTGTGTCCGGCGCAGCCGCGGGACCGATATCGATATTCCAAACCTGCTTATTTGCAAGTGATGTGCCGTCGGTTGCTTCCAGTGACGTTTCTACCACTACGGTGCACCTCTGGGCCGCCGTGCGGGGCGTGTCGAGTGTAAAAGTAACAACCTTTTTCGACGCATCAAGCGCGAGCGTACCGGGTATCTTGTCCTCAATTCCCTGCAAGACATAGAATGAACCATCGGTAAGCGTCGTTTGGTCTATAGGTTTTGAAAAACCTACCGTTACCGTATCGAGTGAGCTAACGGTGCTATCTTTTGCTGGGATGAAGCTCGTGGCTACTAATGCAGCTGCGTTTGTATTCGCAACGGTATTTGTATTTTCCGCGGCCTCTTTATTGTTTGTCGCCTTATCGTAAAAAGCTACGCCGACAAGAGCAACTGCCAGGACGGAGATTACGATAGCGATGATGATCGGCGACCAGCCTTTTTGAATAATCATTGCAATAGCTTATTTAACAAATCGAAACGTCGTGAGTACTTCCGCAGTGGTTGTCGTAAACGGTACCTCAAATAAATTCCCCTTGCCCAGGAAGAATATGTGGTCGTTGGAAGCAGTGCCTGCCTGTAGGCGGTATATGATCGCATCCGCCGTATCGACCTTCTCGGTGTACGACTGGTAAATCCCGGGGTGGATGCCTGTCAACCGCTCATACGCCTCCCCGATTTCCTCATCCTCATTAATCCCGAAATACCGTATTGAAAAGGCTTCCATGTTATCCTGGCGGGTAAAAACGACCATCGATCCCGTCGTCGAGCCATAGGTGATTGAATCTTCCGAAACGGAATACTCGGCAGGATACTGCACGGTGAAAAAACCGGGCTGCTCATACTGGGACCATGCTGCACTATTGACGGTGCTCGGAATTTTCACGACCTCACCGCGCTGGAACACGCGTACGATGAGGATATTCGACGTCGGGGTCGGGTTCTCTATCCAGAAAAAATAGAGGATATAAAAAACGAAAAACACGATGACCACCTCCATGAGAATGATGGATATCCCCCAAAATGTCGTTACTCCGGCTTGGTTGCGTATGCTCATTTCGTTCCGCATAAATTTTTAGTTGCAGTGCAGTCACGGCCTTGCGCATCCATCCAATACCGGCCGCAGTCCGGCGCTGTTTGGTCGAGCGTCGCGTATCCGCACCACTTCAAGAAATCGCCATTCTTATCCAGGATAACCTCTCCAACGCCAATACAATTGCTCTGCAATATATATGTCCCGCCACACTGGTACGCCCGCGCGACGAGACACTGCTCCGGAAACCGCGAGTGTGCCGTGCCGCAGAAGCTGATCGCAGCCGTTTCCCCGCTCCGTTCCATCGCCGCCGCATGTTTCCGCTGATTTACCGTGATTGAAATCGCATTCAGCAAAACAACTGACAGTGCGAGAAGCCCGAAGAGGATGATCGATACCGCTTGTACTCCGCGTCTATCGCGTATAAATCGCATATTGTTACGGCCGCAGCCTGTTAATCATTCGCGGGAACGGGATTGTTTCGCGCACATGGTCAAGTCCGCACAGCCAGGCGACGGTGCGCTCCAGCCCGATGCCGAATCCTGAATGAGGGACAGAGCCGTACCGCCGCAGGTCAAGGTACCACTCGAAGTCTTCACGCTTCAGTCTACTCTCCTTGATGCGTGCCTCAAGTAATGCAAAATCGTCAATGCGCTGTGATCCGCCGATCACCTCTCCGTACCCCTCAGGGGCAAGCATGTCCGCGCACAGCGCGAGTTTCTCGTCTTCCGGATCGGGTTTCATATAAAACGCCTTAATCGCCGCGGGATACCTGGTAATGAAAATCGGGCGGTCATGTGCTTTCGTTATTAAGGTCTCGTCGTCGTTGCCGAGGTCAGTGCCCCACTCGATGTCCGAGCCAAGCTTCTTCAATTCTCCGAGCGCTTCTTCGTACGTCATCCGGATGAACGGCGCTTGTACCTTTTGAAGCGGAGCGATGTCCCGCTTGAGCAGCGCAAGGTCAGCTTCCCGCTCAGCGAGAACCCTGCGAATAACATACACAATCATCCGCTCCTGCAGGTCGATGCTTGCGTCCAAGTCATAGAACGCCATCTCCGCATCCAGCATCCAGAATTCGGTCAGGTGGCGCCGGGTCTTGGACTTCTCTGCGCGGAACGTCGGGCCGAAATCGTACACTTTTCCGAGTGCCATGCACAGCGCCTCAAGATACAGCTGGCCGGACTGGGATAAATACGCTTTTTCGTCGAAGTAATTCGTTTCAAACAATGTCGTGGTGCCCTCACACGACGTCGGTGTCAGGATCGGCGTATCGGTCATCACAAAGCCTTCATTGCGGAAAAACTCACGGAGCGCCCAGATGATGCTGTCCCTGACGCGCATGATTGCAGCCTGCCGCGCTGAACGGAGCCACAGGTGCCGGTTATTCAGGAGAAAATCAGGACCATGTTCTTTCTTGCCGATGGGATACTCGCCTGCCCGATGGACGAGCTTCAAATCGCTCACTTCGAGCTCAAATCCGCCGGGGGCACGCGGTTCAGCTTTAACCTTCCCAACGACTTGTAATGATGATTCAATCGTCAATAATTCGGCGGTTTGCCAATAGCTAACCTCTTTATTCGCAACTGCCATTGTCACGACTGCCTGTAAAATACCCGCTGAACCGTCCCGCAGCTGCAGAAAAACAATCTTGCCGCTGGAACGCACGTTAGCAACCCAGCCCTGGATCGTTACCTGTTTACCGACGTGCCTTGATATATCCGAAATTCGTACTATTTGCATATGGATATGCCCATATTATACTGTTTTTTTGTGTTTTTGCAAATAAATAATTAGTGCTAAAAAACGCTTCCAGCCTGTTACCTGACGCCGACGAATGTCAAATTTATAGCCAATAAAAACTCTTTATATCAAGCCACTCTACGTCTCAACATCCTCTTGTTCCAAACTATAAAAAACCATTTAATGATCTCGATCACAAATACTGAAGCAACACCGACTGTCAGTACGATCACCCAGTCAAATAAATTCAAGGGGACGCCATGAAATATCTTCTGGAAAAATGGAACATACACGGCTACCAGCTGTAATCCGAAACCCATCATAACAGCAAACAACAAGTACTTATTTAAAAACGTCTCGCGATGCCAGATCGAATAGCGCATACTCCTACATGAAAAAACATAAAGTAAAGAATCAATCGCCACCGCAACAAACGTCATTGTACGTGCTTTTTCGATGTCACCAGTAGCCTTTAAGGTAAAATAGTAGATACATAAAGCCATAACGCCTGTTAATAAACTTACAATACCGATGATAAGTTTCATTTCCGTATCAACCATCTTTGCCTTTGGAGAAACCGGCTGCTGCTGCATGATGTCCTTTTCTCCCGGCTCCAAGGTCAGAGCAATGTTCGGAAAACCGTCAGTGATTAAATTGATCCATAGTATTTGGGCCGCCAACAGCGGGAGCTCCCACCTAAACAAGATAGCCAATGAAATTATGACCATCTCTGTAAAACTATCGGACATAAGATAGAGAATGACTTTCTTAATATTTTCATAGATTGTCCTGCCTTCCTGAACTGAATAGACGATTGTTTTAAAATTATTATCGAGAAGCACAATATCAGCTGTTTCTTTCGCAACGTCAGTGCCCGATCCAAGCGCGACGCCGATATCGGCCGACTTAAGTGCGGGGGCGTCATTTACCCCATCGCCAGTCATAGCAACAACCTGTCCACGCGACTGCCAGGCATCAATGATCCGCAGTTTGTCATTGGGATTAACGCGGGCGTAAACGGAAATTTCTGCAATTCGCTCTTTTAACTCCTTTTCGTTTAACCGCTCCAGCTCCTTTCCTTCGATTATATTCCTATCTTCATGGGGTAAGTTCAGCTCGGCGGCGATCGCCTTTGCCGTCAGACGATGGTCACCCGTTATCATAACTGGATGAATTCCAGCCTCCAAGCAGCGTTCAATTGTTTCTCTGGCCTCTTTCCTGAGCGGATCTTTGATCCCGGCAAAGCCAACAAAAACGAGGTCTTGGAGTACATCAGTCCTCTCCTGAATGTTTTGGAATCCCGCGTCAACCTTCTTGAAGCCCAACGCTAGAATACGCAGACCCTCAGCACTTAGTTTTTCGTATTCTCGCTTGAGAGCTTCGCGTTTTTTCGAATCGAGCTGAATAATTTTTCCGTCCAAATCAATTTTTGTCGCGGCCCGCAATAATATTTCTGGAGCGCCTTTATAGTACAAAATACGCTCCTGAGCCCTATTTTCATGGAGTGTCGCCATGTATTTCCTGGCTGAAGAAAACGGAATCACCTCCCGACGAGGATTTTCCCTCCGCATTTTACGGATATTAATACCTGCCTGCGAAGCGAGGAGCACGAGGGCCTTCTCAGTCGGCAAGCCGATGATGTTCCGGTGCTCAAGCGCCTCGTCAGGATTCTCGATAAAAGCATCAGAGGCCAAAACGCCTATTATGAGGGCAAAAAAGTAGCTTTTCGCCGCTTCACCCGACAAATCGCTGATCGAGGCGCGAACTGTATCCAGATTGTTTGCGTGGGTTATTATTCGAACAACACGCATTTCCCCTTCTGTCAGCGTTCCGGTCTTGTCCGTACAAATTACCGTGGTGGAACCTAATGTTTCGGCAGCAACAAGTTTACGGACCAGCGACTTCTGCTTCAGAATACGCTGCATGCCAATTGCTAAAATTACCGTAACGACTACTACGAGACCTTCCGGAACAGCCGCAACGGCAAGTGCTACTGCTGTCATGAACATTTCTTCAAAACTATACCCTAATAAAATCCCAGCAACGAAAATTACAGCAGCGATCCCTACAATAACCAGACCCAGAACCTTTGCAAATGATCCCAATTTCTTTTGCAAGGGCGTATCCTCTTCTTTCATGGTCCTTATCAGTTCTGCAATATGACCCAGCTGCGTCTCCTTACCTATCGCCACAACGATCCCCAATCCGGTTCCGGCTACGATAGTAGTTCCCATGAACGCCATATTCCTCTGCTCAGCTAAAACAACCGCGTTCGGAAGCACCTCAGCTGTCTTACGCACTGGCACTGATTCGCCAGTTAAACTTGCTTCATCAATTCGCAAGTCATCAGCTGTAACAATCCTGATATCGGCCGGCACTTTATTACCCGATCTTAGAAAAACAATATCCCCCGGAACTAATTCTTTCGCTTCAACTTTCCTTTCTTGGCCCTCGCGCCGAACTTCAGCATATTGGGTGACGACATTCCGCAGCTTCTCGAGTGATTTCTGTGCACGGAATTCCTGGATAAAACCAACGACGACATTCAAAACCACGGCGGCGAGAATGACCCACGCATCAATTATATCCTGGAGCAAAAAGCTAATCGCTGCAGCAACGAGCAGGATGTAAATTAAAATGCTCCGGAATTGGCTGGCCAGAAGTTTCAACGCCGAGAAAGACTTTTCTCGCGGAAGTTCATTGTTTCCGTGCTCCCTCGCTCGGCGGGCCGCCTGCTGAGCAGACAAACCATCTGAAATAACGACACCGGTTACTTCGGCGACGCGGCTCACTGATTGGGCATAGTAGTACTTGCTCATAGGTTGGTATCCCTAGTCTACCACAAATTTTCCCAAGCAAAAACGGCTGCATACTTCATACAGCCGCCTTGCTTTGGATATTGGAATATATCCGAATATATTCGGTGTCAAAATGAATAAATCTTCCCATTACTAGGCACCGGTAACATCACCAGTCTGGTTGACAACGAAGATGACAATTGCCCATGCGAGCAATACGACGATTAAACCGATAACTGCCGAAGTGATAATTTTCTTCGCGGTTGAAACCCGATCTTCGTTTCCTGCAGCGGTCATCCACATGAAACCACCATAGAGTATAAAGATGACAGCGATCAATCCCAGGAATCCCAGAATCCATTGAATGATGTTAATCACGGTTGATTCAAGGTCAGCGCTTCCAAGGCCAAAGGTGGTGCCCAATTCTTCGTCAATATTGACCTGTGCTGCGGCGACCATCGGAAGAGCAAACATCGAGAGAGTAGCGATACCAATATATACTTTTTTCATGTAACTTTCACCCCCTTTCGTGTTTGAATATAAGATAATAATTCAATCTTCGGACAAACAAACTTCAATCCATACTATCACGTTTACCCTGTGTTGTCAATAGCTCCCTGCTTAAATCGCTTAGGTAAGGATTTTAAAACTTCTTGCGCGTATAAAAATAGAAAAAACCACCAAAAACAAGGAGAAGTATAAGTACGAAAATCGCTCCGCCGCCTAATTCCATAGAAAAATTCTATTATTATGTTTAATTAAGGCATAATAACGGAAAATAATGCCTTTTCGACTGCATTATATCAAATTCTTCTTAATTTGGCAAATAGCCACCTCTCGTACCCTTGACTTTGAATTGACTGTACGTACACATCGGTAGTAGGGTAAATATAGAGATATTAATAAGACTTTATCGAATAGAAACCGCAAAAATCGTTCAAAAAGCCCTACCGATCGGAGGTGATTCAGATGAGTACGGACGATTTTAGACAGGACGATGGCGTTGGTGGCGGCTGGCCAGCAAGTGAGAACAGGGAGGTATTCCCTCCAGGGCATCCGGCCCTAAAAGAACTGCCTGTTCCTGCATCAGAAGTAACTTCGAGCCAGCGAATTGCTGAGTCCGATAGATGGCCCCGTAGAGGCTATGTCAAGGATTCCGAGACCACGCTGCCGCCATGCGAAAACCTTTGTCCTGGCTGCTAATCACACGTAGTGATAAACAGCTAAAAGTTAACTGCTCTCCCTCGAGAGCAGTTTCCTTATTATTCAAATAGTACCACACTAGAGTAAAAACACCTTTCTGATAAAAGGCGTCTTTACTATGAGCCGTGCAGGGATCGGGTCCTGGGCAGCGCCGAATGCTGCGCCAGCTCGCATTCGTCGGCGCTTACCTGAAATAAATTCAGGGTTCGCTGCTGCCCTTCGATCCCTACGGAAAAACTTGCTTTTCAGTAAGTAAAAACGCCTTGCTCGCGAAAGGCGTCCTTACTATGAGCCGTGCAGGGATCGAACCTGCGACACCCTGCTTAAAAGGCAGGTGCTCTACCAACTGAGCTAACGGCCCGTACCTGCAATACTAGCAAAAACATATTCCCTGTCAACCTGGCAAATATCACATTGACGTATTGCTACTACTTTGCTAAGGTAAGCGAACGGCTTTTTTGTTACGAAACAGCAAATTAACACTAAAACAATATAGTATCAGTCGGAGGTTTGAAATGAACAGATTGATGATCGTACTCGGATGCATGTTCGCCCTGTACCTACTCGCTCCGAGCGGATTACTGGCCCAAGCGCCTGCAAGCGCTTCAAAAAGTGACAGCGCCCAGACCGCACCAAAATGGGAACTCAAATACTATGGAGGCTACTTCCAGTTCCGTTTTGAGCAACCAAAAATGGAGCAGAATGTTAACAACCGCGAAGGTTTCTTCGCAGCTCGCCTGAGGCCATCGGTGGCGATCAAGCGCGGCCAGTCGCTTACGTTTCTTGCCGAAGCTCAGGTTGGAGACCCGACTATTTCCCTGCAGGCGTATGCGGATATACGCCTTCTGTATCGGCGTATTGATTCCTCAACAGTCAGGAGCCTGACTATCAGGGTTGGGCAGTTCCCCAGTGAAATCGCCTTGATGACGGGAGGTCCGCGTTTAAAGCCGTGGGTTAATTTTGGGCTCATGGAGTTTTATACCCCGGTTCAGTACGTTTTCGGCATGCAAACCATGGCAACATGGGGCCGATACAGTTTTTCCGCCGCTGTGATTGATGGCAGTGCCATGAACAAAGCCGACAACAACGAAGCCAAGGATATCATCTGTGCCGCCCGGGTGAAACTCTCCAGCTTCCTCAACTTCCGGAGCGCGTATCAGACCGGTTACCAGCCCAATGGCTGGAGGAGTGCCGGATTTATAGGCTTTGAATGTACCATGGACAAGCTGGGATTGAGCGGCGTGCTCGCACTGCATAACCAATTCGGAATCACCGAGCGCGGCTGGGAGACTTCGGCGATATACGATGCAACAAAACATTTCCACTTGGTCGGGAGAGCTGTGCAACGGACCCAACATGCCCAAGCCGTGCTCGAGAACAATCTCGCAGCCCAGCACTCAATCGAATGGACCACGGGCATCGAAGCGCTGTCTGGGCCTCTCAAGTTCCAGGTAAACGGCGTCTTCCAGGGCACCAAGGCCGGACTCGCAGCCGAAATGCAGGTATCGGTGCCGTAAGCACCACTACCACACACAATGAAGTGAAAGAGCCCCCGTGCATGATTGCGGGGGCTTTTATTATGACAGTACTTTGCACGAGTAGTGGACAAAATGTGCATATGCGTTACTTGATTTAAACAACCTCCGACTGTACAATGGTGGCACAGAGAAATTACATATGGCCAAGGAAAACATCACCAAACTCCCCCCTCAAAACTTGGAGGCTGAGCAGTCTGTGCTCGGCTCTCTTTTGATAGACAAGGACGCGATCACCAAGATTGCCGATATCCTCAGACCTGATGACTTTTACAAAGATATCCACGGCATGATCTTTGAGGCGATGCTCGACCTGTATGAACAACGCGACCCGATCGACGTCGTATCGCTTTCGAACATGCTGAAGGGTAAAAGCCAGCTCGATACCATCGGCGGCAGGAGCTACCTTGCGAGTCTGGCAAACGCCGTGCCGTCTTCGTCCCATATCGTCAGCTACGCCCAAATCGTCCAGAAAAAGGCGACTCTGAGAAGAATGCTCGAAGTCGCATCCGAAATCACTGAACTCGGATACCAGGAGAACGACAATATTAATGAGCTCCTTGATAAAGCGGAACAGCGGCTCTTCGGGGTATCGCAGAAGTACCTGAAACAAAATTTTATTCCGATAAAATCAATCCTGACGGAGGCGTTTGACCGGATTGATGAATTGCACAAAGAGTCCGGCAAACTCCGCGGCATACCGACTGGCTTCCCCGATCTGGATAATATCCTGGCTGGATTGCAGAAGTCAGACCTCGTTATTCTCGCGGCGCGGCCGTCGGTCGGGAAAACATCTCTCGCGCTCGATATAGCCCGGAATGTAGCCACTAAAAGTAAAATCCCAGTCGGTATCTTCAGCCTTGAAATGTCCAAGGAACAGCTCGTCGACCGGCTCCTGTGCTCACAGGCAAACGTTGAGCTCTGGAAGATGCGTACCGGCAAGCTCTCGGAGGATACGGACTTCGCGAATATCGGACATGCCATGGGAGAATTATCAGAAGCGCCGATTTACATCGACGATTCCGCGACGTCAAATATCATGGAAATCCGGACCAAAGCGCGCCGCCTCCAATCTGAACATAACCTTGGCCTTATCATACTTGATTACTTGCAGCTCATGCAGGGAGAAAGCTCCTCCGACAATCGTGTCCAGGAAATCAGCCAGATTACGCGGTCGCTGAAAGGCATCGCACGCGAATTGGACGTGCCATTGCTGACGATCTCCCAGCTATCTCGCGCCGTGGAATCACGCACGCCTCCAATCCCAAAACTCTCCGATTTGAGAGAGTCTGGCTCCATCGAGCAGGACGCAGACGTCGTTCTGTTCCTCTACCGTGAAGGCCTGTATAAGAGAGATTTGGACCCTGAGAATAAAAATATCACCGAAGTGCACATTGCCAAGCATCGCAATGGGCCGACAGGCGTTGTACAGCTGTATTTCGATGAAAATAAAGTAAGCTTCAGGACACTCGAACGGAAAGTTGACGCAGGAGCGGCATTTTAATACGAATAATTAACCCCATGTTTGAGAAAATAAAACAGCTGAAAGACCTCCGCGAACGTGCGCAGCAAATGAAAACGATGCTGGCGCAGGAAAAAGTTCAGGGAGAGGGCGGCAGCGGTAAAGTCCGGATAGCAATGGACGGCAACCAAGAAGTACTCGCCGTAGAAATCAGCCCGGAATTACTGAACCCGAGCGAGAAGGAAACAGTTGAAAAATACATAAAAGAAGCGGTAAACGATGCCCTCAATAAAGTCAGGCGGGTAATGGCGGAAAAAATGCAAAGTACTGGAGGTCTCGGCATGTTTGGAATGTAGCCCTATCACTATGGCCCACTATCCCGACGCTATCAAAGCATGCATCGCATACTTCAACCGGCTGCCCGGCATTGGCCCGAAATCGGCGGAGCGGATTGTTTTTTATTTGCTCAAGCAGAACCCCGGCTTCATTGCGGAATTCACTGGCACGATCGGGAGCCTCAAGAAACACATTACCGTTTGCGACAGTTGTTTCAATATCGGCGCTACGAACCCGTGCGAAATTTGCGCCGACAAAAAACGAGACCAGCGAACGCTCTGCGTCGTGGCTGATCCGCAAGATATCAGCATCCTGGAGAAAACCGGTGAGTACCGCGGCTTGTACCACGTCCTGGGCGGCGTCCTCAATCCGGTTGAAGGGATCACCCCGGACCACATCCGCATCCAGGAACTATTCGCGAGGATAAAGAAACACACACCCCGCATCACTGAGGTTATTATCGCAACGAATCCCGATCTTGAGGGCGAATCAACAGCCCTATACCTGGGAAGGAAACTGAAAGCCGCAGGCGTCCGCGCTACCCGGCTGGCGAAAGGCCTCCCGATGGGCGCAACGATCGAATACGCAGATGAAATTACAATAACGAGCGCCCTCAAAGGCCGCCAGGATATTTAACCGCAGCTCTTCTCCTTCTTCCGAACTCCACCACGTCAGGCTGCAATGCCGACTGATGCGATTTTTACGCGCGTAAAATGCTGCCGGTGCCCACGGGTAATATGGTACCGAGTTTTTGCTTTATACTTCACGACCATGACTTTATCCGCCTTGCCATGCTCCTCGATTTTCCCCGTGACACGAACTTTCGGGACCGTTGGCTTTCCGACGATGGTTTTCGCGCCATCACTGTACATCAAAACGTCCTTGAAAGTTACCGTTGACCCGACCGTTCCCGCGATTGTTTCAAATCGTATCGATTTTCCCTCATGAACGCGATACTGCTTGCCTCCCTGGCTGATGATTGCAAATTTCATATGGTACAAAAATAAAACGTGTAATACCGTATAACAACGCTCGGTGTGAAGTCTATCATACCGCGTCCTACTTGTCAAAAACGATATTCACCAGATCGCCGACCTGAAATCCTCGCGTTTCAGCAGTGCGCGCGCGAATCTCCAACACATACTGCGATGGGACCGCAGCACTCACCCGTTCCTGTCCTGGCTGCGCTTCCTCCGTAATCGCAGCAATGGCTCCATTGTTTATCCAGATCATATCGAGCGGGATCTGCATCCCCTGCATGGTAAACGTACGCACCTCCGGCTTATCAAAAACGAAGAGCATCCCGCGGTCAGCCGCCAGGCTATCACGGCCTTTGAGGCCTTTTGTCAGCGCGTGGGCTGTCTTTGCAACCTCAGCCTGGAAAACAGAGTTCCCGATAGTGACCTGCGCAGTTTCATTCACTATCTTCTTCAGGTAGAATGGAATATCATTCTTGACCGAGGATCCTCCGGCAGCCCAAAATATGATGCCGACGATAATAGCTATTACGATGAGTACCCAGATCGGCTTGCCCATAGTTGTATAAAATTAATCATTGCTTGATCGTAGCATTATCCGGCGACGCTTGACGGATACGGCGCCGGTACACCAATACAATTATGCTCGCGAGGACTACCATGCCGCCGCCGACTGCGATGAGCGCGAACATTTTTTCACTGCCCTCGAGGACCAACGCAAGACTTCCGCACAAAATGCTGACACCGTACAGAAACAGGACGGCCTTCCGGTGCGTGAAACCGATATCGAGCAGCCGGAAATGGAGGTGTTTCCGGTCGGCAGTCGAGAAAGGCGACTTCTTTTCAAAAAACAGCCGCCTTCCGATGACCCATGCGACATCCAGGATGGGAATGCCCATGATGAGGAGCGCAGTAGCTATTTTCGCGCCGGAAATGATCGCCAAAACGCCGAGCATATACCCCGTAAATAGGCTCCCTCCCTCACCCAGAAATATTCGGGCGGGATGGAAATTAAAAAACAGGAAACCGAAACACGCGCCGGCAAGTATCACTGCGAGGAGCGCAGTTTCAGGCTGTGCGACCTCCTGGTGGATGCTCAGAAAAAACAAGACGATGGACCCAATCGTGGTAATCCCAGTAACCAATCCGTCGAGGCCGTCCAGGAACTTTGTCGTGTACATCATCCCCATGAGCCAGATGATGGCGAATAGGTCCGCGAATAAAATGAAAAAATACGGTACGCCCCCGATCGTCAACACATGAATCCTGATTGCGTCGAGATTAATCGTGCCTCCGAGGGGATTGGTGATATAGGTAATGCCGATTCCCGCTCCGATGGTGATAAGTGTCGCGAGCAGGGGCCAGAGTATCTGTCTCGACGGTTTCAAACCTTTACGATCGTCCAGGAAACCGCCCAGCATCAGCACCAGTCCCGCAACGCCGATTCCGATTAAATATTTTAGCTGCATATAACCGCCAAGAAGCCGGTCAGAAAAGAGCGCATACCCCAGTGTCACCAGCGCCATGGAAAAAAATATCGCGAGCCCTCCGAGCAGGGGCACTGGCTGTTTCTGTATTTTGCGCTCCGGCGAGTCGCCAGGGCGGTCGACAATCTGCCACCGTAAGGCCAATTTGCGGATTACATACGTCAGGACAGCTGCGACAATGGCAGTTGCAATAAACGGTATAATATAGTATTTAACGCTGAGGTAGTTCCCCATATTTCCTATCCAGATATGATTGTAAAATTATCTGCGCTGCCTGCTGATCGATTCTGCCCCGCATTCCCCGGTCATGTTGTCCGCCTTCCCTCATCGCCCGAGAAGCAAGGGTGCTGGTACATCGCTCATCTTCATACTCAATAGGCAGTGAAAAGTGTCGCTTGATCTCTGCGGCGAATGCACGAACTTTTTTTACAGCAGCTCCTTCCGAGCCATCCCGCTCAAGGGGGAATCCGATGACAAACCGCTCAATGCCGTCTTCTTGGCAAATTTTTCGTATCCGATTAATAAGTTCGGGCAATGTCGAATACGATATGGTTTCGCGCGCCAATGCCATCCCGCTGCCTTCTATAGAAACAGCGAGCCCAACTCTGCGCTCTCCAAAATCAATCCCCAGAATCTTTACCATAGAACATTTAAATCAGCGGGCTGATGTTCGTGTCAGTATTTCGCATCCATCAACGGTTACAACGACCGTATGTTCAAAGTGGGCTGCCAACGAGCCATCAGCAGTAACAATTGTCCAATCATCTCCCTCAGTGAGCACCTCAGGCCCGCCCATCGTAACCATCGGCTCAATCGCAAGTACCGCGCCTGGCTCGAGCACCGGCCCTTCTCCTGCACGCCCGAAATTCGGAATACGCGGCTCCTCGTGCACCTCGTACCCGACTCCGTGCCCCACCAAACTCCGTACAACCCCATACCCCTGCTTCTCAACGTATGCCTGAACTGCGGAGCCGATATCACCAATTGTATTGCCCGGCCGAACTTGTTTGATCGCGATATCGAGCGCGGTGCGCGTCGCAGTAATCAGACGCTGAGTGCGGCGACTAACTGCTCCGACCGGAATGGTAACGGCCATGTCTGTATACAGACCGCGATAATTCAAACCAATATCAATCCCGACAATATCCCCCTCATGCATTACAACTTCATCGCGTGGGATTCCATGGACAACGGTTTCATTTACTGAAATGCATGTCGTTGCCGGATACCCATGAAATCCCTTGAAGGACGGTTTGCCGCCCGCTGCCACAATCATCTGCTCTGCGGCTGTATCAAGCAGCAGTGCCGTGACGCCCGGCTTTACTTTCCCGGCTACAAACTGAACAACTTCAGCTAAAATCCTCCCCCCCTCCCGGAGTATTGCGATATCGCGAGACGTTTTCAACCTCATACTCTATGATGCGAGCGCTTTAATAATATCCCGGAAGACTACCGCTATCGAAGGCTCACCATTCACTTCCAAAAGAATTCCCTGCCGCCGGTAGTATGCAATAACCGGTTTCGTAAGGCGGTTGTATGATACGAGACGCCTATTGATAGCCTGCGGCTTGTCATCTTCTCGCCGAACCAGCAAGCCTGTGCAGCGGGGGCAGTGTTCGCGGCCGCGCTCAATATCAACTCCGTCGATGAATATTGCCCCGCAACGATCGCAGGTGCGCCGCAATGACAATCGGCGAATCGTCGTCGAGCGGCGGATTGGGAGGAATATCACCCATGAAATGGCGCGGTGTAATGATGCCATTACCCGATCGAGGCTGCGTGCTTGGGCGATAGTGCGCGGGAAACCATCAAACAAAAACCCGCGTGATACGGCCACCCGGCTTAATTCCTGCTGGAGCACTTTTAACACAATCGGATCGGGTGCAAGCTTACCCTCAATATTAATAATGCGGTGGACTCTTCTTCCCAGCGGCGATTGCTGGCGAGCTAATTTGCGGAGTATTTTCCCCGTTTCGACATGGTACAGCCGAAACCGCTCCGCGAGGAGATGTGCCTGGGTACCCTTGCCGGACCCCTGGGGACCGAGGAGAATATAATTTGTGTTCATGGACATTCGCACACGGCGATGAATTTCGGCAAGTACGTTGTCGATCCGCCGGTATAATTTCGGCACAGAATCATTATTCGGAATATGAAAATCCGCTGCCGCAATGACGACATCCAGCTGCTGCTGTGTTGCCGATCCGGTGCGCTCTTTGCGTTCCTGCGCCTGGAAGCGTGCATATGAAACATGGTCGTCGATTCTCCCCCGCCGCTTTGCACGGAGATAGCGCATGCGCTGCGGCGCCGAAACGGCAATAACAAAAACCATGCCATGTCTTTTTAGCGCCGCGATTTCCCCGGGATTGCGGACGCTCGAAATAATTAACCGTGACACGCGCCGGCATCCAGGACTGAGCAATGTTTTTTCCGCAAGATACCCCACACCAAAACGCGTCCTGAGCTCGTTGCCGACTCGTATGAGATTATCCCGATTGACTTCGATGTGGCGGCGGCGACAAATGGCACGAAGTGTCTCCGAAAGCGAAAAATGAGCGAATCCTTTGCGCCCAAGATATGCCGCAGCAGTATCCTTGCCCGAAGAGGAAAGGCCAACAAGAATGATAATGATTTTTTTCTTCATATCGCCTGTAGTATAACGTATTTAGTTATAAAAAACCACCTCGCAATTATTAATGCAGGGGTGCGTCAAATCATTCGAAGAAGCACATCGTCCCGGTTAAAAGCCCTCGTAGTTTCTCATCACGAGCTGAGATTCAATCTGCTTAACGACTTCAATAACAACTGAAACGACGATCAGCAAGCTCGTGCCGCCAACAACGAGGGTACTGATCTTTGTTGCAGACTGGATAACGTTCGGCAAAATCGCAATGATACCCAGAAAAAGTGCGCCCCCGAGGATAATCCTATTGCTCACGTATCCCAAAAAGTCGGATGTCGGCTTGCCTGGCCTGATACCCGGAATAAATCCGCCCTGTTTCTGCAGATTCTCGGCGATCTGCGTCGGATGGAATACAACAGCTGTATAGAAATATGTAAATACAACAACAAGGACAAAATACATCACGGCGTAGATGAACTGGTTCTGGAATGTCGCAACGGTCCATGCAGCAGCACTGGCCAGCCATCCGACTGATGAATTGACAAAAAACTGCGCAATCATCGGCGGAACAAGGACGATCGACACGGCAAAAATAATCGGAATAACACCGGCCTGGTTCACCTTGAGCGGGAGATGGGTATTGACGCCTCCATACATCCGCATGCCGCGGATGCGCTTCGCGTATGAAACGGGGATATTGCGCTGCCCTTCGGTAATGACGACAATAGCTGCTACGGTCAAGACGCCGACAACTCCAAATGCTATCAAACCGCCAAGTTGTGTCATGTCGAATGTCGCTAGAGTGCGCTGAATCTGTGTCGGGACATTTGCGACGATACCAGCAAATATGATAAGGGAAATGCCATTCCCTATCTTTTTTTCATTGATCAGCTCGCCGATCCACATTAAAAAGATCGTTCCCGCTGTAATAGTAATGATTGTCGTCGAAAGCTGCATCATGCTCATGGCACCGACAATTCCACGCCCCGACTGCCGGAGAATGGTAATCATGCTATACGCCTGGAGCGCAGCGAGTGGGATGGACAGCACCCGCTGGTACTGATTGAGTTTTGCGCGCCCTGCCTCACCCTCTTTCTGGAGCTCCTCGAGCCGCGGTATCACCATGGTAAGCAACTGGAAAATGATGGAGGCGGTAATATACGGTGCAACGCCAAGCATAACAACAGAAAAGTTTTCCATGCCGCCGCCAGAGAAAAGATTCAGAAGCCCGAGAAGTTGGTTTTCCTGAAAAAAACTTTTAAGATTTCCTACATCAATGCCAGGGATCGGAATATGCGCCGCAATGCGGAATATAAGGAGCATCGCAAGCACAAACAGTATCTTATTGCGAAGCTCTTTGACGACCCATATCTGGCGGAATTTCTCCCACATACCTATGACGGTTGTTTTTTATGCTTTTTCGGTTGCCATATCGCGGGAAGCGTCAGCCGCTGTACCTTGCCTCCTGCCTTTGTTATAGCATCTTCCGCTGACTTTGAAAATTTGTGCGCGTACACGGTAAATTTTTTCTTGATTTTGCCTCCACCGAGTACTTTTACCGAAACGCTTTCGTCTTGGATCAAACCCTGTTGTTTCAAAAGGCGGAGAGTGATAAGCGCCTGGTCTTTGAATACGGTTTCCAGGTCGCCAACGTTCACTACCTGGTAGTGGAGAT
The DNA here is from genome assembly GCA_028718605.1 of Patescibacteria group bacterium. GTDB lineage: Bacteria > Patescibacteriota > Patescibacteriia > UBA10025 > JAHIVO01 > JAQULM01. The sequence goes on from JAQULM010000001.1 coordinate 302,351, forward strand.
TGCGTGACCGAAAACCGCGGAGTTTCGGAACCTGCATCAACATTTGCTTCAGACCTCGTCTGCGCAATCGATTCGTGCCACCGGTACGTGATCGCTGCCCCTTCATACCGCGCCCGGAATACGTTCCCCTGCCCGAACCGTCGCCACGCCCGACCCTGCGAGCATGCTTACGTTGTGCTGATTGTAATGTGGATAAAGAAAGTTCCATACTATTTTCGCATCTCCCGCAGCTGCCGCGGATCTTTCAAGCGCTCGAGCGCCAGAAGTGCAGCCCTGACATTGTTAATTTTACTCTTTGAGCCGAGTATCTTCGCTACGACGTTCTTGACACCAGCTAAATCCAATACAGCCCGGATTGCGCCGCCAGCAATCACCCCCGTGCCTTTCCTCGCGGGTTTGAGGAGAACGCGCGCCGCCTTGAACTTCACGACAATCCTCGCAGGAATCGTGTCATCAACCATATGGACCGCCACGAGGCTTTTTTTTGCTGCAACGACGGCCTTGTTGATTGCGACAGCGACGTCCGCGCCTTTCTTGAGCCCCATGCCGACATGCCCCTTCCGGTCACCGATCACGACGCATGCGCGAAACGACATCCGTTTGCCCCCTGCCATAACGCGGGTAACGCGGGCAATATCAATAAGTTTCTGGCCAAACTCGTCATCTTTCCGCTCGTGACGATTATCCCTATTGCGTGTCCGCCTTTCTTCTGCCATACAAATTGAAATTCATTTAGAAATTGAGTCCTTGTTCTCTCATGCTGTCAGCAAGCGCCTTGATGCGGCCATGGTATGTGAACCCGTGCCGGTCAAATACAACTTTGCCAATCTTCTTCGCGAGTGCTCTTTGCGCGACAACTTTTCCTACTTCCCTGGCGATATCAGTTTTTTTCATGCCCTTCTTCACCTTGATGTCGCGATCCGAAGCGCTCACCAGCGTCGTTCGTGCTGCATCATTGATAATCTGGATGCTAATATGCTTACTGCTTCGAAATACAGCAGCACGGGGACGTTCTGGCGTCCCGACAACCCGTGCGCGGACCCGCCTCATGCGTACGGTATGCCGCTGTCCTCTTTCTCGCTGGAAATTTGTCATTGATGTTCAATAATATATTAGCCTGAACCGACAGCCTTTACCACTTTGCCGGCCTTGCGCCGCACAATCTCGCCTGAGTACTTGATGCCCTTCCCCTTGTACGGTTCCGGCTTCTTGACCGCGCGGATCTCGGCAGCAATTTGGCCGACTCGCTGCTTATCAATTCCGACAATTTTGATAATGTTTTTTTCAACCGTTACTACAATATCATCAGGGAACGGGAATTCTACCGGATGGGAGAACCCCACATTTAACGTAAGTTTTTTCCCTGAAACAGCTGCGCGGAATCCAACGCCGTGGATTTCAAGTTTCTTCTCGAATCCTTTCGTAACGCCCTCAATCATGTTCGCCAGCAACATCCGAGACGTACCCCACAGTGAGCGAGAGAGTTTCTCTTCCGGCTTTTCTACGGTAACCTGGATTTCACTGCCTGACTTCTCAAACTTGACGACCGGATGAAATTCGAACTCGAGGGTGCCTTTGGGGCCTTTGACGGCCACATGAGCGCCTGCGATGGTTACGTCAACCCCCTGAGGTATAGTGATTGGTTTTTTGCCTATGCGTGGCATACGTGCGTATGATTGATTAAAACACTTCGCAGACAATTTCCCCGCCGAGATGCTTCTGCTTCGCTTCTTGATTTGTCATTAAACCTCCTGAAGTAGAAACCACAAGAATCCCGAGCGAAGGAAGAACTTTCGGGATTTCCCGATAATTCTTATATACACGTCTCCCCGGCGTGCTGATACGATTCAATCCCCGTATCACTGGCTCCTTGCTTGCGTACTTGAGGACTACCCGGAATGAACGCTGCGTGCTTTCGGAATCGGTATCAGTCACCAATTCCTTCACGAATCCTTCGCGTTGGAGAATTTTTCCAATCTCAATCTTTACCCTGGAGTACGGGATGGAAACCTCGGGCTTATGAACCATGAGGCCGTTCCGGATTCTCGTAAGCATGTCCGCGATTGGATCTGTCATAAAGAAATTTCACCTTATAGGTTATGAATACGTCGTAAATATCTTGGTATTACCAGCTCGATTTCCTGATGCCTGGAATTTCCGCATTATTCGCGAGTTCCCGAAAGCAGATACGGCACAGATTGAATGCGCGCATATAACCGCGCCTGCGGCCGCAGCGCCAACACCGCCGCACGATCCGAGTTGAGTATTTCGGCTTTTTCTTCGACTTCGCGATTTGTGACTCTTTCGCCATACGTGTTATTAAGCCTTTTTAAACGGGAACCCGAGAAGTTTGAATAATTCAAGGCCTTCCTCGCGGGTTTTAGCTGATGAGGTTATGGTAACTTCGAGGCCATGAACGTGTTCAACCTCGTCTGAACGAATTTCCGGAAACGCAATGTGCTCCGAAAAACCGATCGAGAGATTACCGTGCTGGTCAACGCATTTCATATCAATTCCCTGAAAATCACGCACGCGCGGAAGCGTGCTGTGAACGAGCTTCTCGACAAAATCATACATGCGGCTGCCCCGGAGCGTTACGCGTGCGCCAATAACCATTCCTTGGCGAATCTTGAAGGCAGAAATCGATTTGCGTGCCTTGGTAAAGACCGCTTTCTGCCCGGAAATTCTCGTCAAGGTATCAGCAATCGCATCGAGTACCTTGGCATCCTGGAGCGCCTTGCCCGCTCCGCAATTAAGGCTTGCTTTCTGAATGCGGGGGACAGCAAGATCGTTCGTATACCCGAACTTTTCTTTCATTGCAGGAACGACATGCTTTCTATATTGATCGTGGAGGCTAATATGTGCCATAAGATTAAATCACCTGTTTACACTTCCGGCAAATGCGCTGGCGCTTCCCATCCGCCGATACCTGCATACCGACCCGAACGCCCTTATTGCACTTGCCGCAAAAGATAAGGACATTTGAGGCATTCATCGGGGCGTTATACCGTACGACCTGGCCTTTCTCGCCCATGCGTTTCGGGCGAACGTTTTTCGCCATCATATTAACACCCTCAACGATAATCATTCCGCTCTGAGGAAGGACCTGCAGTGCTTTACCCTTCTTCCCCCGGTCTTTGCCTGCAATAATCTGTACGATATCATTTTTTCGTATTCGTGGTGCCATAGTGTCGTTCGTTAGAGAACTTCGGGAGCGAGTGAGATTATTTTACTGTATCCGAGATTTCGAAGTTCTCGGGCAACGGGCCCGAAGATTCTCGTCCCCTCCGGATCCTTGGTCTTGAGATTGATAATGACGCCTGCGTTATCATCGAAACGAATATATGATCCATCGGCACGCCGTAATTCTTTCCGCTGCCGGATAATTACCATATTAACCACCTGCCCCTTTTTAACGGCAGCGTGAGGGGCTGCCTCCTTGACTGAAACCGTGACAACGTCTCCGATATACCCATACCGCTTTTTATAGCCGCCGCGAACGCGGATGACCGCTACATGCTTTGCGCCGGTATTATCCGCAACGACGAGTCGTGAACGTAATTGGACCATACGCTTATTACGAATTTACTTTCTTTATGGCTCGCCAGCGCTTCTCGCGGCTCAACGGGCGCACTTCCTCGAACATCACCGTGTCACCGACGTGGTACTCGTTCTTCTGGTCGTGAACTTTGAATTTTCGGCGGACCTGGTATCGCTTCTGATATTTCGGATGCATCCTACTCTCGACGACTTTGACGACGATCGTCTTTTCCATCTTGTCGGAGACAACGGTGCCCTGGAACGTCCGTTTATGCTTATTTTCCATATGTGGAATCCTTCTTAGTGGTAGTATTCTTAGCTGCGAACGAACGTATTACTTCTTTCTCCTTTAAAATCGTAAGGATCCGCGCGATCAGTTTTTTCGTATCACGAAGCTCACGGACGTCTTTATGCTGCTTCGCTGAAATTTTAAATCTCAAATCACGCGATTGTTCTCGGTACAATTTGAGGAGCCGCTGCAGCTCAGTGGCAGGCTTGCTTCTGAGTTCCTTGAGTTCCATACTATATGCCCTCTCGACTTATAAATTTAGTACGGACAGGCAGCTTATGCGAAGCCCGTCGGAAAGCTTCTTTCGCTTTATCCAGGGCAACGCCGTCGATCTCGAATAGAACTGTCCCAGGTTTAACAACGTAGACATAATGGTCGACAGCTCCTTTGCCGCCGCCCATCGGTACCTCCGAACCATGGGACGTGATGGGCTTATCGGGAAATATGCGGATCCAGATCTTCCCGCCCTTATGGACGAAGTGCGTCATGGCACGGCGCGCTGCTTCTATCTGCCGCGAAGATACCCATGAAGCAGAAAGCGCTTTAAGGCCGAAACTTCCGAAACTGAGCTTGCTCCGAGACGTTGCTCGCCCTCGGACAATCCCCTTCTGCCATTTTCTGTGTTTAACTTTTTTTGGTAATAACATAGGGATTATCGTGCATTAAGCACTCTGTGTTTTGCTTACTACTGCTTTAGCGAAAACTTCACCGCGGTAAATCCAAACCTTAACTCCGACTGCGCCATAGGTCGTATGGGCTGCGCCACGCGCATAATCAATGTCCGCGCGGATCGTGTGAAGCGGAATTGAACCCTGGCTGAATTTTTCTTTACGGGCAATTTCGGCGCCATTCAAACGGCCGCCCACGATCACTTTCACGCCGCGGGCACCTGCCTGCATAACCTGCTCGACCGTTCTTTTAATGACACGCCGAAATGGCATGCGCTTCTCCAACTGGTCGATGACTCCCTGGCAAACGATCTGTGCATTCAGATTCGGCGCTGATACTTCATGAATATTCAAATTGAGGTTTACTTTTTTATCCAGAAACTTCTTCTTAATTTCTTTCTTGATTTCATCGGCACCGGTCCCCCCCCTGCCAATCACGAGTCCCGGTTTCGACGTATAAAGATTGATTTCTACCGCCCCGCCAGATCGATTGATGTCGATAGATCCAATGCCAGACTCTCGCAGTTTCTTGGCAATAAATTTCCGCATATTGATATCCTGCTCTACGAGAGCAGCATAATCCTTGCGGGCAAACCATTTCGATTTCCAGCCTTGGTTGATTCCCATTCGAAACGCACGTGGATGTACCTTTTGTCCCATATCTATCGTTCTCCTAATCGTCTCGTAAATTTATCTTTAATGCTGCGAAGCGCTCCCATTGATCGTCCCTTCTTCTCTTCTGCCACGGCCTGCTTAGCCCCCTCTTTTCCTTTCGCTTCATGTTTTATTTCATCGTACGAAACAGCCTTTTGTGCGGTTGCGCTGCCCGTGCGCGTTTCTTTCTGTGATTTGCGTTGCTTCGACGCCTTCTTGGCTGTCGGCTTCTTTTCGTCAAGCACAATGGCAACGTGGGATGACCGTTTCCGGATCATCGATGCGCGACCGAATGCGCGGCCTTCCCAGCGTTTCAAAGCGGGTCCCTCATCGACTGAGATGCGTTTAATAAATAAATTTTCCTTCTTGAGCTTGTTGTTATTCTCGGCGTTCGCGATTGCAGATTTCAGGAGCTTCAGCACCGGCAGCGCTGCCGCTTTCTTCATGAAATGCAGCTGGTACTCGGCGCGCTCAACGTCCATACCGCGAACCACATTAACGATAAGCCGAACTTTTCGCGGTGACATTCTTAAAAAATTTAATTTTGCGGTTACTTCCATACAAATCGCAAATTATTTTGCTTCGGCTGGAGCCTTTGTTTTTTCCTCAATTTTTTTCTGCGCCTCTTCAACTTCTTTCTTCTGCGCTTCTGCTTCCGCTGCGGCCTGTTCTCGCTGCATACGGCCGCCGTGCCTGACGAATTTTTTCGTCGGCGAAAATTCCCCCAGCTTATGGCCGACCATATTCTCTATGATAAATACCGAGACATGGTCCTTGCCGTTGTGAACGCCGATGGTAAAACCAACCATTTCCGGTGTAATAACTGAATCCCTCGACCATGTTTTGATGATCGTTTTATCCCCGCTCCGAACCTTGGAAATTTTCTTCAAGAGCTTCGGATCGGTAAAGGGGCCTTTTTTTAAACTTCGCGACATAGAAATTAATTATATAAGTTATTTTCTCCTGCGGAGAATGTGCCGGTCTGAATATTTACCACTTCGGCGCGTTTTGACCCCAAGCGCCGGCTTGCCCCATGGCGTCTTCGGATGCTTCAGTCCGATCGGGTTGTGGCCTTCGCCGCCGCCGTGCGGGTGGTCTACCGGGTTCATCACTTTTCCTCGAACGGTCGGACGTATTCCCCGCCACCGCATCCGCCCCGCTTTCCCGAGCCTGATATTCCGATGGTCGACGTTGGACAGCTGTCCAATGGTCGCCATGCACCCGGCATTAAATATTCTAATTTCTCCTGAGGGTAGTTTAATTTGAACCGAATTGCCTTCCATCGCCTGCACGATCGCGCCCACGCCGGCTGCACGAACAGCCGAGGCTTCCTGTTCAGGGCTGAGTTGAATATCGTGTACGGTAATGCCGACAGGAATTTTCGCAAGCGGTAAACGGTTTCCCGCCTGGATTTCCGCCCCTTTCTTCGAGGAAACAACCTGCATGCCGATCTTCAAGTCTGTCGGGGCAAGTATATACCGCTTTTCACCGTCTGAATATTGTACGAGCGCAAGCCATGCGGTGCGGTTCGGATCATACTCAAGCGCTATCACCTTTGCTGGCTCATCGAAACGCTCCCGCTTGCCGTCAACCATCCGGAAAAAACGCTTATGACCACCGCCCTGGTGGCGCACGGTGATTTTCCCCTGCGCATTGCGGCCAGCCCTATTTTTTATAATTCGCACCAAACTCCTTTCGGGCCGTTTCTTTGTCAATTCACCGAAATCAATGCCCGAAGCTCCTCGGCGGCCTGCTGTTGTCGGTTTGTATGATTTTATTGCCATAAGCCCCTACAGTCCTTCTTGGATATCTATCTTCTGCCCTTGTGGAAGCGTCACAATCGCCTTCCGCCACCGTTTCGTTTCGCCCTGGGTTTTGCCATAGCGTATCGACTTGCCCCGCATATTAACCGTTCCTACCCGCAAAGGTTTAATTCCATATACTTTCCTGAATGCCTTATGAATCTCGATTTTATTTGCACGAGGCGCGACTTCGAAGACATATTGGTTATTGGCGGTGAGCGAGGAACCTTTCTCTGTAATCAAGGGGCGTATCAGCACACGGTATGCTTCGCCTGTTTCTTCTTTCGCCTGTTTGTCCTTCTTTTTCGGTGCCTCCTCTTTTTTCTGGACCGCGACGAGTTTGCCATCAGGCGTTACAACAGCCTGTTCCTTCACCTTCTCGGGAGACTTTTTCGCTTCTTTCGGAACGGCCGGCCGGGCACGGCGTGGCGCTGCCGCCTCTTTCGGGGCAGTATCTTTAGCTTTCTTCTTTAATCGGTCGAAGAGTCCCATATATTATGCAGTATACATTTTGATCATCACGGCTAAACTCTGCTCAAGCACGACGAGATAGTCGTGCCGTAAAACATCATATACGTTCAAGCTGTCGGCGCTTATCAGATATACAGATGGAATATTTCTTGCAGATTTGATTATCACCGAGTCGTTCTTGGGTATCACCAGGAGTGCCGTTCGCTTAATAGGCAACTTATTCAGTATCGCCTGGAGGGCGCTTGTTTTAATCTTGGGGAGGGACAGTTTATCAAGCACGATGATGCGTTTCCGGGCGGCTTTATCAGAAAGGCTCATCAGGAGGGCTGTCCGGCGCGCTTTTTTGTTAACCTTCATTGAAAAATTTCTCTCGTTGCTAGGGCCGAATGTCACGCCACCGCCTTTCCAGAGCGGCGAACGGATGGACCCGTGCCGGGCACGGCCAGTACCTTTCTGCCGCCACGGCTTCTTGCCGCCGCCACGCACCTCTGATCTATCTTTCGCGTGGGCGATCGGCTGCCGGCGATTTGCGAGCTGTGCCTTCACGACCTGCTGAACCACGACCGGCCGAACGGGAACATCAAAAAGTTTCGGCTCAAGTGTAATTTCTCGAATTTTTTTCCCGTCTTGGCTGTAGAGTGCCGCGTTGCTCATATAATTTATTTCGTCTGCGCGTTTTTGATTTTCTTCGCGCCAGTTTCAACTGCCGGTTCGGATGCCGCTGGTTTGGCGTCTGGGGTAGGTTCAACTTCTGAAGTTGGTTTCTCCGCCTCCTGAACCGTTGGCTTCATTTCGCCATCGCCCGAGATAAGTAAAATCCCGTTCCGCGCTCCCGGAACTGCACCCTTGACATAGAGTAAATTCCGTTCAGCATCAATTTCGATAACCTCAAGATCTTTCACGGTGATACGTTCGTCGCCCATCTGTCCTGCCATATGCCGCCCTTTTCGGACGCGCTGGTTGTCCGTCGCGCCGATTGAACCAGGCATGCGGTGCTGGTCCTTATCCCCGTGCGTCGCGGGACCCCCATGGAATCCATGCCGTCGCACGACGCCCTGGAACCCTTTACCTTTGCTGGTACCAACAACGGTAACACGGTCTCCAACCGCAAACCCTTGTACTGTGATACTATCCTTCTGCTTTAAGGTAACGGGCGCGGCAAGCCGGAACTCGCGTAATGTTCTGAAGTCTCCGATACCTTTCAAATGCCCCTTCATCGGTTTCGTGAGCTTTTTCTTCAGCCCGAAGCCTATTTGAACTCCATCGTATCCGTCTTTCTTCACATTTTTCACCTGCGTTACCGTGCATGGGCCAGCCTGAAGAATTGTAACCGGAACCGACCGTCCATCTTCCCGAAACCGTTCTGTCATCTCAACTTTTTTACCTATAATGAATTTCATTCGATCGCTTTTCAGATTGCTAATAAAAAACTGGCGTATCGGACTGCCAGATTGCTCGCCATACTGGTACTCAGGGCACCGGTCGGCTTGCCTGGCAAATTGTTATCTAGGGATTACCAGCACACTATATGAATTGTCATCCCCAGAACCTATTTACCCCTATATTTGGTGGTATCGCAATTGCGTACTGCCCCAATGGACTGATACTCCTACATTTTCACTTCGATGTCAACACCCGCTGGCAGATTCAGGCTCATCATGGCATCAATCGTTTTTGGAGTCGGGTCGTAGATATCGATCAGCCGCTTATGAATCCGCACCTCGTACTGTTCCCGCGCATCCTTGTGCACAAAAGTTGACCGGTTGACGGTATACTTTTTTTTCTCCGTCGGGAGCGGAATCGGCCCCTTGGTCTTCGCGCCGGTGCGTGCGGCAGTTTCAAGAATTGTACGGGTTGACTGGTCAATTATCTTGTGGTCATACGCCCGTATTCGAATGCGCACGCGCTGGTGCAGTTCTTCTCCGCCCTCTGCTACTTCCCCTTGTGCGGTACCGCCAGCAGGTTGCTTATGTGCAGTATTCACCATAACTCTATCGTCTGTTGAATTGGTTTTCAAAACTTCTCAATGTCGTTCTCATAAGAAGATTCCAGATCAATCTCTGGAATCTTCTCGGTGATCAATGGTTTATTTGAAAATTTTCGTAACAACGCCTGCGCCCACCGTCTTGCCGCCCTCGCGGATTGCAAACCGCTGCTGCTCTTCAAGCGCGACAGGCACAATGAGCTTAACTTTCAGCTTCACGGTATCGCCCGGCATGACCATCTCAGTGCCCTGTGGAAGCTCAACCTCACCTGTCACATCCGTTGTGCGGATGTAGAACTGCGGCTTGTACCCCTTAAAGAATGGGGTATGGCGCCCGCCTTCTTCCTTTGTCAGGATATACACCTCGACTTCAAACTCGGTATGCGGCGTGACTGATCCCGGTTTCGCGAGCACCTGGCCGCGCTCAACATCCTCTTTCTTGACGCCGCGGAGAAGCAGGCCGGCATTATCGCCTGCTCGACCTTCGTCGAGCTGCTTATTGAACATTTCGATCCCAGTGACAACAGTCTTGAACGTATCCTTCATGCCGACGATTTCAACTTCTTCGTTTAATTTCACGGTACCACGTTCAATTTTACCCGTTACCACAGTTCCCCGCCCTTCAATGGAGAAAATGTCTTCGACGGGCATTAAAAACGGCTTATCGACTTCCCGCTTTGGCTCTGGGAAATATTCATCAGCGGATTTCATCAGTTCCATGATCGCTTCTTTCGCTTTTTCATCGCCTTCCAGGGCTTTCAAGGCAGAACCCTTGATAATGGGGGTCGTATCGCCAGGATATTCGTATTTCTTCAGAAGATCGCGTACTTCAACCTCAACAAGATCAATGAGCTCCTTGTCATCAACCATGTCAACCTTATTCAGGAAAACGACAATCCGCGGAACTCCAACCTGATACGCCAGGAGGATGTGTTCACGCGTTTGTGGCATCGGGCCATCAGCCGCGGACACTACAAGTATGGCGCCGTCCATCTGGGCTGCACCGGTAATCATATTCTTTACATAATCGGCGTGCCCAGGGCAGTCAATGTGCGCGTAGTGGCGTTTTTCGGTCTCATACTCCACGTGCGCTGTGGCGATCGTGATGCCACGCTCCTTTTCCTCGGGGGCATTATCGATCTGGTCGACTGACTTCTGCTGCGCTGCGAAACCCTTTTCGCCGAGCACCTTCAATATTGCCGCGGTTAGGGTAGTTTTACCATGATCAACGTGACCAATGGTACCGATGTTTAGATGTGGCTTTGTTCGTTCAAACTTAGCAACCATAGTGGTTATCTTCAGATTACTTAGTTATTAGAAAAAATCGTTAATTACAGGGTAATGAATTTTGACCGTAGTTGTCAATATATCCTCTGCTATGCAAAGGTAGTGTGCATTATAACAATACTGGTACTTTTCCGCAAGATTTATAATCGATTCTGTTAAATCCCGCGCTCCTTCGTATGAATATTTTAGCTAATTTTAGCTAAAAGTAAGATTTTAATAATTCATTTTCTCACTTATCCCCAAAAATGTGGATAGACTACAGTATTTCAAAGGAATCGACGAGTGTTTCGAGACATGTTCCCTGTCCCGACAAGCTATATGTTCTCCCCCCGCGGTTCAAGAGATAGAGACGTAATGGGGCATCTCCTCCCGCAACAGTTCCTTCGATCATGATCCCGTCAACACCATCAATCTGTATGGGTGTTTCACGCAGTGCGCTGATTGATTGCCGCAGTTGAGCTGCCTTGCTTTCTTCAGTAACACGTATCGCCACGGTACCGCATGCATTTGAAAAAACTGTCGCTGGAATGTTTATACTGTCAGTGCCGGCATCTTGTCGGTCAATATCCCACTCAATGCTCCGCCGCACCACGAATCCCTGCTCATGATCAGTGTACACGCCCCGTTCTTCAGGAATAGCTGACAGGGCCGAACTTCTCGAAACCATGACGGGTCCATGGTCAGTGCCGTCATCACGTGACGTCAGCCAGAGGTAGTATACCGTCATCAGCATACTGACAACGAGAAGCAGAACGATACCACTCACGGCCTGCACCTTTTTTGTAGAACCGCCTTGGAACATAGGACAGTCGGCGTGCTCTTACTTCTTTTTGTCGGTACCCTTCGGATTTAATATCTGTTCGGCAGCGTTCCTGGGCACCTCTTGGTATTTCGAGAATTCCATAGAATATGAAGCGCGTCCCTGTGACATGGATCTCAATTGGGTCGCGTATCCGAACATTTCCGCTAGGGGGACTTCTGCATCGATTATCTTCATTATACCACGGTCCCGCATCTCGTTGATCGTTGCCCTCTTGGCATTCAAATCGCCGATGACGTCTCCCATATAATCTTCTGGGGTTACAGCCTCAACTTTCATGATCGGCTCAAGCAATATTGGATTTGCCCGGCGAACCGCTTCTTGCAATGCCAGCGATCCCGCAATTTTAAACGCTGCTTCGGATGAGTCAACGTCATGGTAGGATCCGTCCAATACGGTGAGTTTCAAATCAACGACTGGGTAATGGGCGAGGACACCGCGATCCATCGCTTCTTTCGCGCCTTTCTCTATCGGCGGTATGTACTCCTGCGGAATATTGCCGCCTTTCACGGCATTCTCAAACTCAAAACCCTTGCCGCGCTCGAGCGGCTCAACCCGGACAATGCAATGGCCATACTGCCCGCGGCCGCCAGACTGGCGGATGTATTTGCCTTCTGCTTCTGCGGTTTTCTTGATGGTTTCCTTGTAAGCTACTTGCGGCCGGCCGACATTTGCCTCAACTTTAAACTCACGCTTCATGCGATCGACAAGCACTTCCAAATGGAGTTCGCCCATGCCTGAAATAATGGTCTGATTGATCTCTTCGTCTGTTTTTACGCGGAACGTCGGGTCTTCACCGGAAAGCTTCGAAAGCGCCATGCCCATCCGCTCTTGGTCGACTTTCGTCTTTGGCTCGATTGCGACCGAAATAACAGGTTCGGGGAAAGAAATCGATTCAAGGATGATCGGATGCAGCTCGTCGCTCAACGTATCACCCGTCGTCGTATCCTTAAGGCCGACAGCAGCGGCGATATCGCCAGCCGAAACTTCAGTCACGTCTTCACGATGGTTTGCGTGCATCCGGAGGATGCGGCCAATCCGCTCCTTGGTCCTCGTCCGTGCATTCAGAACATACGACCCTGCCTGCAACTTGCCGGAATATACGCGAAAAAAAGTCAGCGTACCGACAAATGGGTCAGTGGCAACTTTAAACGCCAGTGCAGCGAATGGTTCGCTGTCCGATGTTTTGCGCTCTTCAGTCTGCTGTGTCTTTGGATTCTCCCCCTTGACTGGCGGTACGTCGAGCGGTGACGGAAGATAATCAACAACAGCATCAAGCAAGAACTGGACACCCTTATTCTTCAAGGCTGAACCGACAAAAATCGGCATAATAGTCCGCTCGATAGTCGCTTTGCGGAGCACGCGCTTCAACTCATCAATCGAAATTTCCTGGCCTTCGAGGTACTTGTGCAATAATGCGTCATCCTGCTCGGCAATTTTTTCGATCAACGCACTCCGGTATTCTTCAACTTTTTCCTTCATGTCTTCCGGTACGGTTTCATCCTTCCACTCCTTGCCCATATCATCTATATAAATCCGCGCTTTGCGCTCAAAAAGGTCGATGATGCCTGTAAAATTGCTTTCTGCACCAATCGGAAGCTGTACCGGCACGGCATTCGGATTAAGGCGGCTTTTGATCGCCTCAACGTCAGCATAAAAATCAGCGCCCATCCGGTCCATTTTGTTGACGAAACCCATCAAGGGAACGCCAAATTTTTCTGCTTGGTGGAAGACGGTTTCTGATTGGGGCTCAACGCCAGCCACACCGTCAAAAACAATAAAACCGCCGTCAAGCACACGCAAACTGCGCTGCACCTCAACGGTAAAATCTATATGCCCTGGCGTATCAATAATATTAATGCGATGTTCTTTCCAAAAACAGGTAGTGGCGGCGGAAGTTATTGTAATGCCGCGCTCTTTCTCCTGCTCCATCCAGTCCATTTCAGCTCCACCCTCATGAACTTCGCCGATCTTGTGTTTCTTGCCAGTGTAGTACAGGATGCGCTCGGATACGGTTGTTTTACCCGCATCGATGTGGGCGATAATCCCAATATTTCTTGTTTTTCTTAGGTCAAACTCTGATGGCATGGTTTCTTGATGAGTTATTAGTAATTTGTAATCGGTAACCGGGAATTAATTCAATACGATTACACTGTTTATTCATTGCGGATCGCCTATTGCCCCCTTACGCGAAGTGGGCAAAGGCGCGGCCTGCCCGCCGGAGCTTAAGCAAAATGCGCGAAGGCGCGGTTTGCTTCCGCCATCCGATGCACATCATCGCGCTTTTTGATCGCCTCCCCCTGCTTGTCGGCAGCGTCCATTAATTCCTGCGCTAATTTTTCGGCCATCGGTTTCCCCTTGCGATGCCGCGAGGCACCGATGATCCATCGCATTGCGAGCGCAAGCTTGCGATCGCCTTTTACTTCGACGGGAACCTGGTAATTCGCACCGCCGATGCGGCGGGATTTTACTTCGAGAAGCGGAGAAACATTCCTGATCGCCGCCGTGAATACGTCCAAGGGCGGTTTTTTCTTCTTTTCCGCGATGATATCAAATGCGCCATAAACAACGCGCTGCGCGGTTGTCTTCTTGCCGCGGCTCATGATTTGGTTCATAAACCTTCCGAGTACTTCATCCCCAAACCTTGGATCAGCGGCGATGGTACGGCGTGGTGCTTGTTTGCCTCTCATATGTTATTTCTTTTCTTGTTTAGCTCCATAAAGACTCCTCCCCTGCTTCCGATCCGCAACCCCCTGCGTGTCGTATACGCCCCGTATGATATGGTACCGCACACCGGGCAAATCTTTGACACGTCCGCCCCGAATCAGGACAATCGAGTGCTCCTGGAGATTGTGGCCAATGCCGGGGATGTATGCTGTAACTTCCATGCCGTTTGACAGGCGGACACGCGCAATCTTGCGCAGTGCCGAGTTCGGCTTTTTGGGGGTAACTGTCGTGACCTTGACGCACACGCCCCGCTTAAACGGCGATCCTTTCGCTAAAATGGTACGCTGGCGTTTGATGGTATCAAGTACCGGGCGGAGGGCCGGGGTTTTTGACTTCGTTTTTGAAAACCTTCGCGGTTTACGGGCTAACTGGTTGATTGTTGGCATACATGGCTTGTGTTTAAAGGGTATAATGAAATAAATTCCCTAGAAAAATTACGAAAATAAAAAAGTATCATATGACGATACCCGAGTTCTTGCACAATCGTACCATGGCCTTTTTATACTGTCAAATGCGGCCTCAACCATTTTAAAAAAAGAGCGGTACGCCAAACGCATTGCTCACGAGGCGGATCACGGGCTGGATAACATAGCCAAAAACATTGATTCCGGCAATCATCGACATAAAAATAAACGCCAGGAGGATCATTGGGCCAGAGCGGTTAAGCATGTCTGAAATATGCGAGAACCGGCTGCCGAGCACCGCGCGCAGGATGTGAGAACCGTCAAGCGGGGGCAGGGGAATCAAATTGAAAATCATCAGTACACAATTGAACGTGACGAGTACGGCTAAAAAAATCACCAGGTAATTTGTAATAGCAAAAATCGGTAGCACCAGTTTCAGTAAAAGGCCGAAAAGTATAATTAACAGAAAATTTGAAAAAGGCCCCGCAAGCGCAACCAACGCCGGTCCGTACCGCTGCGTCCGTAAATTATACGGATTAAACGGCGCCGGCTTCCCCCAGCCAAATCCGACCAGCAGTATCGCGATCGTCCCCCATGTATCGAGGTGCGCCAGGGGGTTCAACGTCAGCCTCCCAGCGTATTCACCGGTACGATCGCCGAGAAGGCGGGCTGCGAGCACATGGGAAAACTCATGGATCGTAATAGAAATGACGAGCGCAATTAAAATAGCGAAAAAAAGCAATGGTTCCTGGAATAACAGCTGAATGATCATAAGCTCTTGAAATGAAATAAAACGTATGGTACCGTTAAGTATACCAATATAAATAATAATGGCAACGAGAATGGCACGAACGTGTGATATATGCGGACGCGGTGCGCTCAACGCGAACAGCCGGAGCCACTCAAACATCCCGACAAAACGGCGGCAGCATTTAAACTTGCAACAAACCGCCTATAAGGGAAAAAGAGTAAAGGCCTGCGCGAGGTGCATCAAAAGCATGACGAAAAAGGGCACTAAGTAGGAAGCTGCCGGTTGCACGCTGCGGTTATGAGCCTCTGTTTCCAAAAGGAAACGCGGTTTTTTTATTATGCGCGCGCCTGACCAGACCGCAGCTGGCGCCTGCGGGCAATGTATGAACCTATGTATACGGCGAAAAAAATTGGCGTCATGACGACCATGAACGGAACGATGAATCCCGATTCCGGGACAAGCAGCCCGGTAATCAGCAGTGCGCACCCCTGCGCGAGCAAATGGACAATGGCGGATGATCCATTAAAATCCCGCAGAAGAACGAGTGTAAAAAGTGTCATGAACATAAAATCCCCCACCCCCAAGCTGATGACGCCCACAGTAACAGCTGGGTACAGGAACGTCGGCTGCGGCGCCGCAGTTGCGGTGGTCACGGCAGGGAGGACATGGCTTACGAGAAAAAAATCATACGGAATCCAGAGTGCTGCGAGAATAAATAAGTAGATGGACTTAAGGTATTTCAGGCGAACCAGCAATGTTGCCGCACCGAGCGTTGCGATAATGATGACCCCATTTTGGATAAAAAAGTTTGGCGAGCGGATGAACCAATAAAACACCCCCACGGTTACAACAAGGCTTAATGAGACCGCAAAAATATTCCGCTGCAGCCAGCGCATGAAAAAAAGAAACGCCGATTCAAAAAACAGCAACGCGAAAACAAGCTCCGCAATGTGTCGAATCCGCTGGACACCATCGTATGTCGCAATGATGTACCAGATAGTTGCCCCAAGGACTGCTGTTAATACCACGGCCTCCACGCTCGGTTTATTGGGCAGGCGCTGAGCGAGCACTTCTCGCGGCGGTACCGCACAGTAGTAAACAACCGATAGCAAGCCGCACCCGACGAACAGGATAGCTAAATAAATAAAGTCCATATATTTATTTTTTGCCACGATCAACCGCTGGCAACCGTTTCTTCAGGGCATCGACGAGCTCTGTGAGCGCTCGGGCCGTGCGTAGCGGCAAACCGATAGCCTGTAACGCACGTTGAGCCTCGGCATAGTAACGACGCGCGAGGGTGTACGCACGCCGGTGTCCTCCGCTCTGGATTATGAGCTCTTTTAGAAGGCGCACGTCTCGATTGCTTCTCTGCTTCTGCCGTAACAGGCGGAGGATGCGAGAACGATACCTGGGATTTTGAAGTGCAAACGAGATAAGCAAGGTAACTTTGCCGGTACGGACATCCGAGAGCTTTGCGGCATCGCGCGATCCGAAAACGTTCTGGATGTCATCGGTCAGCTGGAAAGCGAGGCCGAGGTTCCGCGCAAAAGCACGGAAAGAAGCAAGCGCGACAGTTGAGCCTGACGCCTGAACACCCAGAAGAAATGGCGCTTCAATCGTATAGAGGGCTGTTTTCAGTATGTACCGATACGTCTGCCCTGCAATTGTTGGCGGGCGGTGCGGTACGGCAAGGATATCAAGCATCTGGCCAAGGTACGTTGTTCGGAGGACACTCGCGAGGTACTCGAGCGCTTTGTGTTTCCTCTGCAACGGGAGAGACGTCTTGAAAATGAGCCGCTGAGCCAAGTCTGCCGCAAGGTCGCCGCCGATAATCGCACAATCAATACCGATTTTTTTCCGGCCCCGCGGATCCATCCCTGCGGGCGCGAACGACTCGAGGTAAGAATGAAGCGTGGGTTTCCCGCGCCGGACCGTATCACCATCAATGATATCATCATGGATCAATAAGTATGAGTGGAGGACTTCGTACGCCGACGCAAGGTACAGCGCATCGCGGTCAATCCGCTTTCCGCCGCATGTATACCCATACAATACGAGCAAGCCGCGCGAACGTTCTGCGCCCGGCCGAAGGGTAAAGTTGGCAATGGCGCGGATGAGTGCGCGATCAAGCGGATGGCGAGACCGTGGCTTGATAGCTTCTGACCGAAAATAAGACCGCAGGGTTGCCGTAATAAGGTTCCGCAATTGAACTGCAGACAATTCACTTCTCTTCATGCTACGCACCAAAGTTACGTTTCCTTTTTAAATACTCATCGACGGCACGGTCAAAGTCTTGCTCTGTAAAGTCTGGCCAAAGCGTCGGCGTGAAATAGTACTCGGCGTATGCGGATTGCCACGGCATGAATCCCGATGTGCGAACCTCGCCTGATGTCCGAATTACGAGATCAGGATCAGGAAGCTGCCGGGTATAGAGACGTTCGCTTACCATATGCTCATCGATATCTTCCGGTTTGATGCCCTCGGACGCAATCTGCCGTAGAGCGTCTACCAATTCCATCCGGCCTCCGTAGTTCAGGGCGATAGTGCAAAGGCCACCCGTGTTTTGTGCCGAGGTCTCTACTGTTTTTTTAATGAGGCGCTGGATATCCTCCGGAAACTCACCGATCCGTCCGATAACATGAAACCGAATTCCTCGGTCGATATATTTCTGAATTTCCTTGTCGAGTGCGAACCGTAAAATACTTATCAGCGCCGCCACTTCCCTTTCCGGGCGTTTCCAATTTTCAGTTGAGAATGCCCAGACGGTCAGCACGGGAATGCCACTATGGAAGCAGTGCTCGGTGATCCTCTTGAAGGCGCTATACCCCGCCCAATGCCCCTCGATCGGGTCTTTCCCTCGCTCACGCGCCCATCGGCGGTTGCCGTCCATAATTATCGCTACATGGTGTGGCTTTTTTTGGTGCATAGGTATCCTCTATAGTATTACCCAAGCGGACGATGATGGCAACTCCTTCGCTTGTATAACCTTAAAAGCGGCCCTTTGAGTGCCGCTCTTAAGAATACGGAGGCGCGATATGCCGCCTCGATATATCCAGAAAAAATTCTACTTATCTGCGTCGCTTTTTCGCGACTTTCCTTCGTTTCCGTACAACTTTCTTCTTCTTCCGGATGACTTTCTTCTTTTTCTTTGCCATTGCTCCGTCACCTCCTTTCGAGGAATGATCAGAAACTAATGACTAATGTATATTGAAATATAAATGAAGAAGCAAATTTAAAAATATTCTTTACACCGTGCTGTATGCAAGAAGTATAGCACATTTTTTTACTTTATGCAATACGGATTTAAAAATTTTATACCGTATCGAAAAAATTTATTGCAAGAATTCAATGATGCGTTTATTGAATGCATCAGCACGCTCTTCCATCGGCAGGTGGCCGCTGTTTGAAAATACCGTCCACTCAGCATCCGGCAGTGACGCATGCAGCTGCTCGCCCGTTTCAACCGGAACGACTGCATCATTCGCCCCCCACACGACAAGCATCGGGGCCTGAATGCCGGAAAACGGTGAATCAACATGATTATGGGAGTTTTGAGATATCAAACGCACGAGCCCCCTATCCCATCCTGAAATCTTCGTGACCGCCATGTAACTTGAGAGGAGGTCGGGAGTGACGAAGCTCGAATCGGAATAAAATTTCGACATGCTTCCGCTAATGCGCTCCTCAGTCACGATGCGCCGAACCACGATCCGTCCCCACCGTTCAAGTGGCGGAAACCTCAGCACGCCTGCAAAGGTACTCCAGAAACCGCCGTCTGCCGGAAACCACCCATCGGCAATGACGATTTTATTTATTCTCTCGGGGTATTTCTGCGCGAAATGCGCCAGTACGTTCGCACCCATGCTGTGCACAACGAACGACGCCGATGAGATGCCAATGCTGTCCATAACGTGTGCGACAAACTCCGCCTGTGCTGCGTGCGAATAGTCTTCTTTGTTTGATTTATCGCTGAGGTCAAACCCCTTCAGGTCAAATGCATACGCATGGAACCCGCCCTGCTCGAGCGCAGGGAGCGTGAAACGCCAGTTGAATGTCCCGCCGCCGAATCCATGGATGAGAATAACCGGCTCCGCGTCCAGTCTCCCCGCCTCTTGTATAAATGTCCGTACGCCATCAACCGTAATAAACGAGCCGCCTGCAGGCGCAAGGGTAGTGGGGTCAACGAATTTGTCGTTCGAAAGCGGGATCAAGTACGAGGAAAATAACAGGAGAATAAGCACGACAACGGCGCCTATGAGTAGTCGCACCCACTTCTGGCGCCGGCGAACTTTGACCTGGCTGGCAAAGTCGTAATCTTCGAGTTCTTTTACCATCTGAGTTTTGCTGCAAATGTATCGAACACCGCCCTATTACACGCTCCTCTACCATCCCATTATACATCAGAAAAAATATCTAGGCGATACGGTATCGTGCCCCCTGCCGCCGTATGAACCCCTCCGCTCGGAGTTCGGAGAGCGCCTTTTGGATGCGGATTTTGCCAAACCCTGCCTCTTTCGCCACTGCATCCAGATCGAGCGTGCGCGCACTGAGTGCCCGAATGATCGCTCCGCGGACCTGGCGGTTCGACCCCTCGAATTTCGGTTGGCGGGAATAGAACGCGCTCTTCCTCCCGGGGTTTTTGAATTCTTTCTTTACCCATGCCCCGTAATCCATGAGCGCTGAATACCAACGCCGCGGGTTTCTGCGGTCAAGCGCGGCGGCAACGAACGGGGCGAGATCCTTATCCGCAACGGCTGCACGGTGCGGAAAAAAATGATGGATAAAGGCAGCGCGGATGTTTGTTTCAATAAACACCACGGGCTCATTGTATGCATACACGAGGACAGCATTCGCGGTCGCGTTTCCCAGCCCGGGCAATCGCACCAACTCCTCTGCTGTCCGAGGCACGCTGCCATGATGCAGACGGACAATCTCGCGGCTCAGTTTCTTGAGCGATAACGCACGCCGATTGTACCCCATGCCCTGCCATACCCGTACTATCCGCTTCAAGGGCGCATTCGCGAGCGAACGTATGCTCGGAAACGCATGTATAAATTCTGAATACTTTTTGGCAACGCGCGGCACCTGCGTTTGCTGGAGCATCACTTCTGAAACAAGAATATGGTACGGATTCCTGGTTGTACGCCACGGCAAG
The DNA here is from genome assembly GCA_028718605.1 of Patescibacteria group bacterium. GTDB lineage: Bacteria > Patescibacteriota > Patescibacteriia > UBA10025 > JAHIVO01 > JAQULM01. The sequence continues at coordinate 322,903 of JAQULM010000001.1, forward strand.
AACCGGCGGTGCCGCCGGTAGTACGCATACACAGTCCGCTGAAATCGTTGTACGCTTGCTTCCATATTACAGCGCCCGCAACCGCTGGTTGACGAGAATCATGTTATCAGTCCAGGGCTGCTCCATGTCGAGAATGGTATATTCAAAACCTGCCGTCTCCAGCAGCGCTAAGTATACGCCGGGAAAATCTCGCTTGAGCCGGCGCTCCATCGCAGCTGGTTCTATCTTTTCAGGCCGCGCAGCGAGGCGCTGCCGCAAGGTATCCACCGACGCCGTGCACAAAAATACAATAATCGAACGCTCTCGCTGCAGCTCTTGCAGCATTGAAACGTTGAACTGTTCATGGTTCGTCCCGAGTTCTAGAATGACAGATTCATCTTGAAGTTCCCGCACGTGTTTATACATATCGCGGTACCCGTCGAGCGTCCTGTCTTCTGGAATTTTACCGTCAACCGCGTAGGCGAATACAAACGGTTTCACGTCGACATACGGCACATCCGGAAATGCCTCACGGATGAGCGTCGTTTTGCCCACTCCTGGTTTCCCCATGAATACGATAAGCCTTTTCTTCTCCATGCATACAGTATATCCTAACATCTCCGCATAACAAAACCTTCCGCGCGAATCCATGAATGGATGGGCGGAAGGTTCCCTAGGTGACTTCGGTCAGGTGGACGTCCGTATCTCCCCGGCAGTACGCCGCATGGAAGCGCCGCGGCCGGGGCATGCACGCCAGGCACGAGAGCTCGATCTCGATTTCGACGCGGTACCGCATGGTGGCCCCCGGATCGCGTACCATCGTAACGGCACGGGGCTGTGTTTCGTGGAGTTCTTTCCTGCATACGGGGCAGAAAAACCGCTTGGAATCAGCGTATTCTTGCGGTAGAGAACCGCGCACGAAACCGGCGGTGATAACGAGCTGCACCAGCTCATCTTCTCCCCGTGTCGAAATGGTAACGGGAAACCGGCACCCGCTGCCTTCCTGCACCACATGGTGCCCGCACGGTACGCACTCCCAGAGCACAACGTTTGCGAGCGCAAGCCTGCTGACGCTGATCACGAACGCCATCGGACGGAAGCACATAGGGCATAGGAGAGCGTCATTCTCTGCCATATACCCTCCAAGTACTATGTGAAGAACGCACTGTTATTTTCATACCAACCTACCATAAACAATGCACGTACGCAAGGTCCCTTGACAATCCATCGAACGTCTGGTACGATGCAGCACTCATGCTACTTTGAAATCTCAATAGGATTGATTTCCCGGAAATAGGAATTCCCAAACACTTCGTCTCACTAAAGGAGGTTTTTATGAGACGGCTCTTGGGAATCCTCATCATGGCTTTTGGCATCTGGTTCGCGGCCAACATCGACCCGGCCCTGCATGCCAAGGAATCGAAAAACAAGTCGTTCCAAGTCACCAAAGGAGCGCTTGACCCTTCGGAAATCCCGATCGCCACACTCATCATTGAGGGCGTCGGGGTATTCCTGGTTTTTGCGGACGGCACGGTCCGCAAAATCACGCCCAAGAAATGAGCGGATGCTCCTCTTGGTAATTCAAACGTTCCGCGGGATCAGCAGCACAAATGCTGGTCCTGCGGGCAGAATGGAGGTTAATTGGATGAATGAAACCCGCGCACGCGGTACGATCATTGATGGCATCGCGTCACTGACCGGAAAGCCGGTTCCCGAAGGGTTCCAAGTTATCCTAACCGGATATGATCATCTGGACGCCCCGTGCGGAATCATTCCGGGCACGGGGATGCGTCCCGCGCCGTTCAATGGCATTATCGTGCCTGAATGGATCTGGTCTCAGTCTTCCGTACTGATGCTGTACGCATATACGGGGCTCGAACTCGTGAACTGCTTCTTCATGCAGCAGATCACTCAAGTCGAGCAGGACTTCGCAGCCAAGCTCGCGACGCTGAGCGCCCAGTTTACTGGCAAGTGGGACACGCCTGAATACCGGCGTGCGGACGAGACGTTGCTTTACGAGCTCCACGTTAAGCACGGCTATGAGAACGTCTATCTGTACCGCAAGCTCATCTCGGATCCCGAGGTGTTCGATTGGTTCTCACACAAGCAACAGTGGGATCCAAACGGGATCATCTATGCTCTATCGTTATTGCGCGACGAAGCACCCCGGCGCAACATCGTTAAGCCGTGGCTGTATTCACGAGAACAGGCACTGCAACTCCGCATCAACCACCTGGTTCTCCTTCGGGACAACGAGGCCGAGGAAGCCCGCAGCCTCAGAGAACCTATCATCGAGGCTGCCCGCAGAATCGATCCGTCTGTAATCGTACCTGCATGAGTACACTCCCCACCTTCGCACCAAACACGCGGAGGTGGGGCAGTTTTTTTATATTGACAAAACACGCCCTTCCCTGGTACGGTGATTGGCTAGTAAACCAATCGAAACAAAGAAACCTTGAAATAAACGACAGCTCTACCGTTAAGGAGGTACCATGAAAAAGCTGTTATTCGGAATCATCCTATTCGCGCTTGGCTGTATGCTCTGCCCGCGCGCAGCCGCACAGCACCCTGGCAGCCAGCCAAAGGCTGACACGGCTGCTACCCTCACGATCGACGACATCAGGCTCGAACTCGGGCAGGGACGGCTGCACCGTTATCTGGGCGACGACGACCGCGGTGTCTACTGGGAACGATCGCTCGACCTGTACATCTCGTCCGGCCACCGGACGCTCGCAAGCTTTTCTCTCACGTCTGAAGACTTCAGCGGTACGGATCTTTCGTTCATGTCGGCAAACGTCCAGACCCGCTCGCTCGGCTTCGCCATCCCCATCCGCACGGTGACCGTACGGCTCGTCGACAACAACTGGGTTGACCAAGCCCGGAATAGCAGCGTCGATGCCGGCGGCGCCTACCTCGAGTGGAAGCCCAGACAGTCAACCTATCTCGAGGCGGGCGGCGAACTGTTTTACCGGAAGCCTATCGAACTGCTGTACACATTCGGCGTCGAGTGGTTCAAGAAGCCGATGCTCTTCAAGGGGCTCTCGCTGGGCTTTTCCCACCGCAACGTGCATGAAGACGGCGTAGCCCATGCCAACCAGGACCTGGTCGAAGCGGGCGCGATCATTCCCGTGGGACCAGCCGAGTTCGGCATTGGCGCGAGTACGCGCACCGATACTGCTGCGTGGAACGATGGTTCCCGCGCGTACATGGTGTCATGTGCCGTACCAGTCCCGTTCAATGCAGGTGCGTGGCAACCCGGCGGTTACGCATGTTACTTCGAAAAACCGGCAAGCCAACGGGTCATGGTAATGGGCTCATTCGGTGGCGCTGCGTTCAACCCCAAGACGATCGAAGCGCTGCAGGAATCCGGGTTTCGCAACCTCCTGACCCCGACGCGGATCGTGAACAACCAGATGTTCTACATCAGCGCCCTCAACGAGCATTCCCAGGAGTTCGGGCGTATCGCCTACTACTTCGTCTGGGTTCGGGCGGACATCACCGAAGACGTGCGCATCGACAGCTACAAGGGCTCCATGTACCTGACCGCGTGGGATTGGAAGCGCGGCTGCCTGGGCAAGCCGTTTGTCGGCTATACGTACGAATACGAGGACGACGTGACGTTCAACATGCGGCAGCGCCGCCTCGAATCGGTCGGCCATGCGAACCATGCGCTCGAAGCGGGCATCCGGCTTCGGTTGTTCGATAACGCCGATACGAGCTTCGAACGCGGGTGGGTTCGGTTCAACGTCGTCGGAATGTTCAGCCATTCGCACATGGAGGGTGTCGGCATACGGGCAACCATGTGGCTGCTCTAGGCCGCGAATCAAGAAAGCAAAAAACGGCGGTTCTCTCTGAGGGAAGCGCCGTTTTTCTATTGACACGGGCAGTGATATCGAATAGTGTAAAATGAATACCAGTAAAAACAAACCCTCAAACGGACGGAGGCAAGGAGTGAAACAGCCCTTTATCATGTGCACCCTGTGCGTGTTAGCCGTGATCCTCATTTCAGGATGCCGGAACGACGACACGGCGCAACCCGTCACGGTGGTCATGATCTTCGAGAACACACCCGGCAACGCGCACCAAGCGGTTGACAGCATGCGTGCCGAACAGGCCTTCCAGGCGCTCTGTGCGAATCTGGACAGCTTTCCGAACGAGGTCACCTTCCCCATGGGATGGTTCGAGTTCCAGGACTACCGGACGGACTCGACCGCGTGCGCCGTTGAGCAGACAGTAACCGTCACGATCACGGATGCCGATGCCTTTATCTATGCGTATGGGATCAACGCGTACTGGGCGCCGGGAATTGACTCGCTTTGGCTCGGCGACTATTTCTTGATTGGTGATTCGCTCTGTGTGTTCGATTCGCTGCCCCACGCGTACCGTGCGTGGCTTGCGGCCATGGAATACTGCGCCCAGACGGCGCCATCAATCACTGAAACAAGGGGGTTCGACTTCATCGTCGGCTTCCTCGACCAGGGAATCGTCATCCCAGAAAACGTCAGCGTGACGATACCGACGTCCTATGGAACGGTGCGCATTACCGCAACCATACACCCGGCAGTACCAATAGCGAAACCCCCCATTCAGTACACCGTATAATTGCCTGTATGATCCAGGCGTAAGGAGGAAATATAGCACATGACTGAAAGCAGCGGCGAAACGCCGGAGATCTGGTCAGATCCGCTGACCGGAACGACGGTCGTTATCACGGATCCAGTCGGGAGGACATACTCGGTGGTCGACCTCTGACACCGTGCGTCCCAAACCCAAAACCCCCGGGGTGGCCCGTAAGCCGCCCCTTTGTTTTATTCGTAAAAAACCCTACACTGCGATATCGCGTTTCTGGAACAGCACCACGCCAATTACCGTACACACGAGAGCGACAACCGCAAATATTACGATTGGCAACACCTCGACATTGCCCCGAATGAGGGTTTCATTTGCGTCAAAGTAATGGAAAAATGACACGTATTTCAGCCATTCAAAGCGCTCAATCAATGAGGCGACGATTTTCAAGACGTACATGCCGATAAATGTGCCGCCTGCAACCATCGCGACCTTGCTCTTCTCCGAAAAAATAGCTGAAAACAGCATCGCGAAGCTGAATACTGCCCACGCGAATAGAAAGCCAACGAGGGCAGTTTTAAGGTAATTGCCGAACTGGTAATCAAGGTTATGGATCGCGGCAAGCGGGGCAACCATGAGCGTTGAGGCCAGCGTGAAAATAATCAGCACCGCAATGCCCGCAATATACCTGCTCATGAATAACTTCAAGCGCGATACCGGGCGGGACAAAACGATTTCCATTGTTCCTTTCTCAACTTCGCGGGACAGGGCATTGGACGCAAACGCGGTAACGAGAAAAATAACCATGATCGGCCACACAATGCTGAACTGCTCCATGGCAAGGAAATTTTCGAGGTGGGAGAAATCCATCATCTCGATGCCCATTGCTTTCATGACCGCCTCGGGATAATTCTTGAACGCCTCAGTGAATGTCGCCGACTGCTGCTGGATCGTCGGGTACATGGCGATGTACATCCACAAGAGCGCAATCGTTGCTATACAGTAAACGATTGTCGAAACGCGCCGGTCTTTTAGGTAGCGGAGTATGAGTGTTCCCATATGCTTTAGGCGTGATAGTACTCTAAGAATATTTCCTCCAATGTCGCGTGCTCAATCTCAATGTCATGCACCGTGTATGCGGCGAGCTGCTTGATAAGCGGATCAAGGTCGCCTTTCACTTTCATGATGACTTCGCTCTGCGGACCCTGAGGCACGTCAACCTCAATGCCGAGTTTCCTGAACACGTTGGGATCATACGTGCCGGTGAATTTCACGCGGACGGTGTAAATCCGCTTGTGTTTGAGCTCGTGGATGTTCTCGATCGTGACCATTTTCCCCTGCCGGATGATCCCGACGCGGCTGCACACGTGGTCGACCTCCCCTAAATTGTGCGAGGACATGAACACGGTCGCCCCCCGCTTCGCTGCCTCGTCGAGCAGTTTGTACACCTCCTGCTGCAGGAGGGGGTCGAGGGCGTTGGTGGGCTCGTCTAATATTAAGACTTCCGGCTCGGTCATAAACGCAAGGATGATGCCGAGCTTCTGCCGGTTGCCGGACGACAGCTGCTTTGACTTCAGTTGTGGGTTGAATGCCAGCCGCTCGCACAGTTCCTTGGAACGGTCATGGCTGCCATTGAGCCGGCGCACGAAATCGATATGCTCGCTTCCCGTCCATTTGCCGTATAAATGGACGTAGCCGGATAAATAACCGATTGATTTCTTCAGCTCCACGGCGTCTGTTTGGGCATCCTTGCCGAGGATGCGGACTGAACCGCCGGTTGGCCGGATAAAATCCATAAAACAGCGGATGGTCGTGGTCTTGCCCGCGCCATTGGGCCCCAAAAAGCCGAATATTTCCCCTTTTTCAACGTTAAAAGATATGCCGTCCACCGCTTTAGTGTGGCCGAAGTGCTTCATCAGATTGTTCACCTCAATGACTGCCATAGTTTAAGCACAATAATAGCACAAAAAAGGCGATTGTGCAAGCTTTGGCATGGGAATAGAAAAGCCGCCCCTCGGGATGACGGTGGAGGGACGGTTTTACGGGCGCTGTTTTTCCCACACGTACTCGTCCACCCAGCCCCCTGCTTTCTTGATGTGCTCGCGCAGTAATGCCTGCTTGATGAAGCCGTTCTTGGTGAGCACCGCCATCGAGGCTTTGTTGCGGACGAACGTATAGGCGTAGAGCTTCTTCAGCTTGAACTGCTTGAATGCAAACGCGCCGACCAGCTTCACCGCCCTCGTCGTGATTCCCCTGCCCCAGAACCGGCGTGCAAGCCAATACCCGATTTCCGCCCGATCTCCCTGTTCTATGTTCATAATATCAACACAGCCGGCCGCTTCGCCCGCTATGTCAATCGCAAACGGAATTGAAGCCGGGCGCTTCAACACGTACCGTTTCGTAACCTTCGTAAGCCACCGATGCGCGTGGCGGATGCTGTACGGGAATGGGATGTGCAGGGTGTACCGATAAATCCGGTAATCATTGATGTTCCGCGCCAGCGCTTGCGCATCCGCTTTCACGAACGGCCGCAGGGTAAATCGTTTTGTTTTAATGACGTATTTCATTTTTAAGAATCATTAATCATTTCAACCGCACTCTACAAAGAAATGTTACTAAAACAGAGCGAGGAAGAACGGTCCCGCTTATAGCGGGACCGCGCCGTACTATTCGAGCGTACGAGCGGGAGCGAGAAGCGAGTTACGGACGCGGAGTGATGACGAGCCTGTTTTTGTTAATTTCTTTGTACGGGCGGAATCTCTTTTCTGCAGCTTTTCTGGATTCGCAGAAAAGCTGCAAGCCGGCTGGGGACAGAAACACCCCGCCGCCCACCAGCTTATCATTGCGAGACCGAACGATGTGAGGCCGTGGCAATCCCAGTTACCGGTACAACAGCGAGATCCTCACGTCCCCGCCCATAGGCGGGTCCTCAGGATGACAGTGGAGGGGGCGGCGTTTCTTTTTGTTACTTTTCTTGTCATCAAGAAAAGTAAATTAAAAGCCTACTGTTCCATCTCCGGCGTGTACTTCCCTGCATTCGCCGCGACGTTCGCCTTCAATCGCTTAATGAATTCCTTTTGCGCCGCCGGCACGTTCTCCGGTTTCCCCTGCCATACTTGCAGCGGCGGGCCCTGCAGCGCACGGGCGTATGAAAAGCTGATTGGCCATGTGCCGGGGTTCGCCTTCACGACCGCATTTAAATTTTCAGTCGCCTGCACCGCTTTCTGGCCGCCAGACAGGAACACGATGCCCGCGAGGCGTTTTGGCACCGCTTTCGTAAAGCAGCGGATAGTTGCCTGCCCGATTTCCTCAGGACTGGCCTGCGTCGGGCATTCCTTTCCTGAAATCACCATGCTGGATTTGAGAATCGTGCCTTTGAGGTCCACCTTGTGCGCTTTCAATTGCTTGAATACGATTTGCAAGGTCTTAGTTGTCACCTCCTCGCTGCGCGCCAAATCGTGCGTGCCGTCGATCAGCACCTCCGGCTCCACGACCGGCACCAATCCGGCAGCCTGGCTCAGTGCCGCATACCGTGCGAGGGCGTGCGCGTTCGCAAGAATGCAGAAATCAGTCGGGATCCCCTCGCCAATCGTAATGACTGCGCGCCACTTCGAAAACCGCGCGCCGGCTTCATAGTATTTCTTGAACCGCTCGGCGAGCTTGTCTAGCCCCTCGGTCACTTTTTCGCCTGGAAAGTTCGGGAGGTCAGCGGTGCCCGCGTCAACCTTGATGCCGGGGATGATCCCTTTCTGCTGCAGCAGCTTGACGAACGGCGTGCCGTTCGACGCGGACTGTTCCATGGTCTCGTGGTGGAGGATGACGCCGCTGATCCCCTCCTCAATGCCGGCAGCGGTCAGGAACAGGTCGCGGTACTGGCGCCTCGTCTCCGGCGTTGATTCCATGTTGATCGAAGCGAGCCGCTTGGTCGCCGTCTTTTCGCTCTCATCGGCGGCGAGCAGGCCCTTGTGGTTAGCGACAATCTGTTTCGCGATGAGATGCAGTGGGTTTTTTGCCATAGGTCGTTTGGTTAATGAATACGTATTTATATTCTGTTAATAAATCCGGTCAATCATGCCCGAAACTTTCTTGTGCTTTGCCTTGAAATCAGGGCGTACGCGGCCGAAGCAGAACCCAAGCTGCTCGAAAATCGTGATCTGGTCCAGGTCCACCAGGCGGCGCTTGATCGCCTCGGCGATGTCCATGTGCGAGAACGTGTTGTTGCGGTACCCGGTCACGGTTACGCCCGACACGCCGGTGAGCAGCAAATACGCCGCGCCGGCACCCGCTTCCATGCCGAAATTCGCGTCATTGGCGGACGTAAACCCGCACCGTGCCAAATGAGACGGCACGATCACGCGCACTTCCGGCAAATCATACTGCCCTTCCACGAACATGCCCTGCGACACCATGAAGTCCTTGATTTCGGGGTCGCTTTTCAACATTTTCTTCAGTTCCTGCGCCACGTACTTGCCCGCGCCCGCGAGCTTCTTGTGGCCAAATGAATCCGTGCCTGCCGACTCGTCGTACAGTTCGGTGCCGTCCGCGTTCTTGATGCCTTCTGCAACCACAATCGTGTACGTCCCCGCGTTGATGTCGCTCTCGATAACGCGCTTGGTATACACTTTTTTCATATGCCGGTACAGTTCCTTGAAATCAACCGGCACCTCCGGTATGAGGATCGCGTCGCACTCGCCCGCGATGCCGCCGCGGAACGCCACATGGCCTGCGTACCTGCCGAATGCCTCGATGATCATGATGCGGTTGTGCGTCCTGCCCGTGGTCTGGATGTCCCGGACAAACTCAGCAATGCGCTCGATCGCCGAATCGCCGCCGACCGAATACGGCACCAGGTCCAGGTCCATGGTCTTGGGCGCGTGCACGCATTTGATGCCGTGCTTGGCGAGGTCAATGATCACGCTTCCCGTGTCATCCCCGCCTGAGATGACCAAACCTTCGATTTTAAATTTCTCCAAGCCCTTCTTGATGCGCTCGTACTTCTGGGGGTCCTCGATTTTCGAAATCTTCACGCGCGAATGTCCTGCTTCCGAACCCGCGAGGTTGATACTGAACGTGTCCAGCCGCTGTGGCGTGAGCTCCACGAGCGTATTAAGGTTGACGAGGTTGTACAACCCTGCGTAGCCATTTGGGATTGCTAATGTCTTCGCCCCCATGCGGCTCGCCATCTGCGCCACGCCCTTCACCACCGCATTCAACCCTCCGCAGTCCCCTCCACTCGTAATAATGCCGATTGTTTTCATACGCAAATTGTTTAAATATTCTTCAATGCTTCACCGACAAATGTGCCAATCTTTGGGTCCTCATACGTAATGTGCCTCACCATCGCCTTGGCGCCGTCCGAAAGCCGGACGTACATGAACTTGATTTTCTTCCCGCAGCGCTCGTCGCCGTTCCGCTTGATGCACGACGGGATATTGTACTCAAAAAACGCAAGGCTGTCCGCATCCTTTAATATGTTCGCTTCTGCGTCTCCGCCGACTTCATGGTTTGAAACGAGGTAGCTGACTTTATCGATGGCCTCCTGCGGATACTGGTGTTTTGTTAACAGTTCCGTGATGTATCGTACCGAACGCAGTGCGTGCTCTTTCTTGAACTCATCAATCTTTGAATAATCTTTCAAATCCTTTTCGGTTATTCCAGTATACGCACGCTCCATATCGTGAGCCAATGCCGCAATCTGCAGCGCCTCATCCGCATCGGGCTTCAACTTCAGAACCAATTTCAGTACCAGTTGCGCATGCCTCAGCTCAAAATCAACCGGTGATTTCGGGAGCACAGCTTCAATTTCTTTTCTAATATCCTCAAACCTAGCCATTGTATTTATCCTTTCCGCTCGTAATAATGCCGATTGTTTTCATAACTTAGTTCGATTATTTGTGGTATACAATGACAGCTAATTAGTTCTTAGGAATCGAAAAATACTATTTTTTACCTTTCTAAACGCAAATGAATAAATTGAAGCTCCTCATTTAGCTTTTTTAAAAAAATTTCTAGCTCAGCTATGTCTATTACATCTACATAGTAAGGTTGATAATCCCAAAGGTCAGCTGGTTTATCAAATTCTATCTTTTGTAGATAGTTAATTTTGCATAGTGTACGAGTAATCGGTGTAACATTTTTTTTAATCTCTTTCTCGTCATCCAAGTTTACTGTACTTAATATTGAATAATATTGCTGCCCCTTGGTCACTACTATTGGATAATAAAGAGTTACTTGATCCGCAAATTTATTTGTAACCAGTTTATCTATTTCGAAAGTTATTGTCTTTATTGTCGAACTTGTGGTGGTAAAAATTTCGTCAATATCATCTCTGCCTGCATTAATCCTATCGGAGAACACGGCAACGTGAGGTGATGTATTAGGAAAATATCGGTGATCTTCTGAAGGAATCGATTGAACTAATTTAGAAACCAAATCTTCCTGCTGTTTTGGGAAAGATAACGCAAATCTATTAATTGGTTTTTCGTAATCTTCTAGCTCGTTTTCTTGAGTATAAAATATTGGACTCTTAATTAGATACTTCGTTTCAACAATAAGCTTAATAGTAAATCGTATATCTCGCTCTTTAAATTTGAAGCTTGACCTTCGCTTAGCAATTATATCCATCTCTCTTACCTTTCCAAATGTATCATCAATATATCTAGGACTAATAACGGTGTCCCAAGCATATCCCTTTAATATCCGAGCGACATCAAAGGTTACTTTATGACCACTTTTATAAATTGTTTGCACTACATCATCTATTTCCATGCGTCTAGATCATTACAACCCAAGTGTTTTAAGTACTGCATTAACTATCGACCCTGCCGAAATCCCTTCATACTCCAACAACTCCCCCGGTTTCCCGCTCTTCGGCATTTTCGTTATCGCGAGCTTAACGACGTGCGCTTTTGCGTGGCGGAGCGCGCTTAATACTGCCTCGCCCAAACCGCCCTGGGGGTAATGGTCCTCCACGGTTATGATCGCCTTGGTTTCTTTCGCCGCTTTTTGGAGCGTGCTAACGTCAACCGGCTTCACGCTGTACAGGTCAATAACGCGGATGTTGACGCCCTGCTTTTTCAGTTCGTCGTACGCTTTCAGCGCTTCGAATACAGTGATGCCCGCGGTAACGACCGTAGCAACGTCATTGTTGCTTGAGCGCAGTGTCTTACTGCCGCCGATTTGGAACTGCTCGTTTTGATTGTAAATTACCGGCGTCTCTGCCCGTGTCGTGCGGATATAAACTAACCCACGGTGCTTCACCGCTTGCTCAACAAGCTTGTCGCATGAAACCGCGTCGCAGGGGTACAGAACAACGCTGTCAATGAGCGTGCGGAACATCGCCAAATCCTCCAGGCCCATTTGCGACACGCCGTCCTGGCCGATGGACACGCCCGCGTGCGAACCCACGACCTTGATGTTGGCGCGGGAATAATTGCCCATGCGGAACTGGTCGTACGCCCGCGTGAGGAACGCGGCAAACGAGGATGCGAACACGACCTTGCCCCTGCGCGCGATGCCGACGGCAGTGCCGGCCATGTTCTGCTCCGCGATGTACATTTCGAAAAACCGCTTGGGGAATGCTTTTTGGAATATGTCTGCGTACGTCGAGTTGGACGTTTCCGCGTCGAGCGACACGATCGGGTACTGGTTGCCCAAACGGGTAAGCGCGTAGCCAAACGCTTTTCGCGTGGCAATCGGCTTGTCCAGAGGCATGGATTCAACTTTACCTGCTGGCAACGGTGCCGGTTTCCCAACCTTCGGCGGTTCAATCGTACCGCGTACTGACGGGTCAATCTTTCCCAGTCCTTTCAGCGCCTTGTCCAATTCTTCCTTCGGCAGCGGCTTGCCGTGCCACCCGTCCTTGTTCTCGAAAAGCTTGACGCCTTTGCCTTTCAGCGTCTTCCCAATAATCATGACAGGCTTGCCCTTTACCGTCGTTGCCTTCTTGAACGCCGCCAGCACTTTTGGCATTGCGTGCCCGTCAACCACGATTGTCTGCCACCCGAACGCCTTGACGCGCTTTTCGTATTCCGCCACCTTGTGGCCGTACATGGTTTCCCCGCGCTGGCCCCACCGGTTCACGTCAACGATGCCAACTAAATTATCCAGCTTATAATGCGCTGCCAACTGGATCGCTTCCCACACCTGCCCCTCTGCCATTTCGCTGTCACCAAGGAGCACGTACGTCCGGTACGGAAGCTTGTCCAAATATTTTGCATTCAATGCAAGGCCGACGCCGACCGATAATCCCTGCCCGAGCGAACCGGTCGCCGCTTCGGTGAACGGGAACGCCATGACCGGGTGCCCCTCCAGGCGCGAACTGAATTTCCGCAGGGACATGAGCTCTTGCTCGGTAACCGCGCCTGCCGCAGCCCATAATGAATAGAATAACGGCGAGGCATGGCCTTTGGAAAAAACCAGGCGGTCATTGTTTGGATTGCCTGGATTTTTCGTTTCAAACTTAAACGTGCCGCCGAACATCAGGCCAGCCATCAGCTCAACCGCTGACAGCGACGACGTCGGGTGCCCGGAACCAGCCGCGGTGGTTGACCGCAGGATCCATGAGCGGATTAATGCCGTGAGTGCTTTAAGGTCCGTCTTTTTTTTCATAGTAACGCTTTATCACTCTAACTAACGTTTGTCATCCTGAGCGGAACGAAGTGGAGCCGAAGGATCTCGCCTGCCATTCAACGCATAGAGATTCTTCCCCCGTCATTCGACGGGGTCAGAATGACAATAATAAGTAGTATATTTATTTATCAAAGGCGATAGTGCACCTATGACGCCAGTTCCTACGGCGCGTATAAACCCTGCCAAACGGCCGGTATAAAACTACAAGTATGCGTTATCCGCACCGAGAGGCCCGCTCCTGTCTGCGTCCGTATGGTATACGATGCGGGTGTGGGGCTTGGTCGTCCACTGTGCCAAGTCCTCCGTGACTGGCTCGGGCGGCCTATCCAACGCCTCGAGCTGCTGGTGCGCGACATCATCCATGCCGAAACCGCCCTCGTCCCTTTTTGGGTCAACTACCCTGCCAAACCTGCCGTACTTAATAAAATCCTCATAGTACCTCCGTATCCCGGAATCAAGGACATACACCTGGTCGTCGCCTGCCGCCATCTGGTCCTTGATGCGCTGATAATACTCCTTGATATGCCCGAGCGCCTTCTGCGTTGCGGGATCGCCGCCAACCGAATCGCGCTGCCACATATCCCGGTAGCCGTTGAGGGTACGGGTGACGGGAAAGACGTTGTTGATTTCATAGACCGCGCGGATGCATGCGAGCACGTCCTCGCGCGGCACTGCCCATGCTTTTTCCGGTGACGCTGTCTTGCGGACACCAGCGCGCCCCAGCATGAGGTGGTCGGCGACCGGCTTGCCCGCCGGTTCGCCCGTCGTGCGGTCGAAATCGAGCGGTGCCTGGTAGTATGGGATTTCCTCCAGCGCTTCCTGCTTGTCGAGGAACAACCGCCCGCCGCCATGGTCTTTTTCAAAATTCCTCTCATTTGCCGGCACCACTTCCCCGACGAAGTATTTGAGCGACTCCCCCCGCTGCTGTGCTCGGCTTTCTCCCCAGGAATAGAAATCAGCGTACAATTCCGGCGCGAGGCCGAGGCGCCGGCATGCCGGATCGATGACGATGTAGTGGCCGAAACCAACGCTCCATCCCATCTTTTTTCCGTCTTCTGCCGTTGCCGGCGAGCTCGTCGCTTGCATACCGCCGATGACCTCGCCTGATTCGTTCTTCAGGACTTTCAGGTAAAAATCAAAGTTTCTTTCGCTTGCGTCCGTGCTGTTCTCGCGCATTGCGTTTTGCTGGGCTTCGAGGGTATCGACCTCATCCGGATCAAACGTTCTTTCTAGCAAACCGTGGAACTCGCGTGCTTCCGGGGATTCTGGATCCTTTATTTCTTCGAGAAAAAAACGCATCCCATTCTCGCAGGTAATTTCCAGCCGCCCGTCCGGCAAAAGCTCACGGTTGCGGATTTTTCCCTCATTCTGGGAATGTATTTCCTCTGCAACTTCAGGTGCGTTCTGGCATGTTTCAACGCCCATAACCAATAAATAATATATTTATGACGCCAGTTCCTGCAGCACACGCAGGTTCTGCCGCACGTCCCCGCCGCCGAATATCGCCGAGCCGACGGTAATATTGAAAACGCCGACTTTCGCGATTTGCTCGATGGTTTCTTTGCTCGCGCCGCCGTCGAGTGCAACCAGGTGGTCCGGGTGCTGGTTGAGAAATTCGTTGATTTTTTCTAATACCTCCGGATGGAACGCCCTGCCCTGGGCTCCGGGCGTAACGCCCATAAAAAGCACATTGTCGATCGTCTCCGTATAATCCTCGATTGCGGCGAGCGGGGTTTCTGGATTGATCGCCAGCCCCGGCTCGATCTCCATCTGCTTGATCATGCTGATAAGGTCAGCAGGTTCAGGCACTGCCTCAATATGGAAATAGATTCGCTTCCACTGTTCTGGCTGGAAATACGGGAGCCATGCGGCAGGATCCATGACCATGAGGTGCGCTTCGAGCTTATACGGCGCAGTGAGCTGCCCTGCTTCGTCCGCGGTGATAGAAACCGTATCCACGAACTGTCCGTCCATGAAATCAACTTGCGCCAGGTCAACGAGGCCAGACAGCGCATTGATCTGCGACTGGGCCTTCAGCGCGTCGTTGGTGAGGATCGCCGGGACAATAACGCTCATACGCTCCCCCGTTCAATTGCTTTAACTTTTTTCAAACGCCGCACCCGGCGCGACTGCCGATCAAACGGTTCCTTCAGCCACGCGCGCGCGATCTTGGCCGCCATCGGGTACGAAACAAAGCCCTGCCCGAGGCACAGGACGTTGGTGTCGTCGTGGATGCGCGATGAGCGCGCGTACGCCGGCGTCATCGCGACGATCGCACGCACGCCGTGCACCTTATTCGCCGCCATGCACATCCCCGCGCCGTTGTGGCACACCAAAATCCCCCTGCCGCCCGTGCGCGCCACTTTCAGCGCCACGCGTTTCGCGAAATCAGGGTAATCATCGACCGGATCGAAAACGTCGTTCCCGAGGTCCTCAACAGGTATGCCAATCCGCTGAAAGTACTCGACGAGCTGCCCTTTCAGCTGGAATCCTGCATGATCGGCTCCGATAAAAACCTTCATACAGATAATAAATCAGTATCTCTTCCTGCATTCACTATACACGATATTCGGGGATATGAAAACTGCGCACAGCGTAAAATTCTACGCTCCTAAAACAAAGCGCTCAATGACTTTCGTTACTGACGGATGGCACACCGGGCTCGTCACCACCAATGCAATTTCGCGGATTTCAACCGTGCCGATGGCAGTATCTTTTAACGAACGCACGGCTTCAAAAAACTGCGCGGACGGCTGCTGCGTGAACCGGCACACATTCACGTTCCCGAAAAAAACGTCCTCGGAGGCGTACTTCTTGTCGTCTGGCACCCCTGCCTGCTTGAGCGCCTGCCGCACGTCAAGCACCAAATCCCGCAGCATTTCATCCGAGTACCCGCGTATTGAGATACTCGTTGGCAGCTGAAAAAGGCCATGGAGTTCAATGCTGAAGGGCTGATGCTTCCGTGTGGCATGGTAGAATGCTTGCCGGGCATGCTCGACGTCGCGCCCGGAAAACGGCGGCGGATCTGCGGCAAGCCGCACGTTCCGGATCGTCATATGCAGCGAATCGAGAGGATAATAATACTGGCGGTTGTCTGCCTGCTGCAGTGGCGCGATGACTGACGTGCCAATGGCTTGACTAATGTCCGATGGGATAAAAACGAGGCCGGTCAGGCACCGGCGTGGGTCAGCGGCGAAGTCGCCCACCGGATCAATGAGCGTTGACGGCGCCCTGCCTTCCTTGAACCCCCGCTCCATGTCCTCGAAGAGCTCAAACTGGCGTTGCTGGTATGTTGTCATCGCCTCCGGTAGCGTAAGTGGTCGTACCCGAACCGGACAAAATCCTTGAACGTCGTTTTCAGGAACTGGAAATTGTCAAACTCGGACTCGTACCCGACGAGCTCAGCAAAACCGACCCCTGAAACGCGCTTGCCTCCGACAGTTGCGTCAATATCCAGCGGCCCTTCCCAGTAATTAATCGTGCCAAACAGCATTTCCTGGCGCGGGACAAGCGCATGCGCTTCCATGGAAATTTTCTGGTCAGGAACTGTTATCTTCCACTGGAGCGGATACCGCGCTTTTGTTTTGGGGCTCTGCCAGTACGGCTTGAGTGGCTGCACGGCGAGCTTCGAACTGTGCGAAACATGGCCGTCGGGATGCACAATGCCCGCGAGGAGCGTTTTCCGGCCGGTTTTGCCATACTCGATGCACACGAGTTCCATTGAATTTTCCAGCTGTATGGAAAACCACGTCCACTTGTTCTTTTCGTACGGAACATTTGCCCACTGGTGGTCCATCCAGGACTTGCCGATAACCGAAATCCAGCGGCCCCGCACGCGGATGCGCCCCTTGGTATGCAGATGGGTCAGCGAATAGTAATACGTCGACTTGCCGTCCGCGAGCCGGATGTAACCCTTGCCCCCTTCAAGGAGCGGCTTCTTTTTCGATTCCAGTTCCAGCTCAAGGTCCTCGGTTTTTATCCAGTACCGCCCGGGGCGGGTTTCCACCATCTCATGGTTCGTGTACCTGCTGGTTATCAGCGGATTCATATAATTAATAAACAGCAGCTTCTGCCGGAAACTGTCGTTGGATATCAGAGATACGTAATCAATATGCGGCGTGAACCGCTTTGCGCGCACGTCAGTAAGGAGCGAATGCGAAAAGTAATGCATGGCCACGGGCACCGCTTTGATAAAAGGAAAGTTGACCTTTTTTATATCCGCCCGAAACAGGCAATCCATGTACGCATACCGGTTGCCCTGGCGGTCCCATACGTTCCCGTTCCAGTACCACCATTCGATGGTATGGTCGTGCACCTGCTCGTCTCGTGGAAATCGTACTGGCTTCATATCGCATTTTCAGTAAACTCAATCGGGGATATCGGCCCTGGACTTGCCCTATCATTCGAGAGGGCATCCCATCGGATGATGGGATGAACCCACGGCCTCATGCTCCAGGGCACGTCGGCGGTTCCCGTGTCGCCGTGCCCGCGCTCGCGGCGCCTTGCATGTGTAATCCAACCACTTAACGTATTATCTAGCTTTGGGTCGGGGTGCCGGGACTTGAACCCGGGGCCTCATGCACCCCATGCATGCGCGCTAGCCAACTGCGCCACACCCCGACCCAAAGCTACATTATTCCAAGGTATATACAGTATACCGATTTAAAAAAGTATGCACAAATGAATAAAGCCCCCGCTCGAGGTCGATACGGGGGCTTATGCTTGCAGGGAGAACCAGCTGAGGCGCTGGTGGTCATGCTTCCGGGTACGTAAGCGTGCACACTGCCTCGATGGTGATTTCGGGGCATCGCTCCAATACTAGCAGCGCGGCCTCCCGCGTTAAGCGCAGCTTCACTTCCTGCCACCCGTTGTGCGCGCTGAGCGTCCCGAGGACGCTTTCAGCGGCTCCGCCATCCATGTGCGTTTCAGCTGGCAACGGGCTGAATCCGGGGCAATTGTCCAACCCTAAACCTTGTTTCATATGTCCTCCTTGTTTGACGAACGTGAACGTTGTTTGTTTATGGTATTTCTTTTTTATTTGCGATCATGCAAAGCCTCGACTTCACGTCGGGCGAAGCATACCTATGAGGGAAAAAGAGCTGATGAGAAAAAACCGAAGGTTTTGTCTCATAAAAAAACCGAGCCGCTTGCCGGCTCGACTGTATCCTTTTTAAAATCAACTATCCGATGCTACAGCCCAACCAACAAGCCGCTCACAATAATAATAATGCCAATAACAAGCACGGCGCCGATGACGGTGTAGAGTTCGCTTCGAGTTTTTGCTATGCTGTGCTCCATATTTAAATTCAGTTTTCCCAAGTGTAGCACACGCGCTGCGGCTGTCAAATACTACTAAAACATGATATCCTCATCGGCGCGCTTGTATGCATGGATTTCATTTTTCCTGAACCAGAGCTCCTCTTCAAATTTCGCTTCTTCGACATTCCCTGACGCATGAAGCATATTCCGGACCGTCCTGCCTTTGTTATTGGCGAGGATCGGCGAATCAAGTGAATAGTCACCGCGAATCGTACCCGGCACGGCAAACCGCGGCAATGTATGCCCTACCATCATCCGCACGTTATCGACGGCATGCAAACCCTGGAGGAGAATCGCGACGACCGGTCCCGAGCTCAGGAAATCCATATTCCACTTGCGGACCATTTTCCCGATTTCATACGGGTCTTTTGTCCCGAGCTCTTCGTTGGGATCCTTGCCGTATTCTGCGTAGGTCTTCAGCGTCTTGTTGCCGACAGCAGTGAGATAATCTTTGTTGTCGGAGTAATGCTTCGCAACCATATCAGCATTGACCCAGACCATTTTCATGGCAGCAATCTTCAAGCCGGCTTTTTCGAAACGTGCGATAATTTCCCCGATGAGGCCGCGCTTGACCGTATCTGGCTTGAGTAAAATGACCGATCGTTCATTTTGCGGTTCTGGTTTCGCCATAGTATTACTCTTTCTGCATTCGTTTGGTTAGGATATATTTCACTTTTTCCACAATTTCAGCCGGTGTGTGGTTTGCCTTAATAAAATAATCATCCGCGCCGAGTTCCCTGCCCTTCTCGACGTCTTCTGACTGGCCGAGGTTGGTGAGGAGGAGGATGTGGGTATTCGACATATTCGGGTCGCTCTTCAGTTCCTTCAGGACGGCAAATCCGTCGAGCTTGGGCATGATGATATCGAGCAGTACGAGGTCAGGCTTCTCGCGCTTGGCGACTTCGAGGCCTTTTGCCCCGTCCTCGGCGCGCATGACCTGCAGCCCTTCCTTAGAAAACTTCGTGATATACATGTCAGCGAGCATCTTGTCGTCCTCGACGAGAAGAATTTTCGACTGGAATTTGCTGTCTGTGATTCCGGCTAGTTGGGTTTTGGGGGCTGGTGTCATATGCGTGGCGTATTGATAAGTATTGGTTACTTTGTATTGTACCGAACGAAAATGCTCATGTCAATTGAGCGGAGGGCGCTTCGTATGCCATTCAGTTGCCTGTTCATAGGCATAGGCAGCGCGGAGAAGCGCGGCTTCATCAAACGGTTTAGCTATAATCTGGAGCCCGACAGGCAATCCCTTGCTCAATCCGCACGGCAATGAAATCGCGCAAATGCCCCCGATGTTCGCCGGCACCGTATAGATGTCTGATAAATACATAAGGAGCGGGTCGGTAAATTTTTCACCGAGCTTGAACGCTATGCTCGGGGATGTCGGCGTTACGAGGCAGTCAACTTCCTTGAATACTCCCTGGAATTCCTTCGCGATGAGCGCCCGCACTTTCTGCGCCTGCACATAGTAGCGGTCATGGTACCCTGCGGAGAGCGCAAATGTGCCTAAGATAATGCGGCGCTTTACCTCATCGCCAAGCCCACGCGCCCTGGTTTTTTGGTACACCTCCATCAAGGTTTTAACTGATGCTGTTTTATCATTCATTGCCGAATACCCGTACCGTATGCCGTCAAACCGGGCGAGATTTGTCGAAACTTCGGACGTGACAGTCAACTGGTACACCGCGAGTGCGTATTTCGTCAACGGCAAGCTGACGTCCACAACAGCTGCGCCAAGTTCTTTCAGCTTTTCAATCGCCGCGCGCACCGCAGCCTCGATCTCGGGATCCATGCCCTCAATAAAATATTCCCGCGGCACGCCGATCTTCATGCCCTTAACCCCGCGCTTGAGGCTATCGATGGAAACCGGCACGGTATCGGCCGTTGTAGCGTCATGCGGATCCTTTCCGGCAATCGCATTCAATACCGATGCCGCATCCTCAACGGTTTTTGTAAGCGGCCCGATCTGGTCGAGCGATGACGTCATCGCCATCAAGCCGTACCGTGAAACGCTGCCGTACGTTGGTTTCAGCCCGACAGTGCCGCAGAACGACGCCGGTTGCCGGATCGAGCCGCCCGTGTCGGTGCCGAGCGCTCCGACGCACAAATCGGCGGCAACCGCTGCTGCAGAGCCGCCCGATGATCCGCCGGGCACGCGTGCCACGTCCCAGGGGTTCGCGGTCTTCGCAAACGCCGAATTCTCCGTGGATGAACCCATGGCAAATTCATCCAGGTTCGTTTTACCTAAGAATATTGCACCCGCATCCCGCAACTTTGTTATTACTGCCGCGTCGTACGGAGCGACATACTTCTGGAGCGTCTTTGAGCCTGCTGTTGTCACGCTACCTTTCTGGCATATTAAATCTTTTATTGCAATTGGGATTCCGCAGAGTGGGCCTGCCGTGCCGTCCTGTATGCGCATGTCGGCTTCCCGAGCCTGGCGCAGAGCATTTTCGGCATCAACGCGCAGATACGCATGCAGGGTGGGATCATGCTTCTTGATGCGGGCGAGATAGAATTCCGTGAGTTCAACCGAAGACAGCTCCCGTGTCCGGAGCTTCTCCCTCGCTGCGGCAATGGTAAGATTCTCATTCTTCATGCTTTTCGTCGCCCATAACTGGTTTTACTTTATTGAGCTTGCCGAACTGCGCCGGAAATTGATCAGTAGAAAGCGCAGTGTCCTCGATCTGGTCCATCTGGTCGTGGCGCAGTACATTCGAGGAGCGCGTATGGAATGGCACTTCCGAAACAGAGGAAGTGTCGACCTCCTGAATTTCCTTCACGTAGTCTAAAATAGAGGAAATTTGGTCGGCAAATAATTCCTTCTCCAGATCAGTGAGCTCAATCCGGGCAAGCGATGCAAGCTTCTCAATATCGCGTTCATTCAGTTCCATACAGAAAAAGTATACCATTTATGCGGGAGTTTCAACAAACGTAAACGGGCAGAATCCCCAATGCACGTTTTCCGCGCATTTGACACCAAAATATTGAGTTGATACTATACGCCCTACCTGCAAAGAAAGGCAAGGTCGAAGACGCCATTCATTTGGCGGCCCGACGTTAGAGTCGGGTTCCCCCCTCCTTCGGCCTTGCCGTAAACATACCCCAGGCTCAGAAGAACCATATATACTTCGTGCGACGGCATGCTGGTTCATGAACCTGGGGCCCATTTTTTTATTTACCAAATAAATAAAACGAGTGATCTTCGGTAAAGACGAGCGCGGCCGCAGAATGCCATGCTTGGAGGAAAAAACAATAAAGAGGTTCGCCTGCAAAAATGGCTTTCTATGTTTCGGGGTCCGGGGGCCGTTTTTTTATTTGTTATTGATTCTCCTGATCCTTTTCTGCCATCTTCCCGCCCTTATAAAAAATTGGTCCGGAAATTTAGCGAGGAGAAGCGTCCCGAAAAGGGGCCGAACCCACTCAAGCGAAGCGGTCGTGGGTCGGCAGCGACGACGAGCAAATTTCCGAATATTTTTTTATATCCGGGCGGCGTCTCTTTTCCGTCGCTTTTCTGGACGAGCAGAAAAGCGACAATGCTTACTTTACCATAGTAACAAATTCAGCCTCTGAAAGCATTTTCACACCAAGCTTCCGCGCCTTCTCAGCCTTGGAGCCCGGATCAGCGCCAACAACGACGTAGTCGGTATTTTTTGAAACCGAACTGACCCAATCCGCGCCTGCCTCACGAATCCTCGCTTTCGCCTCATCGCGAGACATCGATGCGAGCGTGCCGGTGACGACAATCTTTTTCCCGGCAAGCGGTGTTACACGAACTGGCCGGCGCTCAGCCGTTACAACGACTCCCCCCTGAAGGAGTTTCCGAACCAACTCCCTATTTTGTTTGCTTGAAAAATACTCATGGATGCTGCGCGCAACAACGTCACCAATGTCGCGAATCGCATTCAGTTCACCAGGCGGCGCTGCCATGAGCTTGTCGATGGTCCCAAACCGCTCGGCCAGATCAATCGCGGTCTCCTCGCCGACGTGCCTGATACCGAGCGCGTAGATAAACCGCGCAAACGTAACGTGTCTCGATGCTTGAATCGCAGTTATTAGGTTTTCAGCTGATTTTTCCGCAAAACGCTCAAGTGGCGTGAGGTCCAACTCTCGGAGACTAAATAAATCAGCTGGGTTTTTGACCAGATCAGCCCGGAAAAGCTGTTCAAGAATTTTCGGGCCGAGGCCGTCAATATTGAACGCCGCTTTTGAAACGAAATGGCGCAAGCCCTCGTGCTGCTGCGCGTAGCACTGCTTGTTCGAACAGCAGAATGCGACCTCGCCTTCTCTGCGCACAACCGGCGACCCGCACACCGGGCACTTCCGAGGCATCACGAATTTTTTTTCCTTCCCCGTACGTAGTTTCGGTAGAACCTGCACGATATCCGGTATTACATCGCCCGCTTTCTGCACGATGACCGTATCGCCAATCCGGACGCCGAGGCGCTCGATCTCGTCGACATTATGCAGCGTGGCGCGCGATACCGTTGATCCAGCAACCTTTACCGGCTTTAAATGTGCAACCGGCGTCAGTGCACCGGTCCTGCCGACCTGCACTTGGATATCTTCGACGATGGTGGTCGCCTGCTCTGCCGGATATTTGTACGCGAGCGCGCCGCGCGGAGCTTTCCCGATCACGCCGAGCTGTTTAAACAAACGGACGTCATTGACATTCACAACAATGCCATCGGTCCAGTACGGAAGTTTCCCGCGGATGCCGCCGATCATTTCGTGGTACGCCTCGACCTGCTCAATGCTTGTACAGAATTTGTTCTGCTCGCCTGCCCGGAAGCCGAGTTGCTTCAGCAATTCATGTGCCTCCTTGTGTGTCGTTTGCCCAAGGTCGGTAATCAGGTCATACGCCATGAACGACAGCTGCCGCGAAGCGGTAATTTTCGGATCAAGCTGACGGACTGAGCCTGCCGCGGCATTCCGCGGATTCGCAAAAGTCTGCAACTTTTTCTTTGCTTGCTCACTATTCAACCGCTCAAAAACCTTTTTTGTCATGAACACCTCGCCCCGAACCTCAATTTCTTTTTCAGCGCGCGAATGCGCTTCTGCCGGCAGCTTCTTAAACTCTAATTTCAACGGGATGGCCTCAATTGTTTTAAGATTCTGCGTAATGTCCTCCCCTGTCACGCCGTCCCCTCGCGTCGCGCCCTTCCAAAAAATGCCGGCATGGTATATCAAAGTGACCGCAAGGCCGTCCATTTTCAGCTCTGCGTAGTAGTCAAATGGAGTGCCTGGCGGAACAAATTTTTCATTTCGGATCTGCCAATCCTGGAGCTCCTCGTAGGAAAACGCGTCGACCAATGATAGCATGCGGGCACTATGGCTAACCTTGGTAAATGCATCCAGCGGTTCCCCGCCGACGCGCTGGGTCGGAGAATCAAGCGTGATAAACTCGGGGTACTGCCGTTCAAGGCCTTCCAGTTCATGTTTCAGCGAATCCAGCGCCGCATCAGAAATCTCCTCCCGATCCAAAACATGGTAGAGGTACCGGTGATGGTTAATCTCTGCTTTAAGCTTTTGTATGCGTATCTGCGCTGCATGGCGATCCATAACGTCTCTCGTCCCATTCAAGCACCCTTAATAGCAGTCGGGAAAAAGTGGCGCTGTCGTAACTTGGTAAAAATCAATCACAACAAGATCACTTGTACCCTCCATCCAGCCAGTTCCTGAATAGGGAAATGGGTTCTGGATCTGGCCGTACGGATGGTTGGTTACTCGGATTGTTCTGCTCGGATCATCGGCCGACAGTGCTGGATCTCCAAGCGAAAATGTGTCAGGGATCGTACACGATACCCATTCCACTTCTGTCGAGCTATCCATCTCGCCGACAGCAAGATCATCAATAACGACGGCTACGCCATTCACTTCAACTTCAATATCTCTCCCCTTGCAGAGCGTCTCCACAATCGGATCTGGCAGTGGACCGCCGCCGTCACCACACTGATATCCAATCCGCAATGAGACATAATAGCCGTTTCCTTCCGGTACCGTGTCCGGAATCGGAGCGATAAATCCATAATTTTGCCAGTTGCTTGTTGACACCTCCCCCCAATAACTCTGCGGCCGTATTTCGCACGTGCCATCGTAGAACTGGCCAGGCGCACCATCCTCCGCCCAACACGCAATGTTAACCGTCCCGTCCGGGCACCACCCTTGCCATCCATTCGCCATGCACGTTGCGCATGACGTCGTCTCGAGCGGGCATTGTGGGCCTGCCGCCGTCAACCCCACACTCATTTCCAACGCTCCCGAAGAATACGTCTGCCTGTTCAAGACAATATCTTTCACGATCTCCCCTTCACTATACAGGACGTAGTCATACAATCCGGCAAGCGGCACCTTCCAGGGCACTGTCGCGGTGATCGACTGCTTGAAACTCGAAACCTGGCCGACTGAATTGACCGCGATTTCAGACGGAAGGTCTGTTACGCGGTTGCCCTGGCCGTTCTCCGCGTCAAAAGGGATAACGCTTAAATCAGACAGGTCGCCGGTTTCCGATGACGAAGGCACAGCCTTAAATGCCTTGACGCGCATGCGGTACCCCACGGGCGAGATCGTCGAAAATACATCGAGCCGGGGAATAATCCACCCACGGCCGGTAATCGGATTGGGCTCGAGGTCGCTCGGCCCGATCGCAATCCGCGTGTTTTCTGAAGGGCCAATCTGGCCATTCTCATCCCACGCAATCCAGGAAACTTCAGCCCAACTCGCAGGATTATCACCCTCATTCAGTATCTCCACGGACCGAACCGTACTGTCAGCGAGCGGGTCAATGGCATTATAATAATCAGCCTGCACATACTGGTTCTCTTGAACCGTCTCGTGTTCAATAAACGAGGACGCCATATCGGTCCCGGAATTATCATAGGTTGCGCTGCTGTCAAGCGTATCATTCTGCGATCGGATACGGTCGCGTGCCGTTCCGACAGTTTCCGTACCGCTTTCTCGGGTAACGCGTACCGTGTACAGGCCACGCTCAACGCCTGATTCAGCGCCATAGAATGCGACGGTCGCATCCGTTGCCATGGTCGTAAGCCTCAATTCATTTACTACAATGATGGAAATAGTAATCGCGATTGCAGTGATAAATGAAATCACAAGTAGCGCATAGAGCAACACCTGTCCATCTTGTTTATTCAGTACCTTCATATGGCACCTAATAATTGGTGTTCAAAACTTGCCCCTGCAGAATCCGCGACGAAACTGTTGTCTGCATAGATATTGTCCTGCCAGCTACGGGAATTTTTTCATCCGTACTGACCGCTGAAAATACGATACGGACTTTTGGCTGGAAATTGTCTCCGTCGGTGTAATATTCACACCGCGTATCTCCTGCAACATCACACCGGTAAGAATCATAACCGCTTGCGCAATCACTGTCGTCATCGCAACTTCGCTCGGCAACCGTGCTGAAAGGGTCTGCGCTTGGGGTGATAGAAAAACGCAGCGCCTGGACTTGGACGTTGGCGGGAGTTATATTGGCCCACCCCGTACCGCCAATGAGCGCACAATCCCCCAGGTTCACTTCTTCGCAATATTGGACCCCGCTGCCATCGCAAGCATCGCCAGTCCGGCGGAAAAATACCGACCTGCCTACCTGGTCAGTCAGCGCAAGAATGCAATTATCCGTAGCGGCGGCAGGGTGAAGATCGATCGCCGCCGGAGTCCCGCTATAAAACGAGTAATCTATTTTACCGAGGCGCACTTCCTGGGCCATGGCTTCAAACAAATACCGCGTATCGCTTTGCAGTTTCTGCTGCGCGACAGTCCTGCGTTGGGACGCATTGATAATGACGTACACATTGATGACAAGCAAGCCTACCATCACAAAAATTGACAGCGATATGATCATCTCAATAAGCGTAAACCCAGCGCTGCCTTTCGGCTTCAGGAATCGCATCAAATTATAGTGGGTGGTATAGTTCGTATTCATCGTACTATTAAATCACCTGCCAATTATACAGCCGGTCTTCGAGCACTTCTTTCGTATGGGAATCACTCTTCGGCCAACGGATCTCTACGAGCACGCGGACGCCGATCTCGGTAGCGTACCCGCTATATTCACCGTTACCGCACGTGTCAGTAGTACCGGGATCTGCGATCATTTCCCCATCCGCCCCATCGCCACAAATCGGATTCAAATATACTACACGATAAAATTCCGTTGGACTGCCTCCCGGCGCCAGAGCCCCCTGAACATACATGGTGTTATCAAACCAAACTCTGGCGGCAGGATCGGAAAATCCAGTTGACACCACGAGCTCGGTTGGAGCCGTCGCCCAATTCGGAGGGTCAATCCGCGGAACCGTAACAGCTCCGACAGCCAATCCGCTGTCCCATGACGTGCTCGGCTGCGGATTGAGCCAGTTGCTATCCCGCATATTACGAGCAATTTCGATCGCCTCACGGGCAAGATTCGAAGCAATGAGCCGATTGCGGCTCTCCTTGGATGCGCGGATGCTCGTTACGATAAGAACGGCTGTCGCAACGAGCGCAATGACAAGTATGGTAATAGCAACCAGCATTTCTAGAATAGTTTGGCCACGATTGTTGATTTTTCTCATACATGTATTGGGCTTAGAGCGAACATTCCCCCATGCTTTCGCTGATCTGGCCGGAAATTCTGTTGATTACCACCTTCCGGCACACACTTGAAACATAGTCGCTCT
Organism: Patescibacteria group bacterium; assembly: GCA_028718605.1. Lineage (GTDB taxonomy): Bacteria > Patescibacteriota > Patescibacteriia > UBA10025 > JAHIVO01 > JAQULM01. The sequence continues at coordinate 350,082 of JAQULM010000001.1, forward strand.
GAACGAGGATCTCAAGAAGATTAATCGGCTGATCGCTCGCGTCACGCGCCTCGGAACCATTGAGGAAAAAACGGACGCGCCCCTCCGGAGGCTCGAATGTTACATCGAGCGTGACAGCAGCGGACGGTATGTAGGCATCATTCCCTAATGCAAATTGCGCGAGGTGTATGCCTAACGGCGTCAGGTTCTCCTCAATCACACTGTAGTTCTCGGCGGAACCGTCATACACACCATTGCCATCAGTATCACCAAATACAATATATCCCTCAGTAGAAGCCATACGAACCCCATACCCGCCGACGGGTACCGATTGCCGGCACTCGCCGTTTGCCCCCGAATCGATCTTGCAGTATTCACTGCTGTTGCATGGATCAAACTCGTGTGCTGTCGAATTTGCTCGGCAGAAAAAAATGCTGTTTCCGCCGATAGTATACGTCTGCGCAAGGCGGAACCGTTGCTGCAGTTGCGTGCCTGCTTGGCGGAGATCGTTTGACTGCTCTCCGCGATGAAAGTTGACCATCACGAGAGTCGTCAGCAAGCTGATCATGGCGAGCACGACGAGGAGTTCGGCGAGCGTAAAGCCGCTTTCGTCGGCATGGCATGGCTTCTTAAAATGAAATAGCCGTTGTGTACGCATCGAGTATTCTGTCTCCAAATATAAAGACGAGGATCGTTGCTGCCGCCAAGAACGTACCAAATGGCACCTTGCTCTTCCAACCCTTCCTGTGGGATGCGATCAGGCCGACGCCGACGAGTGAACCGAGCACGTATGCCATAAAAAGGGCTATGAGGAGTTTCTGGTACCCGAGCATCGCCCCCATAACCGCGCCGAGGCGTATGTCGCCGCCGCCGATCCATTTTCCCCGGGAAACCGCATACTGGAGGGAAAAAAATCCGCCGCCGATCGCTACCCCAATCACCAAGCTGAGAATGCTGATATCAAGGACAAACAGGGACCCGACGATCGCGATGCAAAACGCAGGTATGCTCACGCGGTCTAAAATCAAGTAGTACCTCAAATCGTAAACAAAAATTATTATCAGAAGAGAAGCGTAAGCCAGTAATACATAAAATTCTGCCGACAGATCGAAACGCCAGTATAATGCGAGGAATGTTAGCGCTGTGCCGATTTCAACGAGCGGATACTGCCAGGATATCCCCTTCCTGCAGTACCTGCATTTCCCCCAAAGCATAAAAAAACTGATGACCGGTACGAGATCCCGCCACCCAAGGTCGTGTTTGCAGAGCGGGCAATACGAACGGCCCTTCATAAAGCTTACGCCGGCGTGCAGACGGTAAATCACGGCATTTAAAAAACTGCCCACCACTAACCCCAAAATGAGTACAAGCGCAACGACCATAGTACCTCTCAGTATACCAAAAATAGCTCGAAAAAGGAATGTTCATTCGACATATCGAGCGCCACCATCGTACTTTTTTTATCGAATTCCGCTCGGGGAAAGCACGTGCTTGCCTGCGCTGAGGTCCTGGTACTCCTTTTCAAGCTGAAACGTAACTCCGTATTTGTCAGCCGCGGGAACCTCGCTTACCGTATAGCGGTACTTCCCCGGATCTTTGATTTCAGCAATCGACGAAATATACGTTCCCAGATTGCACTGAGACACAACCATTCCCTTTGTGTTGCACCCGCTTTCAGCCGCTCCTTCATAGCTCGCAGTATCACTAAACAGAAGCTCGAAAGCGGCCTGCACCCGTGCCATATCAGAAAGCCGCATGGCATCACGTGCTTTCGCGCGCTCATTGTTAATGAGGAAAAAAGCGCCCCCGATAACGATGCAAAAAACACCGGCTATTATAATTATCGCGGGCAATGAGATCCCTTTCTGTGATGGAACGTGCATAAGGTATTAAGGTATATGGTATTAAATATGGTTCACTCTTAAGGAACGCTTAACCCCCTGGTAATGTATCGCATGACGCCGATTCACCGAAAACACCAGTGGAATAAAAAAACCGGGATGTATAATTCACGCTTTCCTTATAAAAACACAAGATATAGTTCCGGTGTTCAAGCGTCTCGTTTGTATCATAGAAATAATGATAGTTGGCGTTATTGATCGGGTCGATGATACGACGTCCAAGATGCACAGGAACGAGCGGGTTACCAATCTCTGAAAAAACCGATCCATCGACTCCCGCATTACTCAGGTCCGGCCCGTTACCGCCGTTTGCGACGGGTGTAGGATACGCCTTGTGATCTTCGAAGTAGAGTGCGAGCCCGAGCCGAAGTTGGGAAAGATCTGAAACGCGCCGCGCATCACGCGCGGACTCATTCGCATCGCGGAGGCTGGTAAGCCCCATAACGGCAAGGATGCCGATAATCGCGATAACAACGAGCAATTCGATGAGCGTGAAACCGCGGTGAGATTTGGATACCATATAAACAATTATATCGACTATACGGTTATTATAGCGTAGCCGAAACCAGCGTCAATCAACAGAGTAACTACTCAGTTTGCGCATCCGAATATTCTTCCGGCGGCTGATAAGCTTTATCAAACATGGCGGCTTCCCCAAAATGCTTCGCCGCGCTCTCAGTATCCCCGAGTGAATCATAGATATGCCCGAGCCTGCCATGAAGCAACCCAATCTCATACAGTATCTCCTCTCTATCCTGCACGACCCAAATCTGCGAATCGCGAAGCGATGGATCATACCGTGAAACTGCATCCTCGAGCAGTACGCGCGCCTCCTCGATTCGGTCGCTGTACGCGTAGGCAGAAGAAAGTAAAAAGTACAGCACTGGCTTGCCGATAGGGTTCAGCTCAATCCCCCGCTTCAAATACCGTTCAGCCGCCGCGTAGTCTTTGGCGAGAAGATAGTAACGGCCAAGGCGTTCGTACGGTCTCCAGTCATGGCTGCTGAGGCTGATCGTCCGCTCAAATTCTGAAACGAACAGTTGCCGGTACAACGATACGTTCTGGGCATCCGTCGCGAGGTAGTACGCCTGCGCAAGGCCGTAGTGTAAGTCGTAATTCAATGGGTCCAGGCGCTGCGCAGTCTTCAGCGATGAGAGTGCGGCATCGTACTCGAGATCTTCCATCTGGCGGATGCCGGCGGTCTGCAATGTTGATGAGGCGAACAGCAATAAACCGCCGAGCATGCCAAGGGCAGCCATGGCGGGAAGGGCCGTGCGGACCGCGCCGCTATAAACTGCGCCGACCGCTCCGCGTGAAATTGCTGGCTGTTCTCGCCCACGCTGGATTAGAAATAGTTTATACACGCATCCGAGGGTTATAAAAAAAATGATTAGGTTGGTCGGGAACTGCCAATCAAGTTCCACGAAACCGTGCGTCAGCGCGCCGAGGAGCCCCATGCTCAATCCAAGCATGAGCGCCTGGTCAGTTTTTCGCGTTAGCTGATGGATCTGCCGCAAACTGGCACCAATGACAAAAAGAATTGATCCGACAAACCAAACAAATACAATACCGCCAACGATCCCCAATTCTGTAAAAAATTTCAGGTATATATTATGCGGATCAATGGAATAATAACGGATATCTGTGAGGTACTGGCGGTACAAAATTTTATACGTCTCGAGCCCCGTGCCAATGATCGGGTGGTCGCGGAACGAATCAAGCGCACCCTGCCAGAAATGAAGTCGTGCCGTAACCGCATTTTCTTCCGGAGTTTCGGATGAAAAACCGACATCAGCGGCAACAGTAGACGGCGCAGTACCGGTCTGCCCGGCCTGGGCTTGTGCCTCCTTGACCTGTACCAACGCCCAGCGGCCCGCAACCACGATCAGCGCAATCATCCCAATAGTCAGGATAGTGCGAAGTATCTTGCGCTTGCGCTGTATTGAAAAAAATAGTACCACCCCAAGCGGCACGATGCTCGATAACCATGCCCCGCGTGAATATGTCAGCACAAAAGTAAGCGTGAAGAGCGCCATCAGTGCGCCATAAGCTATCCGGCGCTTGGTTGTTTCCGCAAAAAGAAGGAATGAAAACGCAAGCGGCAAAGCGTACAGGAGAAATCCCGCAAACGGATTATGCTGATAAAACGTCGAAATCGCGCGCAGGTACCCGAAAAACTGCGTTTGGAGAAAAAAGTAAATTCCGATAATTGAAAGTATGACAGCGAGCAGTACGATAAGCGCGCCGATTTTCTGCGCTTCGGCGTGGGACGTAATAAGGTACACGGTGCCGAAAAACAGCGCAAGGTACGGCACCCAATGCATGAATGCGGCATAGCTGTCGTACGGCGATACCGAATAGAGTATTGAAGCAAGCATTACTAAGAGAAGAAGCGCAAGCGGAAGTATAATATTGAATCGGAATGGAATCTTCCCCTGCAGGGGTTGCTTCCCTGACCGGATGACGAAAAACAGAAACGCGAACGCCATGACGAATATAAACGTCTGGGCGAAGAGGTCGCGGCCACCGGTAAAAAAGCTCGGCACGATCGCGACAAGCGCGAGCATGATGACGGACATGAGCTCACGTGCGTTCTTGATTTCGAGGAAATAGTACAGGACCCCGAACCCCAAGGCGAATGCCCGGCCGATGATGAAAAATGGTGCGAGGGCACCCTCGATGAACCCGACTCGAAACCCGCGGACTGTCAGCGGCATAACCAGGGCGATGAGTATTGCTACTTCAGCAATCAGGGCATACCGGACTTCCGGAATCAACGGCAAGACTACGGCAGTGAGGCATGTACCGAAAAATCCAATAATCTGTGCTTTCAGTGTCTGCGGGGTATAGGAATCACGTAATAGTTTCCTCGGATAGTTTTTATACACGTCCATCCGCCAGTACGAACGCCAGAACTTTATCCGAAGGTAATCCATGAACTTTGTAGGATGATCGTGGTATACGATAGCACTCCGGGTAAAAACGATTCGGTGTTGTTTTTCAGATAACTTATATGCGAGTTGCACATCCTCACTCATCCGCAATTTTTCGTCAAATCCCTCAAGCGAACGGAAAACTTCCGCGCGAATCGCGCCCGCCGAGAAATCCATGAAATCCAGGCCTTTTGAGCGGGCCATTTTGTCATACCGCTCCTCAAACTCCACCTGCACGAGCCGCGCAACGATACCGGGCTGTTTTGTCCGATACACGCCCTTGACTGCTTGTACCGACGCATCGGCGAACGGCTTCGCCATTTCCTCGGCCCACTGCCTGTCGGCCTCACAATCAGCATCGATAAAAAGAAGGATATCACCACTTGCTTGGCGTGCCCCACAATTCCGTGCAGCTGCAGGTCCCCGGTTCGGCTCGCGGCAGTACCGGACACCAGAAAACTTTCGGACTACCCGCGCCGTAGCATCAGAAGAGCCATCGTCGATGACGATAATCTCGTATCTGTCTCGGGGGAGCGTCTGATGGAAGAGCGACTTCAGGCACCGTTCAATAGTCCTTTCGCCGTTAAATACTGGGACAATTATGGAAATCATTACGGTATAGTTTTTAGCACAGCACGGTAGTCTATTAATTCCCCGCTCTCTGGCAAGCGCCGTATGCCGAGTTCAAGCCGCAGTGCCGCACGAACGATGGCGCAGCTTGCTCTGCTGCGGTACTGGTAAAAAAAACGCAGGAGTCCGATCCGCTGGTTAATAAACTTATTATAGCGTTTTTCGGGCGTTTTACCTAAATCATGATGCATGACTGTTGCGTCCGGGCAATACCCGACCTGCCATCCTGCGCGGCGCATGCGGTAGCATAGTTCAACATCCTCCATGTACATGAAATACCGCTCGTCAAACATGCCGGCGCGCTGGAGCGCCGTCCGGCGGATCAGCATGCACGACCCGGCAACCCAATCCGGATACTGAATATGCGAATACACCGGCGCGCGCCGCTCAAAATATACAGGGACTACTGCATTGATAACCGGGATACGGTCTCCGATTAGTTTTAATACCGTGGGAAAACGGCCGATCGAATGCTGCAACGTACCGTCGGGGTTTTCGAGCCGTGCGCCTGCAACACCCACGGCCGGATGCGAACGCAAAAATTCAAGGAGCGCATCAACAGCACCCTCTTTAACAACCATGTCCGTATTCAACAGGAGGACAAATTCTCCTTCAGACGACCGGATGCCCTGGTTGCATGCACGCGCAAAACCAACGTTCTCGCTGTTTCGTATGCATAAAACGCTCGGCAATTTCTCAAGCCCGGCAGCCGTGCCATCTGTCGAGTTATTGTCTACGGCGATAATCTGGGTGTCAATTTTTTCCGTCGCGCGCATGACAGACTCGAGGAACGGGACGATATACCGCGCAGAGCTGTGTGTTACAAAAATGATTGAAAGAGTACGCATCAGGAGTCTATGGAAAAATTCTCTTGCCACTCTCGGAATTGAGAGCTTCCTAACCGGTTCAGTTTCGCAACTAAAGCGCGCTTTCTCAACATCGCCGGGAGGAAACGAAGAACACTTAACTTGATCCGTGTATGCATCACAGCGCGCTCGAATACAGTGCCAGCAGTGCTCTGGTATGTCACTGGATTCCGCAGTGCACGCGGCCAGAGCGCGATTGGGTACAGCTTGATCGCCGAAAAAACCCTGTTCCGTCCCGAATAAAAACGCTTCCTGTTATCCCTCCACTGTGACGTGGTAGCGGACACCTTGTGGTACACCACCGCGGTGGGAATGAACATACATTTCCACCCAGCAAGCCGTATGCGTAATCCTAAATCTGAATCCTCGATGTAAGCAAAATGGTCACTGTCAAAATAGTCATCGCCGAGTTTGGATTCCTCCAGCGCCTCCCTGCGATACAGTGCGGCGGCGGCGCACGCGGTCAGACACTCTTCTTTCTTGAAAAACGTATCAGATTTACCGTGCCCTCGCGGCCCGACTTTCAGGCTGCCGCGGTAATAAAAATCGCCCGCAGAATCAACGATCGTGCGGTTATCGAAATACAGCAGTTTGCTCGCGCACACGCCAATCCTTGGATCAGCATCTGCGGCAGATACCAGTTCAGAAAGCCAGTTCTCCTTAACCTCCGTGTCGTTGTTTAAACATACGACGTACCGGCACCCTGGATCCTCGAGCGCTCGCCGGATACCAACATTATTACCTTCAGCAAAGCCAAAATTTTTTCCCGTTTCAATTATCTGAACATTGGAAAATTTCTCGCGAACATAGGCGGCTGAACCGTCAGTCGAACCGTTATCAACGAATAGTACCTCGAAGTCTTTATATGTTTGGAGATAAACACTCGATAGGCACGTCTGCAGATGCTCGAGACCATTCCAATTTAAAATTATAATAGATACTCGAGCACTATTCATGAATCGTCTCCGTTAACATTTATCTGCTGACCAATTAAAATATGCATGCGTTTTAAACAATCGAGTACTGGATTTTTTATAAAAATGTTACGTATCAATAGTACCTCTCAATTCGACTAATATCAAGGTTTACAGTGATGCGATTTCATTGAATCATGCACTTGTATATGTTATAAATAGAACATGCCGAAACTTTAATTGCTGTTTACCGACAATCTGACACAAATAAAAGAATGGATAACTTTTTCTATAAAATCATACGATATCTTTACTGGAGACTCCGCTGGTTGCTCAGTAAATGTAAGGCACTTTTTTTTCAAGTATTTGCGAACCAGAACAAGGAGCCCCGATATAAATACCATAAACGATTAATTCCTCGGGCAGCGATCGAGGCATTAGCGGCCCAGCCGAAAATATCAGTTATCATGCCTGTCTTTAATATCGATTTGAAGTGGCTGAATAAAGCCATCAACTCGGTTAAAAATCAATCATACGCGAATTGGGAGCTGTGTATTGCCGACGATTGTTCAACAAATGAAAAAACCGTGCGCTTCCTAAAAAATATTCAGGACCAGCGCATACGAATTGTTTTTTTAAAAAAGAACGCCGGAATAGCAGCCGCTTCAAATGAAGCTTTGAAGCTCGCTTCAGGGGAATATGTCACTTTCCTTGATCATGATGACGAACTTACGCCAGATGCTTTATACGAAGTAGCGAAAAAAATTAATGAAACCGGCGCTGAATTAATATACTCAGACGAAGATAAAATTACACCCAGCGGAACGTATATCGATCCGCATTTCAAACCAGACTACTCCCCCGATTTATTACTTTCCCAAAATTACATTTGCCATCTATCAGCATACAAGAAACGAATCATCGATGCCCTTGGTGGATTGCGACGTGGCTTCGATGGATCGCAAGACCATGATTTGCTGTTGAGGTTTACCGAAAAAACTGCTGCAATATCACATATTTCAAAAGTGCTCTACCACTGGAGAGCAGTCCCGGGATCAGTTGCCCACACCTTCTCCTCGAAATCATATGCCTGGGAAGCGGGCCAAAGGGCATTGCAGGAAGCATTGTATAGAAGAAATATTGGCGGTACGGCATTCAGAGGCAAATTCCCAGGCACGTATCGAATAAAGAGAACCATAAAGAAAAAACCCTTAATCAGCATTATCATTCCGTTTAAAAATCACGTCAGTGAATTAAAAAAACTAATACACTCGATCACAACGAAATCAACGTACGATAATTTTGAAATTATTGGCATTGATAATAACAGCACAGAACAAGAAACGATCGATTTTATCAAAGCGATACAAAAACAGGATGCGAGAATAAAAATATTCGCCGACAACGCCCCGTTCAACTACTCTCGGCTCAATAATTATGGTGCTTCACGCGCACGCGGGGAACATCTCCTACTACTGAATAATGATACCGAAATTATCTCCCCCGACTGGATAGAGCGCTTGCTTTGCCATTCACAGCGGGACGAAGTAGGAATTGTGGGTGCAAAACTTTACTATTTCAACAACACGATCCAGCACGCAGGAATCATTATTGGAATCGGCGGCGTTGCGGGGCACCCGCATAAATTTCTCGATAAAAAACAGCGTGGCTACATGTGTAGGCCTCATTTGACGCAGAACGTATCAGCAGTTACAACCGCATGCGCTATGATAAAAAGTTCCCTGTACAAGCAACTGGGGGGGCTGGATGAAAAAAACCTGCCAATCGCGTTTAATGATGTTGATTTCTGTTTAAGGCTCCGCGAAAAAGGTTACCTGAATATTTTCACTCCCGAATGCGAGCTCTACCATTATGAATCAAGGTCAAGGGGGCAGGAAGATTCTCAGGAAAAGAAGGACCGCTTCGCCGGTGAAGTCCGCTTTATGCAAAAACGACATCAGGCAATAGTAAGTGCTGGCGACCCCTACTACAACCCGAACCTCACCTTGGAAAATGAAAACTTTTGGTTGAAGTAATTCCAGTTTCTGCACCAAAAATCCAGGATCGGCTATAATCCCGGTTAATTATATACTACTAACATTTACTTTTTCTTTTGAAACGGTATTTTTGTTTTTACTTTGTGCAAGAATGTAGCAATTTTCCAGCTTCGGGAATTGTAAATAGTTTGAATTTCAGCTTCAAGCTTGCCCATTTTTTGCTGAGCGCGCGCGCGTTCTTGCTGAAGCTCAAACACCTGCGCGTCCAATCTATTGAGCTTCGTGCCGTCGCCAATAACAATCGAGCTGCGAACCGTCTGACCGATCGGCTGTTTGCTGCATACGCCGAGAATGTATCGATGCTGCTCGGGATTCTGGCTCACGGACCTATACACATCGATGTTCTTGATGCAGGCATCAGTCTTCTCCTGCAATTGATCTTCCGAAGAGATACCATCGCTTATAATATTGTTTTGATAGAAAAAACATAGGTGGGGGAAATACTGCGCGAGAAATGCTTTAAATCCCTGCAACGTAAATTCCTTTTTATGGAACTGGTTTCCTGAAGGATAGACGGGCACGTTGGGGGTTGAAATTATCAGCATTCCCGCATCTTTCAAGACGCGCCGCACTTCCTTCAAAAAAACGTCTTGGCCTCCGAAATGTTCGATTGTTTCGAACGAAACGACGATATCGACTGAATGGTCATCCAAAGGGATTGCATGGGCGTCGCCTACGAGATACCGGGTTCGTGCTGTTGAATAGGTCTTGTTAGAATAGCGGATAGCTTCATCTGAAGAGTCAACACCAATAACCCTCGCAGCGCCATGATCTGCCAAGTATTTCGACCCGTACCCGCTGCCGCAGGCGATATCGAGGACTGTTTTATTTTTTACAAATTGGGCAGCAAAAGCATAACGAGCTATATGCTCCAAATAATAAGGCTCCTCTTTATCAAATTCTGGGATCATACGCTCACCCGTTGATTTCATACTACGCTTTATCAATGATGAAAATATACCGCAATGGCACTCCTGAATTGAATAATGAAAATAGTGGATTAAAAAATGTAAAACTCTTCATTGTTTTATGAGCGAAAAATCTCGGGAATCTGAATTGCATCGTAATTAAATAATACCATATACGGATGTTTGCATTCTTTTTTATTTGTATGCGCAATGAATCGCCTCCCGCAGTGCTTTTGATATAGTGGATAATTTCGTCTCGATCCGGATGACCATACTTGAGATGCTGGTCGAGCATCTCGAGCTTTTCAACATGATGCCCGTAGTAATAATCTCCAAACCTTTTTACCATCTTCCAGCCTTCGCGTCCACATGGCACTGCCAAGATTATTCTTTTCTTTGTAACGCGTATCAGCTCTCCAATCATTGCTTTCTTGTCTGCCGGTTTTTCGATATGCTCGATGGCGTCAACGCAAATTGAAATATTGAAAAAATTATCTGGATACTGAAGATTCGTTCCGCGAGATCTTACGTTTGTAACATTTGGCAGAGTACTCCCGCTTTCGATAAAATCATAATTAATGAATTTGCATTCAGGCATCAATTCTCCGATTCCGCCGAGGACCCCACCCCCTACTTCTAACACCTCCTGCCTCCGATAATCGGCAACTTCTCGGATTGCCTTGACGACAGGAATATACCGCTGTAATGTATCGAGCATATATTTTTAAAACCTCCACGTATACGGGAACTGAATAAAGCCGAAATACTTTTTTTGATTTTCATTTGCGATATAAAATCGGAAAATTCTTTCAACTCTGTCAAAAATCAAATCTCCGCTTTTGTCGGCGACTGCAGGCGTAACATAGTACATGCCATCGAGGAACGGGTTGTTTTGGATAATAAACTCAACCTGTTTTTCACCCTCAACTTTTTCTACCACCAAATGGTCGATGCCCATATTGATGCCTGAAAGCAGTAAGCCCTGCTCGTTTGCAAACTCTAAGCCAAAAATGACGTTATGCACTGCCCGATTTGTTTTACAAAAAATTTTGATGCGTATTGTTTCACCCGTTTTAAAAGTTTTTTTCTCCTCACCTTGCTCATTAGAAAAAGCTACTTTAGTAATATAAATCCCGCTTGTCGCCCGTGCCTCGATATTTTCTGGCGTCGTGTCAGTAAATGATTGGCCATATGCAGTAATCATCTCCCTCGGTTTTCCGATATTTTTCACCTTTCCGCCCTCAATAAATACAACGCGATCACAAAATCTTTCGATCGAACCCAAATCGTGGCTTACGAAAATAATGGTCTTTTTCTCGCGCTTTAGCCTATCAAATGTGTTGAAGCATTTTCTCTGGAAATCTGCATCCCCAACCGCTAAGACTTCGTCGACGAGCAAAATATCAGCGTCTGACTGTATTGCCGTAGAAAACGCAAGCCGTACCTGCATACCTGAAGAAAAGTTCTTCAGCTTCTGGTCTACAAAGTTTTCAAGTTCTGCAAATTTAATAATGCTATCGAACTTCTGATCGATCGCCGTGCGCGATAGTCCAAGAATTGCTCCATACAGGTACACATTCTCCCGCGCCGTCAAATCTGGTTGAAAACCTACGCCAAGTTCAAGGAAGGGGGCTATCGAACCAAGTACGGCAATTCTGCCAGAATTCGGCTGCAAAATCCCAGCGATAATTTTTAAAAGCGTTGATTTTCCGGATCCATTGCGGCCGATGATTCCGAGAAATTCCCCCTCCCTCACACTGAATGAAACTTCCCGAAGCGCATGAAACTGTTCATAGGTGCGGTGACTGAATGCGCTCACAAAATACTCCTTGAGCGTGGTTTTACGTTCATGGGGGATTTTGAAAACCTTAGTTATTTTATTTATTTCAATAATCGTTTCGACCATACACTTTCTTTTCTTCTCAACCAAGATTGGCTTGGAACACGTATTAGACTTTCTTTAATAATAATACAATATTTATCTCATATAAGTTCGAATCGAGTATTATAAAATTAGAAAGCTCCCGCTGCAACCATTGCATGAAGGCCATGAATGATTGATAGTCCCAAACATGCACGTGAATGCTTGCTTGCCCGCGATACGCCCCTTCGCATTGGAACGTGTCAGTAATCTCATTAACCGTCACCATAAAATCCTCGTAGTGACCACGCGAAACACTCGTGGTTTTCTGATTAAAATCATCCTGCAAATGCTGCAGCGGAGTGCGCTGCCGGTTTTTGTCAAACGTGAAACGCTTGTCAGGAACTACGATATACACCATGCCTCCCTTTTTAACGACCCTGAGCCATTCCTGTATCGCGCTCCCAGGGTCCGGAAGGTGCTCAAGCAAGTGCGAGTTACACACAAAATCAAGTGAATTATCTGGAATCGTGTCGAGATTCTGGGCGTTGCAGATATAATCCACATGTATAATTTTATCATTGGGGACATTCTTATGCGGCTTATAAATCTCTTTCAATTTCTCCGTGCTTGCTACATCAACATACCGCATCATCGTATTTGAATTAATAGGAAATGGTGACGCAAGCGCACCAATTTCAATTCCTTCCCCAGAAAAATGATCATGCACGAATTCTTTCCAATTCGGTCCAATAATTTTATAACTTCCAACCAACCGTTCTCGCCATTTATTGAGTAACGCCTGAATACGTCTCATTTGAAAGGCTTTCGGTTATTTTTTTATTACACGATCCCGAATAATTCACGCTATAAATCCTCAGCAAAATACGGCTCCCGTTTTTTAAACACGAGGTACCCGACAACGAATAGTGCGATTGCCATAAAGAATGATGCGATAACTCCCTTCAAATCAGGGGCAATTCCATAAATAACGACGTCCCGTGAATATTTTATAATCCGTGTCATCGGGTTCATGAAATACCAGAAATGGTATTTCGCGGGAATCATGCTCATAGAGTAAATAATCGGCGTCGCCCAAAAACCGATCTGAAGCATGACCTCCCAGATATGGGACAGATCGCGGACTTTTATATTCAATGCGGAGATGAGCAGCCCAAGCCCCGTGGTGATCAAATAAAGTTCAAGCAGAAGGAGCGGAAATAATACTACGGTCGCGTGTACCGGAACGCCGCTGGCAATAAAAAAAATCATAAACACGATAAGATTCAGGAAAAGCGTAATCAGGGAAGTAACCGTGGAGGCAACCACGATAATGGTGCGCGGGAATGACACGCGTGCAATCAAACCGCCTTTGTTCACCAAATTACTGATAGCGGTAGTCGTGCCTTCAGCGAGGTACCCCCAGAGAATAACGCCAAGCAGCAAATACAGGTTGTACTGCGCAATATCGAACCGCATGAATACAGAAAAAACCAAATACAAGACGCCGAAAAGGAGGAGCGGCTTTACCAGTGACCACAGGTACCCGAGCACGGATCCCTGGTACCGGAGCTTGAAATCCGCGATGGCAAGTTCGCGCACCAGGTTCCAGTATCGTTGGCGTTTTATCGTCATGATGCGAAAATGGAGAATACTGTTTCGTAATTCCTATTGTACCACTGTAATAACCGTTTTTCAACGGTATCATCCGCCGTAGCGCTCCACGAAGGCGAACAAATTCAAAAAGTGCCTGCACATTCTATGAGGCACTTTTTGATATGGAATAACTTACCTTCTACTTACTTGCCAAGTCCTATCCGCAAGTTCCTGCATCTGGAGAATTGTCTCCGGACGTACCGTCAGACTTGATCCAGAAGTGTGTACTGCCGTCGCCGCCCTCGAGCGGTGTTGTCAGCACAAAGTCCTGCCAATCCTCACCAACAGCTCCACAGGTTTGGTACGTATAGTGGTTGGTCGCATCATTGACCGGATCCTCCACCGCTTTACTAATATACTCACTGCAGATCGGATTCGCAGCTAGGTCGGTCGTACAGTCAGTATTGAAGATCGAGCCGTCTGCGTCCTGAACAGTGCTCACATCACCATCGTCAGTTACATCAGACGGATACGCATTTTGATGATCATCAGCATACAGCACCAGCGCGGTCTTGACCTGTGAGAGGTCGGACTTTCTGGTTGCGTCGCGCGCCTTTTCACGGGCGCCGTTCAACGCGACCAAGCCGATGGTTGCCAAGATACCGATGATGGCAATAACGACCAATAACTCAATAAGGGTGAAACCTTTCCTTCTCATTTCCTCTTCACCTCCTCTCGTGACCCAGGAACACGAGCACGCACTCTCCGCATATGCTGGCTGTTCACAGATCACGGATCCGAAATTGATCCGTGGGCTGCCAGTGCGAAACGATATGCTTCCCGTAGTATTCCCGAGGGATATTACTTATTAAAAGAAAAGAACGATGAAGTAGTACCCAAAGTATAAAATAATAGTATCACATTTTCGGGCAAAAGTCAATGTACAACACCCACTTTTCCACAGCATTTTCGCCTATATCGCGCCTGATAAGTTGTATATCGGAAGGATGATTGCCGTTACCAGAAAGCCGACGGCGATGCCGAGAATGACCATAATCACCGGCTCGATCAGGGCTGTCAAGTTTTTCAATGAATTTTCAAGTTCCCTCGTATAAAAATCAGCGACTTTCATCAGTATCCGGTCAAGCTGGCCGGATTGCTCTCCGACGACCATCATCTGCGAGAGCATCAGGGGCACGTCTTTGCTTTTCATGAACAGCGTGGTGATGGACGACCCCCCCTCAACCACCCGAATCGTTGCCTTGGTCAAGTCTTGATAAATAGTATTGCCGATAACATCTGCCACAATATCGAGCGACCGTGTCAACGGCACGCCGGAGGTGAGCAGGGTCGAGAGCGAACGTGCAAAGCGCGCTAAATACATTCTGGTGAAAATTGCACCGACTATCGGTACGCGAATTTTCATCTTATCGATGACGTGCTGGCCAGCCGCGGTCTTTTTATACGACCGGAAACCAACGACACAGCCAGCGACGATTGCGGAAATAATCCACCAGTAATTCCGGATTACATCGCTGAACCCGATCAGGATTTTCGTCGGCAGGGGCAGGGCAACGCCGCCGGCCGTGAGAATTTCCGTGATTTGGGGCAGAACAAAGATGACCATCATCACGCCGACGCCAAGCAAGGCGCAAAAAATGAACGCGGGGTAGATCATCGCGCCTTTTGCCTTGCCGCGCATGTCATAATCCTTTTCCTGCTGGTCCGCGAGATAGTCGAGGATTTCGTCCAACCGTCCGGTGGTTTCTGCGGAACGGACCATCTGTATGAAAAAATTGCCGAATTCCTTCGGGTACTTGCCGAGCGCTTGCGACAGCTTCGCGCCGCCGTCAACTTCATCCGCAACGTCAGAGATAATCCGCTCGAACTGTTTATTTTGCGTCTGCCGCGCCAGCACCTTGAGCGCCCGGACAAGCGGGACATTCGACGTCATCATGACTGAGATCTGCCGTGCGAAGACAACAATATCTTTCGGCTTCACGCGACTGCCGACCTGGAAGCCCTTGAGGAACGGCAACGCATGATGCTCTTTCAGTGATACAATAAACAACTGCTTGTCACGCAGAATTCCGTACGCGATATTTTCGCTCGGCGCGACCACGACGCCGCTGATCAGGTCGCCACCTGGATTCCGTGCTTTATAACTATACTCGGCCATAGAATATCTTGGGTTTGGATAAGTAAAAAGTTTACTTGCGCATGATGCCCTTCATCTTCGTGACAACTTCAGATGGCATGAAATGCGCCTTGATCAGGTAATCAGATGCGCCAAGATCGAGGCCCTTCTGGACATCATCGCGCTGTCCCAAATTCGTCAGAAGAATCACGGGGACATCTTTCGTGCTCGAATCCTCCTTCAAGCTCTTCAATACGTCAAATCCGCTCATTTTCGGAAGCACGACATCGAGTAAGATTATATCCGGGTTATGCTCTTTTGCGAGCCGCAAGCCCTTTTCGCCATCCGACGCAAGCTGCACGTCGAATCCTTCCAGGTTGAGCTTCGTGACGTACATGCCGGCGAGAAATTCATCGTCCTCGACGAGCAAAATTTTAATTTTTTTTACTTTTGTGTCTGCCATATGCCTTCTTGCGTTAATGATAGTTATTGAATGCGAATTATTTACTCTTTGGTCACCCGGAGAATCTCTGCCAAGGAAGTCTTGCCTTCAAGCGCCTTCAGCAATCCATCCTGGAGCATGGGGACCATATTCTGGCGTTTGGACGCATTGCGTATTTCATCGATTGTCGGATTGGTGACACAAACTTTTTTCAAGTCTTCGTCCATTTCCAGAATCTCATTAATTAACAATCGGCCTTTGTACCCCGTCTGTTCGCAGCGAACGCATCCTTTTCCTTCATGGAATACGAGCTTGTCTGGTTTTTTGCCCAAACGCTCCACCATGATCGCTTCAGGAATTATCTCAAGATATTTCCGCACTTCTTTCTCGAGCTCGGCTGGCAACGTAGTCTCCTTCTGGCAGTACGGGCAGAGGCGCCGCACAAGCCGCTGTGCTGCAACGGTCGATAGCGAAGCGGTGATAAGAAAAGGCTCGATCTTCATGTCAATAAGCCGCGGGATCGCCCCGAACGAATCGTTCGTGTGGAGCGTCGATAGTACGAGATGCCCTGTCAGTGCGGCATGCACCGCTAGTTCCGCAGTTTCATTATCACGAATTTCGCCAACCATGATCACGTCAGGGTCCTGCCGGAGGATCGAACGCAACCCAGCGGCAAACGTCAGTCCCACCTCGGGCCTGATCTGGGATTGGTTCACGCCATTAATATAGTACTCAACAGGGTCTTCCAGGGTGACGATATTGATGGATTCATCATTTAAAATTGTAAGCAATGCGGATAGCGTCGTGGACTTGCCTGAGCCAGTCGGACCAGTAAGTAAAATCATGCCGACGCTCTTTTCAACCGATGCCTGCATGACCTTCAGGTCTCTGCCTTCAAAACCCAGTTTTTCCAGGTCGAGCACAACTGCTGCACGATCCAAAATACGCATCACTACTTTTTCGTTGGTGAAGAGCGGCAAGGTCGACACACGATAATCAATGATGCGGCCGTCCCATTCCGTTCGGAAACGCCCATCTTGCGGTATGCGGGTTTCATCGAGCTTTAAATTTGAGAGCACCTTGATGCGGGCGACAATGGCAGAATGCACATACCGCGGCAAGACAAGAGATGTATGCAGTACGCCGTCCACGCGGTACCTGACTCTCGTCTCATTTTCAACCGGCTCAATATGGATATCCGACGCATTGCCCTCGACTGCATGTTTGAGGATGACTGAAACCATCTTCGATACCGGCGCGCTCTTTACCACCTTGTCGGCCGTCTTCTCGCCCTCGAGTATCTCATCAGCGGCCGTTTTCTGCGACTGGTCTGCGCCAGCGAGCGCTTCTTCAACCTCGGCGCCGAGTGTCGCATACTGCTTTGAGGCATACCGAAAACCGCTCGCAGAAATGATGGAGTATTTCACCTTGAAACCATGCTCGCGTGCCAGGAATTCCACCGCCTCGATCGCTTTAAAATCGCTCGGGTCTTCCATCGCAATGCTGACGTCAATCCCCGCTTTTTCAAAAGCGACAACATGGTAGTTCTGGGCGAGTTCACGCGGGATGATATTCAGGACAGTCTGCGATATCGTTTTGCCGAAGAGATCGATATACGGAACGCCGAGCACGTCAGCCCGCGCTTTTGCCACATCCTCTTCTGATATGAGGCCGCGCTGTATCGCCATTTCGGCGACTTCATTCTCGTCCTGGGTACGCTGGCGGAGCTCATCGATCCGGTCAGAAGAAATCACCCCCCGCTCCAAAAGGAGGTTCAAGAGAGATGGTTTGTTTGTAATGCTGGAATCCATGCGGGTATAAACTGTTTTTTTAAAACGCCGGCTGGAACGGATTGAGGCGGTACGGCGTCGCGAGGATATTCCTCGACGACTCATTATTGCTGGTATCAACGCTCGTGACCGTATAAAAATAGGGAGTGTTTGAATCAACCGTATCAAGATACGACGTTGCGGTTGGTACATAATCTTCCGCCTTTTTCGGCCAGATCAGTGACCCGACAACACCTTGCTGTTCAGAACGGTATATCCGCACGAGTGCAAAATCAGAATTCTGCGGCGGTAACCATGAAACAAGGATCCCCCTCTCGGTACTCTGCACGGTGACATTCAGTGGGGCATCGGGCGCAATACGATCAGTCGGCACTCCGCTCGTCGGTTCCTTGTTGCTGGACTCAGATTCACCGGCTTCGCTCGAGAGTGCGGTCCGAACAATGTATGAGTACTGCTGCCCATTTTTCAGCGGAACATCGGACGCCTGATCATGCCACTCGTCACGAAAACTCATGACGGCACCGGGAACCGGCGACGTCAATTCCTGGTAGTAGATAGGGTGCGCCGTTTTCTCATCGCCGACCGCTCGATAAATACGTAGAGCGTTAAAATTTATATATTTCGGCAGCTCCCATGTAATGACGAGCTGGCTCCCTACCTTCGTATCAGTAACGGTAACATTCAGCGGTTGGAGCGGCTTCGTGGAATCGAGCTTGATCCCTTCAAGCTGATTTGTAAAACCAGAAAATGGCACCTTGGACAGGCTGTAGTACTGCGGATCTTTGAATATCTGGTCGTCAACGTCAAATGTTAGCGTTTGCCCTGAACCTGCATCGTCTACGACAATAGGGGCTACTGCGGGATTCGGGCCGGCGTTCTTGAAGTATGAATTGTATACCATATACCCCCCTGCAATAATCAGTACACCAAGAACTCCGAGAAGGGTTAGCGTCCTTTTTGACATTTTTTCACCGCCGATCTGCATATGCATCCGAGATAATTATTGATAGTACGTTGTGAGATTGAGCGTATAGTCAGACGAAGCCGGATTATAAGAAAACGTACGGAGCTCCATGAGCGGCAGCTGTGATGTCATCTCGTCCAGAAATTGCTTCACGTTCGCGTATGTGCTCAGGCCACCCACGACAACGATAATATTCATCTGTTGGATGGCGCCGCCTGCGGTTGCGGGAGCGATATTTGCGGTGAGCGGCCCCACGTCAATGCTCTTCACGTCCAGCCCATTTTTCAGTAAAAATGATTTTAACTCGATGACAATCGACGGAATTTGGTCTTGCCGCGGAAGGAGTGTCTGCATACTCCGGACATCATCATACGTCAGGTCCGCATAACGTTTTTCCAGCTTCTTGAGGCGTGTAAGCGTTTCGCTTCTGTCGATAAGCAGCTGTTCCTTGCCTTCCAGGTCACTCACGCCGATCTCGTTGATATCGGCGAGCGTATCCTTGATAAAGAGCACATACCCCGTACCCAGAACTGCGAGTACGACACCGATCGAAATATATACGAAATACTTCGTGAACCCGACAATTATTTTTCTTTTTACCACTGAAGGTTTCATAGGCGCTATCTGCTGTAGTAAAAAATTGTTGGATAAATCAGGAGGTCAACGGTAAACTGGACGGGGCGATCACTGCCTGTTTGTTTAGCATCGCTTGTTCCCGCCGTATCTTGCTGGAATCCAATGAGCGAGATCGTCGCGGACTGTACGAAATCACTTGCTCGCTGGAACACGTACAGCTGCTTAACCGCCGCTTCGTACGTTTTTCCTACCGCAGTGACTTGAACAGTGCCATTCACGTCAACCGTCAATGTCGTGAGGTATACGTCAGGAATCGTATTTTGCTCAAGTTTCGTAAAGATTTTCGACCAGTAGACATGGTTCGCGAGAAGTTTCCGAATGCCTGCGACGCGGGCGTTGAATTGGTTTACCTCGTCTTGGATCTTTGAATGCTTCGTGATCTCCGTCTCTTTACTCTGTATCTTGCTCTCGACATCACTGATCTGTGTCGTGATGTTATTGTGGTAAAAATTGGTCCAGAGCCAACCGCCAAACACGAGAGCGCACGTGACAATAATAAATAGTACGAGGTAGAGCACTTTTGAAATTGGAATTTCCTGCTCGACGATTTCTTCTGGGACGAGATTAACCTCCCAATCAAACGGTTTCACCCGCAGAGACGCATCTGCTGGTTGGGTGAGGCTGATTGACTCATCCCCTTTCTTCTGCCGTAAAAGCGGAGGGACATGCATCCGGTCGTGCGCTTCACTATGCCCGCGTTTTTCAGTTGAACGGGGGTACACCATACCGACAGTCTCTGGTGCGCCTGCATGATGCATTTCTCTGGCATCAGGTGACGCGGGAGGCGGCGGAGGCATCAAGCGTTCTGGCATACCGGCATGCTTCAATGCTGGCTGCTCACCAACCAGCGGCACGCGAGTGTGAGCCTGAGCATGCGTATGCTTTCCGAATAAGCCAATTATTTTTTTCCACAGGCGTTTGAGCCAATTGTCTTTCTTCGGGAGTGCAGCTTCCAGCCCATGCCGAAGATCAGGCAACGGTGGAGGCGGCGCTGGCGGCACGCGCAGCGGCGCCGATGGGACGGCTGGCTTCACAGCTGGCGGCGGGGTAACCATTCGCGGCGCAGCCGGTTTCTGGATTACTGGCATGGTATGCAATAGAGAAGGCGCTGCCATTGCTGCAGCTGGCTTCACCGCCGATGGCTGTGGACGCAGAGGTGATGGCAACGGCGCTGGTCGTATTGGCTCAGCCGGAATCTGAGGTGCTGGCGGCATTGGCACCCGCGTCTCGGTCTGAGCGTGAAACATTTCAGGGACGTGTGGCTTCTGCGGTGCCGATGGTGCTGCCGGGACAGTGGGCTGAGGCTTTTTCTTCGTACTGAAAATCCGTTTCAACCATGCGACAAACCGCTGCCACCCGGTAACACGCTTGGGTGCGGGTATAAGGGCAGGGACGCGCGATTCCAGCATCGCGTGAAGTTTCGGTTCAACAACTGGAAATCCATCCTTTGTATAAACCAATCGTTTTGGCGGTATCGGAACCTGCGGCTCCTGCGGAGGTTCCTGGCGAGTAACTACCTGGACGATATCACCATTACGCGGTTTTCGTGGAGCAAGCACTGGCATCACTTTCTCGGCTCGGACGGATGAGTATTTCGGAAATTGGCTGGCGGGACCCCCAGAAATTGGTGCGTGTACAATCGTCGGTTGCACTGGCTGCCTCTTTCCGAATAACCTGCTCCAGAACGAACCGCCCTGGTGCGCCTTTTTCTTCACGACGAGCGCTGGCTTCGGGGCGACATACGATACAGTCGGTTTCAGTGACGGCCGCTGCTTTACGTACGTAATTTTTTCCGTCAGCAGGATTTTCTTCTCGGGCATCTGCCGCAGTGGCGCGCCCTCCTCAATCGTTTGTTTCGGTTTCTGGAATGCTCCTTTGAAAAACGTCAAAACACCAGCTGTATGTTTGACCGGCTTTTGATCGGGCCTTCGCTCTCCCGGGACGGGTCCGGTGAGCTCAATCCGAGGAGATACAAGCTGTTTTTCTCTTTTTATTTTTGCTTTTTCCTCGCTGGGGAGGAGATTGATCGCCATAATGGCTTTTTTTGTTTTGGGATTGCGCGGAACAATCCTTCACTATTTCGAATACGACCTTATACCCTGCTGGCGGTAAAGGCCTGTAAACCTTACGTGAAGATGGTTTATTTTTTTGGTTTACACCTTTATTTTAGCACATTTAAATGAGAAAGTCAATACTTTTCCTAATAATTAACAAAAGACCCGCCGCTCACCGCGATGGGCAAATTTTAATCCAACAAATTGTATTCGAACACCGCCGCACCGGCGCAAGATGCTCTGGTGCAAGTACTACACGATTTCGCGCATCGCGAGGCCGACTGCAACTGCAAGGCGCGGTCCGAGCTGGCGGAGCATCGTATCGATTTCAACGGGATGGATCACGCGCGCCCATGGATCGCCGATGTACGTCTTGATATTGAAAACTTTTTCGATGCTCTCAGTAAAGTTCCCGAGGAAAGCCGAGCCGCCCGTCAGAATAATCTTTGAAACTGTTTTCTTGTGTTGGCCCTGGTAGATATTCAAGATATAGCGCACCTCGTTGACAACGGAATTAATCACATACCGCACCGGCTGCGGAAGCTTGTCGATTGACGTGCCGGCAAAGGAACCGCCCATATCATGCTTAAACTGCTCAGCTGCGTGCTCTGGCAAACCCATGGACTCTGCAAGGGACTTCGTCACCGATTTACCGCCGAGGTCGATGCTTCGGTGGAGCATCGGCACGTTGTCCGCAAAAATGCTGATGCTGGTCGCCTGGCTTCCAACGTCTATCACCATCACCGGATTCCGGTCATTGCCGACCAATGATCGCTGCAGGGAAAAAGACTCTGTCTCCAGCCCCACCAATTGCAGCCCCACATCCCGGAATAATTCTACATACCGGTTCACCATTTCCTTCGGAGCAGCGGTCAAGAGCACTTTGATGTTGCCTTTCTGGATCATGCCAACCTTTTCGCTTTCCTTTGATTCTTTCTCTTCTTTCTTATCCTTTTTCGCTTTCTTGCCGGATGCGTCCCCCTCCGCGGCTGTTTTCGCCTGCTTACTGTCCTTTGCGTCTGTATCTTGCCCCAGCACTTCCCAGTCGAGAATCATCTCCTCGAGCGGAATCGGCACAAACTTCTTCGCCTCCCAGCGTACGGCGGAAATCAAATCCTTCCTGCTCATTGCCGGCAAACTGATGATAGAGCTGAACACACTATAGCTCGGCAGAGCAGCAACCGTCTTATCGGTTGAAACGCGCGACCGTTTGATGAGCTCTTTGAGGTGCACGGCGACAGCGTTCCGCGCTTCAGCGCTCGTATCTTTGATAATGCTGTATGCGCCCTCGACAAAACCATAGGTCACCAACTGCGGCCGGTTGCCGACGTTTTTCAATTCGACGATTTTGATGCTCGGCCCGCCGAGATCAACTCCGAGATAGTTTAATTTCTTTGCCATGGATATACGTTGAAGTTTATTTACGGAACCACACGCTGATAAACGGGAAGCGCCTTCGAGAAGTCTGACAAACCAGGCGGCGTATTCGCCAGCACCCTTCCATCATAGACGATTTGTTCCGCAGCAGCAAGGTCTTTGAGGTATGTACGATCAAAATTGAAACCTTTCGCTACCAGCAAACCTGATACTTTCAGGGGCACTACATAATCAACTTCAAGAACGGTCCTGGTTACTTCACTGATCCCCCGGTATTCGCCAGCTCCTACCGTTTCCGGATCGCGCCGCAGCCGAATCGTTGGTTCGGTAAATCCAGCAACTCCTGGCTGATACAGATCGCGGCTGATGAATGTTTCGATAAGATCAGCAATATCAGACGTGACAATCGTGCTCCCCGTAGGCCAATCGCCCGCAGCTATGGTCTGCGCTTCTTCAGACGTTGCTCTATCAAGCGGCAAGTCGAACGGATTACCACCGTCAAACGTGCCCGGAAATCCATCTAATAACCCCTGCCGCACCTCGAAACCTGCACTCCCTAAACCGCAGATCGTGCTTCTCAGGGAGGCCCGCTTGATATCTGCATTCTTCGGCAGGTCAAACTCGCGGAAGCGGAAAAAATCACGCTCCGTGTCACTATACGACCCGAACCGCATACAGTCATCGAGCGTATCTGCGTTGTAGAACGGTTCGAAGGCAACCGCATCATCCAATTCATCCACGATGGGACGCGTGACGCGCTGCGGCGCGTAATCAATGACGAGCTGCGGTTCGTTCCCTGTTACGGGATCATCCCACGCACGGGCGATCGCTAACTCATCATTGGCCGCGGTCCCTTCGTTCAGCATGAGGCCAATTGCATTGCCTGCAGCATACTCAGGCATGTCGATAAACCGTTGTACCAAACTTTTAATATCAGGGGATGTATTCTGCGCATTTGCCTGCCAGTCCGCCATCGGGAAGCTTATGCTGTTCGTCGTGTCGAGATTATAGATATTCGCTGGATCATTCCCATAATTCGCGCTGTCAAACGTGGCGACGTTTGTCGAGTCAATGAGATAAATCCGTGAATTAAAGTCACCTGCCGATACCCCGTTTCCCGTAAGCCTCAAATACGCGTGGATAATCTCAGAGCCCGCTGGGATGTCGAGAGGGAATCGCAGGAAACCACGGTATGTTGCAGTCGCATCCTTGCCGATTCTAATGGTTGTGCCAAGTGTCATATTGACGCTATCCGAACTCACGTCAGTATCATCAGTGCTGGACTCGATGACTTCCTCGGCGGGAACTAAACGACCGGTACTGGTTACGCCGTCCTCTTCTGGCGTTGCCGGATTGTCAATCGCGACAAACGCACCACCCAAATCAGTAACGAACGGGTCGATATAGATATTGCCGCGGACAATGAACGCCGCTGACGGCATTTCACTTACATTCTCGAGGCCAGTCTCATCATAGGTAATATTTGCCCGAATTTCGAGGTCACCGTCTATCACGAAGAGTCCGCCCCCGGTCGTTCCACTGGCGGCGGTGCCTTTCATGAACTCCATTGGATTTGAAATCACATACCGCGTATCAGCTCCATGGAAATAATACACCGTACCATCGAGAACTGGTTGGATTGCAGACGGTGATAATGCTGCGCTCGCGCTGATATCAACGATGCCGCTTCCTCCGCCGCTACTCATATCTTCCACGACCGGATTGCCGTACCGATTCAATCCGTCGCCATCACTGTCATCGGTCAGCCGGCCAACATTAATACGGTCGAGCACGTCTTCGCCGAGCGGGTATCCGGTACCAGTAATCAGCGGCTCGAATCCTGTTTGGTAATATCCGCTCGTCGGCCGTCCTGTCTCGGTCCCACTGTAATACCCGGGAATGCCCGAAATGCTTTCTTCGCCTTCTTGGCCTGACGTAATGAGGAATGTGCTCGTGTATGACCCAGAGCCGCGTGCCGGAGGCGCGAGTTCGACCGTCGTGCCCGCATAAATATCGCTGAACATCGTCTGCACCCACGGGATGCCGAGAAGCGCAGTTGCAGGCATGAATTCCACCCAGCCAACGCCCGCCTGGCGTACGCCGGGGAACCACTTCGTGAACATCAAGTCGCTACTCGCGCACACATATGCCCGGTATACCCGTTCGAGGCATTGGGGGTAGGCCTCGTCAGTACATACGCTTACGTCATTCGCGGCTAGTAACGAACCAGTCGCCCTGCTCCGCTTATCAACCCGAAGGTCGGTAGAATCTTGTCGGCCGATGAAATACACGTACGGATTCGCAATGACAACATCGTACGCAGCCCATCCGCCCCAATCAAGAACGGTACCCGCTCCACCATTGCCCCAGTCCATGCTAACACCGCATGCACCGTCGGTACACAACGCGCCCGTCGATTTCAAACGCTTCTCGAGATACCAGCCACGGCTCGTGCAGCCTGTGGCAGGATCGCACGTCTCGCCGGCAATATACATCATGTCCCCGTCGAGCGCGATTGCATGTGCATCCTCAGTACTGGCACCGACATCAACACTGATTGTACCCGCAGGATCACCGTTTGCACCGCCGAATCCAGATACCAGCTCGCCACGTTTCATATCCCGCTTCTCGAGATGCCATCGTCCATTCTCGGCCTGGGAATCGCTGCCGGAAATATACAGATACGTTCCATCCGTCGTAATGCTGAAATTATCACCGTCAACAAGGCCGGCATTCGCTCCAGTCAAAAACCCGGTGCCATTGCCGAACATCGGATCGAGCTTGCCCGTGGAGAGCAGCCGCTTTTCGATGCGCCACCGGCCGCTGCCGAAGTTCGTACCGTCATAATTTTCGTACCCGATGACGTACATATGCAAGCCACTGATAACGATATCAGAAGCGCTTGCGAACCGGCCGGCAATGTACGCCGAGGTCACGACGCCGTCACTATCAAACGTAGTATCGAGCGCGCCGGTCGTCAGCAACCGCTTTTCGATGCGCCAGCTCGTCGGGCTGGCGGGATTGAACGTCCGGCCAACGAGGTACATAGACGTACCGTCAATCGCAATGCCGTACGCCGCATCACCGCTGCTGCTATAAAGTCGTCCAGTCCCATTAAAAGCGCCTGCTGTGCAAGCGGCAACCCCATTGCACAAGTCACCGGTCGTTTTATTCCGTTTCTCAACAAACCAGTAGTCATCGAGAGGCTGCGCTGGTGTATTATTGTCGCGGATCCCTGAAATGTATAAATAATTTGCGTCAACAGCAACATCATACGCAATCCACGTATCAGCCCCTCCTGAAATATGCCCATCGCCGTCAAAATCTGTAACAAGATCGCCGTTATTGAGCCATCGCTTCTCGATCCACCAATTGTCTGCTTCGGTACTCCCAACCGTATACAGGTACGTCCCGTCGCTGGCAGCTGCGCGTCCCTGGGAGCTCTCAATGCCACCCTCAACGACCTGCCCGCCTGTGCCGAATGCAGAGCAATCGCGGGTGCTGAACTTGGTCTCGTCCCAAATAACGTTCTGGTTGCCCCAACGGTCGAGCTTCAGCATCGGGCCTTCGGACGGTTGAGTGTTTGATTCATACACGTTGTAGTATGGCGTCGCAGGATTTGATACCGCCTGTGTGCTGTACGCAGCAGTCACCCATCCGCCTGCACCACCATTGGCAGCGGGATCCCACTGCCGGAATCGGATATTCGCTGCTTCATTGGCATACCCCGAATCATAGTCCCCCCATACCACTTCAGGGATATTATTCGCATCAAGCACGAGGGAAACTCGGCGCCCATAATAGCCTTGATTAGTATTCACCTGTAAATTCGTACGATCATCCCCACTCATCGTAACCCATGCCCCTGCTCCAGAATCCCACCTGCGTAATAGGACTGCCGCCGGATCAAGCCATGCGATATACGGTACGCCTGATGTGCTCACGGCGAGTGAGGGCCGTGCCCCGTCAGGCAGCCAGTTTGCATCAGCGCCGGTCGGGTATGGCGATCCAGCGGGCCCAATATCGGCATTCACCGACACGTCTTCTCCTGATAAACCCGCAGTAACGTCATCGCTTGCTGTTACCCATCCGCCAGCGCCTGCATTCGCGTCCCCGTTCCAGCGACGGTAGAATATCTGATGGTTCACTGCCGTGATATCCTGTTCCCAGGCAATGTGGGGCGTATCGCCATCAAGCGCGAGAGTCGGCATTCCTTTTGAGTCAGTCGGCGTACCGCTTACGTCAAGATTTGCTGAATTATTATTCATCGGAATCCAACCTGATCCCAAATCCTGCTTATAATTGATTGCCGAGGGCTCTCCCGGTATGCCAGCCCAGGGCCCTGTCCGATACACGATATGCTTGGTGCCAGACGCACCGATCTTGATCATGGGTGTTTGCGCAGGTGACGCTTGGAATAATTGGGTAATCCAATCTTCCGTTTCAGGATCCCAATATGTGTAATAGAGCGTGCCTCCCTCGCGCATATTATCGAGACCACCATCCTGCCACGCGATGTGCGGATCACCACTCGGATCAAGAGCGAGAGATATGGATAAAACGCCTTCCGCCGCACTCGTCACGCGTAAATTCGCAGCACTGCCCGGCGAATCGAATGCGTCACCCGATGCCGTTACCCATCCGCCTGAAACGAGTTTTGCATAGTACACTTCGTTTCGACCCGTATCAGGATCGATTCCGATCCACGCGACATGCTGGTTTCCGCTCCGATCAACCTCGAGCACTGCATTCGAACCCTTCAGCGGTCGGCGCGCAAGTCCGCTTCGCGTGACCTTTTCAGGTTCAAGCCATCGAGAATATATATTGAGGTCCGAATGTTCCGCGTCCCATCCCCACCCGAGCAAGCTGTACAGCTGAATCTCATTGGGATTGACGTCGGGATCGCCAAGGAATTGCTGGGAATCGATTTCAACGCCGGTCACTGTATACGGTCCCGCTGTGCCTGCGCTGTTATCATACTGGCCACCGAGCTTAATCCAGCCCCAGTTACATGGCTCCGTCCCGCCTGTATGGCCGCAGGTCGTATTCTCCCCGGCTTGCTTCACAGCGACGAGGCGCGCCCACCCCGTAACCTCGTGCGTCGTGCCATTGAAGTTGGCTGTCGCATACGGCCGACACTCGCCGGAAACAAGGCATGCGTCGCCGGTTTGACACGTCTCATAAATGCACTTCGGCTGCTCATCGCCGATAATCGGACACATTGAAATATCGGACTCTGTGCATTCAATATCACGATCACTGGAACAAACGCCGTACCGCTGGCCCGCTGCGCCGGTTGTGGTATAACAATACCCATACAAAACATTGCCGGGAGGCGTACCAGCGACAGTAACACCAGCACTCGCCTCTTCTGCGGTCGTATCGATACATGTGTTCCCGGTACCGCATTCTGAGTCACCCGCACACCCGCGTTGGGAATCATTCGAACACACGCCTTCGAACAAGCTGATCCATCCGATTCCAACGCTGCTCGTAACGAAGTCTTTGCGGATGACTGACGTATAATACGGTGCTCCGCCACCGCCATTATTCGCAATCCATACCGCATCATCCCCGAATACTGATTGCTGGGGACTGTTAAACTGGGGATTAGCCGCGCCGAGATTGGTATATGTCCTGACAAGCTGCCTCGTACGGATATCGATTTGATATATCTGGCTATCGGTCTGGTTATTGACCCACATGTACTTGCCGCTCGACGAAATGCCGGACATTGCCTGGCCGCCCGATGTCAGCACAATATTTGCAACCACCGCTCCCGCGCGATCCATGACAGTAACGCCATTGGTACGCGTTACCCAGATATTCGTGCCGTCGGAAGCGATTCCCTCTAACATTGAATTCCCGATGGAATAACTCGCCACAGAGCCATCCACAATCGAAATGCGCGATACAGTGATGTCCCCGTTATTCGGCACCCAGACGTACCCCTGATCGTACCTCAACCAGTACGGATTGCTGCTCACGGCACACCGTGTCGGTGCGCCCGTAGGGACCGTGCCGTTACAGTTCAGCTCAGTACTATCGCTCGTACGGATCCGGGCAACATTCGCCGTGTTGAAATTGGACACCCACAGGTCCCTGCCGTCGAACGTGATACCCCATGGCTGGCATACATCCGAACCGCATCCGGAAAGCTGCACCGACCCGCCCTGCCCGATAGGCGCAGCGGTATGTGTGACAGGATCAACTTTTAATACAATCCCGTCTTTCTTGCTGGCAATCCATAGGTAACCGTCTGCATACACGATCCCCTGCAGGTAGCAGTCCGCTGATGTGCATATTTCATACTCACCGGCAAGCGAAGCGTCTGCAGTGCGGAACTGGAGTAGCCGCCTGTTCTCGCGTGTCGTTACCCAGACATAGGGACCGCCGGGCGTATCTGAGTCGTACTCGACGCCGTTACCGGAGCCGTATGACTGTTCCCCTGCGGCAAGTGCCCGCCAGCTGTCCGCCAGGGCCTGTCCCGATGCCGACCACCCATATCCCTCGAGCGGATTGATATCGCGCTGCTCGTCGAAATCGGTATTAAGGCCCCAGTGCTTCCCGATCGAACAGCTATAATCGGTCTGGTCGTAACGATTCAGGCAGTTCATCGACACCCATCCGAGTGTCGAAGACCACGCCCATCCTACAATATTATTTTTTACGAGGAATAATGTCGCTTCGCTCCCGAATGCAGTCGCGAGCGAATCCTCATTCTCCGCCTTTACCTTGTAGTCATATTTCAAGGACGCCTCAAGCCCCTCGATGATAGTGCCATCAAGATCTGTGCGCCAGTTGGGGCCGCTGGTTGCGTCGCAGGTGCCCCCATTACAATCAGCGCTGGTTGCGCAACTCGTGCCTGGTTTCGTTCCGCCGACGCAAGCTTTTGACTCGCGCACTGCCCAATGGCCTGACGTATCCCCGTCAACGCAGTCTTGGCTCGGGAACCAGTCAGCTCCATTGAATATGCAGTCCGCTTTATTCGTCTGCCAGTCGTCCTCCGAACAATACCCCCAGTCATCCGCGAGAGCAGCTTCACAGTCCGTCTCGTTCGTGAAGGCAGGGTTGCCGCACACACCCCAGTTGACCGTTGTCCTGCCGTCATTCAACCCGTCGTAGCCATCCGGGAATAAATATTTCGAATTCATTGTTCCGCCATCGTTGTACCGCGACACACAAACTGCATACTTCGTTATCGCCGGATTTTCATCCGAATCGCGCAGCGTCAACCTGACTGACGACCCGCTTACCTGCCGCAACAACGGCCGAACCGGCGTATTCGCCCGCGTATACGCACACACGGGAGTATCAGGTTTGCTGGCAGTAATGTCATTCGTCCCATCGGCGGCTGAACCAGTGCGATTCCGCGCCTGTACTTGGTAGCAGTATTCCACGTTCGGCACGAGACTGCTGTCAATGACTTGATTGCCGGTAGGGCGGCCAAAGCTTGTAAAGCCAGACTGCGCGCCGGCGCCTGAATGGCCGAGCGTTTCAAAAAATCGAATGCCGGAACTTCCGATCCCAATGTTTGAAAATGTCCCGAGTGCACGAACGATCATACTCGTCGGAGTGATATTCGCGGGCGGTATCTCGATGCCTGTCGCAGCCTCGATCGAATTCGCGGCTGATCCAATCGGAGAACACTGCCCTTCACGCTCCCTGCTGTCTACGCCACATGCATACAGGTTATACGAAGCATTTGCTGCCATTGTCGTACATCTGCCCCCGCCGTCACAATCCCCGTCCACTGCGCAACTCGTTCCTTCTTCGGTGCCGCTAACGCAGACCCCTGTTTGCTTGCAGGTCCTGGCGATACTGTCCCCGCATGGCGGATTGCTCGTGCTGTAATGGTAATGGTCGACGGCCGTGCCAGCAGACTGGGTCCAGGACCAGTACAGCGGATATGTCGGCCCTGCCTCGATCGGATTGTTGGTGTGTATCGGCCTCCCCGGAACGCACGGGGGGAGCGTGTCGGTTGCATTCCGAGTATAGTCGGATTCGAGCGTGCCCGATATACCCGCCGCCGCACTGATACGGATGTATTGCGTCGCTGCACTGCATGCCAGGCTCCGGAATGAAAGAGAAGTCCCGTCCGAAATCTGGTTCCAGACATTTGAATACTGGGTGCCGGTCGAATTGTCGTATGGCCGGATATTCGTCCATGTGGTTCCGTTAACCGAATACTGGTATTTATAGTATGCGCCTGCTGGGTTAGCTGACGAATCACTGAACGTCGTATTGCAGTAATACCCACGCGCTAAACTGTAATTGCATGCGATCGACGGATCATCCGGCGGCATCAGTGGCATGCATTCTACAACCTTCGGATAATCCGCCGGCCAATTGACAAAATATGGATCTCCACTGGGAAACGCATCGCCGTCCGGAAAATTATACGCAGCGTCCTCACCAACCTTATCTTCAAAATTCCTGCTAATTGACCGGAACGTGAAGCATTTTCCAGGGCTGAAATACTCTTTTAATTCACGGGGTTCGCTGGATGACCAACCGCAGGAACACCATGGGCATGCACTTGCATACGACTTACCCCAATCCGGGATGCGGGGCATGCCGCTGGTCGACTGCTCAGGAGAACATTCGCCGAAAAAGTACGTTTGCCCTTCATCATTTGTCACGGCAAACGCATAGTCGGTGCTCGATGGATTGTCAGGATATAAACCCGTGCCGGTATTCAGGTACACCTCGATCGATCCAGACGTGACGTCGCCGATCGTCATTGGCTGGGGATTTCTTGCCCGGCTATACCCCCACGCCCAGTCATTGTCCCAGTACACGTCCCCAACCGGATCCTGGTTATACTCCGGGCTCCGCAAGCTATCCCGGGAAAATAAACTTACCCCATATTGGCTATTTGGCGCTATGGCGGTTGCCGCTGTTTCGCCGGTGAGTGTCAGGGTGCCCGCACCGCACTGATAAACGCTCGAAACCCCCCCAAACAGTACTATCCAGCTAGTATTGGTTATATAGCCGCCGGGCGCTTGGTAGAGCGGAGGCGGGGTGCGGAACGGCGCGCCGAGCGTCGCCGCACTGCCCGACGGTGTGTTATTGAACGCAACGCCGTACCCGCTGAATTGGTCAAACTCACCGTAGACACCGATGTTATACTCGGTTGTCGACGGATTCGTGTTCTGCGGCGGGTGGATAAAATCAAAACCACATCCTACCACGATATTATTCCACCGGGACGAACCGACCGTCGTGGGATATTCGCGGACGCAACATTTTTGTCCGGCATCCAGATCGGCTTGCGTGCATGCAGTCCCCTGGCCGAGGTGATCGACGCCATCATATTCGCAATCGAGCGCTTCAAACTCATCACTACTGCATTCAGACTTGCAGGTTATCCCTGCCTTGTGGAAATTATACGGCGCTGCCGCGGTCGTTTGGGATACCGTCGTGCTGTACGGTGAGTAGCCGCTCGAGGCATGCGTTGACCGCACGCGGAAATACTGCATCGAATTTGGAATTAACCCTGAAACCGTCACTGAACACTTTGTCCCGTCATCATACCCAGCCGCAGTCGTGTTGCACGTCGCCAGGCAGTTGGTCCCGCACGACTGGTCCGTGAACGTCCCGGTCGGTATGGTATACGTGGCTGGATCTGGGCTGGGATTGAAATTATTTTCAGTGTCGTACTGGAGCTGCCAGCCGGTTTCATCATTATTATTGTCGAACCATTCAAGTGTTTGTGACGAGTAATTATTCGCCGCCGGCGTCAGGACGGACAGCGTCGGCCGGCGGTACACCAGTACCGTCAGCGAAGGCCTCAGCGCTGCCGTCGCCGTCCGCACATTATACGTGTAGAAACCGCGATAACACCAGTCAGCACTCGACTCGCCGCCAGAAGTGGGAATGTCATCTTCGCGCAGCACAATCTGTGTCTGATTGAACTGTGAAATCGCAGAACTTGGTATGGGGATTGAGCGCAGGCAACTTGCCGGCGTACTGGTGCACGTAGCATTGCTCGTCGGCAAACCGGTAGAATTTAATGTCACTTTATTCCCCATCGAGCCTGTCGTTGTCCAGAGCGCCTGGGCAACCGCGGGAGTCGGCGGCGAAACCCATGAAGACCATGCGTCCGCTCCGGAAAAAGCGGAGATATAGTTGCCGGTTCCCCAACTGCAATACGAGCCCGTGTAGTACCGATACATGTAGACATTAAACGTTCCACCAAAAATCTCAGCTTGGTCAAACACATTTAAATTTGACGTGGAAAAGCTGAATAACGAACGCAGTGCGCCATCAGGGGAAACCATGCTCAGCTCGCGCGCGTCACGCTGCGATGTTAAGGTTACGTCAGACAAATCCCTGAGAGAATAGCGCAGTAGAACCGGGTACCCATAATATTCACGGAACAGCTCGCCGCTATCGTTGCTTGGCTGCTGTGAAGCTGTATTGTATGTATAGGTAAAATCGACCACCACAGGCAGGGTTGCTGTTGTGAGCCATTCAGCACCCTCCTGGTCGATCACCTTAGTAATGTCATAGCCGCTTTCCGCTTTCGTAATCTCATAATGCAAGCCAAAACTTTGGTTCCCGGGATTGTCCCGCTCGTACATGACCGGGCGGGGCATGTTAAACACGCGGTTTTTCGTAGTACTGTCATGGAAGCTGACGCTCCCGTCCTTTTCCTCGCGGAAGTAGATCCCCTGCAGTTCGACGTGCTGCGTAATCGATTGCGCAGCTTCGGGCTTGGTGATAACCGCTTCCTCGATAAGACTGTCAGCCGTCACGGTATACTTCGCGTCAACCCCGTCATAAATGTCCGGGTAGGTCACCGTATTGCCCTCGGCAACAGCCTGAACTGTTTTCGGCTCCTTGAACCCAAATGTGACGCCCCGATCCCCGGGGATCGAATACTTGATCATGCCGTCAGCTGCACTGGCGCCCCGGTAGTATGTTTTGAACGCGTTCGTCGTGTTTTCGTACGCAAACTCGCCGGTCGTTTCGCGTATCGTCGTGTCGATTTCTGCATACCGGCCTTCCGGCGTCTTGTACTGCGCGTTGCCGGAGTAGAAGGTGATGGCGTTTTTTTCGCTGTCGTACGGTTTCTCAACATAATTCAGCGCGGAATCCTTGACCAAACTATCCAGCTCGAGCTCGGGGTTGGGCAGTTCAGGCGTAATCTCCTGGGCCGGCTCATGGGTGCGCTGCCAGACCACGAGGAGCAGGCCGCCGCCGAGCACAGCGCTTGCCGCAACGATGAATAATGCGAGAAGTATTCTTTTTGTCACTTTTTCATGCATACGGACGGTACGCCGTGAAAATTAAAGCTCAGCACACGAAAAACTTTGGATCTTGCTCGATGAATCTAAAATAATTCCCTTGATGAATGTCCCCGTTTGGCAATTAAACGACCCCGTGCCTGATACATTGACCGAGGATTCCGAGCCCCATTCATTGTTCGCCACTTTCAGGTCGGCTCCGACTGATACGTGGCCGCTCCGGGCGCACGTCCCGTCCCAGCTCGACTGGCCGAGCAAATTCTGGCAGTCACTGGCTGCCTCGCACGGCCGCGAATAAAAATACATATTATTATAAAAGCAAACCGCTTGCGTATTAATATCAGCGGTACCGGTTATCTTGATATTGCCCTTCTGCACCGCGCTATTGAGGCTATCGACATTGCATGTCTGGCCAGACGGGCAATTGGCACTATACATGCATTCCTCATACGGCGATCCGCCTGAGCATGTCCCAATATTATCTTTCAAATTAACGACGCTGCTCGTACTCGTAAATGCGCTGCCCGTGCCTGCATAGATGCGGATGACCGACGTTCCGCTGTCCGAGGCATTCGTCGACCATATATACGTCCCGTCAAAAAGAGCACGCCAGGGGTGGAAATTCGTCGTGACTGTCTTGCCCAAGAAATCGGTATCCCGCAAGACGCATTGCCAGTCGTTACTGATACTTGTGCAATCAATATCATTGTGGCAGCTCTGCGTTGGGCCGTTACCAGTTGTATTGCAGAAACCAGCGTAACAGCTCCAACCAGCTCCATGGGCGGCAACGCAATCCGCATCCGTCCTGCACTGGCCATTGTCAATGCGCGTACAGAGGCCCGAACGGATATCTGGTGAAAGCCGGAGCACGGTTCCATTTGTCGCTCCCGCAACGCTCGTGTCATTCAATGTAACTAGCCATAAATTCGATCCCGTATAGACGATGCCTTTTGGCTCATGCCCATGATATTCGGTCCCCAGCCTGAGATCGAGACGCGGATGGTCCGGGTCGTCGGGATTCTCGGCCCACAATCGTGTCAAGCGCTGCGTATTCCACCCCGAAACCCAAATGTATTCTCCATCAAACGTCATCGCGTCAGGGTACATGCTATTTGCGGCCCAGGTGCGCGCCTGGTGCTCCGGATCCGGCGTATTCGGGTCTTCAGCCCATAGCCGGATAACACGGTGCCCTGGTGGATCGTAATTATGCACTCCAACCCACATGTATTCCCCGTCAAACGCAAACGCACGCGGAGTATCGCCGTCGTCCGGGAGGGTATAAGTAATTCTATCAGCTGTATTCTCGGCATCGACACGGACAATGCTGCCAACTCCACCACCCTGGACCGCAGCGAAAATATATTTATGGGCGTTCAGGGTTGCGACTCCCACCGAATAAACATAATACGTACCGGCGGCTGCGCTGACCTGCACTGACTCGAGCGTTTCGCCGGACGTGCTCACGCGGATAAGGTATCCATCCTCGGTACCAGCCCAAATGTCTTTGCCGTCAAAGGCCATCCCATACAAGCGCGGGTGAGTTCCGCCGACGCTGTACGAAGCGACTTCAACACCATCAGATGCACGCAACTTAAATAGGTTTTTGCTGCGGTTCGCGCCCATGGTTCCGTAATAATCCGTATTGACCCAGATATACGTCCCATCAAAAACAGCCCTGCCATAATCGCCCGTATCCACTGAAGTGTAGAACGGTCCGGACATTTGTCCCGCAGTGAACGGGACCGCTGAATATTGTATCGCGCTCGGTGCGAACCGCTTGGAAACCACGTCAGTGCCGGCACCGAGCATGCCATCAAAATATCCCGCCCATCCATTCGGCTTATTCTTCCCGTAGACCGCCGCTGCGTCTGCGGCTTCGGTTACCGCGTAGATCCCGTACCCCGACGCGCTCTCGCCGCGCACGCCCACGTTCGCATCGCTGACGCCGTACACCGCCCAGCCGTCCGCGCTCTCACGATACCCGTACACGCCCGCATCGGCCGCCATGCCTGCGTCACCGACAATCCCGCTCCCTGAACTGCTTATAGCCTGCACGGGAACATCCGTTGCACCCGCGACTTCCACCGTGCCGCCGTCAACTTTCAACTTTGTGTTCGGAGTCCATACGTCCGTGCCGATGCCTACCCACGACTGAACGCTATTCGCATACAGCGTGTCGCCGTCAACACGCAACGTGTCTGCATACGTATACTCAGTTGAAAATTTCGCTCCAGGTCCTTCCACGTCGAGCGGCTTTTCCGACGTAAAGATCAGCGAGCTTTCCTCGGTGATGCCATAATCCGGATCGATCTTCAAGTACCCGCTCTTTGCCTGGTCTTCTGCGCCGGCCGTCAACGGCTGGTAAAAAACACCGGCAGGCGGCGGGGCTTTCGGCTCGATCCACTCTGCGAGCGCTACCCGTGCGCCAAACGCAACCCCAATGCCAATGACAAGCGCAACGCACAGGAGCGCCTCTCGAGTTATTCGTGAAAATTTTCCTCGCAGCTGTTTCATAGTATCTATAAGTCTCGGCATTGTAATTGGCTCCCTGGTCCGCTCCGGTTGTACCAAACGTCGTACGCCATGCATTTGTTGCATTCACCATTAGAATCGTTGTAGTATTCGCACTGCGGAAATGCATCTGGGCAATCTGCGTTGGAATCATCGCTCGCGCAGATATGCCCGCCGCCACAACCCAGCGCATCCTCTATTGTTCGCTCCCACCATACGACATGCGTCCACCCGAGGCTATCAATCGCCACCTTTGGCGCGCCCGACTGCAGGGTCGGCGTCTGGCTGACATTTACATTCGGGTCAGCAAAACCACTGCCAGAATTGCCAGAAAGAGTCACCCAGTTGGTGCCGTTCCACCAGCGGTAGTACACTTCCCGCGGGCTGCCGCCCACTCCCGTATTATCTGTATACGCAATATGCGGCTGGTTGTTTACGATACGAACGGACGGGAAGAACGACCACGGGTCGGTACTGTCGTTAACCCGCAGGTTCGTGCTGTTCGTCTGGCCGGTAACAGTCACCCAGTTGGTGCCGTTCCACGTCCGGTAAAAAATATACTGCCAGTCCACCCAGGCAATACCCGGCGTATTATCGGAATACAGGCTGAGTGCGGAATATTTTGCGGAAAAATTGGTTGGCGGTTCGCCTGCTCCGAGTATATTCGCCACATTTTCATTGACCTTGACGTTTGCACCGGCGGTTCCGGGTGTTGCATCACCGCTGATAGTCACCCAGCTGGTGCCGTTCCACCGCCGGAAATAAATCTGGCTGTAATCGCCGGCCGCTCCGTGCCTCCCTTCGGTCCAAACAATATTGGGCCGTTGATTTGGCGCTTCATTGCCGAGTGCGAGCATAGGATATTCTGATCGCTCAGTGCTATAATCAGTGCCCGTGTTGC
The DNA here is from genome assembly GCA_028718605.1 of Patescibacteria group bacterium. GTDB lineage: Bacteria > Patescibacteriota > Patescibacteriia > UBA10025 > JAHIVO01 > JAQULM01. The sequence continues at coordinate 387,791 of JAQULM010000001.1, forward strand.
TTACGACAAGATTTGCGTCAAGCCTCGTATCGGCCCACGTCCCTCCTGTGCCCCAGGCACCGGATACCGTTACCCATGCGCCGTCGCCACCGTTGGCGGCAGGATCCCACCGCCGGTAAGAGATCTCATTATCATTTGGATTGGGTTCATCCGTATCAGTAGACATAAACGCAATATGCGGTATCCCATCCCTGTCTACCTTCAGCGAAGGATTATACCCCCCGCCGACAGTCAAACCGCACCGCTCGAGGGTCGGGTAGCTCGGATAATCATCGCAGTAACTCCAGTCAAAAACTGTATTCGGCTCCCCCCGCGCGCCCCGCGGTACATTCTGCGCTGTTTCCCACTGGCCACCATTCTCATCCGGATCCCAGCGCAGGTAGTACATCCCGCCGCCCTCGTTAACCCAGGTAACGTGGGGATTATTATCAGCGTCAAGCGCGAGTGTGGGAGTGCTCGCTCCTGGTTCTGCGGAAGAGTCATCTTCGGTTTCTAAACAATTCGAAACATTGGTAATTTGATCGATTCCGCTCGGATCGTATTCCTGGCCGGCAGCATTTTCCCAGCGGTTGTCCTCGCTGTCCCACCGCACATACAATACTTCGAACGAATGCTCCCCGTCGTCCTGCACACACGTTGGATCCAAGTTAACCCATGCGATCCTGGGATCTCCGTCTGACCCTATCTCAATAGACGGCCCGTTGTACTTGCTCTCCACACTATCACGCGCCGCACCATCAGTACGACTTACGTTTTGTGCGGTATCCCACCTCGGTACGCTCGATAGAGTGATGCCTTTCGCGAACTCACCGGCAACGCAGCTATCACCGAAATAGCTCATGTCATCACTTGTACCCCCCCAGGCATTTGCAGACACAACGAGGTCACCCTCACACGTCCCTGCGCCGCACTCGCTGTCCTGCGTACACGCGACATCCGCGTTGTTGCTGCAATGGCTCAGCACTGTGAGGTCATTGCCGAATGAAGCTGTCCCTGCGATAGAAATCGCACCTTGCTGGATATTCCTGTCAGATATGCCTGATAGGTACACCGAACTTGCAAGATCCGATGGCCGGTCCGTGCCGCCTGCCTGGAACTTGCGGAGCGTGTACTTGTCAGAGCTCCCGTCGAGAGCGGTGTGGCAGCTGCCCGCGAGCCAAACAGAGCTCCCGTCATACACGAGCCCGACTGCGCCACAGTAGTCGCCGAAATCAACGCTCTCTTTGGTCTCGCCCGTGGCGGCACTCATTCTCGTCAGATGCATATCATTGGACGACGTTTCCTCGCTGGTATCAGCTGCGCTCGAGCAGCCAGGATCCGGCTGGCCGGAACAGCCCGGCGATCCCACGGCGCCATCGTAATCGCACAGCCCATTGCCGTCATTGTCTATGCCATCAGCGCATTCAATATCCGTCGTGGTGCCATAGTAATCGCTGCTGTCACCCTCGTGCAAGTCGTACGGATCCTGGCATTGCGGATCCGGCGGCAAACTATTACAACCGCCATAATCGCACGTCCCATCACCATCATTATCAATCTCGTCAGCACACTCGCGATGATTATTCCAGTCAAATGAAGAATTATGCGCTGCCCACACATACGTACCGTCAAACAAAAGCTGGTCCACGCGCGCATAGACAATATTTTGAATATTTTGAGAAATACACGTACTGCTCGAACCGCAATCAATGTTCGAACACTCTCCGGGTGCCGTGCAATCCGCGTCAGATGCGCAGTAAAGATTCGTATTGGTGCAACGGCCTGGCTCAGTATATATCTTGGATTTGCCGGCAATCGGGCAGGTCATTGTGCCGTCGCTGCACCCGAGCAGATCAATCTTATAGATTGCGTATCCCTGGCTATCCGCGTACCGCAGGCCGAGCCACGCGTACGTACCATCATATACGATCGCTTGGATGTTCCCCGCGAGCGCCTCGGGCAGCACTTTGTACGGCCCGGTGACTGCGCCGGTTGCAATGTTAATTCTTGACAGGCTATCGGCACCTGTTGCCGTATCCGAGCGGGTTGTATGTGAAAACCATGCGTACCCATTTGCGATCATGAGCTTGTTTGGCTCTTTGAGGCTGCCGCCGGCAGTATAGGAAGAATACTCCGTGACCGTGCAGGTACCGGGGCTGCCGGCAACGCACGACTGGAGATCTACTTTCTGCACTTTATTGTAATTATCCTGCGCCAGCCATAGGTTGCGGCCGTCAAAGCCGATATCGGAGCCGCTGCTCCTGGTAAGGGGCAAAACCCAATTATATTTTCCAATGACTGATCCATCCCGCGGATCAATTTTCACGAGCATCTCGGCAGCTGACGCATCTTGAATAACCCAAACGTAGGTACCGTCAAAAAATGCGTACTTCGGATCATTCACGTTCCCGTAGTCGCCAACTTTCGTACCGTCAGCGGCACGATACGCGCTAATGCTGTCCGCGTAGTTATTCGTTACCCAAATATTCGTCCCGTCAAACGCGATATCGCTCCGCGTCGTACCCTTAATCGAAAACGCTGTCGTGGTATATGGACTATTAATTTTACTCCGCGCGACCGTACCCGCGTACAACTGGGTCGTCCAAACATATGGCCCGCCTTTCGTCACACGGTCAAAATCAAAACCCCACACACCGCCGCTGAGGGGATAGGTGTGGTCGACAGTCTCTGATCCAATAGTAAACTTTGTGATTTGCTCAGTGCCATAATTAGAAGCTACCCAGAGGAACGGACCGCCGCTCGAAACTGAATCGTACATAACCTGCGTATTCCCATATCCGTATTGTGAATTGCTCGCATACAAGTACTCTTCGGCGATCAAGCCGGTTGCATTATTAAACCTGCCGAACCCCCGGAATGTGCCGGGTTGCCTACCCGAAGGATTATGTGCAACCCAGAGCTGGTTATTCACGGGATCGTACGCCAGATCTGCATTGCCGCGGGCTGGTCCGGTGCAATAGTAATCCTGCAACGAGGCATTCAGAGGATCGGCTGCATTAATTTTACCGATACCTTCACCCACCGAAGCGGCCGAATACAGCGGACCGGAAGAAAACCAAATAGTCGTACCGTCAAATTCAATGCCTGCCGCCATGCCAAACGGCCGCACGACGAGGCGCTCGTCATCATCGGGTCCGACATAATTTGCATTGCCGGGTACCGGATCATAGGGGCTCGATCCGGGCGTCGCTGTTGATAAATTACATTCAATATCAGGTGCTTTCCATGTATTACCGCATCCGCTCAAGCACGTTGCCTGGGTTGTGCAGTCGGCATCCGTGCAGGTCGTGCCGTCCCAGGTGCCTCCGGTGCACGTACCGCACTGCGCTTGGGTACACGCCTCGATGCTACATGTACCACCCCGCCATTCTGGAACAAAACCATACTTATCAGCGCCGGCAGCAAGGCATGTTGCCTCATCGGTATACGTTTGATCAGTGCACGTACCCCCGGTCCACGCCGCCGCCGCATTGGCCGCCGTACAAGCAGCCTGATCCGGAACACTGTCAAACACGCATAAGCCCGAATCGATATTCCCGTCAGCATCATTATCGAGCAGGTCAGTGCATTGATTGCCGACTTGCGACTGGCTTGAATACCGGTCCTGGTCAAGCGTTACGCATTGGCTGCGTGTGATCGGCGGAATCTCAACATACGTGCCGTAATCAGCGCTCGATTCATTGACGTTCAAGCGCGAAATGCTGTACGATTCGCCGATCTGATTTGCAGTCCAGATGTACGGGCCGCCTGCAGTTGCATCATCGTATACAAGATCCATCGCGTAGTTTCCGATCCCTGGGGCGTCCGCGGTCCAAAAATTCAAAATTTCAGGATTATTGGCATCCGGCGTAATCCGTGTCACTGCAGGATCCCACCAGCTCAAACCGCCATCCAGCCAGATGTAGCCATCTGCATAAATCATATTTGAAAAGCCATGGTTCGTTCGATCCACCGCTTCGCCATACACGGGACCGTATGGCTCAAACTCATTGATCAGCTGGCCGTTCACCGGATCGATGACAAATATCGCCGAGTCGTCAAAGTTCGCTACCCACACGTACCCATTGACATAGAGCACTGATTCCGGCTCTGTGTTGCGGGCCGGCTCAATCTTCTCAAGCTCCCAGTTTGCGCTGTAGGGAACTGTAGAATATGACATGTCTGACTGGACAAATTTCCGGCCGGTGACATGCTCGGAACCGTACAAACGCTGTGCGAAATAGCCTGCCCAGGCACCGAGCCCTTTTGCGCTCGCGTATACGCCGGCAACAACATTAGTGCCAGGAATGGCTTCCCCAGCAGATTCGCCAGACACCGCGGACGCGGAAACGCTCTCAGCCATGATGCCCACGCCACCACCCGCATTCAGCCCCCACACGCCAGGGCCGGAAACGCTTGAGCCGTATACGGACGCCGCTGATGCGGCAGACGATGAGCCATAGACGCCATAACTCGCGTCCGAAGCTGCGTAGAGTGCGCTGCCAGTGCTTATCGGGCTTGCAGTGCTGCCGACGCGAAGCGTCCCATTCACAATATCGACAAGCGCCATCGGCGCATCAGTACCAATTCCAACCCGATTAAATTCCGGCTGGACGTACAAAGTATCCGTATCGACTATGAGGGTACCGCTGCCTGACACATTTTCGCTTGCTGGTATCTCCAATGTCGTCATGGATACCGGGCGCGGACCGTGGACTTCAAGCGGATAGCTGATGCTCGGGAGGGGGTCAGCGGGATTATACAGGGGGTCGAGAAGAAGGCGCCCTTTCTTCGCCTGTGAATCTGGTCCGATATTTATCGGCGCGTATATATTGCCCTCTGGCGCTGGCGCAGTCGGTTCTTGCCACTGTGCATGCACAATGTGCGACCCTGCGATGAATGCAATCACGATAAACGAAAAGCCTATGCACGTGAGCGCGGTTTTTGTGCTGCGCCGAAATGTAAGCGTAATTTTTTTCATAATGCTAGAGCGGCCGGCATTCAATTTTCGTCACCCTGCCAGATGCATCCACCGATATATCCGTAAGGAAGTGCCCGGTTGGGCACGTTTGCGTCGAATTCCCAGGAAAAGGATTAATCCCATCGCCAAGAGTGTCTCCTACGGTTTCTCCGCCCCACACATTATTCTGTGCGCTCAGATCACCATCCGCGATAAAGCCCATCCCGACTGTCGCCGACCCATCGATCGAGAAAGAGCCTTTCTGCTCAGTGAGCGGATCAATGTTCTGGAGAGTGAGTGTTCCACTCAAATCCGTGGTGCCATACCCAACGCCTGAGTACCTCTTCGTCAGCCCGGTTGGTCCCGAAACCCAGAGAGACGATCCGTCAAAGCGCATACCCGTTGGGCTGAACCCGAGTGAAAATGTCTCCCGATCATTCGGATCGGCGGCCTTGAGCGCTGAAAGCGTCCCGGTGCCTGCATCCGCAGTCCAAATATGCACGCCGTCAAAGGCGATCGCAACGGGCGAATCACTAGTGGCGAACGACCCATACGGAACCGGGACCGGGAAACACCCGCCGAGATCCTCACTGCTTCCGCCGACACAGTCGGAATTGACCGCGCATGATTTCCAGTCGAGCGTAGAAGGATCTTTCAGGGAGCATATCCTGCTCCCAGAAAGGTAAAATCGCGTCACTGAATCGTCAGCCCCATTGGTAACCCAGTAATACGCATTGTCATAAAAAATATCAGTCGGGCTATTGCCGATGACATTCTGGTAGATTGCCGCATCGGCCGACGAAGGGTTGAGCGCAACGACATACCCACCGTCATCGCCTGACGCGATTGCGTACAGCATATCGCCATTATAAATAATTCGGCCAACCTGCACGTCTTCAGGGGTAACCTCAACGATTCCCCCTGCGACAAGCCCGCAGTTTGGCGTATCCGCATCGTAGCGGATTTTTACGATCACCCCTTCACCGGTATCTGCCGTCGCCGTTACCCAGTAAAAACGGTTTAATTCGTGATCTTGCACCGTACCCTGGCCGCTGAATGCGATTCCACGAGGATCTGACACGGAAATCGATGTTAGGTCAAGCGAGCAGCGTACATCACCTGACACCGGATCGATTCTGCGTACGGTATTATCCGCAGCAACTGCCCAGAGGGCGGTGCCATCATAGATCACGTCTGCCACTTCCCCGCCAAATGAAACATCGAGGAGAGAAAAACCATCGGGAACCCGTACCTTCATAAGCGTATTCCCTCGGCTCAGCCACACGTTGGTACCATCGTAGTAGCGTACCGTGTTCGGGCCAATCGTAAGATCCATGAGCTCTTGGCCAACAGTATAGGAGACCATGGAACTCTGGAGCTGTGTCGGGACAAATTTCGCGCCCACCACATCACGCGACGACTCGAGGAGTCCCCCAAAATAACCGGCCCATAAGCCAGCGGTATTCTCATTCGTGCCATAGATAGCATACCCACTGTCGCTGAATGCACCGATTGCACTGTATAAATATCCAGTGTTTTCGCCCGACACCGGTGTGTTCAGGGGATTCACTGCCCAAATGCCATAATTATCCTCCCCATATGCCACTCCCCGAACTCCGGATTCCGTTCCAGTTCCCTTTATTGCCTCAGTTTCGGTACTCTCAGCATGCACGCCTTCCCCCGCCGCATTATCAACCGTCATCGGGCCGCCACTCACCTCTAGTTTGCTCCCGTCGAGCCCTAAGCACGGGCCGATACAAACCCGATTTGCCTCTGGGTCAACATATAAGGTATCACCGCTCTCGCTCACCTTCAGCTTCTGATCAATGATGGCTTGATTGATCTGGGCGCCTTCCCCTTGGACCTCAAGCTGGTATTTAAATGGTCCCGATGCATCGTTGGTGCCGAGCCGAAGCGCGCCAGTCTTCACCTGATTGTCATCCCCGATCGTGATATACGGAACAGTGTTATCTCCAGGCGGGGCAGCAGTTGGGGTATCCAGCGCAGCAGATACGCCCACGGCGATTGACAGCCCAAGTACGCCGAAACAAAAAAATAGGCAAAAATATGCCGATCTATTGATTTTTTGCCTATTCTTCATTAGAAAATGCACACCTTTCACGGTATGTTACATTACCTAAAAATAGAATTGTACCCCCACGATTGCCACGAGGAGAAGCCGTTTGACAAAACAGCTGTTTGCTACAATAATTAATGTACACGTCAGGCGTTTGAGTGTAATCATTGTACCATATTTTTGGGCCAAATGTCAATCAACGAAAAAATCGAAAAAACACCTACCGAGCAGCGCCTTAAGTATGCTATGCTTGGGTCCCTTATCATTGTAACGTTGGTTGTCGGCGTCAGCCTTGCGAGCTATTACTACGGGAAACGGGCGACCTCAGAACTCGCGAAGTCCCCCATCCCGGTCATTGACGTTTCGACAGTCTCAAAACAGCGTGTCCTCGGCGCGGCGATGTATAGTTGGCAGGGAACGGTTGTCGAACGAAACGGTTCAGCATTGAGCTTCAAGGCCTCTACAAAAAATGATGATGGGTCTCCGAGGGAAGCAAACCTCATCGCAACGATAAATGATGCCACGGAGCTCCTCCAATGGAATCTCACGACGTCCGCCGCACCAAGCCAAAACACAAGCACGAAGCAGCCAATCTCGCTCGATGATATCAACCCGGGTGTACAAGTCCTCGTCCAAGCAACAAATGATGCCAACAGCGATGGCGAAGTCCAGGCAGAAAGAATTTTAGTGCTCACAACGCCAACGGCCCCATAATCACCCCCTGTTAACCATCGTAACATTTATTACTATTAATCATTATTAAAAAGTATGGGAACAACGACAATCATCATTCTCGTCGCCATCGTAGCCGTCGTACTGTGGTTCATCGCAGTCTACAACGGCCTCATCAAGCTCAGGAACCAGACCGATGAAGCATGGTCAGACATCGACGTCCAGCTCAAACGGCGATATGACCTCATTCCGAATCTCGTAGAAACCGTAAAAGGCTATGCAAAACACGAACGCGAACTTTTTGAAAAAGTTACGCAAGCGCGATCCGCAGCGATGGGTGCGCAAAGCATCGAGGAAAAAGGCAAGGCTGAAGACATGCTGTCTGGCACTCTCAAGAGCCTTTTCGCGATTGCGGAGAATTACCCGCAGCTACGTGCAAATGAAAACTTCCTGAAACTGCAGGACGAGCTCTCGGATACCGAGAACAAAATCCAGGCAGCGCGCAGATTCTACAACGGAAACGTCAGGGATTTCAATACGAAGATCCAGGTTTTCCCGAATAACATGATCGCCGGGATGCTTGGATTCAAGAAATATGAATTCTTCCAGCTCGAAGAAGCCGCGGCAAAAGAACCGGTCAAGGTACAGTTCTAATATTTTTCTACTGGCGTAATAACCATCCCAGCGCGCCCTCTCGTACGGTGCGCTGGGTTCGAAACAAATGGCTACAATCTACACTCACATCGCTGCAAGCAAACGCCGCTCTCTCATACTCCTTCTCTGCACCTTTGCTGTCCTCATCGCGATCGGATATACGATTGATTATGTCGAAGGAAGCGGCGGATACTTCTGGGTATTCATTGCATTCATATATGCCCTTATGAGTGCCCTTATCGGCTACTACTCTGGAGATAAAATCGCTCTCTGGACCTCAGGGGCAACGCCGGTTACGAAAGAACAGAATGCATACGTAGTGCGGATGGTTGAAAATCTGGCAATCACGGCTGGCCTACCGATGCCAAAAGTGTATATAATCCCCGACGACGATATCAACGCGTTTGCGGCTGGGCGGGATCCGCAGCATGCCTCTGTCGCAATCACGCAGGGCGCGATCCAGAAACTGCAGAATGAGGAGCTCGAAGGCGTGATCGCACATGAGCTGTCGCACGTCGGAAATTATGACATCCGGTACATGACACTCGTCATCGTTCTCGTCGGCACGATCATGATGCTCTCGGATATCTTCTGGAGAACAAGATTTATTGGCGGCAGGCGCAGCGGCGGGAGTAACCGGGGCAACGCCGGGGGAATCCTGCTCATTATCGGCCTCGCACTCCTTATACTATCGCCGATTGTCGCACAGCTTATACGCATGGCGATTTCCAGAAAGCGTGAATACCTCGCAGATGCATCAAGCGCTCTTCTGACGCGATACCCTGAGGGCCTCGCCCGGGCGCTTGAAAAAATCCGCGACCAGGGAGCGCGCATAGAACGGGCTACCAACTCAACCGCGCACCTCTACATCGCAAACCCGATGTCAAAAGGCTTAAGCGGGCTTTTCTCGACCCACCCACCGATTGATAAACGAATCGCAGCGCTCCGGCAAATGTAAGTGATAATGTGCAAGGAACCCATCCAGTTCGATTAATCAAGTTAAAACCATGACACCCGAAAAACCTGAACTCGAAACAGAGGTAGTTACGAAAGTTGCGACATCGACAAAGATTGCACTTGGCATCGCGATTGTCGCTGGCGTCGGTGCTGTTATTGCGATCACGTTCGGATTGTTCAGTTCGTAACTCCACTATCGCGGAATCGCGCAGTAAAATGTTTGGCTCTTCTTTTCGGCGAACGGTTTGCCTAACGATTGACAAAACCACGTTTTTTTGCTAAAATAAAGCCATACAATAACAAAAAACAAAAACTATGGACACAAAAAACGGGATTACCCAGTGGCTCGCGCAAGCACGGCAAGCTGGTCTTAGTAATGAGCAAATCTCGGGGCAGTTAAAAGCTGCGGGCTGGAGTACCGAGCAGATCAACCAAACGCTCCATCCTCTTCCGCTCATACCATCTGCGCATGATATTGCCGAGCATATCAGCCCAACAAAATCCCGAAAGCGCATTTCAAAAAAAACTGCGGTTTTAGTATCTGTCGGGGCGTTTGTGCTGCTGCTCATCGGCGGTGGCGTTTTTGCGTACATGAAAGGATACCTGCCGCTGCCATTCCTGTCGAAAGACGCGCAAGACCTGCTCATGAAATCATTCACCAAGCTCGGGCAGGCAAAGAGCGGCGAAGTCGGGTTCACGTTTGAAGTTGTGGCCGAAGACCGCGCCGAAGGGCTCGAACCAATCGCCATGGAAAATTCATCGGAGGACACGCCCAGCGAAAAAGCCTCACAAAATGCGCAGCTGAACTCCGATGCTTCGCAAATACGGACCGGGCTCGTCTTGTACGCGGACGACAATCAATCTACCTACCCCGCAACGTTGGCCCCACTCGCACCGGCTTATTTATCGAAGCTTCCCACGCAACCGGACAACAAACCATTCGTGTACACGGTCGCGGCTGACAAAAAATCATACACGCTCTCGTTCAGTTGCGTCACGGGTGACGTCAAAACCGGAACATTTGACAGCGAGGGTAACTCAACAATGTGCACGTCCTCTAGTGACACGGCCTTTGACGTCTCAATGCTTTCCTATGTTGATGAATTGGTGAATGCCCTGCCGACCGACCTTCGGATATTCGGTGATATTACAGTATTCATGAATTACGCAAAGGATGCAAAAGAGGAACAGCAGGGCATCGTTACGGCAAAAGGAGGCTACAGCTCAAGCGGCATGACAGTAAGCATTGACGGAGAAGTCCGAATCAAGAACGGAAAAACGTATGCAATCATACGAGAATTTCCGAGCTTCTTCATGGCGGATATCAGCGCTATCAGCAACAAATGGATTGAATATGACCCGGATGAAAACTCCTCCTTAGACTCGTTCGATTTCCAGGATATTACAAACAGTTTCACTTCCGGGCTGCCTGCGATGGAGGACGAAAACGTGAAAAACAAACTGAAAGCGGAAATCGTCCCCCTTACAACCACCGCGTTTGATACCGGATTATTCACCGCAGTACGCGATGGATCAGAAACGCTGAATAACCATCCGACACATAAAGTAAAAATCACAATAGATCCGAGTAAAATTCCCGCATTCGCAGAAAAATACCGCGCAGGCGCAAAAGAACGTAACGCTGATCTCTCGAGTGATGCCCTGAAGCCTATCACCAAGGTCATCGATGCGATGAATAAGCCGGAAGTTATCACACAGCTCACGGAATTTTTTAAGAACGTACATCTGACCGCATGGATCGACCAATCGGGAAATGACATGCGTAAGCTTACCGCGACCGTCATCATCGTTCCCCCGGATAAATACGAAAAGTTCAATGAAAAACAGGTCCGTTTCACGATCGGCTTCACGTTCGACCATCTCGGCGAGCAGCCCTCGGTCGACGTGCCGAACGATACCATATCGGCCGATGAAGCTGAGCGGCTTCTGAGCGGAAAAACGGTTGAAGAACAACAGTTCGAGAAGCAGCGCCGCGCCGTGGACAGCATCCGATCAGCGCTCGGTCAGTACTATCAGATAAAACAAACGTACCCGGAGAATCTCAACGACCTGCTCGAAAACAGGCCCGCTGCGACGAACAGCAACACAAACTCCAACAATTTCTACAGCGCAAAAAAAACAGTACCGACTGATGCGTATTCGAGTAAATCATTCGCCTACGCTTCAACGGGCAGCGATTATACCCTGACCTATACTATAAAATTTCCCACGGGGACGTCTGAAAACTCGTACACCCTCGACTATTACAAAGGAATGTATGTGGACGGGACGAACACGGCCACTAAAAATTTCCTCTCAAAAGAAGCAGAGGCCAACAAGGATAGCGATAACGACGGCCTTTCTGATACCGAAGAAACACGGTATGGGACAAACAAGTATTTGAGAGACACGGATGGCGACGGGTACACAGACAAGGAGGAAATTGATGCTGGCTACGATCCACTGACAAGGTCCTCCAGCAGCAGCAGCAACGTCAACACCACCGTCCCCCTAACAGCTCTGCCCGAAGCATATCTCAATACCCAAAACCACCATTACCCTGAATCATCCGGAACGGTCAACATCCCAATATCACTCACCACGTCCTCATCAGAGGACGTTTCTGTAGAATACAACATCGTCGGCGGCGAAGCGACGAATGCGGTAGATTATTCATTGCCCGTGCACGGAACCGTCACTATTCCTGCCAACGCAAAGGAAGCCCAGTTAAGCTTTCAAATTATCGACGATACTGACGTTGAGGCAGGTGAAAGTATTATTATTGAGCTGGTGGATGCTGAAAATGCTCAGGTTATCCGATCGAATAAACAATACCGAAAAACAATTATCATTGAAACAAGTGATGGCCCGGAACCGTATTGCACCGATTCAGACGGTGGCAATGTCTACGATGTGTTCGGTGAAGTCAAGTATTTTGTATACGGTCATAACGAAGAATGGTCATTTCCTGATACATGCCGGGAGGAAAAAAATGGTACAAACGTAACGAGCGGGCAATATATCGTTGAACAAAATTGCTACGGATCACAGGGATCCAACCAACCCAATACATCCGGATCAGCGAGCATCGTAGAATGCCCCGGCGGTTGTTTAAATGGTGTCTGCGCAGGCAAGGATTAGTTAATCAACATTTGATTCATGGATCATCGTGAACTATTACACTGGCTCCGGGAAGCTCGCGCGCAGGGGCTTTCCGACATGGACATCCAGCGGCACCTCCACGATGCCGGCCTCTCCCATAGGCAAATCAATATCCTCCTCGTCAACGGGTACGTCCCGATCGGCGAGAGCGAATCAATGCTGGATACCGTCGAGGTAGAGCGCGCTCTAACCCTTCCCCAGGCACGTATCATTTTCCGGGAGTCCTCCAAAATTTTCAAACAGCGGGCGGGAACATTCATGGCCATTTCGTTCTTTTTTGCTATCCCCTTCGTTCTGATGTTAACTATTTGCGCGCTTGTATTGAGCTCCCTTTTCAGCACATCCGGCGACACAACCGGGTACAGCACGCTTGATCTCACCGATGGAACGCTCATTGTCCTGCTTGGACTGGCCGTGGGAACCGGAATCATTGGTAGCTTCATAGTTGCGTGGTTTCAGAGCGCTATCACGATGGTCATCACCAACCCCGGCGGAGCGCAAACCCACGGCACAATTATCAAAAAATCATGGCGCCATATCCGTTCCGTCTGGTTGACCGTGCTCCTCGCAACGGCAGTAGCAATCGGCGGTACGGTGCTCGCCGTTATCCCTGGTATTGTGTTTGCGGTGGAATATGCGTTTGTAATATTTATTGCGATAACCGATGGCGTCGGGGGTTCGAAGGCGCTTATGGCAAGCAGACACTATTCACGACGCGCCATCCTCCCTCTTATGAGCAGATTTGGAATCCTCCTTGTGCCGCTTGTTGCGCTTGTTAGCCTGCTGGGATGCGGAACGGCTTCATTATCCTCGCATATTTCAACCGCCAGCTCATTTACACACTCGCTGCTGACGTTACTTTTTTCATGCGGAATCATCGGACTTGCTGGAATTTTCTTGCTCCCTGTAATCTCCTGCTATGCGTTCATCCTCTTCCAGTTTTTGAAAAAGCAACAGGCCGCTCGCCCAATATCGCCAATAGCAAAACACGATGCAAAAATGCCCACAACAGCAATCGTTGGATGGGCACTGATGCCCGTCGTGTTCATGTTAATTATCGGCATCGGGACGCATAAACTCGATCTCGTCCAGGCGAAAAACCGAAATACGGAACGCCTCGCGGATATCGATACGCTCCATAATGCGCTGATGCTCTACCACGAAGACAATGGATCTTTCCCCGCGACGATCGATGACCTAGCTGTCGGTTACATCGCACGCTATCCCCGAGATCCGGAAACAAACCAGCCGTACCAATACGAGTTAAACACTGACGGTGGGTTCCGGCTCTGTGCAACGCTCGAACGGGAAGAGCAAAATAATGCAACGCGGTACTGCCGCGATTAAATCCATACGCGGAGAGCCGGCTTGCCGCACTGTACGCTGTTTTGGCGTCATGGTTAATCTCTCCAAAAGCGCTGCCTAACCCCCCAACCGAATACTAAAAACCCGTATTGACGCGTAAGGATTCGTATCGGTATACTATGATATACTATACGCGTATAATACGTATCGACTGTCAGGCAGCTGCAATATATGGACAGTGCAATAAACGATAAATTTACTACCCACCTGAAAAACGCCCTCAAGAAAGCCAATGAACTCGGGGCGACGCTTGGGCATTCCTCGATCAATCCGGAACATTTGCTGTACGGCTTGATCTTGCAGAAAGGCAGCATCGCCGCTGAAATTTTGATGAAGCTCGGCCTTACTGCAGAACGCGTCAGGAGCTTCGTCGTACAAAAAAATAAACCAGACGGTTTCATCGACACACCCAACGCAACGCATCAACTTGTCTTGTCCCATGAGACAAAACACGTGATCGAAAAATCCGCGCTCATAGCTCACCAGAAAAAGCATAAATATATCGGTACAGAACATCTTTTGTCGAGTCTCGCGGAGGCGAATACGAAGTCCATGATCGAGCTCTGGGAGGGCAACCGCATCAATCTCAATAAACTCCAGGCACACCTCGATACGGTGATGCGCAGCACGTCACGTTTTCCCGATCTCACCCAGCTCTTTGACCAGGCGCGCGAACTCGATAGAGAGGAAAAAAACAAGGATGAGTCAAAAACGCCTGCGCTTGATTTCTTCGCCTCTGATCTGACTAACCAGAAACTGCAACAAAGCATTGACCCTGTTATCGGTCGCGCCAATGAGATCGGCCGTTTGATTCATATTTTGTCACGACGCACGAAAAATAACCCGGTTCTCATCGGCGAGCCGGGTGTCGGTAAAACGGCAATCGTTGAAGGCTTGGCAAAAAAAATACTCGCGGGCGATGTACCCGACATCCTGCTCAATAAAAAAATCCTAAAACTTGACCTCTCGCTCGTCGTTGCGGGCACCATCTACCGTGGTGAGTTTGAAGGCAGGTTCAAGCAAATACTCGACGAGATAAAAAAAGACCCCAACGTTATTCTTTTCATCGATGAGCTGCATACGATCATCGGGACCGGTTCTGCGGCAGGATCGATGGATGCCGCAAATATCCTCAAGCCCGCGCTGGCAAAGGGCGAAATCAGGACAATCGGAGCGACAACACTCGATGAGTACCGGAAGCATATAGAATCAGACGCAGCGCTGGAACGGAGATTTCAGCCGATCATTATCGAGGAAGCGACGGCAGATGAAACCCGTGAAGTCCTCAAGGGCATTAAGCAGAACTATGAACAGTACCACCTCGTCCATATCGCGGACGACGCCATTGACGCTGCCGTAACATTAAGCTCCCGGTATCTACAGGATAAATTCCTGCCGGATAAGGCCATCGACCTTATTGATGAAGCGGCCTCAAAACTGAAAATTACCCAGAAGCGCAGCGGCGTGCTGAAAGAAATCCACGAAACTGAGCAAGAAATCGAGAAACTCAGAGAAATGAAAAACGTCCTCGTGAACCAGGAAAATTTCGAACAAGCGCTTGCTATTAAGGCAAAGGAGAATGCCCTCCGCGAACGGCTCTCAATCCTCCGGAAAAAACAGGAACGGTCGGCGAAAAAATTTATCGGTGAAATCACCAAAAACAGCATCGCCGACATCGTATCGCGGATCACGAAAATCCCACTCGAAGACCTCGTCACCGAAGAACGCGAACGGCTCCTCCACCTCGAGCAGCTCCTTGCCCGCTCAATTGTCGGGCAAGATGAAGTGCTGAAGACAATCGCGGATTTCGTACGCAGGTCCCGCGCGGGGCTTGCAGACCCGAATCGGCCAACCGCCTCATTCATCTTCCTCGGGCCATCGGGTGTCGGAAAAACTGAAACTGCAAAAGTGCTCGCCAAGACGGTATTCGAGGACGAACATGCTCTCATACGGATCGATATGTCAGAATTCGCTGAAGGCTTCAATGTGTCAAAGCTGATTGGAGCGCCGGCGGGGTATGTGGGTTATAAAGAAGGAAGCAAGCTGACTGAGCCTGTCCGCAGGAAACCATATTCCGTCGTATTATTTGACGAGATCGAGAAAGCCCACCCAGAAGTCTTTAACCTCTTGCTCCAGGTGCTCGAGGATGGGCACCTCACGGATGCAACCGGGAAAAAAGTCAATTTTAAAAACACGATCATCATCATGACCTCAAATGTCGGCCTGCAGAACCTCAACAAGGGCGCAGCAATCGGCTTTGATGCGCATACTGATAAAGATAAAAAGGCGGCAGAACAGCAGTACGAAGAAATAAAAGGGCAGGTACTCAAAGACCTTGAACGGCTGTTCAAACCCGAGCTCCTCAATAGGATTGACAAAATACTTGTATTCCGCCCCCTGGACCGCGAGAGCATCTCAAAAATCGCCCTCCTGGAAATCAACCGGCTGGTATCTAAACTGAAAGAACAAAACATCGAGCTTGTCGTCGACAAACGCGCGCTTTCCTTCATTGCCGATAAAAGTTTCCTGCCAGAACAAGGAGCACGCGCTGTCCGGAAAAACGTCCAGGAAATGGTTGAGAACCGCATTGCCCAGGCGCTGTTGTCAGGAACCTATAAGCCAGGCAGTACTATCAAAGTAACGATTACAAACGGGGCGCTTGCTCTCGCATAGAATACGTAGTAGAATCCAAACAAGAACCTTCCCTTTAACGGAAGGTTTTATGTTCCAATTTCATACACTCCGTGGTTTCATCCTCGACCTCCTCTTCCCCACAACCTGCGTTAGGTGCGATGCATATGGGGCATGGCTCTGTTCGCAATGCACACGAACTCTGCAGGCGCCGGGACATCAGGTCTGCCCTGTGTGCCGTATGCAGACAAATGGTTCCGTATGCGGGCGTTGTTCAGCAGACACAGCGCTCAATGGCGTGCTTATTTCGACGCCGTATGAAAATGAAGTGATCCAATGTGCAATCCATGCCATGAAATACCACTATGTAACCGGTCTTGCGCAACCGCTCGGACAATTACTTATCCGAACGCTCCGGGGCGTTGACAAACAGCTCGCGTGCACTATACTCAGCAATCCCTGTTCAACAGCGGTTATTCCGGTTCCACTGCATGCGAGCCGGCTGGCTGAACGCGGATTCAATCAAGCAGAACTGCTTGCCCGCATCATTGCGCAAGAATTTCGACTGCATTGCAACGCAACCTCTCTCGTCCGTACCCGCGCGACACATGCCCAGGCGCAACTCACGCGGAATGAACGGCTGACCAATGTACTCAACAGTTTTCGCGTACGTTTGTCCTTTAAAAAAACGATAAAAAATGTTATACTAATTGACGATGTCTCCACGACACTCACAACATTAAACGAGTGCGCGAAAGTATTGAAGCAAGCAGGCGTTGATTCTGTCTGGGGGCTTGTCCTCGCCCGCGGTTCCTAAAAATTGAATCCTCAAAGGGGACCCCATCGATGTCCGCATCGATGGGGAGAGGGGCATGTGAGCGCAAGGTGCAGCAGAGCGATCACAATCGCTATGCGGAACCTGAAGCTCACATTGACCCGAGGAGAGTTGGTCTCCCTGCGGGAGATCTGCCGGAGGCAGACCGCTCGGATACTTTTCCACATAAACTATGTACTACGTTTACGTGTTGAAACTCAATAATGGCGATCTCTATATTGGATACACCGAAAACTTGAATAAACGTCTTGTCAGCCATCAGTCAGGCAGGTCTCAATTTACAAAACCATATCGACCAGTTAAACTTGTCTGCTACGAAGCATATCGATCAAAGGAAGATGCGACAAAAAGAGAATACCATCTTAAGACAGGACAACAAAAAGAATTATTGAAGAAAAGAGCATCAAAATCTATACAGTCTTGACGCATGGAGAGTTGGCCGAGTGGCTTAAGGCAGCGGTTTGCTAAACCGCGGGGATCTAAAAAGTCCCGCACAGGTTCGAATCCTGTACTCTCCGCCAAGACAATTTAGTATCGGATGAGACCCATATGTCACTTCACTAATTTATCGCAATGCTAAAAATCAATCACATTTGGTTTGATTTCAGTGATACTATCGCTTTTCTGAAAAAAGAACGGCACGATAGATTGCGCTATGAAACATATTCATTGGTAACAGGGAAACCGGCAAATTTTGAGCTTGCCACAGAATATGAGGAGTTATACCGGAAATATAATCATAGTAATGCAGCGGTATTTCGTTCAATTGGTCAACCTGCGGATTTCTGGTCTGAACAGGTCAATGATGTCGATCCAAAAGAATTGTACGAGCTTTCGGATCCGGAAGTCCCCAAGATTTTAAAAACCATCAGTCAAAGTATCCCTATATCGATTTTCTCAAATATTGAGCTCGAAAAAATTCTTCTGTCACTTACGATAGATACGAAATGGTTTACAAATATATTGAGCGCCAAGATGGTCAAAGAACCCAAGCCGGCCCTTGATGGCTTTTACAAAATGGTTGAATTGAGCGCAATACCCGCCCAACAGATTCTGTATATCGGTGATGATGTGGGAAAAGATGTTCAGCCCGCGAAGAAAGTAGGAATTCAAGCGGCTATCATATGGAAAGAGTCAGATGAGGCTGATCACTCCTTCAAAAACTTCCAAGATATTCTGAACGTGCTTCAATGATCTGTCCGTCCCACGTGCCTCAAATCGCGCTCTAGAAAAACTATCAAAAAACCCTTAAAATGCTTGCGTTGGCGGGAACTTAACCCGAGTGGCCCGCCAAATGTCCCAAAACACCCGAGAGACGCGAGATTACTTTCCGCCATATATGAAAAAAGTGCGCGTTTGTGCGGAGCAAAATTTTTACAATGAAGAATGGTGGCATTGGAAAGATAAATAATTATATTACGATCATATGTATGGCAAAAAAGATTGATACAAACACCAGATTCTATATTGATATCGACATCGAGACGAAAAAAATCATGGGCTGGGGTTGTGGCTCAAGGTACGAGCTGGAGCAGGAATTAGCCAATCCTGACCACCGGCGGATTTTTATTACCAAAGGCCAATACAATAAATTGAAAAAATAATAGTATTAAATATGAACAATCAAAGCCAACCTTTTAATAACATCCAGGATAAAGAGTGTTGCCCTAAATTCAAGGCAGAAAAATGGGACAAACAAACAATACGCTGGGACAACAAAAAATTCATTAAGGACACGATTCCGGAATTGTTTCATATCCCTTTTCCGTCCATGATCAGCAAAAAAATAACCAGAATGTGGAAAGCGGTAGAACAGGCCGGGGCGAGCGCGCCAAACAAGGAAGACACGTTAATATTGTTTCGTGACCCAACGCCATTTAAAGGCGAGATTTATATAGCTGTGGAAAAAGATGTTCCCGCAGAAAATAATGTCGTTATTTCTGGAAATTTTGTGAGCCGGGTTTTTGACGGCGGTTATAACGCCATCCCCAAATTTGTCAAAATTATAGACGGATACCTGGCAGAAACGGGAAAAAAAGCTAAAGATTATTATGTCCACTACGCCTATTGCCCAAAATGCGCCAAAAAATTCGGACATAATTACATGATCCTTTTTGCAAAAATCTAAAATTGTAAAAAGAATTTGCCGCCAAAAAAAATTTAATTACCTTTATACCCTGCGGTGCAGGAATTCTTTACTAAAGTTATGATTAAACTTAAACGAATTTACGAGGCGTACGATAAAAAAGATGGCTACCGCATACTCGTTGACCGCCTTTGGCCCAGAGGAATGTCAAAGGAGCAAGCACGGCTAGATTTATGGCTGAAAGATATTGCGCCGAGCACTGAACTTAGAAAATGGTTTCATCACGATTTAAAAAAATGGGACGAATTCAAGAAAAGATATCGAGCTGAGTTGAAAAAGAACAACGAACCATCTAAAATGCTCAAATTAGAAAAGAAAAAACACACAACAATTACTTTACTTTATGGGGCTAAAGACGAGGCTCATAACGAAGCCGCGGTTATTAAGGATTTGTTTTGAGCTGCCAAAGAAAAACTTGCCTGCCCGCCCGAGACTGAACGCGGAGGCGGGAAATCGTCTTTTTCGCTCCGGTTCAAAGCGGGGCGGCTTCGTTGGCACAGAAAAACTGCGGTGGCTAAAGAACGAGGGCACGGCGGGCATTCATCTCTGCCTCGGTATTATTTGAATGTATCCAATTTTAACGGGGCTTTGTCGGATTTGCTGCGCATCAGTTCCCTGATAATATTTCTTTTCGTTTTGCCTAATGCTAATAGAATGACCGCACCGATGATCCCAAAAAAAGATATAATCCAGAACAGGACATTGAACCCCAATTTGTCGGCTATGATGGCGCCGATGGCGGCGCTGGAAGCCGTGGCGATGCCGACGCCGACATCTTCCAGCGACCATTCAAATCCGACAATTTTCTTGTCGATATGGTTAGTGAAAATGATACGCCACGCCGGAACCGCCATAGAGTTGGCCAAGCCATTGATGATTTGCAAAACATAAATGTGCCAGGGGTGAGAGGATATTGTGTAAAATAACGGAATGATGGCCATCAAGAATGTGCCGACAACCATAAATGAATACTCGTCGGATTCGCCCCTGATTTTATCCATCAGGAGGCTGATAGGCATAACCATGACGACCCTCGTTATCCAATAGCATGATACCGCAAAACCGATTACTTCAATTTTGTTTTCTATGTTTTCCAAAACGAATACCGCAAATATGGGCGCCAAAAGGCCAACGGCGAAAAAAAGGAAGAAATCGGACAGAATCAAGTAACGAATTGTTTTACTTACTTTGTTGTTACTCATAATTGCCTTCAGATTCTGGTTGGTGTAATATTTTCACCACTTTTAGATTTTTCTCTCTCCTGGGAGTTTTAACGGGGATTGTGTCGCCGGTTCTGTAGCCCAGCAAGGCGCAGCCGATTGGGGAAAGCACGGAAATTTTCTTCTGGCTGATATCGGCATCATTAGGAAAAACAAGCCAGTACTCCAACTCTTCATTGGTGTCACTATCGCAAAACACCACCTGCGAATTCATGGTTATCACATCGCCGGGGATATTTTGGGGCTCGACGATTTCCGCTCTGTTTAATTCTTCCCGCAGGGCCTTATCATTTTCGTCAATCGGCAACTTATTATTGATTATTTCAATCAATTTTTTATGGTCGTTTTTTGTTATGTAGATTGTGTTCATGGTGCTAATAAATAAAAAATCGGCTTTGCTTGCCGGTTGTTTATTTCAGTCAAATAACTGTGACAAACAACCGGCTAAAAACCGTCAAAAAGGTAAATCTTTTGAGCTACTGCAGTAATTCTCATATTTATATGATAGCAAAATAAAAATAATTGACAAGTTTATAGAGAGATTAAGTAATCAGGCATTCGTCTTTATTAAATTAATTGAGGTACATCCCAACACGCCTGAGCACTGTCCCATTTGCCCTCTTAGCCGCACTCTTAACGAGCGGAACTGGGGCCCACATACCTTACATTGCCATTTAAAAAATTGTCGAAAAAGGTTATAATGTTTGCATATGGAGGTACTTAATCTGATGCCAGCCAATTTTCTCTTTTTGAAACAGTATTCATCATGGTAGCCCAGCTTTTACTATTTATAGTTTCGCTCTTGCTTGTCGTTCAAGGCGCGACACTGGCTACGAAGTATTCGGCTAAATTAGCCGAAAATTTTCATCTGTCAAAATACATTCTTGGTTTCATTATTGTTGCGCTTATATCGATTCTGCCCGAAACGTTTATTTCCATAAATGCTGCTATAGAAGGTACTCCCGCCTTTGGGCTCGGTACGCTCTTTGGATCGAACATTGCCGATCTGACGCTCGTCTTCGCAATATTGATTATTTATGCGCGGCGCGGAATAAAAATCGAGAGTAAGGTATTGAAGGACGTACGTTTGTACCCGTTCTTCTTAATGTTACCCTTGCTCTTCGGGCTGAACGGGCATTTTTCCCGCATCGAAGGCGCCGGATTATTCATCGCGGGGTGCCTGTTTTATTATTTGGTTTTTCGAAACGGATTAGACACCACGGTTGAAGCAGCAGAAAATGAGGGTGCGGTCAAAAGCATTGCCCACTTTTTTACAAAGCACAAAAACAAGCTGAAACATGCCGCATTGTTGCTTTTTGCAATGGCACTCCTGCTTTTAGGATCGCATTACACCGTCACATCAGCAACGGCGATTGCGCAATCATTGAATGTAACACCTATTCTCATCGGGATGCTTGTCGTGAGCTTGGGGACGACAATGCCAGAACTTTTTTATTCTCTGAAGTCGGTCAAGCGGAAAGATGACGGACTCGCTATTGGTGACATTTTGGGATCGGTGCTTGCTGACGCAACCATCGTCGTCGGCATTCTTTCATTCATCAGCCCGTTTTCTTTCCCGGTGAAAATCGTGTACATCACCGGAGCGTTCATGGTCGTGGCTTCATTCATTCTCCTTTATTTCATGCGTTCAAACCATACAATCTCGAAAAAAGAGGGCTATGGCCTGTTAGCGTTTTGGGTCTTATACGTTGTAGTGGAGTTTTTTTCAAATAAGTAAGCGAGACCTGGCCCACGGGCCTACAAAGGCCCCGTGGGAATATTCTCAAAAAACCTTCCATCGGTAATCTGCTCAAGCAACCGCTCAAAGAAATTCTCTCAGGCACAGTGCGGACCGAGTATTTCACCGGCTGCCCCCGCGCATGCAGCACGTGCACGCTGAGCGTAGAATGCCAGGACGGTTGCCGTGCTTCAGCGGAAGTGTGCTATAATGACCGCCGATCCCAAGACCCATTCGTAGTCGACAATTTCAAAAGAGTTGTATAGTATACATATATACAGTCGGGAGGCGAAACATCCATAAATGGCTGGGATATGCTCATTCCCAACTATCATGGAGGCGTGCGAGAGCGGTTGAATCGGGCAGTCTTGAAAACTGCTATACCCGCAAGGGTATCGTAGGTTCGAATCCTACCGCCTCCGAATAGTAAATGCTTACAATAGCCTAATCAATAAACATATGGCAGACACAATCGAAAAAACATCGGCGCAGGAGCCCGAGGATCGGGGAAAAACACTGGCTTCCTGGGAATTCCCGGAGTTTATTAAACACCAGCGGTCATTTGGATGGTATATCGGTGTTTTCATCATTATCGCTGCACTTATTACCTTCTCTCTGGTTACGCAAAACTACCTGTTTGCAATAGTCATCGTCCTGTTCCTCGTCGTATATATCATTCGCGCACGGCGGGAACCACAGATGGTCGCCATCACGCTCTACGAAGACGGAATTGGGCTCGGCCAGAAATCATTTTACCTCTGGAAAGACATCAGGGCGTTCTGGATTATCTACGAACCGCCGCACGTAAAAAATCTGTATATCGACTTCAAGGCGAGCTACCGGCCGTCAATCACCGTATATCTTGAAAACCAAAACCCGCTGCGCATCCGGAAAATACTGCTCAACTATATTCCCGAGGATACTGAACGTGAGAACGAATCATTCTCCGATGGATTTTCCCGAATGCTGAAACTGTAGTTCGCGTAATTATTCAACCCATACACGCGCCCTCGTCGTTCAACGGATAGGACGCAGGTCCCGCAGCTGTCGACGAGTATTGCACGAGTTGCTACAGCTGCGCGGATCCTGGATGGTATAGTATAGATAAGTAGTTTTCTGCCCCGCCCTGGCGCCCTCGTCGTTCAACGGATAGGACGCAGGATTGCGGATCCTGCAATAGAGGTTCGATTCCTCTCGAGGGCAGGGCGGGGCAGAAAAATTACACAACAATTTCCAGGAACTCGGATCCTGCAATAGAGGTTCGATTCCTGTCGAGGGCAAGTAGCACAACCCACCTACCATGTATCATGGCTGGCTTGGGGTATTCTCTTTTTTAATCCTTTTATCAATTCAACGACGCTGTCTTGACAACCTGCCGCAATCACTATATCATTACCCGTTCGAGGGGACTGCAAACCTTCGAATCGAAAAACCGTACAAACCATTCAGCACAAGGAGAAACTCATGACGCCACAGCAACTGTTACAAGGCGTTCAAAAAGCCCTTTCCCAGATCGAGCTCGGAGAAAACGACCGCATTGAACTCAGGTTCGTGCGGATAGGACAGGGCCAGGCAGTGCAACTTACCTCTCTCGGCGGGCTCTGCCATCCTTTCTTAACGGCCATGTGCCCGAATACCGGCAGAGCCACAGTCGGCATTGTCGAGGATGAACGGCCCGGCGTTCCGATCCAAATCCAGGGACACTTCGCCGGTCTGGACCCCCAAAAGGATGCAGAAAGGATCCAGGCGATATCCCTCGTGTTCGAAGCCGCTACGAACTTCATCCGTACAAACGGGCATCCCGACTGTACGATTGACTATCGGCACATGATTTCCACGGAGAAACCCGGGGGGTTCAAACCCCGTATTAACTTCATTATGGATGGGATGCCGCCGATGCATTCGGACAGTTCTGCAACTCTCCGCATCGCAACATCCTGGGATCTTCGCTCGATCAACTTCAAATAGCAGGCTTGCCACCAAGCCGCTTGGGGTTCCGAACCGCTTCGGAGCCCTGTTTTTTATTACCCATTATCTGATACAATGACGGCATGAAGGTAACACTCGCAACGCCAATCACCGCACTCCCCCGCGTCGGTAAAGTACTGACGCGCCGGCTCCACAAGCTTGGGCTCCATACAGTCGAGGACATGCTTATGCATTATCCGTTCCGGTACGACGATTACAGCACCGTATCGGACATAGCTTTACTGAAGCCTTCCACAAACGCAACAGTCAGGGCGACCATCAACCTTCTCGCCAACAAGCGCTCATTCCGGCGCCGGATGTTTATTACCGAAGCGCTGATTTCTGATGAAACCGCGAGCATCCAGGCAGTCTGGTTCAACCAGCCGTTCATCCCACGGGTGCTGCACCAGGGAGACACCGTCTATTTTTCTGGTAAAGTTGAGCAAACGCCGTATGGCCTCCAATTCACCAGCCCATCGTACGAAAAGGCAAAAAAGGAGCAAACCCACACCGCGCGTATTGTGCCGGTCTATTCCGTCACCGAAAATCTCACAGAAAAACAGCTCCGGTATCTGGTTAAACTCGTGCTCCCGCTGGCGAAAAATATCCCCGAATGGCTCCCCGACCACATACTGAAAACCCATAGCCTGGTGGCGCTGCCGCGCGCGTTGCATGAAATTCATTTCCCAACAAACCTGCGAATGCTTGAAAAAGCGCGCCAGCGATTAAAATTCGGGGAACTCTTCCTTATCCAGCTCAAAACGCAGGATATCCGGCAAGCGCTTCATTCCCTACGCGCTCCGGCAATCCAATTCCACGAGCAGCTGACCAAGCGATTCGTATCTGCCTTGCCATTCACCCTTACGGCGAACCAGAAAAAAGTCGCATGGCAAATACTCCGTTCCATTGAAAAAACCCAACCGATGAATCGCCTGCTCGAAGGAGACGTCGGGTCCGGCAAAACGGTTATTGCGGCACTTGTCATGCTGAATGTCGCTGCAAACAGATACCAGTCAGCGCTCATGGCACCGACGGAAATTCTCGCACTGCAGCATTACAAAACAATCAATACGCT
The DNA here is from genome assembly GCA_028718605.1 of Patescibacteria group bacterium. Lineage (GTDB taxonomy): Bacteria > Patescibacteriota > Patescibacteriia > UBA10025 > JAHIVO01 > JAQULM01. The sequence goes on from JAQULM010000001.1 coordinate 413,230, forward strand.
CCTCAAACAAGCTGATATTCCGATTGCCCTTCTGACAAGGACCGAAAAGCGGTTCCGGGGTGAGAAAACAACCGAAAAGAAAATACTTACGGCGATCAGCAACGGTGCCGCAAAAATCGTAATCGGGACTCACGCTCTGATCCAGGACATGGTAACCTTTTCGCAGCTTGGGCTCGTAACCATTGATGAGCAGCATCGCTTCGGGGTCGACCAGCGCCGAATCCTGAAACAAAAATCACCAGAACTCACGCCGCACCTTCTGTCCATGACAGCCACGCCAATACCGCGTTCGCTCGCACTCACCCTGTATGGAGATCTTGACCTGTCACTGCTCAAAGAAATGCCCCATGGCAGAAAACCGATTATTACTAAGATTGTACCCCCAGAAAAGCGTGAACGCGCATATGGCTTTATCCGCGATGAGGTGGGCCGCGGCAGGCAAGTTTTCGTTATCTGCCCCCTGATCGAAGAATCCGATAAGCTCGGCGTTCGGGCAGCAACCGCTGAATACGAAAAGCTTCAACGCAACGTATTCCCCGATCTGTCCGTCGGGCTCCTCCATGGCAAATTAAAGGCGCAGGAAAAAGAACGTGTTATGAACGCTTTCAAGGCCCACGATATCCACATTCTTGTCGCAACGGCTGTCGTCGAGGTTGGCATCGATGTGCCGAATGCATCAGTCATGATGGTCGAGGGCGCCGAACGCTTTGGCTTGGCCCAGCTCCACCAATTCCGCGGCCGCGTCGGTCGAGCAGAACATCAGTCGTACTGCCTCGTTTTTACAGACTCAACGAGTGAAAAAACCACGGAACGCTTACATGCGCTCGTGACCGCAAAAAACGGCTTCGAGCTCGCAGAAATGGATCTCGATCTCCGGGGTCCGGGTGAAATATACGGTATCGCGCAGTCCGGCTTCCCCGAACTAAAAATCGCGAAACTGACCGATCTCGATCTCATACAAAAAACCCGCGAAGCCGCTGAAAGCATATTCAGCGTTGACCCGACGCTCGACCACTACCCGATGCTTAAAAAACAGCTCACCGCATTCAGCCAGGAGTTGCATCTCGAATAAAACGACGAGAAACATCGACTTACAACCCGCCGATTGCTAAAGTATGTCCCGGAGCGCTTCACTGAGCGTATCGTACGACATGAGCTCGATCCCTTTCGGCTGCACGCCCATGCGGGTTCTTGGCATAAGCACTTCCTTGAAACCCATCTTAATAATTTCTTCAATGCGCTTTTCCGCCTGGCCGACAGCGCGCAGCTCCCCCCCCAATCCAATTTCGCCGAACACCGCCATCTGTCGCGACACTGGCTTGTTTTTCAGCGCTGACGCGATCGCGACGCACACGGCGAGATCGACGGCGGGTTCGCTCACTTTGATCCCGCCAGCGACATTCACGTGAATGTCCTGATTCGACAGGTAGAGCCCCGCTTTTTTCATGAGAACCGCGATGAGCAACTGGAGGCGGTTGAAATCAAACCCGGCAGCACGCCGCTGCGGGTACCCGAAGTTCGTACGGGAAACGAGCGCCTGAATCTCGACGAGAAACGCGCGTGACCCCTCAACGACGGACGTGACAACCGATCCAGGGTTTGCCGCCTTGCGGTCTGTCAAGAAAATCTCAGAGGGATTGGGAACTTCCCGCAAGCCGCCGCGCTGCATATCGAAGACGCCAACCTCGCCTGTCGAGCCGAAACGGTTTTTTACGGCGCGCAGTACACGGAACGCATGGTACCGATCACCCTCAAGATACAAAACGACGTCGACGAGGTGTTCGAGCGTTCGCGGCCCGGCGACGCTTCCCTGCTTCGTGACATGGCCGATAACAATAATCGGGATGCGGCTCTCCTTCGCCGATTGCACCAGCTTCGCCGTTGCGGCTCGTACCTGGCCAACGCTGCCGGGATCGCTCGATACGTCCGCGCACCGCATCGTCTGGATGGAATCAAGAACGACGAGGCCAGGCGAGTGTTCCGTAAGCGTTGCGATAATCGTATCAACATCCGTTTCTCCGAGGAATTTCAAATTCGAGGTAGTCAGGCCCAGGCGCTCGAATCTGATTTTCACCTGCGCAGAAGACTCCTCTCCGGATACGTACAGTACCGTCGTGCCTGCCGCTGCCAGCTTACCACCAACCTGGAGCAGGAGCGTTGACTTGCCGATGCCTGGATCGCCGCCCAACAACGTCACGCTCCCTGGCACCAGGCCGCCGCCCAGTACCCGGTCAAATTCACGGAGCCTGCTCTCGAGTCGAGATGCGGCTGTTTCTGCCTGGTACGTCGCGAGTGTTTCAATGCTGCTGCTCCGTCCTGCGCTTTGTTGCCGGCGAATCACTTTTGTTTCTTCGGCAAGCGTACCCCATGCGCCGCACTCCGTGCACCGCCCCTGCCATTTGGGGAACTGCGCTTCGCATTTACTACAACGGAATATGGTTGTCGGTTTTGCCATATAGAAATTCTACTTTTATCTTAGTGGACATAACACGTCAAGAAAGATGCGAATTCGCCACTATCAATCAAGATTATTGCAATCCAAGGGCAGGCTATCGTTCCAGGTGTATTTTCCCGGTGCTGAACCTGGGAGATTTGAATTAACAATCTCGTCATGCGCTGCCTTGACCTTGATGACATAATTCCTCGTTTCCGCATATCCAGGATTCTTCACACACTCCCACCACGTCTGGCCGGCGCAGTCGACACTCGAGCAGTTCGCGCCGCGGCCGCCGTTGTATGCAGCGCTGATATACCGCCACGCACGCTCCAGGCATGCCGCATCACTTGCCGCGCATTTCCCACCATCCTGGCAACTCGTCAGGTCAGGTTCGCACTTCGCCGTCCGTCCGCTCTTGTATGTCGATTTTAGTGCGCATGTATAAACAAACAAATCTCTGAGATATTTGCCAGAAATTGTAATATTCGTAGCTGGGTCTTTCAATCCGTCGCACGTGATGCCCGTCTGGTACTTCTGGGCTGTAGCGGGCATGAGTTGCATGAGACCGCATGCGCCGGCAGGCGACGTAAGGCCCGGCCTGCCCGAGGATTCAACCAGCATGATTGCCTTAAACCAGTTGCGATCCAGACCGTTCTTGGTTGCGGTATACGTCAAGCACCCGTCATATTTACCGACATTTGCCGATACGACAACACCTGATGACTTGGGGGTTACTTCCTGATTTTCAAGTGCTGAAACGCCGCGCGTGACTGCTTCCACGGATAGTTTTCCGAATTCCACAAGCCGCGGGCTAATGAATAAAAGTATTGAATATGATCCGAGCGCAATAAGGAGGCCCATGAGCGCACCGGTGATATTGTCTTTCGCTTCAGACAGCTTCTGGGGGTTGCCGAATGAAACCACGTACTTCACCCCGCCGTACATCCCCATCACCGTCGCAAGGATGCCAACGACGCCTGTAAAATAAACGTATAATGCGACGATATATTCACCAAGCGTCAATCCGGTGACGACAATCGGCACGCCTCGATTGAACGTTCCGGATCCGGGGATTGTGATGTTTGGCGTAAAGAGGATGCGTTTAGGCGCTTCATCCTTTGACAAATCACCTGCGGCAACAATCGCCGCCTGGCGATCCCACTCAATGCACTGTTCGACAAGGGGACATTCTTTTGGATTTGGCGTACAGGTCGGCTGGCATGGCGGTGTATACCCGCTTGCCTTGACGCAGCTTCCGATTTCTTCAGAGCCGCCTGGCGGTAGGCATACACAACATTTCATATTGCTCTGCTCGACGATTTTGCATTTTTCATAGTTATCGCAAGATCCAGGATACGCCATACCGTATCCTGACCCCATCGTAGTACAATCGGCTAGATCGCGATCATTGAGTGGAATGCACTCCCCCTGCTCAGCGCCAATACAACATCGGTCGCTTGCTCCGTATTGCGCTTGCGCCCCTGCTGGAAGAGGCAATGCAAATATAACCAGAGCACACAGTGGGACGATCTGGGAAATTGATCTGATGGTTGTGCGCATGTGCTTACTTTATCTGAATGGAATATACATTCGACGTATTCGCATCGATAAAATTCAAGTGTTTTTCATCTGCCGTCAGGAACACAGACGATACCGTATAATCACGCTGTCCGTCGTCAAACGCGGGTACGGCCAGCACCGTTGAGGTACCGGTGTTTGTATCAATTCGGTACATGACATCATTCGTATTCGTCGCTGTTTCTGGAACCAGGCCACTGCCCTCCGGCAGGCTCTGGGGCACCGCGCAATATGCAGCATTTTCGAGCTTCGCGAACGCGCACTTCGTCGACCACGTGCGCAAACCGAGCCGCATATGGTTCGCGCCCGTCATATCACCTGATGAATCAACGAGATACAGCACCGGCTGGAAATCAGATTCGCTCGTAAACACGCTGTACAGGAGCTGTGTACCATCGGCAGACCATGTGCCTTCGAAACCGCGGCCATACGTCACGACGGATTTAAAATTTTCGCCAAAAAGCCCGATAGGATACACTTCCTGCGCTGTCGCATCGTTTGATTCGCGGTATAGGGCGAGTACCTGGCCGTTTGGGGACCAATTCACGTCTACATCTCTCTCTTTATCGCCGATCGGCTCAATAAGCTGCACTTCGGACCCGTCTGATTTTGAATAAGCGAGCCAGCGGTCACCCTCATCATCCGATAAATTTTTGAAGCCGATCTTCGTTCCTGTTGGGTCAAACTCCGTATCATCCCATGTTTTCGGGAGCGTCACCTGCGTCTCATTCTCAAAATCATACACAATCTTGCTGTCGTCCGGGAATGTGATGATTGCTTTATCCTGGGCTGGGGACCAATCAATCTCTTCGGCTTCAGGAAATGCCTTGTCCGACATTTCTGTTGCATTCCCGTTTTCATCGATAGTATAAAACTTGCCCCGCCGCTCATCATAGTAACGCATGCCTTTACCACTCAACGCAGGCTCCGCGGCTTTTACACTCCGTGACACTGCGGGTGTTGCGGTGGTTTCGCCGCCTCCAGCTATCGGCGTCACTCCGCCGGCGTTCACATTCTGAAGTGTCGGAATATTCACTGGAGCATTTGTGTTCGCAACATTCACCCGGTTCATGTTTCCGGTCCCATTAATTGATGGCAAGTTCCCGTTCAGAGCGCCATTGGTGGGTACATTCACGTTCTCATTTTCATTACCTGGCGCGAAAACATCTCTGCCGATAACAAAGTAAATGAGGGCGCCGAGTGCGATGATGAGAACAATAAAAGCGATGATTAAAAGTACGCGCTTGGATTGCATATAGTATAGTATTTATAATTTTTAATGAAGCACATACCCAAAGATTGGGGAGTCGATCGTATACGATTCAATAATTCTTTTTCTGCCGATTCAACATTCGGCGCATCAATTCTAATAGCAACGGGCTCCCTGAAATGCGCCAAGCAAATCTGGATCTCCTGGTTTCATGTCCTCGGCCGTAAAAATATGGTATCCGTACTTCTCTTCGCCGCCAAACAGTATTAAGCAGCTCTTCTTATCGCCTTCGCACTCTTTACCAATCACCAACTTACCAGTAGGCCATGCACCTTTGGCAATATATCCGCATGGCTCATTTCTTGTTACATGAGCATCACTTGTTTCCCCCTCATAATAGATCGGCCACGATTTAAATGCTCGAATCTCCTTACCCGCATCATTCGACATCGCAATACAAATCTCATCATCACTAGAATGCACGCCTTGGCATTCATCCTTGCCGTCTTTGTCCCAAATAAAGCCGCACGATTGGTATATTCGCTCCATGCAAAAATTCATGCCTTCCCACTGTGCCGTGCACCGGGGAATGCCGGTAAACGGATCCCGCACACAATATTGCTCCTTAAGCTCGCAATCAGTGCCCTTGTAATAACAGCGTTTGCCTTTTAAATTGCCAGCCGAGGTGATTGTGCCCTCTGTGCCACAGGTTTCCTGAGGCAACGGCGGGTCTACGACCAAGCCTTGGCTGACATACTCTTCGCAAAAATCTTCTACCTGTTGAATTTTACCAACATCAAGCGTCCCCAATATCGTCAGATTTGGATTAATAAAATACAGGATGCTGTACGACCCGAGCCCGATCAGGAGACCCATAAGGGCGCCAGTAATCGTATCTTTCGCTTCGGATAGCTTCTGGGGGTTGCCGAACGAGATCACGTACTTTACGCCGCCGTACATCCCCATCACGGTCGCCAGGATGCCGATGACACCCATAAAATAAATGTACAAGCCGGCAATATAGCAGCCCATATTCTTTACGTAGTGCCCGGTTGCGGTGCCATCGCCGGTCGCCAGATCAATGGTAACATTGGGTATGGCGATATTGACACGGATCGCACTCCCATCGTTCACGTCAGTCTGGGTAATCGCACAACTCGGATTAAACGTCGTAAGCCATGTTTGCGCGCTCGCTAAAAGCGGTGCGGACACAAGCACGACCGCAATGATCAATCCCATGAATTTTCCTGCTTTTATCTTTTTCTCGGCGCGCATACCCGCACTTTGTATTTAAATACTATAGCCTTTCAAGATGTACTGCTACTCGTGTCCCTGTGACGGCAAGAGGTCATTGATGTTAATATTTGTGTTTGTCGAATTTGTATTTGCAGAAGGCGCTGCTGGTGTTATGCCTTCGCTGCCCCAGGTCGCTTCATCGACGAGCCAGGAGTTGCCTTCCTTCAAAAACTGAAGCTCGATATCCTGGTAGTACGTACCCTTGGCCGTGCCCTGCTCCGCACGCTGAGTGCTCAAAACGACATTTGCTCTCGTACCCGCAATTTCTACGTCCTTCGTCGAAACAACCTTGGTGAACACCGAAGCAAACGCAGTTTCGCCGCGAGCAAGCTGCACGCGGATAAAGTCTTCGGAAACACTCTGCATCGTCGCAGTCATGTACGGCCGCAGGTCCAGAATATTCTGATATTTCGCTTCGCTGGAATAGCTCCCGTATCGTTCAGTAAAAAAATTCGCGAGCCTGACGAGCGTCAGTTCTTCGGGATCCGCGTTTGTATTTTGCCCCGGGACTGCTGTGTTCACCGTTGAATTCACGACTGGCACGGCACCGTTGGTATTCGTAACGGGGGCGGTATTATTCGTCGGTGTGTCGCCGTCCCTGAAAAACTGCCACCATACAAAAAATGCAATCACGAGAACGGCGCCCAGAGCGATAAGGATGATAATAAAATTTTTCCGCTTCTGTTCTTGATCCATAGGAAACTATTTTAGACAATTTTATACCAAAAGAGATGCTACTGTTGCTGTTGCTCTTCTTGCTCTTCCTGAGATTGCTCAAACTCCTTTTTCGCCTGCTCAATCTCCAAGAGCTGCCGCGGGTCGGACGTGATGATCTGGTCCTCAGTGTACGATGCCACAACCTTGATTGCCGCATGTTTCGCACCAGCAAAGAATATGCCTTCGCCGACTCCGCACTCGAGCAATAAATATTTTTCCCCTTCGGTGAGGAGGAATGTTTTTGCGATGAGATCGATGGAGGCTGGCGACTGCTTCATCAGGAGCTGGATTGCGGAATTCGTCACGATCGCCTGGCCATACGGCGAACGGAGAAAGTCATTCACGTCCTGGGTAATCGTCGTAACGCCGAGATAGTATTTTCGGCAGCGCTTCACGAGGGCGTAAATGAACTTCGCCGACTCTTCCTGCTGCATAAGCCACCATGCTTCGTCGATTACCATGATGCGTTTTTTTAGCGCAGAACGCACGGTATTCCAGATATACGATACGATAAGGGAAATGCCGATCGGCTTCAACTCATCCTCCAGGTCACGAACCGAGAAGACAACAAGCTGGTTGTTCAGTTCAACGTTGGTCGGATTATTCAGTAAACCGGCAAACGTGCCTTCGGTGTACTTTTTCAGGCGCGTTACCAGCTCTTCGGCGCCAACCATGCCCTCAAGAACTTCTTCAAAATCCTTAAAGAGCGGCGGTTCAACGCGCGTTAAGTCTGCATCCGCAGTAATATCTTTCTTCGCGTACGTTTCGATGAGCGCGCGGTCAATGATAGAATCTTCCTCGTGGGTAAAAGTACCGAGCATCAAGCGCAGGAGGCCTTTTAGGGTGATCACGGCGGAACGGATGATATCGGCGGTCTTTTCGTCTTTCCTGGTCGGCCGAGGCAGGTCAAATGGATTGATTTTGCTTTCTGAGCTCAATGAGATATTGATATAGGTACCACCGACAGCGTCAGACAAATACTTATACTCCATTTCAGGATCAATGACGATCACGTCCGTACCGAGCATCATGCTCCGCAAAATTTCAAGCTTGACCGCGTAACTCTTGCCGGCGCCGGAAGTAGCGAATACTACGCTGTTTGCATTCTGCAGGCTAAACCGGTCAAAAAGAATCAAGCTGTTGTTGTGGCGATTAATGCCGTAGAGAATGCCGTTATCGCTCGTTAGTTCCGAGGAAATAAACGGAAATGACGATGCGCATGGCGATGAACTCATATTGAATCCGATTCCGAGCTCATCTTCGGCGATCGGGAGCGTCGAGGTGAATCCCTGCTCGGCCTGGTAAAATACGCGCTTCGTATACACGAGCCGCGACCCGAAGAATGATTCAACCTTCTCGGTAATTTTATCCAAATCTTCCTTCGACTTTGCGTACACTGTGATGTACAGCGCGTACTGGAAAAACCGCTCAACACCCTGCGTCAGGTCATCCCGTAATTTCTCGATATCACGGAGTGCCGTCTCGCGAATCGGGTCACGCGGCGCGCCCTTTTCCGCGTCAGCTAAAATCTGGGCTTCGAGGGTGCCTACTTTGTTCCGGAGCTGCTTCAGAATCACCTCAGCACCGATCGGGTAGAAAAACATCGATATGTCGAGCGGCACGTTGAGATTGATAATCGGCGCAAACCACCCAACGCGGATATATCGTGGGTACGTGACCACAAACATCGTACGGACAAACTGCGAACCAAGCTCAAGATAACGGGACTCGATCTTCATTGCAGCGGGCGCGATCAGGTCGCGGACCGTCACGACACCGCGGCGGTATACCTTTTCGGCCTCGATCAGGGTTTTTTTCTCCTCCAGCTGCTCCTGCTTCAAACGCTCCTGCTCTTCGGGAGACAGATCAGGAGCCGCCTCGGTCGGGATTGCCTTTCTGGATTTAAATAGCTCTACCATGATTTTTATTCGAGATTCAGCTTATTTATATCATCCAAGCGCTGCTGGTCATATGTATCGGGATTGTACGTATTGTAGTACAGCTCAATCAACCCCTGCGTATCAAGGACGGCCGCTTTGAGCCCGATTGAACTCAGTCCATCGATGATGTATTCCAACCGCTTCGCAAGTTCGATGCGGTTCTTCTCAAACTTTTTCTGCTTGATGCTGATAACAGTAGTTGGCGACGCGGCTTCCTTCAGTCGCGCAAGGAAACCTTTTGACCGGATTGATCCGCCGGTATACGGCACAATAATATAAAACCGTTTGCTCATAATATCGGCGAGCGACACAAGCTCGGCTACATACTGGCGATACTCACGCGTCTGGACTTTCAGAAGTTCGTTTGTCTGCTCCTTCTCGATCGCTTTCAAGCGGTCAAGGTAGTCATCGATATTCAGTTTGCGTGACTGGATGACGATTTGGAGCGGAAAATCAAGCGTATTGAGAAACTGAATATACCCCTGGATGACCGCGTTTTGTTCGTCTTCGGACTTCAGCGCGAAATTGATGGACGAAACGAGAATGATGCCGCGAAGCGTACCGTCCTTGAGAATAACGGTATCGTCCCGTATCTCGAGGATCGGCAAATACTGCTGCGTCGATGGCCGATGCAGCGGCTTCCTAATTTTATCCTGCTGTTTCTTCTCTGCCATAAAAGCGTCCGTTGGTTTATTCCTGCTCAGGCGGCTCAATTTCTTCGTTATATGCACCGCCAGTATCCACGACGAGTGAAAGCTGGTTCAGCCGGGACAGGGTCAATTTCTTCTTCGGAACCGGCGGTTTAGGCTTCTCTTGTTTTTCCTCTTTGATGCGCTGTATGACTATTTCCTTGTTCCAAGTCTTCAGAATCGGGCGCCGCGCGGTCTGCAGCATATTGAGAAGAAAATAGTGGAACGGCCGGCCATTAATTTTCAGGAAAGCGAAAACGCCGGTCAGCGCAAAAATCATTATCCCCTCGATTGCTGCCATCCAGAATGTGGCGAGCTTGAATACGATAAAAATCAAGCCGGCGCCGACTAAAAAGATAAGAAACTGCCGGACCGTCAACGGACCGATAATCTTTCCTTCAACGTCCAGGAATTGGGGCACAACAAACTGCTGCATATGAATTACACGCCGAGCGTGCTATTTAAATTATTGATCGCGAGGAATTCTTCCATAAGAAGCGTCGGATGATTTTCCTGTGCGCGTCTCGTGAGTATCTGCTCAATTGACCGATTCGTGTCAATGCTCTCTCGGCCGATATCAATATAAAGTTTGAATACGGGCGCGAGTTTCCATGCGCCAACCCCCTCGCTCCGGCGCTGATATGAATCTTCTTCGAGGAGATCAATTTTCTCCAACACTTTCTCCGCGGACTCCTGTGGATTTGTGCCGAGCCTTCTAAATTCCTTCAAATCAATTTCCCCAATTTCCTCAACAGGACCGACAATGTGCATCGGTTGGCGAATATCTACCATCTGGGGACGGTCAGGCTCGATCGATGACGGGATTGGTGTGCGCTTCGGCAGCTCTTCGGGTGAACGCGCGTAAAGCGATACGGCTTCTGCGCTCATGGGTTGGACCGGCTGTGGCGCCGGTACGGCAGGCGTTTCCTCAATGGGCACTGAACGCGCTGGGGCAACTGGCTCGACAGGCAACGGAGTTACGGATTGAAGAGCAGGTGGTTTGACTGGTGCAACCTGCTGTGCCGGCTCTGGCGGGATCTGTTCGACAGAAGGAACAAATGGTTTTGGAAGTTCTTTCTTCACTTCGCCGGGTTTCGGAACAAACGCCGGTGGCGTTGGTGCAAACATGCCTCCCTGCCCGACGAGGTCCACGCCCCATTTCTTGAGGTTCGCCCGTGGTGCTTCTGCCGTTCGAGGCTGCGCGGCGACGGCGACGCCCGCCTCATGGAACACAGCTGCCCTTTGTTCCGCAAGGTTGAGCACACGATCCGCCTCGGCTGATGATAACTCTATTCCGCCAATTTTTTTCGGCCGCATGAGCACTTCCCGCGCCTCAATGGACGTCCTGATATCACGCAGGCGCGATTCGAGTACCTTTGAAAACCTCTTTATCAAGAGATCGTCTTCGAGCCGTACGCCGCTCTCACGAAGGATTTCCTCAATGGCTGTATTGAGGGCTACGGTGGCAGCCAGCTGCGGAGCTCCGCCCATTGCTTCGAGATCACGGGCATGCTGCTCGATTTCCTCAATATCCTCCGGCTCCAAGTTGAGCGGCGCCTTCCCTGCCGACATAACGGGCATTGGCCGCGGTGCTATTGCCGCGGATGGGGCGGGTTTCTGCGGCACAAACAGAGGGGGTGTAACAGGCGGCATGGGAGGTTTCGGAAGCGGTTCCGGAGCAGGCGGCTCACGGCGGGCGGGAACCGCGGTTTTCGGTACTGTTACGTCAACGATCTGCCCGTCCTCGACTTTTTTGAATTGGCCGCTTTTATCGCGTATCAAAAAACTCTGCGATAGATCAGAATTGTTTGGATCATTCACGTCCATGCAAGAGAGTAGTTATTGGTCTCGTTTGAGTAATATATATCTTTTTCTTCTCGATAGCCCACTCGATATCCTGAGGGCATCGATAATGCGCCTCAATCCGCTTGCACATGCGGGCGAGCTCGACTATCTGCGAACCAGTGAGGACTTGCGCGTCCTGGAGTTTCCGGGGTAGGCGGACAGTTTTGGTGCCGGCACCCGGTTTCCGGATAATCATTTTCTCCTGTGTCGAAACGTTAACGTCAAGAATTACTTCATCTTCTTTGTCGATAATGTACGTATCAGGGGTAATCATGCCCGATACAATCGCTTCGCCGAGGCCGAATCCTGCTTCGATAACCATTTGTTTCCGGTCCTTCGTGACCGGGTGGGCAGTGAAGCAGACCCCGGATACCTGCGAATTCACCATTTTCTGCACAACAACTGCGACGCTGACTTTTGTTTTGTGAAGTTTCCTTTCGTACCGATAGAAAATCGCCCGGGGCGTGAATAGGGATGACCAGCAGCTTTTAACTGCCCCAAATAGCTTCTGCTGAGTAATAAATAAATATGTTTCGAGCTCGCCTGCCCAGGATGCGATTGAAGAATCCTCTGCGGTTGCCGAGGACCTGACGGCAACGTATGGGGCGCGGAGTTTTCGGAACATTTGCAAGACTTCTTTCTTGAGGTCACCCGGGAAACGGGCGTCATGAATCAAATCGCGTATCTCATGAGAAAAACGGTCAACCGACGTAAGGTCCCGATGATTCAGGCGGTCAAGCCCTGCGTCTATCTCAACACCAATATCGGTCTCCTCGAGAAAACGTTCAAATGCAGGCGCGAGAATCACAAACCCCGGCGGTACCGGGATCCCACTCTGTACCATTTCGCCAAGATTCGCTCCTTTTCCGCCAGCGACACTTACACTTTTTTTTGATAATTCCGAGAAAGAAGATACGTACGTAAACATGCGATTGGTTTCAGATACGGCTCCGCAATCGAGCTTAAAAAGTCGTGTTATTAAATGACTTTTTCTTTAATGTAAGTGGCTTCATTATAGCATAATTTTTCAAGAAAATCAAACCATCTCCCGTACGTTTCTGTAATTTATCTGGCGGCGAATGTACTTGAAAAAACAGCAAAAAAATGGTATTTTATAATCAACAATATGGCAACGCCAAACCAACAAGCCGACATACAACGTGCACGCGAATACAGCACCGCACTTCGAGCTGATAAAGCCAAGCGAGAATCTAGAATTGCTGCACGGCTTGCCGCCACAACCAATAAAGTTGAGGGGATGAAACAGATTATCGAACAGGAAACAGCGATGCGGGTAATGAATGAGAAAGCAAATGCGGATGATGTCATACGGGGCGCTGGCATGATGGAGCGCTTGGATGCTGACAATGCCGGGGAAGGCGGGCAGGCTGGGCAAGCGCAAAGTAAAAAAAATGAGGCAGCGCGCCGAGAAATTGCAGAAGAATTTGACCAACCCGGCGACACTGATGCTTTGGCGGAATCAGAAAACAGCGCACAAGGGCAGCATGGCGACCTCAGTAGCTTAAAAAATAAAATGCCCTCAATGCCTGTCGGCGATAGCATCCAGGTACCCCGTTCCCCGGGAGAACAAACTGGCGAGGGCGGTGGTGACGAAGAGCAAAGCCCGCCAGATGAAAATCAAGACGTGGTCCGCAAAGACCAGGAGTCGGCTACTGCCCGCCAGATGCATCTTAAGCAGACTAAGGCGCTCGCCGACAAACGGGAACAAGCGGTCGCCGACGAAGAAATCGCAGTAGCCGAGCAGGCAGAGGTTGAAGCCGCCGGTGAAGAAGCGCAAGCAACAGGGAAACCGCTAAAACCGATCCCGACGCTCCCTTTCGCCATGATGCTCGCACTCGCAATTATGAAAGATGGCGTAGATTTTTTTGATTGGGGATTTCTCGGCGTTGTGCTCAACCTCATACCGATTATGGGGATAACCATTATTGTGTTAATTACTGGCGGCTCACTGTCGAACTTCATCAGCAAGAAAAAATGGCTCTTCGCGTCAGGCGCTGCAGTAGAATTTATCCCTATCATTGGCTTTATGCCGATCTGGACCATCACGATCATCTGGATGTGGATTGAGGGGAAACGCCAGAAACCTGTTTCCGGACGGGTTGCTGCACGGTATACCCGCCGCATTGCGAACAGAGGTAAGTCAGCACTGCGGTTGCTTAAATGATGCGGCAGTCTTCCGCATCCTGTCTATTTTAATAAAATGATATGTTCGACAAACCGCACGGCGCGGTTTTTTGTTCCTTGTGCAGTTGCAGCGACCTACATGCTTTCATTGACAAACACGATTCCCCATGGTACGGTGAGATGCTACTTACTTGGTTACGAACAAAAAAACGAAACATAGACGTCCACCCTTTGGCGGACAGGAGGATTGAAATGAAATCCCTGATGCTTGTTCGGAACTCACTCCCGGACGCAAATGGGAGTATTCGGCATTGGGCTGGCATCAACCTGGCGTGGGTCGCGGGTACATTCTTCGGCCCGACGCAGAATGTATCGTATGCAGCGGCAAGCGGCGAACGTTCTGCGGTCGAAACCGCTGAACTGTACCTCGGCGCTGCGGGATTTAACCACGTTCCGATCGTACCGAACGACATGCTCGACTCCCCACGAAGGCTGGTCCTCCCCGAATTCGCTGAGCAGCTGGCAATGCAGGCGGCACACCGGGGAGTCACGTTCGATGAGATACTGTTTGAACCGGAAACAGGCTTGAATGCGGAGATTGCGCGTTACGCCCAGGCTGCGTACTCGTTTCTGGTGGGACACGTGAAGTCAGCGAGCGACAATGAGGCCGTGATTGCCTTTTCCCACGCAATCACGATTGAGGCGATCGTCATCACTGCCCTGCGTACCAGTTGCGGAGTACCACTCTCCCGCCCGTATGCGCTCGATGAAATCAAAGGCATGCTCGGGTACGCAGAAGCCTATACCGTCCTTTTTGCGGGGGACAATAAGCCGACGCGAATTATCCGGCCGAGCACCGCAGAACTGCTCGCATTGCTCCCCCAGCTCGTGAAGAAGCCCCACTAACACGGCTCTTCCCCTGCTCCAAAACGAGGCCCGGTCGCTCTCTCATACGACCGGGCTCTCATTATTTATTCTGGCACAGCAACTCTTGACAAATCCACAACGCCATGCTATTATGCTCTGTTAAATAACAACCAAATAGCTGAGGAGAGAATACGAATGTACACTGTTTCGTAGTGAGTACGATATCCTCAATGCCAAGCAGTGTGTTTTTGTAAGTAATTGACAATCTATCTACTGAAACCACACAACCGTCCGCCCCATGGTGGACAGGAGGAATTGATGCAATTTCTAGGAATCTGTGAAACCGCAAAACAAGTGGGGGAGTTCGTCCCGGAAACCGCGACGAACGTAAATGCCCTCACCCGGCACAGCAAATCAGTCCAGGAAGGACCGAACCGCTCCAGAACGCTCATTCCCTTGGGAATTGAGTTGTGCGCCGCCGTACGTCCTCAATACGGACACCTCGGGCTGCTCAAGGTCCTGACGACCCGATTCGGCAACCCGCTGATCAGACATAGCGAGATGATCCGGGCCGCGCTGACCGGCTGGGAGATTCTGCATCCAACGCAATTCACGGCCGATAGCCGTATCACACTCGCCGTAAGCCTGAAGAAAATTAAGGGCGGTGCATGGTACGACGAGATGAAGAAGGCCGGCAGGTCGATCGGCGAAATGTTGACCACGGTCCACCATGAACTGACTATGCTGGACAGCCAGCCGTACGATCAACGCATGTCCGAGATGTATGACTTCTTCACGGAAGTCGGCACCGACTGCAAATTCAGGTGGGGCTTTGGACACGAACCGGAACCTACGCTCTGCGTTCTGAAGCACAATCTCATCCCGGAGGAACACGTCGGTCTGCTCGAATGCCAGTCGTACATCGTATTCACCGATGATCAGCGGAACATCGTCGGGGTCATCAAGTTCTGCCCACCGGCTACCATCAAGTAGCCAGTGCTGAAAAGGATCCTGACCGATTCTAATCAGCCAAAATGAGACCATCCAACGTCTTCGTACGGAGGGTGGTTTTTTTATCGCACAAACAGTATACTGAAATAACTACTTACTAACAATACTTCTATGGGAGAAATGCACAATTTCGAAATATCATCCCAGTTTGAACATCGGGAAGGAGAAAAAGAACGGCCCAATCTGACCGTGTACCTCATGCGGCACGGCGAAACTGAAACCGACAAATCGAAACCGAACCGCGGTCTTACCGAGCATGGCCAGGAACAGGTAAGAGAAAACTTCAATGGCATCATCGACCAACTGATACAAGAAGAAGTGCCAGAATTTCGGGACTTCGACGATCCGGAAAAACGTAAAGCTGCTGCCGTACAAGCGTTCTCGAAAGTTGAAATGCACCTCGCGGAATCCGGCACTGACCGCACCCAAGAGCAGGTTTGGCTTGAACGCGGAATCCTCATTGACATGGGCGTGCCTCCCGAGGACCTGCATTTGCCGAAGTCAACCTACGAATGGGCAGTAAAGAACGGGAAGATCGAAGCGATGCCCGAAGACGGCGGTCCAGGGGTCAAGCGCCGGCTTGCTGGCGTTGGCGGTATGGATAGTGCCAAAGAGTTCAGGAAAAAAATCAGCAACCCTGAATACCAGGCGCAGATCGGCGCGACGGACGAAATTATCGCGTGGGCAAAAACGCCGGATGATGAAATCCCGGAAGGCGTTGAGACGAGGAACCAAATGGAAGCCCGCCTGCAAAGCGACCTCGGCAAAGTAGAGCACGTTGCCAGTAAACGCCTCAACGGCCGCCCGAAACGGACTGTGTATGTTGCGAATAGCCATGCCTCAATACTCACGCTTGCCGCTTCCTCAGAGTTAAACGCGCCGATTGAACAGGTCGGAGAAATTGAAAACGGGGAAGGCCTCCGCCTCGACTTCTACGGCGAGGGTAAAGCGCACACCGCACAGCCATTTGGAAAAAATACGGAAGCGAAATTTCAGCGACTCAGGGAACAGCCGTCGGCTTAATAAACTGCCATAACAAAACCGCCTTACACCAAGGCGGTTTTTTATTATACAAAAAGAAGACCCTATTTTCTTATTCGCACCACTCCCTCGTTCCCATCAACCTCAACAATCTGCCCGTCTTTCAGAATTTTTGTTGCCATGCGCAAGCCGATAATGCCCGGGATGCCGGCTTCACGTGCTAATGTTGCCGGGTGCGAGGTAATGCCCGGCCCGCCGTCGCAAATCAAACCTGAAGCGATTGACAGGACGTGGGTAAACACCGGCGTTGCCTGGATTGTCGCGATGATGTCTCCCTTCTTTACCTTATGGAACGCGTCCGGATTAATCACAATCTTGACCGGCCCGCGCGCGGTGCCGGGAGAAACAGGCGTACCGTACAGTGCCTTTACTTTTCTATCAATTTTAACAAAAAAATCAAAATACTGCTGTGCCTGTTTTCCCATTAACACGGCTGTCTTCCTGCGGAAGTTATGGAACACGACCAAGCGGATGCGCTCGTTTACGATTGAACTCATGTCGATGCCGTGCACGAGCATCGGCCGCACTTCCTGCGTAAGCAAATGCCTCGCCTGGCGAATCGATAGCACACCCCGTTTGGCAATCTCGATGAGGATCGGGTCGTATAAATGGAGCGTCTGGGACACGATCCACTTCCGCAGCTCCTTGTAGTAAATTGCCTCGCGCATTGTTTTGAACAGCCGCTGGTGCTTCGTGTCAATCTTCAGCGTTCGGTAAATCGCACGGACATCCCGCTCTAGTTGCTGTTCGTCGCGGATCATTTTTTTGAGCGCTGCATGTGGGTCACTGGCGAGAAGTTTTTTAAACCGTACAATGAAATCTTCCTGGGATAAAATCGGGTCATCGTAGTCGCGCGTAATCCAGAAAAACCTGCGTACGTGCTTCATAAAAAGCGCTCGCAGGGCTGTGTCTGCCCGAATTGACTTAAGGACATTTCCGGCGTGGCGCTGCTTGAAAATTGCCCTCCAGCGGGAATTCTGTGCAATGCGCTGGCACACGGCGAGTGCTGCTTTACGCTCCTGCCAGTTAATCATCGCGCGCTGTTCGGTGATCAGCCGGTCAATCGCCTTGCCGGCGCGGATCGGGTCTGGCTCACGGGATGCAATATACTCCCGTAAGTATTGAAAAAAGTAGTTTTCCATCGCCAACACGGGGAAATAGTGGGAATACACCTGCCGGTACCGCTTATCGTACTCCTCGTGCAGCGCCGCCAGCTTCGCATTGTGCATCGTCTTCAACGCTGCCGGCTTATTGTTTGCGCGCAGGAAGCGGTAGAACGAACGGCCAAAGGCCTTTTGCTTTTTCGCGAGTTTCATGAACAGCGCCGGGTCGGCGAGAACGCGCTTCATTACTCCCATACCCACGCGTTCATGGTCGTCCTTGTCAAAAAAAGCGTAAAAAACGTTCTCGGTAAAGAACACGATGCTCTGCTGATACGCATACCCGATCACCTGTTTCATTTCATTGCACACTGTCTCCATGGAGATATAGTTCGGAAACGGACTGACCCGCTGGCGCTGGGACAGCTGGAACCAGTGCAGTTTTTTATTTAACCGTATGTTCATAATGCTCTCGTAATGGCACGCCGCATCTGTTTGAAGTTTTTATATAAAATCGTGTTTACGCCCATTTTGGAGGGTTCAACCAGGTTTGCCGCTTGATCATCGATGTAAACTATCTCAGATGGCTTTACCCGAAAACGGCGACAAATGTACGCGACGGTCTTCTTGCTCGCCTTGGGAAGGTTCAGCGACTGCGTATTGATACTGTCGTCAAAATACTTCTTGAAACCGAGCGCTTTATCAAAATACGCAAACCACGCCACCAGGTTCTTGCTCAGGATAATGCACGTGTACCCGCGATGGCGCAAGCGAGTGACGTACTGCACGACTGATCTACGAAGTTCCGTATGCCGCAAGTGCCATGCCCTCATCGCGCGCCAGTCCTGGCGCCACCCGAGTTCTCGAATTGGGCGAATCCAACCCTGGCGTTCGGTGATCTTATTTTCGGCAATTAAGTTGAAATACTTCGTATATAAAACGTTAAAAACCGCTTGCCATGGGGTTCCGTGGATTTTCGCGAAATGCCGGCTTGTTTTTTTATGGTCACCGATCACGGTAACGCCGTTGAAGTCAAAAATGATTAATTGTACGTGTTTCTTGTTCATAATTTTTTCATTATCCCCCTCGTCGCGTCCACTGCAACGCGACAGCCTGTTTTAAGAATGGTGACGGCTCTGGGCACCCCGACAATACACGGAACATTGAGCTCCCGCGATACGATTGCCGCATGGCACGTGAGGCCGCCCTCCTCGGTGATAATCGCCGCAGCCTGGCGCATCGCGGGCAACAGCGTCGGATTGGTCGCATACGAAACGAGGATTTCGCCGCGCTTGAAATCCTGCGCATCAGCAAGGCTGTTGACGGTACGTGCGGCTCCCCGCGCTGTCCCATTGCATGCAGGCGTCCCCGTGAGCTTCGAACGGTTCCGGCAGGGAGGCATCTGTATATTATCACGGATAAATTTTTCAGCAGCGTTGCCGCTCACAATCCACCACGCACCCCGCTGGTACCTGCATATGAACAGCTGGCGGCGTCCGTTGATTTCCTTGAGATCGGGCGCGCCCGTCTTGAGCGCTTGTGCAACCTCCTCGTGGGTCATGTACCGCACCTGGTCAACGCTCATATGGAGCCGCCCCGCAATTTCGCGGAACAGCTTATGCATATGCCAACACGACTTGAACTGGTGCGCCTTGCGGAACGGCTGGAACCAGTATGCAAACTGGGCGATAGCGGCAAACCGGCGCTCCTGCGGGGAAAAATGTAGGTCTTTCATAATCCGCTGTTGCGTTCGGGCGAGCACCGCGGGTTCCGCTTTTTTCGTTTCATATTCCGCGCGGACATTCCCGCGGCGCAGAATATCCTGCACGAACATGATGAAATCCGCAATGTCCATCACCGGCCCTTCCCAATTGTGGAACAGCCAATGGTATGCGCGCTGTTGGCGCCGTAGCTCGCGGTACATGCGCGGATACTGCTTGCTGATTATCTCCTGAACGGCTGGGGCTGCAGTGGCCCTGAACACGCGGCTGAGCTTGGGCTGTTTGCTGACTGCATAACTTAATTTCAGGATATCGAGCGTCTGGCGGTAAAAGATCGTTGGCTTGGCCGGGACGGATAGGGCATGGAAGTATTCCGCCGCTTTTTTTGGCGCACGGCGCTTCAGTATCTCCTTGATCGCGCCACTGAAATACGCTCGCTCGCCGAACTCAAAATTAAAAACGATATTCCCGTACGCGTAGCACGGCTCATCGAGCACGACGAAACGGCTGTAGAGCTTCGCGAGCTGTGCGTTGGCCATGGCACCGAGATCCTGCTTCCATATACGCTGGTAGGTAAATACATTCAACCGCCTGAGTGACGCCAGCGCGTTCAATTTCGTTTTTTCGACAAACCCCGGCTGGCGGACGGCCAATTGCTGGCAATGGTCTTGGAACCGATGCCAATCCGCGGGCGCCATAAAGTATTCCTGCACCTTTTCCCGGTTCACCATGCCGATTGGCGCGACCATGCCGACGTACTTCTGGTAATTCTTGCTCCAGAGCCGCACGAGGATGAACTGGGGAAACACGCTGGTCTGCATGTCCCGCGCAATATACTCAAATTTCTTTCGTGTATGGTTTGGCATACCGTTATTGTACGCGTTTAATAATGCCTTTTCCCGCATCAACGGAAACCTTATCATCATCTTTTAAAACCTTGGTGGCAATTTTCGTGCCAATGACGCACGGCACTCCCAATTCCCGTGAAACAATTGCCGCATGGGAGGTAATGCCGCCGGCGTCCGTAATGATCGCCCGCGCCCTGCGCATTGCGGGGACCAATTCAGGCGATGTTGCCGGTGAAACAATGATATCGCCAGCATTAAATTTCGGCAAATCACTCGCGTTCCGCAATATTTTTACGTGGCCTTCTGCCTTTCCGGCGCAGGCGCACATGCCGTGGAGCTCCTGGACCGAGCCCTTCACCTGTAGCGAACGGTTAATCTCGGAAATAATTGCACGTGCTTCCCCGAACGGCAGCACCTTCCAGCGCATACCGTCAATCCACACAACGGTTTGCTGCGCACGTCTGCGTAGATACGGGCGTGACAATTTTCCGGCGATCGCCGTGTACATTTCCCAGTGCGATAACGTTTGCGCTTCGGCAAGTGAAATGCCGAGGCGTTTGCTGATTTCAACAACCAACTCATGTACGAGGTACTGGCACCGCACCATCAGCTTTTTGCGCCAGCGTTTCAGGCCGGCAAGCTCGCGCAACAGTACGAAAAGTGTGCGGTGCTCCGCGTCGACTCCTGCGCGCTTGAACCACACGACCTGCTGCTGTCGAATGGCCTTATTGGCGGCGATTAAATCACGCCGCTTGCGCTGCAGCAATGTTTTGGATAACTTCAGGTGCCGGAAAAAATCGTCAATAGTTTCGGCAAACGGCTTTTTCGGGCCGCTATACCCGTACGACAAATATGAAAATCGGCCATGGTACCTCTCCAGCGTGAGTAATAATTCCGGATTCCTGGCCTGGCAATACCGCACGCACGCATCAACCGATTTCCTCGACGATGCAGGTACGACCTGCCGGAATTTCAAAGCAATCTCAATAAGCTTAATTTCCGTCGTACGGTTCTCGTTCACGCCCGTCGGCGTGGTGAGCACGGTAAAAATCGTGCCGACGTCATTCGCATACCGTGGCGGCACCGTGCCCTTCAAATACTCGTACAGCGGGCCTGACAGCAGCGGCTCCTCGAATTCCAGTACTGTGCCGTACGTGCTCGCCGACAGCGTACGGAGCGCCAGCCCAGTCCAGCGTTCATATATGCGCAACAGTTCTGCGTCGGTCAATGCGGACAGGTCAGCGCCGGCAACCTGCTGCGAAAAACGTAAAATCAAACGCGCCTGCTGCCGCGTCGTGTGCCACATCCAGCGGAGAAATCGCGGATCCTTCCGCAGCTTCTGGAGTATCGCCTTTCCTGGCGTGGCAAAGCCGCCCTTCACCACGCATTCGCGGACAGACCGGCCGTGGTACACAAGTGCAATCGGGCCTGCGTGCGCGCCAATCCGATTGCACGCCTGCGCCGCGCCGATGTAATACAATGACATGGGGAAATTCGCAGCCGGTTCCTCGTCGAGCTGCACCCACTGCCGATTTTGCCGCCGAACAATCGCCATACTCCCTACGAATACTTTTTTAACAGCAACCTCCCTGCCTCGCGGATACCCTCAATGCGGTAAAAAATAAACTTGTCCTGGGTAGTGATGCCCCACTCAAGTATAACATTTTTAAGCGCCAACTTCCGCACTGCCTGCAGTACTGTCGTACGCTGCCCCGGCGTAAGCGTTGCGCGGTCGCCAACGGTGCTGGCGAGGCGGAGCTTTGCGTCATAATAGTACGCGGCATCTACCTTGCCGTGCCGCATCAGGTCAACAACAGCGCCCTTCACTGTTTCGATAACGGCACGGTGCTTTTCAATGAGCAAGGTGCCCGCGCGCTTCCACTTCCACGACGGGTAGACAACGAAAAGTGCCCTGCCACCAAGCTGCTTTTGGAATTTATCGATCGTCGAAGGCACCTGGTTTTTTGGCAGCCAATTCGTATAGACATTTTTCCATGCGCCCTTGGTAACGGCAACGGTACGGATCGTCCAACCAACGTAGTCTTTGATACCGAAAAACTTCTCCAAGTCGCGCGACGTACGGACAAATTCCCACTCCGGGTGGGGCAGTTTTGCGCGGTCAATGAGTTGGAGGCCATGGAGGATCGTCATATGAGCTGCCGTAATTCGTCAATCTCCCGAAATACGTAGTCCGGTTTTTCTTTCAGCAATTCCTGCTCGCGCTTATAGCCCCACGTGACAGCGCCAGTCAGGATTCCCTCCCGCTTCCCAACTTTAACTTCATGCGCGGTGTCGCCGATAAATATCGTTTCCTGGCGGTTCAGATGGTGCCGCTGGATCGCACTTTCAATAACCCGAGCTTTGTCATGAATATCATAAACGATCTCATTGAAAACGCGCTCGAGGCCAAACTTTTTCAATTCCGGAAAAATCGTTTCTTTGATGTCGCCACTGATGACGATCATGTATTTTCCGGCGTGGTGCAATGCACGAATACTATCGATAATGCCGGGAAAAGGGTTCGCAGGGGGCCGGCGCAGTATTTCCCGATGAAAAATCGCCGACTCCTCCTCGAGCGTCAGGTTGGGCAGGTATTTTTGGTAAAAAAGGATATACGGCTGGTCCCATGCTTCACGAAATTCCTCGAGTGAAATCCGCGGGGCTTTGTAGGTATCAAAAACAACCATCGCGACATCATAGACGTTCTGGATGTTGTCGCTGATGACCCCCGCCCAGTCGAAAATGATATTCTGAACCTTCGGTACGCTCATAATTTTTTCACGATCCCTTTTGTCGCATCGACCTCCACCGTATCACCGTCCTGGAAGACCTTTGTCGCAATTTTCGTGCCGATGACGCAGGGAATTTTTAACTCACGGGACACAATCGCCGCATGCGACGTGACGCCTCCCTGCTCCGTGACAATCGCCGCGGCTTTTTTCATTGCCGGCACGATGTCGGGGTCAGTAGCGATTGAAACAAGAATGTCCCCTTTCTGCATCTTTGCCATGTCTTTTGGCCGTATGATAATTCGTACAACGCCGGTTGCCCTGCCGACGCAACCGACCTGGCCGGAAATTTCACGCACGCCGGTAGCTACGGAACGAGTTGCAGTCCGCGCGAGGCGTTGCGCCTTGGCACCACTAAAAACCCCCTCGGAGCCACGTTCGTAATAATACACGGCAAGCGCTGGGCGCTTGCGCAACGCTGCACGGTTCAACCTCCCGCGCATGAGTGCGGCGTGCACCTCGTCGCGCAGCATGAAACGCACCTCTCGTAATGAAAGCTTCAGCCGCCGCGCGATTTCCTGCACCACCGGCTGCATCCGGTAAATGGCGTAGATCTGGGCATAGCGCCGGTAAATCTTGGTTACCATGAAATCGCCCCACTCGCTGAACACCGAGCGCCACGGATTGCGGATTTTGAGCTTCCGCACCAGCGCGGCTTGTTTTATTTTTTGGTTGTTAAATTCCGTCCGTATCCGCGCCAGCTCGCGGCTGGGATTCACGCCCGTGCCGATCAGCTTTACGAGCTCTTTGAGGTAATGCTCGAATGTATACACCCCTTCCTTGCCGATCCACATGAACTTCACGTAGAAATACCGGCGGTAGTGCTGCTCGATGCGCTTCAGGATCGATGGCTTGATAATATCTTTAATTCGTTCCGCGCGCTCTTCGAGCAGCCGTTCGTACTCCGGCGTGTGGGTTTTGAAGCCGTACGGCGCCGCGTCCTGCTCAAGGAATGATTTATACAAATTGCGGAACACGCGTTGCTGTTTCCGGTCGCGGCAGATGCCTGCGGCCAGTCCCAGGAATTGCTCCCGTTCAATCTGTATCAGCGATTTTAAGCGCGGCTGCGTTAAAATGACGAGGCACTCATTGACTTTTTTTTCAGGGACGAGCCTACGCAAATACCCCTTGAGCCGGTTTGTCAGGTTGTCGTGGAACATGTCGGCTGCAACGGGAATCCAGCCCCACTGGTAGTACTGCGTGTGCACTGCGTCATGGCGCCGGTACCAATCCCACAGCTGGCGGTTGGAAAGGCGCTCGAGGTGGTCTTCGGGAATTGTGCCTGCGAACCTACGCAGTGTATCAGACCATCGGACGATGCCGCGGTTCACCTGACGGGCGAAGGACGGATTGCTGACGATGCGCTCGGCAATATGCTCACCAACGCGGTTCGAATCCTCCTCGCCATAATAAAACCACAGGTGGTACCCCCGGAACACCGCGAGCAATTTTTTATACCGGGCACCAGCCGGGTGTGCAAATTCGTTGACAAAGCAGGACTGCCAGATCTGCGCGAAGAACGGGTCCATGTCCGGGATGTCCTCGGCAAGTATCCACGGGTCTGTATCCGCAAGGTAATTGAGCCGCTTTTTTGCCATAGTATTAGCGTAAGTATACCTATTTTTCAATCACTTCTGCAAATAAAAATCCACCCAAAAACCTTCGATAGATATCCATTGAAACCATACCCGGATTATGCCGCCGTTTGAAAAATGGTACCCTTGACTGAACCATATATTTCGGTATATTCAAGCTACAAACAGCTCATTGGCAAAAGGGGGGCCAAGAAAACCGGGAGGTATTGTATGGAGTACTATCTGTATGTGGATTTAGAACAAGCGTACTGGGAAATCACCTTTGCATTCGGTGAAAACCAACAACCGAGTACTGTCTGGCCACTTCTACTGGGCAAATGTATACCCAAAAACGCGAAGCAAGTTGCCTGTGATGGCGGTCAGTCATATTTTGACTTCGTGTATGAGACCGAAAGGGTAGTCCTGTGTTTTTGGGAGGCAGGCGAGTTTATCATTTTCCTCCGCCATCTGAAGGGGGACGATAAGGCGTACGTCACTTTCATACGCGAACTAAAAGACCCCGGCCTAGCAGAGCAGTACGCAAGCCAGGCAACGGACCTTTTCAAGCCCATGCTCCAAATGACGGCTTCACGGCAGCTCGAAATGCTGGCAGATGACCCGATAATTAGTTTGCTGCGGGAAGCGTACATTCTCTCCTCTCTTCCAGTCTCAACATCAACTCAATGAAACTGATGCCAAACCGCCTGGGTTCCCTGGGCGGTTTTCAATTGTGGGGGCCGGGCAACGAATGGAGTGGGTGCTGCAGCACGCTTCCATAAATCACCAACGTGGAAAATTAAAACCTCCTGTAAACTTTAAAAGGATTCTGTGAAGCAATATGCTCGCCAACGCGGTTTGAATCCTCGTGGCCATAATAAAACCACAGGTGATACCCACGGAATATCGATACCAACTTTTGATACCGAACGCCTGACGGTTTAATAAACTCATTCACGAAGCAGGACTGCCAGACCTGCGCAAAAAACGGGTCCATATCCGGGATGTCCTCGGCAAGCATCCACGGGTCTGTATCATGCAGGTATTTCAATGGCTTTTGAGGCATAGAATTACCGTTAGTATACTCGGTTTAACTGCACATTCGCAAATCAAAAACAGCCCCTAAAAAGGCCTTCCGCTGAAATAATTACTTAATCC
This sequence comes from Patescibacteria group bacterium, assembly GCA_028718605.1. GTDB lineage: Bacteria > Patescibacteriota > Patescibacteriia > UBA10025 > JAHIVO01 > JAQULM01. The sequence continues at coordinate 439,193 of JAQULM010000001.1, forward strand.
TGCGGACGATCCCCTCATTGGCATTCACCTCAACCCGATCGCCGTCTTTGAATATGTCGGTCGCCACCTTTGTACCAATAACGCAGGGGATATCAAACTCGCGGGACACAACAGCGGCATGGCTGCAGATGCCACCCTCATTGGTAACAATCGCCCCTGCTTTCCTGCACGCGGTAATAATCTCTGGCCTGGTCTGGCCCGCGACGAGGATGTCACCCTTTTTCATCTCGTCAATTTGTGGGGCGAGCGGCTTGTCGTACGTGATAACCTTCACGCGACCGACTGTCCTGCCCGGCGAACCAATTTCCCCATGCACCTCGCCGGTTCTTTCAACGCGCGAGTGCTCGCGGACGTACCGAACCAAGTTGCGGGCTTTCAAGCCGGTGTATAGTTCCAGCTTGAAATTGTGCAGCCAGAGTACGTACAGCGTTTTCCGTTTGCGGAGATCGGCGGCTGGCAATTGCTTACCGTGGATGAGGCAATCAACAATCTCTGTGGTAAGGCAGAACTGGGAGAGCTCCGGATTGATCTTCGACCGGCGCGCAGCCTCGTGGTACAGGCGCATGCCAAAGTGCATTCCCTGTGTCCAGCAAAACCGGATGCAGAAGCGGGTGTACGCGTACTCCTGGAGCATCGCAACCAACCGTCGGTAGGTTGGACTCACCCGGTACTGCGCCAGTAAACGTTTATTTTCACGAATTACCGTGCGCTGGCGCGACTCCAGCTCATGGAGTTTGGATTTCAACTCACGTGGCTGCTGGTGGAGCATGGTTTGGAGATTTCGGACACAGTCGAGCACGGTGTACGGCTGGAGGTTGCTGTCCGCGGTGAGCCATTCGTACTGCTGCTGGTGCACTGCAATTTTCTGGAATAGGCCCGGGTACTTCTTTTTAATCACCGCTGCGGCGCGCTGCGGACCAATGTCTTTTAATTTTTTAATAAAAGCACCATGCTTTTGCGCCTCCAGCACAATTCGTATCCACTCAATTTCTTCTTGCTCGAATTCGAACCGCTTCACCGGCCGGACGAGCGAGCGGAGCACATCCTCACGCTTCACGGTGTTTGAAACCTTCCCGGCCAAGTACTGGCGCAGCTCCTGCTCGACGCCGATCGTGTACCAGTTGACCGAGGTCTGGAACCGGCCGTAGACATTTATCAACGTTTTCAAGTATCGCTGCGCGAACAAACCAAGCTGACGAGTCGGTACGTTTGCGACGTCCAACTTTTTCAATTCGCTAATCTCACGGTACATCCGCCGCAGGACGCGCCACGTTTCAACGAGATCGGCCCTGACGAACGGTGGATTGGTCAGGTTGCGGTAGCCGACTGTCGCGATGCGTGGCAGGTCCGCCTCGTCCATGAACGCCTGGATCTTGTTCCGCTCAGAAAGAAAAATGAAGTCGCGCGACCCGAAGCCGTGGATCTTTTGGTTCCACAGAGTATTGCCCCAGGCAGCGATCTCCGTGCGGAGCATGTAGTTTCGTACCTCGAACATCCGTTTGTACCGTTGTGCTGCCATTACGGAGCCTCCTCATACCGATGCGCCTCTATGTACGCCTGGCTTAGACGTTTAAGTTCCTCCATATCGATGCGCCACTTCAAGCCCTTCAGGCGCTCGATATCTCCGAACCGAGGCACGACGGTTTTCTCACCCTTCTGGTCAATCGTGACGTCCAGCTCGACGAACTCAACGGGTTTGAACGATCCGCCGATCTCCTCTACGCCCTGGAACCCCCGGCGCTCCTCGCCCGTCTCGGGGTCCTCGATAATCAGACACTTACTCAGGAAGCAGGTGAGGGGCGTATTGTGAGATACGTCCACGAGCACTGCCCGAGAACCGCTCTTGAGGTGATCAGCCATCCGTATCTGCGTATCGACAAAGTGCCCGATATTACTCGCTGCCTCTTCCGTATACACGGGATCCTGCAGCGCCTTGTTGCACAGGAAATCCTCGGCTTCCTGCATAGCCCGCAGTTGCACGTCTGGCGCCAACGAATCAAACTGCGGGTAGTGTTCCTCGAGGTACTGCTTACCATACTTTACCCACCCGCCCTCCGGGAAACTCCGTATTGAAGAGTAATCAAGCTCTTTCCGCTGGCGTGGGTCGAGCTTGATGAACGTTTCATCGGAGGCACTCCCCACAATGTTATCGCGCGTCCGGTCTGCGCGCTGCTGTCCGCTCGCATACCCCTTGAGCCCAGACTGCTCTGTGGCAGTGAACGAACGACCGTAGTCCTTTGTGGACTGTTCACCGCGAGGGCTCAGCAAACCGTACATCTGACCTGGTTCTTTATCACCATGCCTTCCGAGCCTGATTATCAGCTGCACGTCACGACCACGCTCCCTCGCCTCGCGATCAGGAGAGCTATTCATCCCGTATTCTATTGGTCCTCGTTCAACCATACAAATGATCTCCCTATTCCCTTATTATACTTTCTCGCTCTTTCCGTTCAATACTGGCGAGGTACCGCCCGATGACAGGGAAAAATCTGCGGTTGTACTTCCGCGTAACTGACAGTGAGAGCGTACCGGCGGCAGCGGCGCACGATAAAGCGTCCTAACGGCGTGGTTATCGCCCAACACTCGTTGATTAGTCCGGTGGGAATGTACCGGTACGATCGAACGCGGCCAAGGCCGTAGCGCACCGCGACCGTGTTGAGGAAGGATTGTGCAGACCGTGCTATGTGAAATGGCATACACGGGTATTTAGAGTTTTCTAATAATCCCCTCGTCCGCATTCACCTCAACCTTATCACCATCCTTCAAAACCTTCGCCGCTCCCGCGACACCGACAATGCATGGCGTGCGCAACTCGCGCGCAACGATCGCGGTATGGCACGTGAGGCCGCCTGATTCAGAAACTAACGCTGCTGCCTTCTTCATCGCGGGCACGAGATTCGGGTTCGTATTATGCGCAACCATGATATCCCCCTTTCGCATTTTCGCCATTTCATCTGGTATATTTATGACGCGCACGGTACCGACGGCAGTACCCGGGCATGCCGTCGTGCCGGTCAGGATATCAGAGTTTTTAAACGATACCCGCTCCATCGTGATCCCTCGGAGGAACGCGCGCGCCTCCGCCCCGGTATAGACGATGTACTGCGTGCGGTCAGCGTACGCGACTGCGAATTTCCTCCGCGCATCGAGGGTTTTTACATCAACAACGCCGCTCTTCAGCGCCTTCTCGATTTCCCATCCGTTCATTGCCCACACCTGCGGCAGTGAAAGGCCAAGGCGCCCGCCAATCTCCTTGAACAGCGACTCATAGCAATACATGCCGTGGTACAGCGCATCTTTGCGGAAATCTTTGATAAAAACCATTGCCTGGGCAAGTGCAATGAGCTGTTCGAGGCGCGGGGTTAGCGCCAGCTCCCGGATGATCTGCCGCTGGCGTGCCATAAGCTGCGTCCGATCCCTAAAAATTTTCCTCAGCACCTGGCGGGGATCATCACCGTTGTGGAAAAGCTCCTGCCAACGCCGAATGTACTCTTCGATCTTCGTTGCAGGGCCATGGTACTGGAACGCAAGCCAGCAGTACTTCCGATGGTGCCGTTGTATCCGCAAGTATAAAACAGGATTGAATTGTTTAAGATGGGCAATAATTTTTACAGGATCAGCTGCTTTTTGGAATAGTTTCCTGACTTCTGCGTGGCGCCTCAGTACAATCGCTATGCGGAGGAAGTCACGCTCCTCTTTCGCGACTAAACTCTCCCGCCGCGGCGTGGTCAACACGCTGAAAATTTCCGGCAAGGACAGGGTGCTCCCCGTCTGCTCCAGATGCGCAGAAAGTTCCTGCCAAATGGCTTTCGTGACGCGCTCCTTCTCGGCGTCAGCATGCCAGCTTACGGACGCACCAATGCCATGTGCCAGCCGATGATAATGCATCGCTGCCTTATACAGGGCGATAAGCTGGCGATTTGTCATGTGGCGGTGGGGGCTCCGCTTCAGTACTTTCGAAACCTGCATAAATTTCCGCGACCAGTTTTCCACCTGATTGATAACACGCAGCGCCCACCGCGGCCGTGTTATCATTTTATTCGCCAAAAATTCAGCTTGCGCGTCAAATTCGTGCCGAAGGTAATGCATCCTCCCGAAATCCCCGTCGAACCGCGTGAAGTACCGCGTCACCTGGCCGCCCAAGCCTCGCTTCGGCCACTGCTGGATAAAAAAACAAATCGGCTCGGACAGCATGAAAATCGTCGTCTCGGGAATTTCAGCGGGCATCATCCATGCATTGTTGTGCTTTGCTCGAGGCATACTTTCTTGCATTCATCTGCTCAATAACGGCTCAATTGTATCTTGATTTACTCATTAAATCAATACTAAAAAACCGAATGCCTCCCAGTGGGAATTCGCTTTATTCCTTATTCTAGAGTGTCTGGGCTTCTCCGATTCTGAGAAGCTTGTCAACGAAGGCGTCAATTTTTCGCGAAGATTCCTGCGCAATCCGGTCTTCTGCCGCCCTCATTTCTGCTGTCCGGCCTGCAGGGTCAAGGTCCTCGCGCGACTGCAGCTCTTTTTCGGCGTCCTTCAAGCCAGAGTGTATATAGTGTTGTTCCAGCGACCTCCCATCCGATGCAACAAGGTCGCCGAGCAGGATCCTGATCTCATCCCCGCATTCCTGGTGTGCGATTGATTGGAGGGTTTGCTCAACCTCACGGGCGTTTGATTCGTACCGCTTCGCTGGGTCGCCGGGAACATCGGCTTTCCAGAAGCCTTTCACGTTGGTCTGCGCTTCTGCTATCTGGCGCTCAATCTGCCGCTTTGATTCAAGCCGATTCTCACGTTCAGTGTCGGACAGCGAATGTGAAGTAAGGACTTCACGGTCAATATCATCGCGCAAGATCGCCAGGGATTCCATGCGTGCTTCTGCGCGCGGCGAGATGCGGTCCGGGTCCCACTCAACCGGCTTGCCCATAGCGCGTGCCATCGATCCGACACTCTCCTGGGACGCCATGCCCTTGCGCGCCGCGTATTTTGTGCTGCAGAGCATTTCCCGGATCTTGATAAGCTTCATGATCATCATGCCATTCTGGGTATCGACGCCGTACTCCTCTGAGACAGCCGCGACCGAGCTGTATGGAACTGCCTGTTCAAGATATGCGCCGTACGCACGCTCTCGCGCAGGAGGGGTTTTGTCGACATACCCCCGGTCCCATGGAAATCCGGATTTCTGGGCATCAACCTTGCCGTGGTACTTCAGATTATAAACTGCTTCAACAACTGTGGGATTATAACCGACAAGCCGCTTGAAATCATTGACCATATTCTCCCGCGCGCTGATGGCACCATCATCGCTGGAGGTCTGTGAAAAACCGAGTTTCACGGCGTGCTGATTGTCAACGAAATTCCCCGACGGATCAAAATACCGCCCGAGGATTTTCTCTGGCACCTCAGTTTTAAGCCGCCGGAATTCACCGATATTCTGGCCGTGGAGCAGGCGCATGAACATCTCAAACTCAAACGTGCCTTCTTTGGGCGCCTCTTTCGATGTTACCATTTGGCCGTCCTCGTCGTCTTCCCATTCCTGAGACTGGAAAACGTTTCCGGACACCGTGCCGAGGAACTCCCTGTTTCCCATTTTCATCGCTTCCCCGACAACCTCATCGCGGCGTTCCCGCTCGGACATCATGTAGTAATTCCCCGTCTGAAAATCTTTCACACTGACGACCTGCTCCCAGTGCCCGGTTTTTTTGGCAAGCTCCGACATGACCGCGAGCGCGCGCATCCGGCGCTGGTCTTCTGGCCCCGCTTCATTGCCAGCCGCTCTCGTATCACCGCCATCAATATACTTCCGGTCCAGGCCGAGATACGCAGAGGAAAACTGGCGGATTGTTTCTGCATTACACTCCGTGAGCATCCGCCGTACATCTTCCTGGGAATACCCGAGCCGCGAGAACATCTGTTCAATATCATGCTGGATTTCCTGATCTTGCCGGTACAGTTTCCCGAACCCCTCAACGACACGGTCCATGCGGCCAGACGTTGCGGCAAGTTCGATGAACGCCTGCTTCATGTCATTGCCCTCCCTCCCGCGCGTATAGAGCGCACGCCTGCCGAGGTCAACAAGCACCTGTGGATTATCACCGAGCGTGCCCATCTCTGCCCGAAATTCAGACACGATCTGTTGAATCACTCTCCGATCCGCCATTTCCGCCCGATCGATGGCGCCGCCGCGCCGGCCAAAAAGCCTATTTGCAAAACTTTCGCCTGCCCCAAAACTACGCGTGCGTGCCCGGTCGTCGAGCCGCTCGCCACGTTGGTTAAAACCTTTCACGCGGTCTGGAATCTCGTCTCGCCTGATCCGGGACATCCTATCGCTGCCTGTTCCCGGGCTTAATATTTCGAAAATACCCATACGAACGGTTGTCAGTTTCTCGTATGCACTACTCCACCTCACTCACGAGCGTTCCCGCTTGAATGCTGTTCTTGGCCCACTCAAACCCTCCGGTTTCAGGATTTCCATATGCGAGGCTCTGGTACTCACCGCCCATAATCTGGCTTACTTCAACGCCAACCAGGGCAGAATCGTTTTCTGTCATGCCGAGCCGTTCTTTCAGTAAGTACTGGAGAAGCTCGGAAACAACCGCTGGCGTCGGCGTTGTTGAACGAATATTCGCCGTCGCGCTTTGCATGTCTGCCGGGGTACAGCTCTTCTGGTACTTCTGTTCAACGTGCTGTGAGATCGCCTCAAGCCATGCAGGGCTTGCCGCAAGAGCTGCGACGAGCTGCTGCCCTTGAGCGAGAATTTTCAGGCATGCGATTACTCCTTTTTTGTCATTCGAACGCGCTGCCTGGGATAACGCACGTTTTACCCCTTCGACATCTCCCTGCGTCCGGACAAGGAGCTCGTCTTCCAGCCGGAGCACTTCCTGCCGTTGTATGCGATATGATTGGTATTTCTGCTTCAAAATTTCTATGGGATCAAGGTTCGGTTGCCGCAATGCTGGGGGCCGCTGTACAGGACGCGAAACGGTGTCCGGCGTACGGAGGGGTTCCAATGGTATGCCGCGCTTCTCTATTGGTGCAGTTCCAGAGCTTGAAGTGGCTAGCGGCGATACAACCATATCACGAGCCATTTCTACGAGCGGGGGGAACCGGACAAAATCATAAATCTGCAAAATTTTCAAAATTTGCTCGCGATCCTGCGGTGCCATCTGGATTAGCGTTGGGGTGTTATCGATATACCGCACTTCCTCGAGGCTTCCCCGTTCGACTTCTTCCTTCGCGAACCGATTGTAATCAAGGATGATGCTGCGCACGGTAGCAGGCATCGGTTTATCGGACAGGTGCTGGCGGATCATCACCGTGCCGACACATTCATTGTTCTCAGAAAAAGCCCGCAGCAGATAATCCCGTTTTTCGCCCCGTAAAAAAGGGTCCCAGGTATTCCGGAATAGCTCCTTCACGCCAGCGCGGATATCGGTACCCAGGTCCAAGCCAACAATAAGCTTTTCCTTCAGCAGGCGGTACAATTCTTCATCGAGCAGAAAGGGGAAGTCGATAAACTGGAGCCAGGTTGCCATCCCAGTGTAGAAACTAAAAGCGGGCTGGTGCTCATGTTCAAATATTTTGTCTGCCAGTATATAAGTTCGCAGGAACCCGAGGAGGCGAGCTGCGTCAGCATAGTTGCGCGTCCGTTCAATCTCCAGCACCCGCGTACCAATACCCCCATACACGCTTGGCCTAGCGAGTTCCTCTTGGGGGAGCTTCAGAATGTCCCCAATTTCACACGTTTTAAAATCCATGTTGATTATTATCTAACTTTATACAACGCTTACTCTGCCGCTGGCTGTTCTCCAGAGCTTTCCTCCGATTCAGCGGACGCTTTCCGAGGCGTTGGTTGTGTTTTCTGTGCTGTTGATGCTCTCCGCGCGTCATCAACGACTTCAGAGGCACGGCGCGTCTTCGCATCACGCATCGCTCTCGTCAGCTCCTCGAGACGATAGAGCATGAGCCGCGGATCATACGTGCCCAGGACACCGCCCTGCGGACCGCCTGGAAGCATACCCTGGCGCATCGATTCAACGATCTTGGTCAGGTCTTCAGAAGCTTTTTTTTGGTCAGGGTTCATAGATTCACCAAGTGCTTTCATGCGCTCTTGCATTGTCGTTACCAAATCGCCAAGGCCTTTTTGGATAGCCTCCATGACCGCCGGCAAATCCTTGGCTGCGCCTGCCGTCTGCTCAATTGCTACGCGCAACTCATCGCCAATCGCACCGAGGCTCTCCACGTTCTGCTGGACTTGCTCGCTGCCGAGCACCGGACCTGCAACGGGGGTACCGCTCTTGAGGTCTTCAAGCACCGTCCGCTCATCAGCAATAGACTGTGCAAGCGCTTCAATCCCTTTCACGGAATCACTGTGGCCGCCTTGCTCGAGTGTAGCGCGGACTGTTGCATTCTTGAGTATGCCATCAGCATCAACATCCCCAGAGAGCCCCGCTTTTTCCTTGAGGTTTGCCACGGCCTCAGCAAGCTGGCTTTCGGCTGCTGCGATGACCTGCTGCTGTGCTCCGATAATTTCTTCCGCGGTCGGCGGTTTTGTTCGTGGCGCAGCTGTTTCTAGTGTCTCATCTTTCGCTTTTCCGGCTTGAGGCCGAGGAGTTGTTGGTGCCGGAGTGGGCGTTGGGGTTGGTGCCGCTGGCGCTGGCTTCGCGCCCGCACGCTTATTCACGGCATTTTTCAGCTCTGCCTGAGCTCGTGCTTCAGCCTGGTACCGCTTGGCGTCGCTCCCAAACGCATCCCCCGTAGATTGAATCTCGCCGATAGTTTGTTGAGTCTCAATAATTTCCGCTTCTTTCGCTTCAATCTTCTCGTCATGCTCCTCAAGCGCTCCCTGGAGTTTGGCGGCGCGCAACGAATTTGCTTGAGTAGGCGGAATGTCATCAACCGCATGCTGGAGTGGTATGCGCTGCTCTTGGAGAGTGGCCAATTCTGCCTGCTGGCCTGCGAGTTTCTGTTCGTGCGGTGCAATCGCGGGCTCATTGTGCTGCTGAATCCCGCCTGCAAATGTCGCTGATGTTATTGCACCGAGATTGCTCGCTTCAAGCCCTTCCGTCGCCATCGTCTTGAATTCCTCGAGCTCATCCGGTGAAAGTTTGCCGGCAATCTTCTCAAACGTCTGGCGGAGCTGCCCCATGGTCGCAATGTCGTCCTCGACAGCGGCCGCGTATGCAAGGTCAGCCTGCGAACGGGCTTGCTGCGCCTTCTCTACTTCGGCGTTCTGCCTATCGATGTCCCCCTGGAGACGCTTCAAACCCTGCTGGCCTTTGAATGCATCGAGCTGGTGCTTGCTGGCTTCATCGAGCGCCTGCTGCCGCGCAGCGCCGGTCAGGCCGCCCGCGCGGCGGGTCGCATCGCGTGCCTTTTCGTTGTTCTCGGCGATCTGCACTTTCGCCTGTTTCTCCTGGTGCCGCATGCCATCACGCTTCCGTACCTCTTCCTCGTAGTGCGCTTTTGCCGCGTGTTTTTGATCGCGTTTGCCAGCAACATCATTCTCAGCAAACTGTTCAGAATAATTATCGATAAGATCATTTACCTTTTTCACGCGCTTGCCATATTTGCGCTTTTGCCACCATTCGCGCGTACCGTGCACGGCGCTCGAAACGCCCTGAGCGACCGCCTTTGGTGCACGGCCGACAAGCTTCGCGGGGCGCACAATGCCATATTCAACAACATCATCGAGATGGCTCGCCTCCCACAGCTCCGGAACTTTCTGTTTTACCTTATTCTTCACGTTCACGGCGGTACTCTTCACCTTGCGTGCGGCATCGCCTGCAACCTCCACGCCCCTGCCGGCGACGTACTTGCCGCGCGCCACCATGCCGACCATGGCAAGCTCGCGGTCACTGACTGCCTCATCCGCGAAGTCTTTATCGATAAACTCGTCGGCAGATTCCGGCTCCGGCGCCGCACCTTTAACTCCTTTTTCAAAGAAATCAAGCTTTTTATCCTGTAAAAACTGCTTCGAATCGCTTCCAAGCTGGTACTTACCCTCGCCGACGCCCAAAGATTCAGCCGCGAACTCCATCATGCCGATGCGGTCCACGAGCTGCTGCTGTTCCTCGGAAAGCGTCTTGTAGAATTCCTCCCCGACCTCGTTCATCGTGCCTGTTTCGAGGTTAACAAAATTCTTTGCCAGGTCATGCCCGCGCAATTCATGCCCGCGGATTGACTGTATCCTGCTCTCCCATGCGTTATTATCAGCGAGCACGATCTTATCGTTTGCTCCTAGCGTCTTCTTCAGATTGCCAACCTGGTCGGCAATCTCGTCGTCGCCAACGCCTTCACTGCGCAACTGCTGCTCGAGGGCGGTTGCGAGTTTTTCTGCCATCTGCCCTTTCTCCTCCTTATGCGCTTCCGTGTCGCTGTCAAATCGCGCAGCAATCTGCCCCTCGACGATGCCGAATTGCTCCCGAACTGCCGGGTCAGAAAAGTCGAGGCCGAGCATCGTCGCATTGCTTGCGTTTTTACCCTGGCGTTTCGCGCTCTTGCCGGATGCGACCGCGGACTTCAGGCCGCGCATCTTCTTCACGTCTGCTTGCGCGCCAGCCTCAGCGCGGCGCTCAAGCTCGTCGGAATCAACCATCTCGCCTGCGGTAATCTCGTCCTCATACATCGTATCATAATCAGCGGCAGAGAGGCCCGATTCCTTATACTTATTGTATTCCGCATGTGACCGCGAGAGTGTTTCCGCAGATACTTCTTCCCGCATGCGCGGCAGCGGACCGACGTTTTCGTCACGCACAAAATCATCAAACGGCACTATCCGGCTCCTCGTTACCGTATCCCGCCTTCCCTTTACAACAAGGTCATCAACAATCGCCTCCAACTTCTCCGGAGGTAATTTCGTACCATCAGCTGCTACCAAACCACCCTCCATTTTTTTCTTTAGGGAACCCTTTAGCTCATCCTCGCTAAATCCCATTAATTGGCTTTCGAGCTGATGCGCGTCGTCCTTGCTCGCCCCATTCTTTCCAGTCCATTCGCCTTTCCGTTCATTCATCTGCCCGGTAAGCGACCGCCGGTATTGCTCAAGTTTTGCTCGCTGCTCATTGGAAAGCCTTGTACTGCGTAAGGCCTCATCGACTCTACCCATATTGCTGGTCAATTCCTGCTTCTCATCATCAGATACCCCGTCTTTCCATTCCTTCGGGTCCCAATCAACCTTTTTGCCGGTCTTATCCGCCAGTTCCTGGACCATCTCATGCGGAATCATCGCATCACCTGGGATGTGCATCCGTGCCGCGTACTGGGCTTCGTGAAGGTCCTCCAGCACTCCGAGCATTGCCTTCTGGTTCCTGGGCTTTGTTATATCAGCGCCATTGAGTTCCGCGGCTGCAGTAACATCATCATAATTAACCCGGTCAAGGAGCTCGCCCTGGAGGTAGTCGTCCGCTTCTGCGCGTGCTTTGCGGATAAACCCTGGATCTCCGGGGTATTTATCGCCTTTTGGTGGAGCATCAACCCTGCCATTATATTTAATATTATAAAACGCACGCGAAATAGGCTGGTTGTAATCCTGCATCTTCATCCATTCTTCCTGGAGCGCTTGTGCCGCCGTCTTTTGCTCGCCTTTGTTGTTTGTATACGGCCGGAAGCCGCGTGCGAATGCCTCCTCCTCATCCGTTACCAAATTGCCGGGCGTGTCAAAAAACTGCCCAACATGCTGGTCCGCATGCCGTGATTGCATCTGGCGCATTTCCGGTTTGTGCTGGCCGCTCATGAGCTTCGTGTACATCTCATGCTCAAACGAACCCTCTTTCGGGGCGTACACGTCTGCCTTGTAGCTGTGGCGGTACAGCCGGGTATCCTCGACCTCTTTACCGTCTGCGTCTTTCATCATGAGCCCTTTGATCTGTTCGCCGTTCTCCGCGTCCTCGATAAAATTACCTTCCTCGTCCCGGTCTGCAGACCAGACGCGCTGCCGGAGCACGTGAGGCGAGAGGGTACGCAGAAAATCGCGCAAGCCCATTTTCTTCGCCTCACCGATAATTTCACCGCGCTGCTCCTCGTCGTCCATCATATAGTACTGCCCCGTAGCCATATCCTTAGTTGCGGAATACTGTTCCCAGTGCCCGACATTCTTGGCGGATTCGGCAATGCCTGCCATAGCACGCAGCCGCCGCTGGTCAGCGTCATTCGCTGCCTTGCCCACTTCCCGTGATGACCTGATCACTTCACCGGTCTCTTCATCCCGTTCACCTTTGACGAATTTTTTATTGAGCCCGACAAATCCGGCATTGAAGTTCTTTATACTATCTGCGTTATATTCCTTGAACATGCCCTCAACTTCCTCCGGCTTCCACCCAAGCTTCCCATAATGATCATTTAATTGGGCCCGCACACCTTCATCTTTGCGGTACAATTCCCCGAAACCGAAAAAGACGTCATCATCATTGCCCTTACTCGTAGCAAGCTCCAGGAACGCTTGGCGCGCTTCATCGCCTTCGAATCCGCCCATATTGAACGTTTTGAACGCGAGATCCATCATCGCCTGCCGTGATTCGCCGGCAGAGCCCATTTCCTGTTTGAATTCGCTCTTCAGTTTCTCGATAATCGCACGTTCAGCGAGCTCTTTTCGGTTCAGGGCTCCTTTCTTGCCCTTGAAGAGCACTTCGCCGAAATATTCGCCTTTGCCGAGTGCGCGTTGCTTGGCCCGCTCCTCGAGCCGCTTGCCGCGTTGCGCAAAGCCTTTCCAAAATTCCGGCGTTGCCATATTCAGCCAGGTCTTGTCGCTCTCCCGCACCTTCCTGCCCACATACCCCGTTACCCGGCCAACGCCATACCCAGCCGCTTTCCGAAGGCCTAGGAGCGGTGCGCCTGCAGCTTTCAGCGGTATCGAGCCCCAACCCTTGATCTTGTTCGCGAAATTCCCGGCAAGCTGGCCTGCCATGCCGCCGAGCGCACCCGCGGTCGAAAGCGCCATCAGGAACATCGCGATCGCGAGCATGAATCCGAGGAGCTGGTCAGAACGGGACACCGGCGCGATCGCTGCCTGGACAGCCGTAAGCTGGCCAGAGGCTAATACTTGTCCTGTCGCGTCTGTTGTCACGCCAAGCGCACTCGAATCCCCAGAGTTTGGCAGTACAGCGAGCGCGAGCCATATAAAAAAAGCCAGCACGGGACCGGTTGTTGCCCATTTGCCGAACGTAGACCACCACTGAGAACTGTACCGTGCACCGATCGGAAGCGTCGCGAGAAGGTATGCAAGCGGCGACAAAACCACAAGTATCCAAAGCATGATGATACGCATAAGGACGACGACGATCAATGCGACCATGGTCATGATTCCGGCGATGATGACGATATTGGCAAAAAGCGGTACGGCAACCATTTCGGCAAACCCAAGTGCAGTAGTTTGCTTCGCATCAGAGGTAACCGACAACAAATTATCAAGCTTCAGAACCGTCGTAAAATCCTTGTATGACGTATCGGCAAACGCATTCACGAACGTCAGCATGACTACCTGGGAGATGTCGATAAAAAATCCGGCGATCATCTTCGAAAAATTGACAAGAATCGCCATGATTACGAGTTTGGCAAGAAGGCGGTTGAATTTATAGTTTTCCAGGCGCAGTACAGTACCGAATGCGATGACCAGCAGCACAAGCACGAAAAACATATTGCATGCGTCGCGCACGACGCTCCATCCTTTGTCGATGACCGGCGATGAGGTGAAATTGTTGTACTGAATAATGCTGATCAGGATGTCGATAAGAACAATAAGTATCTTGCCGAGGAGGGACGCAACCCAGAATAAAATCCAGCCGACTGTTTCAGCGATTAATTCAGTGGCCCATGAAATTGCTTCTGCATGCACAGGCCGCGCAATAACAAAACAACCGCCGATTAAAACAGTTAGCAGGACTGTACCGAGTAGCACCGTCCTTGCTCGCGGCCGGTACTTCCAGAGTTCGCGTATGTATTGTGTGATATGTATCAGCATTGAAATGTTTGTATCAAAGTGAAGCGGCAGCGCCGTATTCCCGAGTACTGCCGTCCGGGGGAAGCACCCCTCCTGCACTTACTACCCTCGCCGACAGCAGCGCCTACTGCGTCACGGTAATCGTAACACCGGTGCTCGTTAATCCATCACGGCCACCCTCGAAATCGCAATCATCAAGGTCTACATTGAACCGGCAATCGCCGAATCCCGGGCAACTCTCGCCCGAATCTTTAAGCACGCCGCACCAGTCCCAATTGTCCACGACCTTGATTTTCGGAATATGCGGTCCGGGGATGCGGTACTGGTGAGACAGCGAGATCGTCCCGGATTCGTACCGGCCGGTCGTCACGTAGTGCGGTGTTCCGTCGTCCCAGTCAACTTCGACGAACGTGATCGGCGACTGCTCCGGATCAGCACTGATGGAGAACGTGAACTGGACAACGCCGCCGCCGGGTATCGTAATGCTGTCAGTCTCCTCGAGCGAACCGCCGGCACCGACGAGGATGGTATGGATAATCGGCGGCACGCCGCAGTAGTCAACGTCCAATCCCTGCACGTACTCTGGCCGTACCGCCTTGCCCTGCGCAGTGCTGTATGGGCACACTGCCATGGTGTTGTACGCGGTGTTCCACGTGTTAATAAATCCGCTATTTTCTGCGTACGACATACTGCCCGCAGGCGCAGTGCACGCCCCATAATCATCAGTACGGCACGACCCAAATGTTGTTGACTGGCACGTACCGTAGGTATCCACGACAGCGCATGAGCCCCAGTTGCGCTCATTTTCGCACGTCGCGGTGGCACCAGCGCACGTCTCGCCTCCTGGACAGTCAGTGTCGACATGGCATTCAACTGATGTCGTAACGCTGCAGCTGCCGTTCTTGCAGTCCGTATCCGCCTGGCACAGCACTGTGCTGTCATGGCTGCATACACCGACACCCGTACATTCCACATTATCGGAACAGCCAATCCGTGTCGCTTCGCACGTCCCTCCGGGGCAATCCGCAGCAATACGGCACCGAGCGCCATCATTCGCGCCGGCGCGGCACAAACCGGTATTGCACACTGCCGGGGCACCGCCGCAATCAGCGGTAACCTGGCAATACGCGCTGCTGTTTGAACACACACCGAGCGCTGTTGAGCATCCGTACACGCGGCAATCAAAGTCTGATGTCACGCAATTCCCCGCGGGCCAAATAAAGCTCCGGCAATCCGCGTTCACCGTACATACGTGTCCAGTCCGAGGGCCTGAATTGTTATCACAACGGTTAAAGCACTCCTGCAGGGCGTTGTCAGCGCACGCGAGGTGCTGGCAGTCAGCTGCGCCAGCGCACGCCATCGTATGGTTGGTCTGGCACGTGCCGCCGGTACAGGTATATCCGCCGGGAATGGGTGTGCAAGTGCTGTCAGGACAATCAGCGTTGGTCGCGCATGACAGGCTCGCATTATCTCCCGCAGCGCACGTACCACCGCACGGCTCGCCGTCTTCTGCACCACCATAACAGGTACCGATCGCACCGCACCGGCGGAATTCGCACGTCGAGTCATCGCCCGCCGTGCACCGGATCAGGTCAGTGAAATTGGACCGGTCGCATGTTGCAATATCCCACGTCCAGGCATTAAACGCGTTCGCGAACAGGCGCTTCGAATACCGTATCGCTTCCGCATAATTCGTATCGGGTGTGGGCGTCGCTGTTTTCATACCATACGTACCGCCGTCCATGATGCATGGGCCGTAGTTCCTCCCGCCGTACGAGCAATCGGCATCGATCGCACAGTACGCCTCGGCGTTCCCCGAGCAGAACCCGACACCAATGCCGACGCAGTACCCGTCATCGTCCGTGCCAACCGTGCCGTCGTCACCCTCATGGCAATTCACCTCGTCAAGCCGGGTCGCGCAGTCGTTGGCCCATCTCCATGAGCACTGCCTGCCGCCGACGCACTTGCCGCCGCCAGTGGTGCACGCAGTAACCGCTGCAGCTGAATCACACCAGTTGCCCGTGTTATTCGTACAGTATTTAATATGCTGCCCCAATAGCCCATTAGCCACCGTATTATACGGGGAACTGTACGGCGTGCCAGCATGCGCGAAACTCGCGTCGCTCCGGGATTCAACGTACAGGGGGCCCGTGTGGGTGGCGTAATCCCATGCCGTCGGATCGCCTGCCGGCGCGACAACCGTGCCAAACGGCGCGAACTGCTGGGTGTACTTGTACAGCAGCGCCGGCACCTGGAACGCGGATCCTTCACTGACGCGAGCAGTCCATGCGCGGTCATTGTCATCATCGGCGACCTGGGCAAGGACCGAGCATGACTCGCGCAGCTGGAAGATTGGCAAATAGTGCGCACCGCCGCCATTGTTGCCGTCGTGCATGCTCGTCCTGAAATGGGTAATCTGCCCGGCATCATTGAATATGACTGCGAAATCAATATAATTGCCACTGCACGTCCACCGTTCGCCCCAGCAATTCGTTGCCCCGCCACAGGGGCCGCCGCCCGCGTCTTCTTCATTGAGCGTCATGAAATAATGGTTGTCGCCGTCACCGACACCGTAGTGGCCGCATTCCCAGTCGCCGTGCGACCAGTGCACCATGAGCACGTCGATGCGCTCGATTTCATATTTATAATACCGGTCTTCGGGATGGGCTGTAATCAAGTTATTGTATCCTCGCGTGCACTGCTCATCGTCGTCGCAGTCGCAGGACATGCAGAAGCCGTTGCGCCACCCACCATCCCACGCGCACGAGTACGCGGCGCCGCCCATATTGCCCGCTTCGTCGCACTCGCTCGTGCCGTCTTGGTCAATAAAGTTTGTCGTCATCGGCGCGCGGTATTTGAACGGCTTGCCGATCAGCGGAGACTCCTCAAATGTAATCCGGCACCCGCCGCCATGGCCGGTCGAGCCCTTACCGTTACTTACCTGCCGTGTCGCCTGGAACGTGTCGACCAGGCCAAAACTCACCGACTTCGGCTTATTATAGTTGCCCTCCTGCTCCAGGCACATGTACAGCGGCCGGCGGCCGTCATACCCGGCAGTACGGAGGTTAGAAAATATATTCGTATCGCCCATAAGGAGGTCGGCAGGCCACCAGTTCAGGCAGTACGCCGGATTCAGCGGATCGCGCTCCAGGCAGTACCCTTCCCATCCGCGGTACTCGATGCCGTTCTCGTCCGTGTACGCGCAGTACGGCGCTGACGCATTCGGGTACAGCCGGCACGACCGCGGTATGAGCGACCCGTCCTCCTTGTACTTGAGGGCTGGCTCGATTGAGATATCGTCGACAAAGAATTCCACGCCCGGTACGGTCACGATATTGCACGTGTCGCCGACGGGGCAGTCCGCGTCAACGTTGCAGGGGACGTTCGGATTCGCATTGCACATCTGCGGCTCGTCGTGGAAATGGATGATATTGAGCAGTGCGTCGTTCCAGCCGGTTACCTCGGCGCCGCCGATGGGATCCCACCCTGCCTCGATAGGCCCGAGCGTGAACTGCTGCCAGTCCTGCGTAAGCTCCACGTCCTCGATCGCGCTCCAGCCGATCTCGTTCCCGCGCGCATCGAGATACCCGAATTCAACACGAATTTTGTCATACACCGTCGGTAGTGTTGCCCACCGCAGTTTCAGCGAAACCACGTACTGGTC
This sequence comes from Patescibacteria group bacterium, assembly GCA_028718605.1. Classification (GTDB taxonomy): domain Bacteria; phylum Patescibacteriota; class Patescibacteriia; order UBA10025; family JAHIVO01; genus JAQULM01. The sequence continues at coordinate 456,787 of JAQULM010000001.1, forward strand.
GCCGTCGATAAGGTTGCCAGTGCCGATATCGTAGGACAAGCCATTCCACTGCGCGGTGCCGATTGTGCCGTCGTTATTCGTATCGTTGCCGGTATACCCGCTCGTTTTAACGCGCGCGACATTATTCTCATCGAGATTGCTGTTCTGCGACGGAACGCCCCCGTTATTCACGTCTTCTTCGGTCCACTTGACCGTCGCGACGCCATCAAACCAGTTCCGTGGCTGCCACGCCGAATCAAGCTCGCTGAGATCAATCTCGTCAACGGTTGGCCCTGCATCAGGGCTGCCGCCATAATCACTCGATGTAGTACAGCTCGCGGTGGCGCCGCCAGTCAGTTCACATGAGAGCTTCTGATTTGCTTCGTAATCTCCGTCGCCAAAATCGCCATTTTTTGCCAGATCCGTTCCGCTCGTCACGGATCCGGCTTCTTCCATCGCCGGATACAGGAGCGCACCCTCGACAATCTGCGGATCAGAGCATGTGCCTCCGGCACCGCATTGCGCGTCGCTCGTGCAGATAATATCTTTATTGTTCTTGCATCGGCGTTGCCAGTCGAGTCCCGCCATGACCATGCCAGAATAATTATGCACTTTCTCGGCGAACGCAGGGGACGTAAACGTTTGATCAACTTCCTCGTAATCAACAACGCCTGTGCAGACGCCTGTCGCCTCATCCATCTTGTCACAAATAAACCGGGACGTGCATAGTTCCTGGACATTGCCGTTTTTATCTTCTTCGCGTACCGTTGTTTCGCACGCAAGCCATTTTCCGCACTCGCGGTCTGGCCGCACCTTCACGACTGAATTAGAATCGCATGTCGTCGGATCATCAACACACGTTGCGGGCTCCTCGCCGTCGACTGAAGCAGATGAGCTGTACGGCAAATCGCTACGCGACATGTCCTCAAACAAGCGGCATCCCGCATCGCGGCTGACAAGGCCATTGCATGACGATGAATCAATCGTATCGCTTAAATAATAGTACGATGCATAGTCTGCTTCTGCGCTGACCTGCTCTACCTGCACCTGATCAAGAATAACATCGCACACGGGGGTTGAAGCGGCAACTCCTGGCCTGCGGAATACGACCGAGAACCTGTTCTGGAGCTCCTCGAGAGTTGTGCCCCCGGACGGATTCCACTCATGTTCCACGCCGTCGCCATCAATGAATGGGGTCGATGGTATTGATATAACATATTCATACTTTTGCCAACTGTCGGTGGTATGGAAAAATGCGCCTGGCAGGTACTGCACGCCGTTTGGCAGCACCTGGTCAACCGTCCGGACAGCACCAACGCTGACCCCGTCATACGTCGGATCTGCCAGCACTGTACAGCGTGGGTCATTAGGATTGCGTTTTGCCCAGAAAGAAATTCGGAACGTCTTATTATCCGTCAGGCTTCCCGTATCTATCCCGCGCCATTGGTAGTGGGCAGCATCATTCCATGGTGCGTTCGTGCAGTTCTGATACGACCTGAAGATCGCCGCTACCGCTCCGTCATGAGCATCGGACGTAGCGATCAAACGGTCACCGCATGGCTGCCGCGCTTCACCGGGTCCTGGCAAGTCGCACGTGGAAGCTGCTCTATTGCAGGTAGTGCCGCCCGCCTCGCACGTGCCTGGGCACGCAGCGCCTGCGCACGTAACGCAATCATTATTGTCATCACAGTACGTCGCGCCGCCGCCGCACCCGGATGTATAATCAGTATCGCATCGTCCGCAGTCGATGTTGGAATTGCATGCATACCCCGCCTGCGGGCCGCCTGCCGTACACAATCCGAGTTTGGTAGACTGGTTCCCCCAGTCGAGGAATTCATCAGGTACGTAGCAATCGAGGTCAACGGCACATGGGTACCCGCTCTGCTGGCACCTTCCTGCGTTGCACGTGTCGTTGTCGATGATCGCGTCAGTTACAATGCCCGCATCGGCGACACTATCAATGCTCTCAAAGCTGCCGTTTGTCAGAAAATTTTGGGACAACACTTCAGCATTGTCAGCTATGCCCTCTGGATCACGGTACTCCGTGCAGCCAGACACGGATTCTTCGCACGATCCCACCCAGCCATCAACGGGTTTTGGGGTGATGCGGTCATCTTTCAGGCAGTTGCCGCTGTCGCAGTCGTCCGAGGAATTGCACAGCGCACCTTCATTTGCTCCGCCGTTGTAGCACGTGCCGATCGACACCGGGCAATCCGGGGTAGCGCTTGCTGATCCGTTCTTGAACCATCCTCCTTTATCTTTTTGGTATGAGCATGTCTTTTTCCCGGGTTCCTTGAAATACATCTGGGAGCCGCTCCCCGTCGTGTACTCTTCGCATCCGTTCTCGTTGTACAGGCACATCTCGGTAGCGTATGCATCGGGATCATTTATCATATATGAATCGCCATACGCACTAACGCTGCCGTCCGCATTCGTCAGAGGAAGCCCCATGCGCTCGCAACCCTTACTGCCGGCACCGCACGCTTTATCTGAATCATAGACGTAGTACCCTACGGTATCCTGGCTAATGCTGGGATTAATGTCATAGTGGAGCGATGACGGCTCGGGTCCGCCCCCAATGTAACTCTGGAAGTTATTTCTATCAGTGGCATCAACTGATCCATTTTCATCGAAATCGCCGACCAAGAGAGGTACTGGCGCATAGCTCGTTCCGCTCGATAAATACCTATTCAGTATGTCAATATCATACCGGTTAATACGGCCATCGTCATTCAGATCGCCGCGCAGGTAACGCGCGGTTGTATATGACATGCTCTCATACATTTCCGTGTTGTACGTATCGATGAATATATCACATCCAACTTTTGACTTATCGCACAAGCGACGGAATGATTTCAGGTAATGCACCGTACCGGCACTGTCAGAATAAGCATCGCATCCTTCCCATCCCGAACAGTCTTGGTACGAATCCTTGATAAGGTACACGCTGTCATATACCTCGGTAATTTCAATATTATCGACATAGAACGCACTGTCACCATATATCACGAGCTGGTTCGCGCTGATATCAGCGCTCTCCGGCAAGTAGAGCGGGCCTAGTACGAACTGGTTCCATTCGCCAGTTTTTGCTACGGCTTTGCCCGAAAATACCATCGCAGGCGTCGAATTAATGGCGACGGTCACCGGCACATCGGAGCCCGAGACGGCTGATTTTACCCAGAGTGAAACTGAATACTGCTGTCCGCCTGGGAGGGTAATCTGCGAACCGACGTTACTGATCGCGGCGCTGTTCGTTACTGCCATCGAATGCCCGTTCAGGTTGAGAGACTCATTGCTGTAGCTCGCATCGCCGGACCATAGGTCGATTGATCCGGACTCAAAATCTTCACGGTATACCTGGCGGGTATTGTCGCCCGCGTTGCCTTTATATGCGCGGCAGCCCGCATTCGATGCAGTGCACTGCACGCCCTGGTTAGGGATAATATGGTAAATCGATCCGCGGCAATCTTCATCGTTGATGGCGCCGTCGCTATTCGCATCAACACACGCGAGCCCTGAATTTGTGCAAATGCCGTCAGCGCACGATGCGGTGCTGTCAACGGAATTCTTATACGATTTACAATCGTCAGAGACATAGATCAGGCGCGTCCGCAAGCGGTAATATACATTGCCGAGCGAATCGAAGAATTCCGTGCAATCAGGATTATCTGCCATGTCCGCTGCCGTGCAGACCTGCTGGGGATAATCCGCCGTACCATCCCCGTCGACATCAAGATTATCGATGCACGCTGGCCAGTCCTCGCCCAACGCTACGAGTGCGGGATCATTTTCTGCACCGACGTTCGTGCACGGACCATTGTCAAGATTGCTCTTCTTCAGATTGTACCGACGCAGCTGGTACCCAAATTCATCAGACCCCTCCCATGTGTAGTATGCGCCCGTATCCGGATCCGACGTCTCTACGCACACTTTTATCTTGCTGTAATACTCCTTCCCTTCGCCGCCCGCGGCGACATCTTCAAGATTCGTATATTCTTCGCATCCGACAGCAGATGCGGGGCACGACATGCCAGTAGTCGAAACGAACGAAACGGGATCGCGCACTGGCCGCAGCGGCATCCGATCAATCTCGAGCTCCCGGTATGCCTGGCAACCGACGAATTCAGCAGAGCACTGATCGCAGGAAAACGGATCCGCAGCGTTGCACAGCCCCGGCGGGGAAATGATCCCGGTAATCTTCCTGCCGGTCGTCTTCGATGTAAATTCCTCACATCCGACTTCTGTTTCCTGGCACTGTAGCGTATAACTCGCGCACAAAGGATCATCAGTCACGGCATTGCCCGTGCAATTCAGATACGATGGAGGTTTCTTGAAATATGTCTTCGTCGATTCTTCGTACTCTTTGTATGGGGTAAGGGTATTCTCCTCCATCTGGAAATCATCAATGATGACGTCACATTGATCGGTCAACGGCCGCACGATTGAAGCGAGAATAAGCGGTTCCCCTGCCGCTACCCGAAAAGTTATTTTCGGAAATGTAATCGTCCCCGTATACCGTGTCCACTGCCCAGAAGTGGCTACGTTCATGACATTGGTAAACATGCCACCCCCAATAACTGCATCCGGCTGGCGGTATGCCCATACGCTCAAGCTTCCAGTATCCGATGTGCAATCAGCATCATCAGCCGCCTGTTTCGCATAGAGCGAGAAAGTAAACGTACGCTCGTTTGTTGATGCGCCGACATCAGCAATTTGTGCGGTATATGTACCGTCCTCAAATGGGGTACCGGTCCAATCCGGATTACCCGGACAGGGTGGCAGCATACTCGTCCGCAATGCCGTTGAGCCGCTGTAGCTGTCCGACACGGCGGGCGACTGTAAACCACAGAATGAACTTAAAATTGGCCAGTATGTAAAAAGTTCAGAAGCCGCATCGTCCTTAACAGCCAGCGGATTCTGCTCATACGATTCAAAACTGCTGTTCAGGAGAAGGTTCGCTCCGTCTCCTTTTACGCGGATAAACTCACTGCACCCATCCGCTGATACATTACACGTCCTCGCATTCGCATTCAGGCTGATAACCGGATCGGTAGCGTCATTGGGCTTCAGGCCGTCGCATGCCCACGATTTTGCCGTCGAGTTATACTCACGGCAATACCACTGGCACCCGACAGTATCGATCGAGCAACTATTGGTATTCACGGTGTCGGTAAGGTATGACACCATATCGCCGCTCCTGCGTGTCAGCAGCGTGCAGCTTGTTTCCCACGGTTTGCACTCCGTAGCGTCAAAGCGCCATACGGCTTTTTCTTCCATGCAGTACCCCCATACAGAGCACGATCCTTTCTCGTCTTCCTTGAGGCACTGTTTCTCATCCGCGCAGTAGTCTTCTTGGCGCTGGATGAGAGTCGAAGCGGCATCTGCCGTATCAACCTTTTCGTCGCGATTCGTATCCTCCGCGCGGATGGCCGTCTGGTAGGTAACCTGCGGACCAGCACCCTCGCGCGCGCAATACGTCTCGGGAATCTTCAGAACCCAGTTCGGGTCAATCAGCTGGTAGAACGGGGACTTCGGATTATCATATTCGCCAATAATATCATTGAGCGTATAGTTGCCTCGCGCGTACTGCCCGATGTATTTCGCCGCCAGCTCCCACCCCACGGGAATAATGCGGTATTTCCGCAGAATCACCAAGCTCCGGTACGGGTACCCTTCGCGATAGTCCGGCTGATTGCCGGCGATATCATACCCAAAAGGTTTATTTCCATCCAGCAATCCCTGCTCAACAGCATCACGAACGAGCATCTTCTGGCTGATAGCAGTGCTGAACCGGGAATCAATAACGCACGTCTGGGGTGTCGGGTCGTTCTGGTTCGGACAGCTTGAGAGGCCCGAGAGTATGTCCACGTTCCCGCCCTCAGAATAGGAAGTCTGCTTCAGCTCCTTGAACCGCAGCTTGGCGGCAGTAACGCCGGGTGATGATGCGCCAAACTTGTTTGAGCCTCCCGCATACGATGAGGCAGTTGCTTCATCGAGACCGTTGAGGTAACGGTCGAGCAGTTTGTTGGCGAGTGTGTTTGTAAAAATTCCGACTGCGTCGGCGACAAGGCTGCCGGTGTACGTAAGGTACGGATCGATTGACTTGCCGAATAATGACGTGCCAGCGCCGCGAAGAAACGCGGCGGGTGTCTTCACCACGCCGGTAATCTTGGACGTGACAGCCTTAAATTCCCCCTGGAGCGACTGCGTGAACTCGGTTGCCTTTTCGTTCACCGCTTTCGTCAGCTTCACCTGGTCTCGGATAGTCATGTACGCGCCGTACTCGCTGGCTTTGGGGTTGAATTTTTTTGAAAATTCGATGAGGTACTGCGTACCGGGATCAACTTGGACTAAGTCTTTTGTATCAACGCCGAGGCTCTTTGCGAGCTGGTTATAATGCTTCTGCAATCCTTCGCGATATCCATAATAATTATCCAGTATCTCCGTGATCGGACAGTCCCCCTTGTAGCTTGTCCCTTTATCGTACTCATAATCCGCTTTGCGTGCCATGATAGTCAGCTTCACTTGCAGGTTGCCGCTTGGATCCTGGGGATCGCCGAGATCGCACAGAGAAAACGAGCTTACGCATTCACCCGCACCGTCCTTTTTGATAAGGCGCGGTTTCTTCGCATCCGTCGGCTGCTTTATCATCTTCTCATCAAAAATTTTGTACTCATCCGCAGTTTCCATAATGGAAATATAGCAGCCGGCAGCAAGGCATTTCTTTTTCGCGTCGAGGCTGGAGGAGCATTCCTCCAATGAAAGATTTTGCGGGCATATCATGACCGGCGGCGGGCATTTTGAATCGGTTTTGCAGCCCTGGTACGGGTGGCCATCACACTGCGATTTTCCAATCCAGTCTGATGCGATAGAATCGAGGAGATCGCCAGCCGCAGCATCACCCGCGTCCTTGAGCATCTTCATCGGATCGCCCACAAAATACGGCTTCTGGCCTTTCTCGCCGGTCGCGAGCTTTACCGCGTAGTTGTATGCGAGCGCATTAACATAGTTTTTCAAAACATTTTTAAACGCGATATCCTTGGCAGTTTTAACCGCCTTCGAGATCGCATCGCGTATTGCCGCCGGAATATCGCCGATCGTAATGCTCATATCTCCCATGCCAAAAATGGCATCCGCGTGGCGCGGGATGAGGGCGACCGGTGCAACTAACTGCAGCGCGAAAAAAGCGAGAGCGCCAATAAGCGCCCACCGCCGCATCTGTCCGCGAAATATGTTTTTGAATCGCCTCATGTGTACGTCGCGCCGTTAGATCTGGACTATTCGCTCGTACCCAAATTGGTTTCTAAGCTCTCTAAATAAATTGCTCGTAACGTTTCATCGTCGATCTGATTCAAAGTTTCAGCAGCGATGCCGCTTTCAGCGAGGAGCTCGCGGATTTCATCAGGTGTCAGCGACTGTAGCCTCTCATAGGTTATGGAGTCGGTCGTTACGCTGTTTGTCGTTGCCTGTGCATTCGTTGCACTATTGGCATTTACCGCGGTATTCGTCCCTGTTTGTCCACCGACAATATCGAGGTACGCTGCCTGTAAATCCTCATCGCTGATACTGCTCAAGAACTCTTCGGACGCGCCCGCATCACGCATAATGGATCGAAGTTCGTCCGCGCTTAGATTTGAGAGATCAACTTGCGTCAGAGGCTCACTATTGGTGCCCGCCGTGATATCATTGACGAGCCCGCTGACATTCGTGTTCGCATTCGAATTCGTTGCTGTTTCCCGCCCGCATGTATCGCCCGCCGGACAATTCGGATCTTGCCCTGCGGCAAGCTCATCTTTATCACTCGTCCCGTCGCTATCGCTGTCAGCAATATACGGGCTGGTGCTAAACGTATAAAGCTCGTCGTAATCATTCAAACCGTCACTATCAGTATCTTTGGCGCGGAGGGACTCAAGCCGTTCAACCGACGTCTGCGATGTATTCAAGGTCGCGAGGTCTTGGTTCGACAAAAGTACTTCATATTCAAACGGGTTGCTGATCTGCATACCAATGTACCAAATTCCAAATGCGACAACAGCTGTTCCGACGACAATTGAAACAACGACCGTACGGGTCCGCTCTTTCCGTCGAGCTTCGTCTGCCTCGAAATACGGATCGCTGAAGAGTCGCTGGAGCAAATTTTTATTTTGATTTTCCGGCATCTTGGGTGCCATAATGACCCTGCCATTATATCACATTATCTCATGTCTGTCAATTAAAAAACGCCCCGAGTGTTCCTAATTTCATGTGTAATTTTTATCCAATCGCCGACCGACAAATTCTGGGCTCGAATCATGGGATCAATGCCAGCCTTTTGCAGTATAGTTCGCGCAAAATCATCTCCAAGCCTCAGGCCTGAAGCGATGTTATTGTGCAGTTGTTTTCTCCGTGCCGCATATCCAGTCCGTACGACGCTAAAAAACTGGCTCGCCGTAGATGGTTGAAGCGCCTCCAGGTACCCGTGCGCATCTGCCCCGATTCCGTCAATTTTTAACACCGCCGAGTCAACCTCCGGCTCTGGCCAAAAGCAATCAGGCGGTACGATCTCGACGATTCGCGGGTTCCCGAAAAACTGTACTGCCACCGAAAGTACGCTCATCTTGCCGGCACCGGCGGTAACACGTTCTGCGACTTCGCGCTGCACCAGAAGCGTCATCGAAGACGGACGGGGCGTACGTTCGAGAAATGAACGCAGAACGAGCGACGTGATGTTATACGGGACGTTCGCCACAACCTTATACCGAAGGTCATGGAGCCGCGGCGAAAGGGCAGGCCATTGCTGAAAAATATCACCGCCAATGAGCGTACAATTACCGCATCCGCCAACGCGGTCATGGAGCGCAGCGATGAGCCGCTGGTCAAGCTCAACCGCGAAAACACGGCTGGCGCGGGCACACAGCTCCTCAGTCAGAGCGCCGAATCCAGGGCCGATTTCAAGCACTGTATCGCTCTTCGATACTTCTGCCGTCGTTACAATACAATCGAGCGTTTCAGCAGAAATCAAAAAATTCTGGCCAGATGACCGCTGAGGCACAACGCCATAGCGCTTACAGAGCGCGCGGAGTGTACGAATTGTCGCAACACTCATAAGATTCGCGGTCGCGCCGTCTTCATGAACAAATACAAGAGCGAGAACAGCGCGGAACAAATAAACATGACCGGCCAGGGAGATACATTAAACGATAACACGATAAGTAAGAGCCCGGCAGCGATCACTTTGCCTGCTGCGAGTGACTGCTCGTAGAATACGGTATACCCAAGGACGTCCTCCCGCTTCCCGTTTTCATACGTCATTGCGAGGAGCGGCACATAGAGCGCTTCCTTCGAAAGCCGCGACAGCGTATCGAATGACAGCACTTGCCACGCTTTCTGGGCAAAACCGCGTATGAGCCAGCTCACTGCGTAGACGATGCTGCCGAAGCGAAGGACATGCTCTTTCTTATACCGGTCGGTTGCCTTGCCGAGGAGGAGCGCGATAAAGGCGGTCACGAGCGTTGCAATCGCTACGAGCGCCCCGATCTCAAAAAAATCTTTGACCACGGTAAAAATAAAAATTGGCCACATGACCATGACGATGAGCTCCTCCCCGAAACCAAGGTATGCGACGAAATTGCGGCGGTGCCCGGGCGCATAGAGCTTCCGGAGGGTTTCGCGGTATGAAAAGGATGACTGGCTATGAATTTCCTTGATCCGCAGCAGGGGAATTGCCGAGAAAATAAAAAGCGCTGCAACGATCAGGAACAGGGAGCTGTAATTGCTCCATTCGAGAATCGCGCCGCCGATAAACGGGCCGACAATGTACACGATCATGTTCAGCGTCTCAAGCCCACCGACCTCGCGTCCGCGCTGGGAATCATCCGAAAAAAGGACGAAATCAGCATGGTATGCAGGCCAATAGAACGACTTCTGGATTGCGTAAATGATTGGGGCGACATAAAACAGGAAGGACAACCTCTGAATTCCAAAGAGTGATATATAAAATGCAATGAGGAAAAATTGGCTATAGAATATTGAATGCTCCATGCCGATCCGGGCGATGATCCTGCCGACAACTGGCAGAATGAGGAAGTACCCGACGTATACCATCAGGTAGAAAAAGAGGATGTACCGTAATGAATATCCGAGCGTGTACAGAAAAATCGGCTCGAAAATCGCTACCGTCGCAATCCCTAAGCCCATCATCCCGACAGACCAATAGAGGTTGACGAGTTTGCGCGAGGGGTGTTTGGAAAAATAGTGGGGAAGGTTGAGATGGATTCTATTGAACATGATGGTACGTAAATTCGGCGGTGCCATGCAGCAGCCGCCCCTCCCTGGCGATTTAAAGCTTTGGGACGACGGGCCCTTCGCGCAGAACCTGCAGCTTGGTCCCGATGACCTGCACGACGGTCGAAACCGGCACTTCTGGCAGTTCACCGGCATCCAATACAAGGTCCGGCTGGCTGGGAGAATCCTGGAACATGCGGGTTACGCACTCGGCGGTGTAGCAATTGCCCCGGCCGGTGATATTCGCGCTGGTGGCAGTCAGCGGTTTGCCGCACGCAGCAACGAGTGCCTGCGCGGCTGGCGAATTCGTAATGCGGACGCCGATCGTCGGTAACCCGAGCGTGAGAGATGGCGGCACCGCGTCTTTCTTTTTGAAAATAATCGTCAGGGCGCCAGGCCAGTACTGTTTCATGAGCTTACGCTCTGCTGGTGCAACCGACGCAATCCCGGCGAGCATGTGTTGGTCCGCGATGATAACCGGCAGCGGCTTCTGCATGCGCTGCTTGAGGATGAAGAGCTTCCCGATCGCCGTCTCGTCCAATGCATTAACTGCCAATCCATAGGCTGTATCGGTCGGGTACGCGACAACACCGCCACCCAGGATGATTGCTGCCGCCTGTTTAATGATATGCGGCTCAGGATTTTTCGGATCGATTGCTACTATCTGTAGGCTCATACTCTTCTTATGGCGCGAGGCGTTGATTAATGGTTTCCATGCTTCTTAATCATACCACAAAATTTATCAGCCTGCCTGGCACAAATACTACCTTTTTCGGTTCCGTGGCGACGTACTTCCGCACTTTCGGGCTTTTCAATGCCAATGCCCTCACTTGATCTACGGTGGCATCTGGACGGGCGATGACAATATCCCGCACCTTGCCATTGACTTGTACCACGAACTTCACCTGCTCGTCCTGAACTTTCGCTTCGTCGTACAAAGGCCATTGCTCGTACATAATGCTCTTCTGATGGCCGAGGCGTTCCCATAATTCTTCTGCGATATGCGGCGCAAAAGGTGACATTAATTTAAGGAAAATTTCAAACTCCTCTCGCTTCAATAAAGATTGCCCCTCATATGATTGCCCATTAACAACTATTACTTTTTTTATATAAGTCATCAGCTGGGCAATGGCAGTATTAAATTTAAAATTCTCTATATCCTCGGAAATCTTTTTTATCGTTATATGCAATTGTCTCACGATACCATGATGAAGATTTTTAGCCTGTGGATTATCTTTATACCACTCAATTAAAAATAGGCTCCACTCCCAAACTCGGTCAAGAAACCGCGTCATTCCGATTAATCCTTTTGTATTCCACGGCTTCACGTCCTCAAACGGACCCATGAACATTTCGTACATGCGCATGGCATCAGCGCCGAACTTCTTGATGACATCGTCAGGATTCACGACATTACCGCGCGATTTGGACATCTTCTGCCCGTCTTCGCCTAAGATCAGCCCCTGGTTTTTTAATTTAATAAACGGCTCGTCGCCATTCTTTTTAACAAACTCTTTGGGTATAACCTCAATGTCGCATAAAAACTTATAAATAAACCGCGCGTACAGCAAATGCAAAACCGCATGCTCAGCACCGCCGATGTACAGGTCGACGGGCAGCCACTGCTTCAGTTTTTCGGGGTCTGCAAGCTTTTTATCATTGTGCGGGTCGCAGTACCGAAGCCAGTACCAGTTTGACCCTGCCCACTGGGGCATGGTGTTTGTCTCGCGCTTGGCAGGCCCGCCGCACTGCGGGCACTTCACGTTTACCCATGTGGCAATCGCAGCAAGTGGCGACTCGCCCGTGCCGGTTGGTTTGTACTTTTTGACATTCGGAAGTTTCACGGGCAAGTGCTTTTCAGGAACGGCAACATGCCCGCACTTCTCGCAGTGCACGATCGGAATCGGTTCGCCCCAGTACCGCTGCCGGGAAAACACCCAGTCGCGGAGCTTATAATTAACAGCGGTCTTTCCTTTCCCCTGTCTTTGTAACCATGCAGTAATAACCTTCTTGAACTCAACCGAATCCATGCCGTCGTATTTGCCGGAATTAATCATGGTTCCCTCGCCAGTATAAGCAAACGGCACTTCCTTCCCTTCGCATATTTGCTGATAATCATACCTAAACGCTTCCTGTGTAGTTATTTCTGCGTCATGTGCGAAAATTTCCCAATAATGTTGAGTTTGCGAATAAGTCTTTGGCAAAATAACATGACGGAATTTTAGATGATATTTTTCTGCAAAAAAGGCATCCCGCTCGTCATGCGCCGGTACTGCCATAATCGCGCCAGTGCCGTATGAACGTAACACGTAGTCAGCGATCCAGATCGGAATCTTCGCGCCATTAACAGGATTAATGGCGTATGCACCGGTAAACACGCCTGTTTTCTCTTTCGCCAAATCCGTCCGGTCAAGATCTGACTTTTTCGCGGCAGACGTTTGGTACTTTTCAACTGCCTGCTTCTGGTCCGGCGTTGTGATCGAACCCACCAGCTCATGTTCGGGCGACAGTACCATGTACGTCGCGCCGAATAACGTGTCAGGCCGTGTGGTAAAGACGCGGATTACCGGACATAAAAGTTTGCTCAGCGCATCCTTGACCGGCTTGAGCTCAATATTGACCTCCTCATGCTCAGTTTCATCAACCGGACGTTTGTTGGTTGCGACATTGATGTACAGCGACCGCATGGGAAAATGCGGATCAACAGGCTTATGGAGCGTATCCGTTAATATAATATCTCTCCGCGCCTCAGCAAAACGGACTGTCCCGTCAGGAGTGACCAAGGCAAAACAGTCAATCCAGTATGCATTTACTTTTCCGCCGTGCTTTTTCGCAACACTCGAATAATGCCGGATAATGTGCTCCATGATCTGTTTTCTGGAAAGTTGCGATTCATCTTTGCCGCCGAGGGCAGTCCGCCGCACCATGGCAGGATCATGCGTTTCGCCGTCGATATACAAACCCGTATCAACGGCAAGAACCGGCAGTTTCGTTTTTCCGAAATACGCGCGCGCTTTAGCCTCTGCGTTCTCGCGAAGATTGCCGTCTTCATGAACTTCAATCGTTTTTATATGCTCATCCGCAGGTGTTACCAGATCGGGCGCAGTGCCGATGCTCGCAAGAAGTTTTTTAAATCGCACCACCTTGCTCGGATTCGTTGTCGCGGCCAAAACCCTCGGGTGCGGTGCAACCGAAAAATCAACTTCAGCGCCCTCGCTTCTGCCAATCCAATTCTTCTGGAGCAATTTGATGTTCTCCGGCCAGTCGAGCTTGTCCAATCCGTGCAAAAGCCGCTCGATATACCGCTCATCGGTAATCTTAACGAGCCACTGCTTGATGCTCTTTTTCGTCACCTCGGTGCCGCACCGCTCGCATGTGCCGGCAACAACCTCCTCATTCGCCAATCCGGTCTTGCATGACGGGCACCAGTTGATCGGCGCATATGATTCGTATGCAAGGCCATGTTTGAATAACTGTAAAAAAATCCACTGCGTCCACTGGTAGTATGACGGGTCAGAAGTAATAACCTCGCGATCCCAGTCATACGAAAAACCCAGGGATTTGATCTGCTTGCGCATGTTCCGTATGTTTTTCGCTGTCGTAACGGCAGGGTGCGTCCCTGTTTTAATCGCGTAATTCTCCGCGGGCAAACCGAATGAGTCGAAACCCATCGGATGCAGGACGGGAAACCCCTTCATGCGGAAATACCTTGAAACGATGTCCGATGCGGTATAACCCTCCGGATGGCCGACGTGGAGCCCCTGGGCTGACGGGTATGGAAACATGTCGAGCACATACCGCTTGTCAGGTCCAGCGGCGCCCGGAGCGGCAAACAGTTTCTCCTCGTTCCACCGGCGCTGCCATTTGCGCTCTATCTTTGCATGGTTATATTTTTCTCGCATAGGTACACTAATACTATCACTCCGGGGGGTTCATTTTCAAGGGACAAAAACTTCGTCCGAACGAGTATATGATGGTGTCTTACGGCCGGCGCTTGACGCATGCCGTATGCCGTGATACTCTTTGTACTGTTTCACATTTCTACTCTACGCAGTATGTTTCGATAGTATGATGCGTAGATTTTTAAATACCTAACCACCACCAATATTTCAGTACGGATCAAATCATTCTTAATCGGTATTCTCCTCGGGACGCTGAAAGTGATTATCACAATCGGGAGCGTGATTGAATCAATCCTAGCGGGCATCGTGAAGCCGCTCCGTGGGATTGCCCGGTTTATATTCCAGCACAACCTGGTTCCGCTCTACCGCGTATACTTAAATGCAAAAAAGGTTTTCGCCACAATCTTTGCGCCGGCGAAAAACAAAATCATATACCCGCTCCTCAGCAAATCGACGATCCACGTTGTTATCGCGGTACTCGCGGTAGCCGTCATCGCAAACAACGTATTCGTCAAAGAAACTCGCGCAGAAGAATTTGGCCAGAAAACAATCCTCGCATCCATGATAACCGATACCCAGGATGCTGATATTGTCGAAGGCGCAATTACGGCCCAGGTGAAGGAAGCGAACTACTATCGCGACTCAGGCGTTGTACCGCTCGTCGGGCAATTCTCGCTCGACCAAACAATCACTGGCGGAGAAGGGAACGACGAAATTCTCACGTCAGAAAGCAGTGCTGCGGTCGTGAAGCCCAACATCGCCCAGACGAAAATCGGCCAACGCCCCCGCGAACAAGTCGTATACTATATCGTTGAAGGAGGCGATACCGTCAGCTCAATCGCTCAAAAATTCGGGATCTCAACGAATACGATCCTCTGGGAAAATAAGCTCGGGCCACGGGATTACATCAAGCCGGGGAACAAACTTACGATTCTTCCTGCTTCAGGCGTTTCCCACCAGGTGCAGTCCGGAGATACCGTGGATAAAATTGCGAAAAAATACAAAGTTGACGCAAACTCAATCCTGGAATACAACAAGCTTGCCGACGCCTCTGCCATTGAAAAGGACCAAATTCTACTCATCCCGGGAGGCACGATTGAAGCGCCAGTCGTTGTACCGTCGAACAATTATGGATCAACGCAATACAGCGGCAGCATCCCGGCAAACGCCACTCCGAGCGGAACGAAGCTGCAGTGGCCGACAACCGGGCATAAGATAAACCAGTATTACAAGTGGCGCCACCTCGCAATCGACATCGGTGGTAACTATAGCTCACCGCTCTATGCGGCAGATGACGGCCGTGTTGAAGCGTCTGGCTGGGGAACCGGCTATGGAAACCGCGTCATTGTCAACCATGGAAATGGGATAAAAACACTATATGCCCACGCGTCAAAACTCTTTGTCAACGTTGGTGACTCAGTCAAGCGCGGCCAAACAATCGGCATGATGGGATGCACCGGGTGGTGCACCGGCCCCCATATACACTTCGAGGTGATCGTCAACGGAAGCAAAGTCAACCCGCTTTCCTATCTTTAGTCGGTAACACAATAATTTTTTTGAAAAAACAGGCCCTCCCTCTGGAGGGCCTGTTCATATGTATCAGTACAATAAACGCTTGTTCAGCGCCAGGCTATTTCCGCGTCGCGATCGTACTCCTGATCTTTTCAATTATTTCATCGATTGTGAAATTCGATTTGATCAGATAATCATCCGCACCCAGCGCCCGCCCCTTTTCAACATCGGCTTCTTGGCCTAAATTTGAAAGTAAAATAATAGGGATCTTCGCGACATCCATCCGCACATTCGTTCGGACCCTCTTCAAGATCTCAAATCCGTCAATTCCCGGCAGGATGATATCGAGAAGGACGACATCTGGCTGTTCCTTGGTAATCTTTTCGATCCCACCTGGCCCGTCAATGGCAGCAACGACATCAAAGTTTTCTTTTTCAAGTTTAGTCGTCAGTAAATCACGGAGAAACTGGTCGTCCTCAACGAGAAGCACTTTTGCTTCGGCGTTTGCCTTCTTCTGCGGATGCTGCTGTGGCTCCGGGGAGGCGGGTGCCGGTGGCTGGTTCGCTGCTGACGCATGCCGTGCCCCGAGGAGGCTCTCAACTTTATTAATGACTTCGTCGGGGGTGAACTGGGCCTTCACGATATAATCGCGCGCCCCGAGGGTCAGCGCCTTATCGATCTCGACGGGCTGGCCTGAGTTCGAAATAATGATAACCGGTGGCATCTTGCTTTTCCCGTATTTCCGCTGAAGCTCATCAAGCACCTCGTAACCATTCATCTTCGGCATGACGATATCGAGCAATACGAGGTCCGGAGCCGACCGCTCTAATTCTGCCAAGCCCTGCTCCCCGTCTGAGGCTGAAAAAACCACATACCCCTCCTGTTCGAGCTTTTTGGTCAAAACCTCGATCAGGATACGCTCGTCTTCAATGATGAGTATTTTTTCCTTCATAAACGTAGTAAAAGTGGATATTATTCGGTTTTGCTCTCCTCGTATCGAGCGCCCCTCTTATATATAACACCAAAAAAGATGATTAGGAAAGACAGGAGGGAAAGAATATCAGAAACCAGCGCGACAATACGCGTCGTCGCTGAGTAATAGGTGAACGCGGTAACGGTGAGGAACACGAGGCCGATGGCGATAATCGTGGACCGTTTGCGGACAATCTGGTCCTGCGAACGGAATCCCTGGAAGAAAAAGTATACCGCGCTCGGCAAGAGCACGCCTGCAAAAACCAGTACGCTCACAATACTGACGCTTATATGAATGTTCCAGTTGGTAATGCTCGTCACTGGGTCATACTCCGGGTATCCGAAATACATGATGCTCAGGAGGACGCCAATGGCTGAAATAAAAACAACAAGCCAGAAAATCCGCTGCGCCCATTGGACTTTCACAAAAAACATCGTCACCTTCGCAAAAAACGCGACCGCAAGAAAAAGGAATGCCTGGGCGATAACAAAACCGATTCCAACCGTCAAACTATCTTCAGGCACGGCAATCCGCGGAACCGAGAAAAAAAGATACGAAACGACCAACGATAAATACCCTTGCGCGAAAAAACGGAGGACAGGCCGGCCAGGCTCACGCTGGAAAGAACGAAACAGCAAAAAACTGCAGATGCCACAAATGACGCTGTTCAAGAAATCAATAATTGGAGTGATTGGCAAGCCCATACCCTACATGCTCTTAATAAAATGCTCAAATGATGACCCGCGGTTCTCGGCCTGCTGGATCGGTAGGGAGAAGAAAAACGTCGTACCCTTCCCCTCCGCGCTCTCGAACCACACCTCACCGCGATGCTTCTCGATGATATTTTTCACGATAAATAAACCGAGCCCAGAGCCGTCAGTCTGCATTCGAATCACATTATCAGCACGGAAAAACTTCGAAAAAATTCTTCCCTGCTGGGACGGGGGGATCCCGACTCCGTTATCCGCAATACTGCACACCACGCGGTTTTCCTCTGCCCACAGCGTCGTGGTCACCTTGCCCCCAGACTGCGTATATTTCACTGCATTATCAAGCAAATTCTGGATCACGAGATGTATTTTCTGCGGATCAATGTTCACGCGCGGCAGCGGCTCGCCGGACTTATGATACACGAGTTTAATATTACGTTTCGCATAGACATTCATCATCTCCTGCCGGACGCTCTCAATAACTTCCTCGAGGGACATGTGCACGAAACGGTACTGGAACCTCCCTTCTTCGATACGCGATACGTTGAGGAGGTCATTAATCAGGAAAATCATGCGCTCATTCGTCTCATACCCCTTGCCGATCATCTCGCGCTGCTGGTCATTGAGGGGCCCGAGGTCTCCATCGAGAATCATTTTCAATACCCACTTCGTCGCTGAGAGCGGTGTCCGCATCTGGTGGGAAGCAACGGATATAAACTCAGTTTTCATCTGATCAACTTCCTTCAGGCGCCGGTTGACTTTCGAATAAATTTTATTCAATCGCGCGAGTTCCTGGTTCGCCTTCAAGAGCTCGTCTTCCACGGTACCCAAGCTGCGCACGACATAGCCGCTCCGATACGTACTGATGCCCATCAGGCAAAGGGTGGTAATGGAAACCGCAAACAGGTACGTCTCGTTGCGGTAGAGCGTCTCACGCAAGACACCAACCGCATTGTGGGGCAAGATACCTCGATACTCAAGAACGACTATCGTAGTAAACACAATCCCGCCAAATACCAGGTTCAGGGGGCCGGCGATTCTGCTGAAGTGTACATTGGTACCGACGAGCTGGAGGATGTACAAGGGAAGAAACACGCTCTCGATGCCTCCCGTCGCATGGACAATCACTGAAATAATGATCATGTCCAGAAAAATGCCGATATACGGCCAAAATTTCGGGTAATAGATCGTGCTGTAGACGAGGCTCGAGGTCAGGTTGAAAATAAAGGCGATAGTCGCCGCGATTAGTATGCCGATGAGGTCAAACTGAAAACCGAACTCATAGCACAGGAGTGAAATGAGGCATACGACGGTTATCATGATATACCGCACTGCGACAGACCACCGCAGACGCTTCAGCTTCTCTTCCTTGCCCAAACGAAGCACTTCCCGGGCTGCGACTGCTTCATTGTACCGGGCCGCGGCACTCTGCACGCCCTCTGATTCATCGATACTTTCACTCTCAGGCGTTCGCTCAATTCCAGCTGCTGCAGTTTGTTTTTTTTCATCCATTGCCCTGTCCATCAATGCTCAAAACGTGCTTCTATTCTACCATTTTGTTCGGACTCGCTCAAGCAATCGCGTATATAATACAAACCCGGGCAGGGAGGTCCCGGGTTGGTTAAGAGAGTTGTGGCGTGATGTAATCACGACGTAACGTGTTGTTGCAGCACACGCCTCGTCCCGAGATAGCTCGAGACAAGCACGATAGCAACAACGAGGGCTACGGCGCTTCCCATTCCTGACAGATTCACGGTGTACCCTTTCGGAAGGTACCAGACGAGCCAAATGCCTGCCATACAGGCTGCAACCAGGCTGAGGTACAATCCGATCGCTCGAACTTCGCCGATCCACCAGCAGCGCTGCCTGAAAATGCTCTGCAGATACTCAGCACAAGTTTCCTCGCACACGTAGACGGTCATCGTATAATTGGCCCACAGGATCCCAAACGATCCGATAACCATCAAGTACGTTGCTTTCGTGTTGGTGAACAACTGCGCTTCCACAAAAGCAACAGCTGTGCCGAACAACAGCAGTAAGAGAGCATACCGGCGGTTTCTGAAAAAACCTACAACAGTAACAACGATGAACAGGAACAACCAGACGATTAACTCGCCGATTCCGATGTCATCCGATTCTGGATCCCCCGGATCCTCAGTGGCTAACCGGCCATCTTCCATGATTCCTCCACGGTTTTCTATCTAGGGTTTACAATTTTCATTCTCGATGAACGATGTCTGTATATATATTTGATGATTGCCACATTACTCCCGCGAAGAGAGAATGTCAACCTGCCTGCGACCGGTACTGGAGTGCCTCAGCGACAGCGGCGGCTGAAATCAATTCCTCGGAACTGATGTCCGCGATTGTCCGGGCAACCTTAATGATCCGATGGTACGTTCGTCCGGACAAATAAAAATGGTTCACAGCATCTTTGAGCAGCGCTTCGGCTTCGGACGTTAATCTACAAAACTCCCCGATGTGCCGCACCGACATTTCTGCGTTGACGACCAGGTGTGCCTGCAACAGCCGATCGCGCTGGATATCCCGCGCACGCACGACCCGCTCGCGGATGCGCTCTGATGTTTCACCCGCGCTGCTCGCTGCGATTTTCTCATAGGGCAACCGCGGAACATGGATATGGATATCGATCCGGTCCAGGAGCGGGCCTGATATTTTTTTCTGGTATTTCAGGATATTCTGAGGCGAACACGTACAGGCGCGCTGTGGATCGTTATAGTAGCCGCACGGGCACGGGTTGCGCGCCGCGATGAGCGTAAACCGCGCGGGAAACTGGACAGACCCCGCAGCCCGCGACACCGTAATACGGCCATCTTCCAATGGCTGGCGCAAACTCTCGAGCACGTGCCGTGAAAATTCAGCAAATTCGTCGAGGAATAGAACGCCGCGGTGTGCGAGCGACACCTCCCCGGGCTTCGGGAAGCTCCCGCCGCCGACCAACGCGACTGATGACGTCGTATGGTGGGGCGAACGGAACGGCCGCTGCTCGATGATTGACGCTGAATCCAGCAACAAGCCTGCGACAGAATAAATCTTGGTCACTTCAAGCGACTCATCAAACTGCATTGGCGGAAAAATGCTCGGCATTGTCCGTGCAAGCAATGTCTTGCCTGAGCCCGGCGGCCCGGTCATCAGCACATTGTGCCCGCCGGCAGCAGCAATCTCGAGCGCGCGCTTGGCTTGCTCCTGCCCGCGGATGAATGCCATATCCTGGGAGCATTCAGCGGCAGGGGTATATTTTGAGGGCGGGGACGTATATGGTTGGATGGGATCGCCGCCACGCAAATGGAAAACAAGCTGCGACAAGCTTCGCACCGGGTACACCATGATGCCATGAACCAACGCCGCTTCTGCTGCATTGCGTTCGGGCACGTAGAATTCACGAATACGCTGTTCTTTCACGAGTGCCGCGATCGACAGCACGCCGCTGACCGGCCGTACCGTACCGTCGAGCGACAATTCACCGATAAATAATTTCCCCTTCAACGGCTGGCGAGTACCGATCTCGCCATACGCGGCGATAATGGCGACCGCTATGGGCAGATCGTAACTTGGTCCCTCTTTTCGCAGGTGCGCCGGCGCGAGATTCACGGTAATGACGCCGGGTGGAAAATTAAACCCGCTGTTCCTGATTCCGGAACGCACGCGTTCGCGCGCCTCCTGCACTGCCATATCAGGAAGTCCGACAACGTGCGTCTTTGGCAAGCCAAACGACAAGTCCGCCTCGACATCCACGAGGCTCGCGTCGAGCCCGACAACTGCAGCTGAAAGTACTTTTGCCGACATAAGAACACAAAAACCTTTCCAATAAAACGGGAAAGGTTTTGCGTTTTCTTCTCTTTTCGCAGCGTACCATGGCGCCAGCGGCGAGTCAAGAGCGCAAACGCACCACACACATTATTCCACGTCCGTCCGGTTGATGCTTCGGTATCTGCCGGGCGGAAGTGTACCGAGCAAAAGTCTGCCCTCGCGAATCCGAACCAGGCGGTCGGTAGCCCGACCCACGACCTCAAACATGCGGCGGATCTGCCGCTTCCATCCCTGGTGGAGCGTTAAACGGTACGCGGTGCCCTGAATGAAATTGATCCGATCAACACTCGCCTCTCCTTCTTTAAGGCAGACGCCTGTTTTTAACCGTTGCAATAAACCGGGACTGAGTGTTGTATTGAGCGTAACTTCATATTCCTTCTCGTGTTTGAATTTTGGATGGGTCAGGCGGTACACGAAATTCCCGTCGTCGGAAAGGATAATAAGCCCCTCGGATTCCTTGTCCAGCCGGCCTGCAATCTTCAAGGATCGGTACTGCGGCGGAAGCAAATCAAAGATCGACTTTTCGCCAGCATAGTGCGCATGAGTACACACGTAGCCGGCCGGTTTGTTCAAAGCCAGGTACGTATGCAATTCTCGGGGGATGCACCGCGTGCCGTCAACGACAACCTCGTCTGTCTGGGGATCGACAGAAATGCCGAGCTCGTGCACAACAGCGCCGTTAACCATAACGAGGCCGCGGGTAATCAGGGCATCTGCTTTCCGGCGGGACGCAACACCGCATGAACTGATAAACTTATTCAGACGCATAATACCTCTAGTATACGTCGTCTATCATTAAAATGAAAAGTGGGCCTCGAAAGAACGAGAACCCACTTATTTCTTTTTCTTGGAAAGATTTTCAACCTCCTTGCTCCAGTTCGTTTTTACTGGACCCTCTTTGTCAATCATCTTCTTCCAACAGACGATTTCCCTCTCATAGAACGGCCGCTGCGCGTAAGAAAACGCACTGTTCAGATAACACTGTGCATTCTCAAGATACCAGAGCTTGTCGATGTCCTTCTGCTTCTTCACGCACCAATAGTAATACTTCGCCCAGAGCAATTCAGTGAAGAACGAAGCGCCACGGTCAATCCCGTCCATGTTTACATCGAGCCAGCAAAGGTCGAGATACGCGGTATCAAGCAGGTAGGGCGCGTGTGGCGCCATCTCGATCGCAACATTGATTCGCAAGAACCGAATGATTTCATTGGACGAATCAACCGCGAGAATCGACGATATGCTGTCGAATGCAAGGCATGCGTTCGTTACCGGCTTGCCGACCATCTTGGCAAACCATCCCCAATCACGGATCTCCATAACCCGCAGCGCCCAATGGTACGCCTGCGTAACTGAAGTCGTATCGCTTCTCCAAAACAGAGAATCAAGCCGCGCGGCCTCTTTGCGATATTCTTGGTATCCGTTGTACTCCTTCAGGAACGCCAGATTCGTCAGCAGTTTGATCCTGACCAGCGTATCAGCAGGGTTGGTAGAATCGAGCTGAACCCGAGCGTCGTCGGTGAAGAGAAAGTGAATGGCAATCGAGTCTCCATCAGAACTATAGCCAGCGGTAACCATTGAAAGGAAGATTACCGCAAAAAAGCATACGTACCTCACGGCAATCCTCCAATCGTTTAAACATTAAAGAATTTGAACATCAAAGAACGAGTAATTAAAGAATTCTAGCACGGATCGCGTTCTATTTCAAGCCCCCGCAGTTCCTATATAAAATAAACTACCCGCCGCGGCTGAATCGCACACGGCGGGTTTTGGGTTTAAAATCCTCACGAGGTACGGTGCGCACGCCATACGGCACGCGCTCCACCAAATACACGGTACACAAGCGGTAGGGTCGTTGAAGAGCAGATAAGCCACAAGCCATGCTTCAACGAAAACGGCGTTGGTGCGATATGCTCATCAATCGCGAGCACAACACACACGACGATGAGGGCTGCAAAAAACACTGTTCTCGTTAGGGGTTTGCCATTAATAACCTGGTAATGGTGGGACCCCATGAACGTACGGAGCCAGGACGAGAGGAGATACGACACCATCGTCCAGAACACAAGCGAACTCCACTGGAATCCGAGGTGCGCTCCCACATATGAGAACAAGCCCCCAAGAAATGCGATATCGCATACTCGATCCGCGATCGGATCGATAATCGCACCAATGTGCTGGTTGAAAGGCTGGCGCGTCTTATGGTGCCGCTTGATGGCGCGGGCGAGCGGTCCGTCGAGCATGTCGAATATTCCCGCAATGAGAATACATGCAAGCGAGAGAAGCCACCTGCCGCATGCCAAGCCAAATACTGCAGCGAGGATAGCGACACCGATTCCGGCAAGTGTCAGCACGTTCGGATCAATGTATAATCCCACGAGACGGTCCGCGACCCAATCCGCAATCTTCAAATACCACCGCTGAATACCGAGTAAATGGTAATGTTCATACCCCGCTATTCCTGTGGGGTCTTCACTCACTGATTACCTCCTTCTGCGTGAAAACAAAAAGGTCAATTGCTACACTGTAATACCATGTGCAACTATCGTCAAGCGGCTCGCCCAGCATACCGAATCGCTATTCAGACCGTAGCGATCGATGCGGATGAAAAACGATCCGGTAGAGGACGATGCAAACGCCAACGAGCACCATGAGGTCGGCGATATTGAAAACGGGCCAGGACGTCAGTACAAACGTATCGATAACCCCATCATACCGAATTCGGTCGAGGAGGTTTGAAAACGCACCAACGCCCAAGAGCACCAGCGCTCCGCCAACTGAATAATTCTTCTTTTGATACGCACGAATGCAAAAAAAACCGATTGCGATTACTGCACACACGGTGACGGCGATCGTGATTTCCTGCGGCAGCCGGATTCCATACGCGATCCCCTCGTTATGCTCCAGCACAAAGCCTGTCGTACCGGGAATCACAAACCACCCTTCTGCGGGGAGGGTATTCAGTGCAAACCATTTTGCTGCCCGGTCAAAAATAAATAACAGAATCGAGAGCGCCGGAACGGCACAGTGCCGGGCGACCGACGTACCTATTACCTTTTCGTATGACATGCCATGCAATGTTGGGCTTCGGGATAAGCGGCCAAGCGGCCATCATCGATTGGTTTTCCGCAGCTTTCACATACGCCGTACGTACCGAGTTCTATCTTTTTGAGAGCACGCTCAATCTTCTCGAGAGTAACCTCAAGGTTCCGTTCAAGCGCAATGCTGTCCTGGAAATCAGCTACCTCGACTGCATTATCCTCTTCTTTATCGCCGATATCGCGCCATTTTGTCTGCGTTTTGTCCTTATCGAATGTCTGTTCCTCCGTCATCTCCTTTAATTGCGCAGCGATACGCGTTTTTTCTGCGACTAATTTTGCTTTCACTTCCTCGATTCGACTGCTATCCATACGTTGGGTTCTCCAATACTTAGGGTTAGATATTTTTTTTCAGTATATACTAGTACGCCTTTCGCTGCCAGGGGCTGTGGGGGGGTAGAGAGACGTAACTCCCCTCCGCGCCCTTAACGAGCGCGGAGGGGAAATTATCGTAGCAAATGATATCGCCAAACTAGAAGACTGGAACTGTCGAAATATTCAGTCCGCCGCGGAATCCCTGGTGGTGGGTGAAGAATTGGGCAACCACTTCGCCTGCGCCGTCAAAGGCACGTACATGCGGCCCCATGCCGGATCCTGGCGCGGTGACGATGTCACTCGTTCCGTCGCTATCAACATCGGCGACTACCGAACTAAAGCTACCCCTGAGATTCTGGGCATATGCGAAGAACTGAGACACAACCGCACCAGCAGTATTAAAGACCCGGATATGTGGGCCCGCATTGCTCTCAGGAGAAGCGACGATCTCGTTTGCCCCATCGCCGTTCACGTCCCCAACAGATGCATGCATACCACCGCGGAACGTCGTTGCATACGCGAAGAATCGGCCGATGAGCTCTCCCGAACCGGTAAACATCGCGACCTGCGGCCCAAGGCCTGGGCCTGGAGTTACGATGACATCAGCAACGCCGTCAGCATTCACATCACCAGTCGACAGATGGTAGCTGCCCCGAATCGTCGATGCATACGCGAAGAATTGGGAAACCACGGTCCCGTCATAGTCAAACACCCGCACATGCGGTGCTGACGCCTGTTGAGGTATGGTGATGATTTCCTCGATCCCGTCGCCGTCAACATCACCCGTCGCGAGTTGTACACCGCCACGGAATGAAGTGGCATACGCAAAGAATTGGGACACAACCTCACCCGCGGCATTAAAGACACGGACCTGCGGGCCTGCACCAGCCATCGTAGTCGTAATAATTTCGTCGACGCCGTCGCCATTTACGTCAGCAACCGCGAGTATGACACCTGTTCTGATGTTCGTTGCGAATGCGAAGAATTGGGACTCAAGCTGACCCCGGAGGTTGAATATGCGGATTTGCGGGCCTGCGCCTGCTCCCGGTGCGACGATGATTTCGTTCTCGCCATCACCGTCAACATCACCCGCGAGCGCTTGGACTCCGATACGGAGTGTTGAGGCGTACGCAAAGAAATTGAGCATCATGTTTCCCTCGCCATCCCACGCCGTTACTTGGGGACCACCATTTGACGCCGGGGTTGCAACCACATATGCTGGTCCGCTGCCGGCTGCTGCGCCAAACTGTCCCCCTGTCGTGATCGCAAAATTGGTGAAGTGAGTGACCGAGAAACAAACCATATGGTTGTCAAAGTCCTGCGTCACCCCGTCAGGAAGTTGCCACGCGCCAGCTGTCGCACTGTAGTATTTCGCGATGATGTCATTCTCGTCAACCCCCATCTCCTCAAGGTATGCGATGTCGTACGGTATGCAGATGCTTACCGAGGAATTGAACGTTTGGATGAGCGAGTTATTGCTGTCCAATGCCTCAAAATTCCATGCGAAATTGATCGGCTTCGTATCAGAGGTAAACATGAGATTCGTATCTGGTTCTGCCATGAGCGTCACATTGCCCTCCGTCGCGAGCGCGCCTGCGGGCACCGTCAGAATGGTGCCATCGGGGAACGTGAAAGTCTTCTGCGCTGTAGCATCAAACGTTTCAGTGTATCCTTCCGGAATCACAAACTGTGCTTCCTCGAGCTGAAATGTCTTGTCAACGCTGTCACCAGTCGCTACGACGACTGTTGTTTCTGGCGATCGGAAGAATCCCTCGGCTTTCGTGTCAGTATCGCAGCCGATATACCAGGTGCCGGCTGTTAACGGGATCCTTGCTTCCCCGTCGAGCAACTCTTCGCCAGAAAATCCCTGATTCTCCGACCACGCATGGCAGAATCCCCATTGTGGTTTCGTGCCATCCGGCATGAGCGCAATCGCATTCACGTATGCATCTGCTTCACGGAATCTCATCGTGATTCCCTTTGCTGGAGATCCCGCTGTCACCGATACGGACTGGCTCTCCGGTGGCATGAAGTTATCGCCAAGCCCGGGCGGCATGCCCGCATACACCTCATAATCGCCTGAGACGACATTGATTCTAAACTTCCCGTCAGCGCCTGATTCCGTACCGCTGTTAATCACTTTTGATCCCTCGGTATCGGCCTTCAATTTATTCTCAAGTGACCGGCGGTTATCCGCGCCTACCCATGCATAGGGTACGGGATTGCCGTCCGGGTCAACAACGGTGCCTTCGATGTAGGTATCCGCTTTCATGAGCGTGATGACTTTTGTTAACGTCTGGTCTTCACCGATATAGAAACTGTCTCCCGGCTCTGGGTTGCTCTCAATATATTGGCTTGAGCCTCCCTCTTTAAACACATGAGCGCCAACCATATACTTCTTCCCTCCAAGTACCGTAATCAAGAAGCTTCCATCGCCATTCAGCTGTGTGCCGCGCCACTGCCAATTTTCATCGAGGACAAACACCTCGGCATCTACGCCCTGAACAAGCTTGCCGTTCTGATCTTTAACGTAGCCTCGGATCGTCGCATCGTTCGGCACGAGTGTCACCTTTACGCTCTTGGTCTGCCCAACATCTACCGTTACTTGCACCTCTTTTTCGACAGAATACGCGAAGTTCGCATCAGGCGGTGTATTAACGCCAACCGTATACGTTTCTCCGCCGAGGAGCGCAATGCTCGCGGTACCGCGGTCAATAGAACCTCCAAATTCATTCCCCCCCGCACCTTTCCCTTCCCCTATCCGCGCATACGCATACCCGTACATATTCGAGATTGCGTTACCGTTCGCATCAACGATGAATACATTGACCGTCGCATCTGCTGCCTTCACCTCGAGTGTTACGCCGGAAACTGTTTCATCATCTTCGATAGAGACTGCTACCGGGCGATTCGTGAGCGGGATATATCGTGGGCCTTCTTCGCTGCTGCTCCGACCCTGGTCAATATTTATTTGCCATTCGCCTGCGGAAACATACAGGGTAAATTTACCGCTCGCATCCGATTCAGTATTACTCCAGCCGGATCCGCTTGACTGCCACGTGCTCACCCAAACACCAGAGACGCCCTGCCCGCCTTCATCAATTACGGTACCCTTGATAACCGAAGTTTTCTCCTTCATTACTATCGTGCCGAGATTTTTTGTCTGCTCGTCCGCAACTGTCACGGAAATTTCGTCTGAGTAGTATTTCGCAAGCGCTGGATTCTGACTGTCCGGCCATATCCTGATTATATACGTCCCGGCCTTCACGCTCGCGCTGAAGGATCCGCTCTGCGAAATGCCCGAACCAGCGCCGCTCCCGCTGCCGCCACTCTGGATTTCGACATACCCGTTCTGAAGGGGATCGCCATTCGGAAGGTTTACGACGCCCTTGATCTTGGCTGTCGCTTTTGCGACAACAAACGCTACTTCTTTCGTTTCGATTGAACTGTCGTCCTTGAAATCAACGGACATCGGCGGCTGATTGTACGCCCAATCACAATCGCCTGGCGCGTTTAACTCCGGATCCCACGGACAACTGATATTCACGTCATACGATCCGCCAGCTATTGAAAGGCTCGCGGTACCGTCCTCGCCCACGTCCTTACCGTTGCCGCCACCGCCGCTGCGCTTGTTCGCCCATACATTTGCGAGCGTAACCGGCGCACCATCATCATAGGTTACAGTAACATTCAGGGTTTTTTTCGCCGCCACGAGAACGATATTCTTTGTTACCATGGAACCGCTGTAGACGAATGGCACCGGGTCCGGCGAGACAACGCCTTCGGCGTTCCCAACCCATGCTTCAAGAAGGTACTGCTGGCCTTCCGCGATGAGACCATTCTGGGTTTGGACAGGAATTATATAATACCCGTTCTGGTCAACACCTGTCCCGTAATTGAAAGAGTAGTTCTCGGTCCGGATATTCACGCCCACTCCATCATCTTGAGAAACTGGCGTATAATCGGGCATCTTCACCCGACCCATCACGGCAACGTCGCCGACAACTGTTGCACTGGACGCCGTTATCTGCTGCCCGGGGCCTTCAGTGTCGGGAAAACGTACCTCAACGCCAAGGTAGTACATGCCCGTGTATGATACATTCCGTACGCCGGTAATAGTTACTGTTTTTACACCAGTAGAAATGCCTGGCTCGCCGACGAAGAAATTAACGCGTTCAGGGCTCACGAAATCTCCGTCATTCGCATTGTTCGATACGCCTGAAGCGCCCGAGATTGCCACTTCTGCATTTGATAAATCAAATCCCTGGCCCATCGGGCAATTCCCCTGAAAGCCAAATGTAAGATTGCTGTCCGCGGGAATCGCTGTATTAACCGTCATGGTCGCAGTCCACGTAACGTTCGTGGCGCCTGCGTGTGTCGAGGTTGCCTCAATATCTGACAGCGAAACCGGAGTCGTCGCTTGTGCCGGCAGCGCTGCGATAAAAACGAGCGCAATGCTCGCAACGCACCCCGCACACCATAGTATTGCTTTTTTCATCTTCGTAACCCTTTCGTACATCCGCATAGTGAAGCGGATGGAATTAATGAATTACTTTTCTATTATATTTGCTATATAAAAAATACCGCAAAACTGCGGATTGATTCCCATATCCATTCCCGTTTTTTCCTCCGTAAAAAAATCACTCATAAATAAGCTATCAGACAAGCAAATAATAGCTTAGTTCCCATTTATTATACCTGAGAAATTGCCTCCTGTCAATAATATTCTCTGCCGTGCTTTATTGCGCGTCTAAAGACCCATCTTTTCCGCAATCCGCTGAGTCGAAATGATAAAGGCGGCGGTCCGCATATCAACTTTTTTCTCGCGGGACTTCAACCATACCATCGCGAACTCACGGGTAATGATCTCATCAAGCTTCCGTAGAACTTCTTCCTCGGTCCAGTGTTCATTCTTTAGATTTTGATCCCACTCAAAATAACTCACGACGACACCACCTGCGTTCGCGAGAATATCAGGGACAACCGGAATGCCTTTGCTAAAAAGCACCGCATCCGCTTCGGGCGTTATGGGACCGTTTGCAATCTCAACGACCGCCTTGGTTTTGATCCGGTCAACATTATCTGCGCGTATCTGGTTTTCGAGTGCAGCAGGAATAAGGACGTCGGTATCAACTTCGAGCAATCCCGCATTGGTGACCGCGGAATTCTCATCAACAGTGCACGACGCTGTTGCGCACGTATACCCCTGGAGGCTGCCATGAGCTTCCTTGTATTGAAAAACATCTTCGGGATCAAGCTTGCCGCTCGCTACAACGATACCTCCCTTTGAATCAGACACACCGATGACACGGTACCCTGCCGCATTCGCAATCCGTGCAATATTATACCCTGCATTGCCGAAACCTTGTACGATAATCCGTGTGTCTCGAGGCCTCATGCCAATTTTTTGCCCAAGCTCTCGGAGTGCATAGAAGCCGCCTTGTGCTGTCGAAAATGAACGCCCCTCGGATCCTCCATTCTCGAGGGGTTTGCCCGTAAAGGTGGCTGGTGATGGCTTGCCAGCGAGCTTCGAATATTCATCGACCA
This sequence comes from Patescibacteria group bacterium, assembly GCA_028718605.1. Lineage (GTDB taxonomy): Bacteria > Patescibacteriota > Patescibacteriia > UBA10025 > JAHIVO01 > JAQULM01. Next base: position 486,914 of record JAQULM010000001.1, read on the forward strand.
TCCAGAGCATGATCTGAGGATTCGTATAGACGTCAGGCGCGGGGATGTCTTTGTGCGGCCCGATGTCGGCAAAAAAAGCGCGCACCCATGCTCGAGATAATCGTTCAAGCTCTGCCCGGGAAAGCTCTTTTGGATTGACCTGTATCCCTCCCTTTCCCCCTCCCAGGGGGATATTCACAACCGCACACTTAAGCGCCATGAGGAGGGCGAGTGTCTTAACCTCATTGATATCTGCGTTTGGATGGAACCGAATACCGCCCTTGTACGGGCCGCGCGCATTGTTGAACTGCACCCGGTACCCATGAAATGATTTCTCCTCGCCACTATCCAGCGTAATGGTAATCGGCCGCTCCAAAACAGCATCGGGCGTACTCAGCTTGGTAATATTCTCCTCGGTATACCCCAAAAGTTTTCCGGCTTCGCGAAGTTTTTTCACCGCATTGCCAAATGAATCGATTGGCTGCATACGTTCGTATTATTAGATAGTTAACGTATATGGATACTCAGCAAGCGCCAACTTCAGAATGTTCATTGCCCGCCGTAAATCCGCATCCCCAAGAACATATGCGATCCTGACCTCCTGCTTGCCGAGACCGGGGGTAACGTAGAACCCGTCGCCGGGAGCAAGCATAACTGTTTCACCGCGATAAGAATACTCCTGGAGCAGCCAGCGGTAGAAATGCTCAGCATCGGGAACGGGGAGGTTCGCTAAAATGTAAAATGCACCATCGGGATGTGCCCAGCTCGTACCAGGAATAGATTCCGCTGTTCGAGCGATGGGGCCGACAAACGGCCTTGGGCGCACCGCTATACTACTTCCATGATACTCCGGTTTTTGCTCGCAATGCAACCCACGCGCGCACCGCAAAGGTTGAAACGTGAGTACGTTTCATCAGATTGCGTGAATATGTATTTTTTTCATTTTTTCGAATGCCCGAAGCGGTGGTTATTCGATTGTCTCTTTGAGAAAATGCTCCGCGTCAATCGCGGCCATACACCCCAAGCCCGCGGCGCTCACTGCCTGCTGGTAACGGCTGTCCTGCACGTCACCGGCGGTAAAAATACCCCGCACCGACGTCTTGGTATTATCAGTCGCCTTGACGTACCCATTGACGAGCTCCACACTGTCGCCGAGGAAGGAAGTGGCTGGCGTGCGGCCTATGGCGACAAAAACACCTTGGACATCCAGTGTCTGCTCGGAGGCGCTTATACGATCGCGAATTCGTACTCCCTGTACGGACTGTTCTCCGAGAATATCAACAATTTCAATATTAAAAAGAAATCGAATCTTCGCGTTCTGTTTTGCGCGCTGTGCCATCGCCGCACTGGCCTTCATCGAACTCTCGTCGCCACGGACGAGAATCGTCACCGAAGCTGCGATCTTTGCCAAAAACGTCGCTTCTTCCATTGCAGAATCGCCGCCGCCGACAACGGCGACGTGTTTGCCTTTGAAAAAAAATCCATCACACGTTGCGCACGCAGAAACGCCCTTGCCGCGGAGCCGCTTTTCACTCGGAAGACCAAGCCATTTCGCGATCGCACCAGTTGCGATAATCACGCAATCAAACTCGATTGACTGTGCACCAGTACTTACGGTAAAAGGCTTTTTTGAAAAATCAACCGACGTAACGCTTTCGGCGATAAAACGGGCGCCAAAACGCTCTGCCTGTGCGCGCATACGGCTCATCAACTCAGCAGCGGGAATATCTTCGGGGAAGCCCGGGAAATTGCTTATTTCAGTTGTTTCCATGAGCTGCCCGCCTGGCTGCGGTCCCTCAAAAACAACCGGAGGATATTCGGCACGACCGAGGTAGATGGCAGCGGTAAGTCCCGCTGGACCTGCCCCAATGATTGCGACTCGATTGCGTGTAGCCATATGAAATCTGATTATATTTCTCGTTTACTTTCAAGAAAAATTCTCGAGCTGTTCCTTGATCTGTTTTTTCTGGTGCAGTCCTGATTCCTGCCACACGATTTCGCCGCCTTTAAAAATAGCGAGCGTAGGAATGCTCATGACATTGTACGCTTGTGCAGTGAGCGGGTTTTGGTCAACTTCGAGCTTCCCAACTTTTACTTTTTCTTCGAAATCTTTGGCAATTTCCTCGATAATCGGTCCTTGCATGCGGCATGGCCCGCACCATTCCGCCCAAAAATCTACTAGGACGGGAACCTGTGATTTGAGTACCTCTTGCTGGAAATTTTGGTCTGTAAATTGTACTTCTGGCATTTTTTTACTTTTAGTAATTATATATTATACCGATTTAAATGCTGCTTCGATAATTTTGCGTAATTTTTCAATATCAGTTTTTGATCCTCTGCCAGGGAAACATCCATGTGCCTCTTTTTCAAGGAGGAGAACGGCTACCTTGTCGAGTGCCTTTCGTGCTGCGACGAGCTGCTGCAAAACAGAAAAACAATCGTTCTTATGGCCAAGCATACGGCCAATCGCATCAACCTGCCCGCGTACGCGATTGAGCCTGGTTTGAATACTTGATACATCACAAGCTACTTCCGCCCCCGCTCTCACTTTAACTGATTCGGCTTGTACTCTACTATTTTTCATTGGGTATTGGGAATTGGTGATTGGACGATTACCTACATACTCCCCCCCAGTATATCACGTAAAAATACTCTGTCAAATAAATTATTCTAGCCTATAGTGAGTTATTGGATTTCTTAATAATTAATAATAAAAAATATGGGAGAACGCCACATGTCAGAAGAAGAGATCAGGGCAGCAACTGGCACCGTTGTTGAGAATGAAACAACTGCCCAGGAAACAGCAGGTGACCTTGCGGCTATCGAAGCCATTAATGCTGAGCTTGAAGCGGGTGTTGATGGAAATAATCCCGAGGCTATTGTTAGGGCGTTAGAAAAGTTGCAGCATACACCCGATACTGTAGTAACTGCTCGTCAACGCGATGATACGATGATGGGACAAATAAAATCTGCGCTTCATAATTTGCGAACCGAATTATTAAACCCAGACAATTACATTGGCCAGGATGGCCGTAAAATGTTCGCAGAATTTGGCGGCGACGTTGCGACAGCAGCCCGTACTTTGTGGAATAAAAGCGATAACTCATTTCGCGAAGATCTCGTTGCAGTTAGCGAAAAATTTTACCATAAAATAAATGGGGACTCGGTGCGTTAATTAATGGATTACGAGGAAAACCACGTTCGCAGGAATAATAGAAGATTTGATTTCAAAAAACAGCTTTTTTTTGTAAAGCTGTTTTTTGGTGGACCAAAGGGGAGTTGAACCCCTGACCTCCTCCATGCCATGGAGGCGCTCTAGCCAACTGAGCTATTGGCCCGCATGTTTAATTATTTTAATTTCCTTTGATGGACCAGGGGGAGTTGCCGGGTTTGCACTGCGGAGCGAGGTCAGGGAACCTCCGACTCCCGCAACCCGCCTGCCATCGCCACTGGACCTAGGGAGAATCGAACTCCCGTCTCCACAATGCGAATGTGGTGTCATACCACTAGACCATAGGCCCAAAGGACATAGCGGGTAGGCGCGAATGAAGTGCTCTACTTCACCCCATCCTCTATGGACGGGTAAGCTGTGCTACTGATCCCTAAAATCGTTTACCTGATATATAATATTAACAGTATTTTTAAATATGCCAATAATCTACCAATCTTTAAAACAATTCATTAAAAATGCCTATTTATCTGATTCCCCATATATTAATACTCTCATGAGGCCTGCCTGTCTGTAGACAGGAATTGAACCCCTATCCATTGTTAGCGCCCATTGTTATGAAGACCGTTCACCTTAACTGCTCTCGAGAGGAATTCAAACTCTATCCACGGCTAAGGAATCCTTTGTTCTACCCGCCTGCCATTGCCCTTGCCCCCACCAGGAATTGGACCTGGATCTAGGGCTTAGGAGTCCCTTGTTCTATCCGTTGAACTATAGGGGCATCGGCAAGGGTGGGCGGGTCCGTTGAACTACGAAAAAATGTGCATTAATAGGATCACCCGTAATATCTTATATTCCCACTTTTAAAAATGTTCCACGTGGAACAATTACTTTTTTTGCTAATATTCGCTAAAATGTTAAAAAACAAATAATTACGTATAGTAATTAATAAAACAAGTGATAATAATTGCTTATATTAAATAAAATAATGAGTCGCAAAACTATTTAATAAAAAACGAACTTATATAATGTGAAAAATCTGCGAATTTATCACTCCTTTTATCAAATACCATCAGACCAACGAGAGTTAACACGATTATTGTCATTGAAACAATAATCATCACAAGTTCTTTGCGAATTACTTGATGCTCACTTGCATCAGTGTCACTGATGATTTCGGGATCTTGGCTCTGGCTTACATCCTGCGTTTCGAGCGACTGCTTTAAGTGTTCCATGCCTTGCAGCAATTTTTGATTCTTTTTTCGCTTTGACATAGTAAATATGCAATAATAATCGGTATTTTTGAGTGTATACTATTGTTTTAAAAATGGCAATCGTGCTTGACGAAACCGCTAAAAAAATAGTACAATACGCTATACCAATTTAGTAACTATATTACTATGGCACTATTTTCAAACCAGACCGAAGGATCGAGTGAAACAGAAACAATCATTGGCCCATCAGTAAAAGTTGAGGGCAATTTTAAAAGTGAGGGGAATATTTCTGTAAATGGCTTCGTACAGGGAAGCATCACAACAAGTGCGGATTTACGAGTCGGCCAAAATGCAAAAATCAAGGCCGAGGTTGCGGCAAAAAATTTGTTTCTCCAGGGTGAAATTCGTGGTAATGTCATAGTCAGCGACAAGGCACAACTATCAAGTACCGCGAAAGTGTTGGGAAACATTACGACCAAAATTTTATCAGTTGAGGAGGGTGCCGTCATTAATGGTAAATGCACGATGCTCCATGAGCAGCAGGAATCAGAAAATAAATCCGAAGTGAAACGCAATGGCAAGTAGCGTATGTATTGTTACGTTTACGATTCTTTTTTAACAGAAAAAAAATACGCACTCGGCTTGTTCAAGATTGAAGCACGCCTTACTGATTTGGGAATACACGGACGAACAGAACGACTGACAATTCTCAAAAGCATCCGGGAAGCTGTCCACGACGCCGTTCAAAAAGGTGCGGATACCATTATCGCAGTCGGAAATGATGATACAGTAGGAAAAATAATCAGCATTCTCCCGGATCATGGAATAACTTTTGGAATAATACCGATCGGCCCCAATAATTCCATCGCAGCAATGCTCGGCATTCCCGAAGGGGAAGCCGCCTGTGATACATTGTCTGCGCGCATCATCGAAAAGATTGACCTCGGCAGGGCAAATAATTCCTACTTCATTTCCTCGCTCAGCATACCGTCACAGCACGAAGTCGTCATTGATTGCGGAGCATACAATATCAGCCCTCTCGACCGGAATAATTCGATTACGATCCAAAATTTCGGGATTATGCGCCATGGGCAGTCCGCTTATCCGCAGAACGTGTCCAATCCCAAGGATGGAATACTCGAAGCTGTTATTGAATCAGCGCCTGCGTCACGGGGTTTCTTTAAAAAAATCCAGCGCACCTATTCCGGAACAAGCGTTTTTCCCATCCGAAAGTTAAAAATTAAATGCACCAATGAGTCCCTCTCCGTCATTGCTGATGGGCGCACAACGGTTAAGACACCGGTGACAGTCGAGGTTATCCCAAAGCGACTCAAGGTCATTGTCGGTAAAGGCCGTATGTTCTGAGACACCCGCACGTATGTACCTGCACGATGGTTTGCGGAACAGACGATCTTCGGTACGGCCAGGATCGTTTTTCAGTCCCTGCCACACTTAACACGAGACCAATAGCCACGAATAGCATGAATGTAACAGAACTTGCACGACGATTGCGGCTCCCAACCCGCGAGGTACGAGACCTCGTCCCGCTCCTCGGATTTGACGTGGGTAAAAAAGCCATCAAGGTTGATGACCGAGTCGCCCTGAAAATTATCGAGATGCTCCGGGCAAATCCCTCACTTGTACAGCAAGTACGGCAGCAGACCGAAAGCGCTGTTGAGGAAGAGGCCCCGGCGTCTTCGACGCAAGGAGCCCGGGAAATTAAATTACCGCCATCGATTACCGTTCGTGACCTCGGCACGCTTCTGGATAAACCGGTCACGGTCATCATCAAGGAACTGATGAAGAATGGCATTCTGGCCAATTTGAATGAGCATATTGATTACGAAACTGCCAGCATAATCGCGCAGGACCTCGGGTTTGTAACTGCCCATGCAGAAGAAAATGTGGAACAAAACACTTCCCCCGATGCCCTCAACATCGAAGCTTTGCTCCAAGACGACCCCGCAAAATTGACCCCCCGCCCGCCGGTAGTTGTCGTCATGGGCCATGTTGACCATGGAAAAACGCAACTCCTGGATACGATAAAAAAAACAAACGTCGTTGCCGGGGAAGCTGGCGGCATCACCCAGCATATCGGCGCTTACCAGGCTACTAAAAACGACCGACTGATTACCTTTATTGATACTCCTGGCCATGAAGCGTTCACGGCGATTCGATCACGCGGAGCCCGCATCGCAGATATCGCCATTCTCCTTATCGCGGCCGACGACGGCATTAAACCACAAACAGAAGAAGCGCTGCAAATCATCCAGAGCGCTAAAATTCCGTTTCTCGTCGCGATCAATAAAATGGACAAGCCAGAAGCGAACGTGGAACGGGTCAAACAACAGCTCGCCCAGAAAAACGTGTTGCCGGAAGATTGGGGCGGAACAATAATGTGCGTACCAATATCAGCGAAAACTGGCGACGGAGTTGATGCGCTCCTCGAACGTCTCATACTCCTTGCTGACATGGAAAAAGATTCTATCCAGGCGAATCCTGACAGGCCGGCGATTTGCACCGTGATCGAGTCTCACGTTGACCGGGGCGAAGGCCCGGTAACGACAGCGATTGTCCAGACCGGTACCCTGCGCCGGGGCGACGCGATCATTGTCGGCGACCTCGTCGGCAAAGTGCGCGCTATGAAAGATTCCACTGCCCAGCTTCTGGAGCGGGCACTCCCCTCGACGCCGGTCAAAATTATCGGGCTGAAATACGCGACCGAAGTTGGAGATATCATTCGCGTCGTCCAAGACCAGAAAGAGCTGAAAAAATTACAGCGGGAAAGCCAATCCCAACACCGCGCATACCGGGCAAGCGCCCAGGCTTCAATCATCAAGTCAAAATCAAAAGATAAAAAAGAAGAGCAGGAATCGGTTGATATTATTCTCAAAACTGATACGATCGGTTCCGAAGAGGCGATTGTCCAATCGCTTGAATCACTCACGACCAGCAAGGTAGCCGTAAAAATCGCCAAAAAAGGGCTCGGCAGCATTACTGACACCGATGTCCTACAAGCTGCGTCTACCAGTACGCTGCTCTACGGATTCAACGCACCCGTTGATGCGCATGCCGCTGATCTTGCCCGTGACAAGGGGGTTGAAATTAAAACGTACTCCGTGATTTACGACCTCATTGATAACGTCGAGTCCGAGGTAAAAAAGCGCCAGCCGGTCACGACTGAAATCGTCGAACTCGGGAGGGTAAAAATTATCGCAATTTTCCGGACGGAACGTAAACGCATGATCCTCGGCGGTATGGTAACCAAGGGCAAACTCGAAGTAAATTCAAAGGTAACCATTTACAGAAACGATAAAGTCGCGGGCAAAGGTGTCATAAAAAAACTCCAGCAGGCGAAACAGGAAATGGCGGCTGTGCCAGCCGGGACAGAGTGCGGTATACAATTCGAGGGCCCTACGATTATTCAGGAGGGCGATTTTCTGGAAGCATTCAAGGAAGAAATAAAATCCTAACCCCTTCGATTGCCGTGTCAGCGCATCGCATGCAACAGGTCAATGAAGTAATCCGGCACAAACTTGCGGAACTGCTTCTCGAAGAACTCAATTTTCCGCCCGGATGCTTTGTCACTATTATAAACGTGCAAACGAGCAAAGACCTCTCCGTTGCACGGATCACCGTCAGCATCCTGCCAAAAAATCGTCAAGGGAGCCTTTTCGCCGCGCTTCAGCAGCAAGCGAGCCGGCTTCAGTTTCTCCTGAGCAAACACGTCGTGCTGAGAAAAATCCCCCGGCTGAATTTCCAGCTCGACCATGCACAGGAATACGTAGACCATATCAATGAGCTTATTGACAAAATTCACACCTCCCGCTAGGATTGGTGGTTACGCTTCTTTATGGCTCTTGACGAGCACAATCCTATGGTCGAATTCCACCAGGCATTCCAAAAAATCCGCGATGAAATAAAACGCGCTCAGTCAGTCCTTGTCGTCACCCATAAAAATCCTGACGGCGACGCTCTCGGCTCCCTCTTGGCCATGGGCTATTTTTTAGGCCTTGAAAATGTGGCATACCAGCTATTCTGCGTATCGCCCGCTCCGGCACACCTCCGGTTCCTTCCGAATCTTGACGCAATCTCAAATGATGAGCGCATCATGACTGATAAAGAGCATGACCTTATTATCATTCTTGATTCGGGCGACCTGGAATATGCTGGCGTTGCGGAACATTTCCGAAAACTGAAAGGGCTCCCGGTCGTCATCAATATCGACCACCACCCGACCAACGCGCTCTATGGGCACCTGAATCTGGTAAACCCGAATGCCTCCTCGACTTCGGAGATTATTTACCATCTGATAGACTTTTTCCGGTACCCTATCGCCAAACACATCGCGACCAGCCTCCTGACCGGCATTTTAACGGATACGGGCAGTTTTTCGAACCTCGGCACAACATCCTCGTCGCTCGACGTGTCATCGCGGCTCCTCGCGTCCGGCGCGAGGGTACGGGAAATCATCTCGTTTACCTTCAGAAATAAGCCGATACCCCAGCTCCAACTCTGGGGCAGAGCCCTTTCGCGACTGAAAGAAAATGATGAAACGGGAATCGTTACGACCGTCCTTACCCAGGATGACTTCCGCGAACTCGGTATCGATGAGGATAGCAGCGAAGGAATATCAAATTTCCTCAACAACGTCGACCATGCCAAGGCGATCATTGTATTCCGGGAAAAATCTGACGGTACCGTCCGGGCAAGCTTACGCACGACCCAGCCGAATGTTGACGTTTCAAAAATTGCCAAACATTTTGGCGGCGGTGGGCACAAAAAAGCCGCCGGTTTCACGATCAAGGGCAGGCTGGAAGAAACAGGCACGGGGTGGAAAGTCGTCCCGATCAAATAACCGCCTGCAACTAGCAGCCCGGTACACATGCGGGGGCGATTTGACATATGGCAACGCACCTCCGAGGATGAATACGAGCGTTTCCTGTTTTGAATTGGGTTACTTTACCAGTTTAGATGTTCGATTGTCAATATTGCTAAAAGATCCTTTGCCACTCGTTAGGCTCGTGATCCAGGATATTTTCCCCAATGGGGAAAATAAGACAGCTCCTTTCCCAGGGGAGCTGTCGTTTTTTGTATCATGGAAAATGTACGAATCAATGACCGAAGAACAGGCGGCCTTCCCCGACCGGCAGCCAGATCAGGGTCGTGTTAGTTTCCTTCATGAGGGAAAGCAACGCGTCGTCTCCGCCGCCTTTGGCAACGGAGCCAGAAACGGTCAGGATCACTTTAATGCCATCATCGATCAGGGCGGCTGCTCCGTCCGGGAAGGGGAAGAAGCTGTCATTAACGCAGACCGCGCCAGTCGTGCCATGACCCTGCTCATGGGCAGTATCCACTGCTAGTTCATTGGCGTCGACGCGGTCCGGCCGCGTGGTGCCGTTGCCGATGAGCATGCGGTTCTTGACGATCGTCGCGGTGTTACTGTTGCTGGTCTGGCAGATAGCCACGGCCAGTAGGAGGTTGTCCTTCTGGGCGCGCGTCAATTTGCCAATGCGCTGGACCGAGGGACGGTTGAACCGGAAGATGTAGGTGCCGTAGCTCGGCTGCCTGAGAAGTCCGCCGCGTACTGGTCGGAACACCGGAGCCATATTCAGGGTCGGGTCAGTCAGGGCTGGGTTGACCAGCATCTTGCAGGCGCCTTTCGGGCGTTTGAGGTAGTTGATCGCTTCCGGGGTGATGTCCGGCGCGAAGACACCGTCGAGGATGCGTTTCCTTCCGCCGGCCATACTGGTCCGCAGTACCTTGGCGCCCTGTTCGTCGATGGTGAAGTTGGTTATCACCATGCCGCCCATGATGGCGCGGGGATTGCCGCGGATCATGTTCCGCAGTACGATCAGCCGGTTATTGCCGAATGAAGCACCGCAGGCGTTCCCATGTTTCACCCCGACGGCGAAGTACTTGAACTTTCTGCCGTTCTGGGCGAAGGTGGCCACGATGTGGCTAATAGTGATGAGCAAACGGTCCAGATCAGTGAAGTTGACATAACCCATGGGCGCCCCTTCCACCTGATGGAAGCGGTGCAGGGCAAGCGGGTCGTCGGTGACGTGCGAAAAGAGTCCAGCCGGTACCTGCCAGGGGTTTTCCCCATATCGGAGACCCTGGACCAACTGGCCGATCATGCCGTCGTACTTGCCGCCACTCCGGTATCGTGCGGAAGCGAGGCAGTAGAGAGCGACGATGTATTCGGCTTTGGCTGCCAGGTCATTCCTATCTTCCGGGCTGATGTGGCCGAATTCGCGCAGCTTGTCAATGACACATTGACGATCCGCCGGGTCGCCAATGACGATCCGGCCACCTTTGGCCGCCGAACGGAGCAATGTCGGTCCGCCGATATCGGTCAGTTCAATGACCGACTCGCGTGTTGAGCCATCGCGCGCGATCTCCTTTTCCATGGGGTAGAGGTCGACACATACCAGGTCAAAGATGACACCACAGAGCTTTCCAGGTCAGCTATGTCAGTCTCCTGCTTTTCCCGGCAAAGCATGCCGCCGTGTATGTGCTGGTCGAGTGTCACTACCCGGTGGCCGAAATAACTGCCACCGAATTCCGACTTTATCTGACCGAGCACCATCGATGGCAGCGTGTGATCGTGGCCGGCAGCAATTCTTTTAACCTGTTCAGCCACCGAACTGCCGATGAATTCAGCGGTGTCGATGACTGTAATTCCGTGCTCACGCAGGAAATTGGCCGTGCCGCCGGATGAATAGATCGTCCAGCCTAGATCTACCAGTGCTTGGACAAATATGTCAATTCCATCCTTGTGATAGACGGAAATGACCGCGTTTTGTTTACTGACAGGCATGAAAGCCTCCTTACATGTTTAGGTGCGTTTATTGGTTTCTGTTTATTTATTGGGTTACCTTAGTAAAAAGTACTGCGGTTGTCAACACGTTATAATGGTTCAATACCTTGTGACCACCCTGGAGGAGTACAATGGTATGTATATGGCATACACAATCAATCCTCATTTACCAAAAGTACGCATGCAGGCAGTTCGTTTGGTACGCCTGCGGGGTGATTTGACATATGGCAACGCACCTCCGAGGATGAATACGAGCGTTTCCTGTTTTGAATTGAGTGGAGACGCGTTGAGTGGAGATGCACGGAACCTTAACCCAGAAAGGAGGGACCCCAAAATGTCCCGACTCATCGTTCGCCGCAACGAACTGACGAAGAAGTAACTCCCGACGGTTTCAAGAACGCGGAGGGTCTTCCGCTCATCGAGCGGCGGCGCCCTCTCTCCTGTATGCGGCATTGAGCGCTCCGTGCCTTTTATATGAGAGCAACAACGCAGGCTGAAATGCGGCCAAATTTAAAGCCTGCGGCTCCTCGAAAGGCGATGTGCTTCTCGAAGCTCGCATACGAAATTCAACGCCCGCGCACAAAAGACCCTTCTGATATGCGCGGGCGATATTTATTATTCAATACGTAGCACGTCCCCCATTGACAAATCAAATCGATCAGGCAGGGTGAATGCATCCCCCATGGACAGATCGCATTAGCCATGGATGTGAGCGGTTCTCGAGGCCGCTCTGACAACTAAATCAAAATAAAGAACAAGCTGATCGCGAAAGCGGACAGTACCTTAGGGAGTATCCCTAAACCGCCAATCTGCCGCCATAACATCCCTCGGAACCATCCGGCCTTTTTAATTTACACCAGATGAATGCCTCTTTTTGCTCACAGTTGACAAGGAATGCCGAAAACGCCTATACTATAAACTACCTTACTTCTTAAAATTTAAACCTAACAACTAATCAATGTACCTCGTACCAACAGTGGTAGAGAAATCTAACTTCGGCGAACGAGCGTACGATATTTACTCTCGGCTACTTAAGGATAGGATTATCTTCCTGGGCAGCCCGATCGATGATAGTGTCGCGAACACAGTAATCGCGCAGCTTCTGTTCTTGGATTCGGAAGACAAGACGAAAGATATCAAGCTCTACGTCAATACACCCGGCGGTTCCGTAACGGCGGGCCTCGCAATCTACGACACGATGCAGTACGTGAAGTCAGACGTAGCAACGATCTGTGTCGGGCTTGCGGGCTCGATGGGCGCTGTGTTGCTCGCGGCAGGCGCGCGCGGCAAGCGGTTTGCGCTCCCCAATGCGGAAATTTTGCTCCACCAGGTCATGGGCGGAGCAGAAGGGCAAGCAGTTGATATCAAAATCCGCGCTGAACACATCATCAAGATCAGGGACAAAATCAATGAGGTGCTCGCACACCATACCGGCCAATCGATCGCCCAGATCAGTAAAGACACGGACCGGGACTTCTTTATGTCCACGGAGCAAGCGAAAAAATACGGTGTCATCGACAAGATAATCAAAACGTAGCGGGCCCGATTAACTGCACGTATCCTATCATCCCAACATGTAGTCGAGGGTAGCCACGAGAGTGGCGAACCCCCTCTTTGCAATGCTTTCATAATTAATTTCACCCAATTACCCAACAATAATTAACAATTTTACACGTATGGAAATCAAAAACTGGATATGGGTTGCGCTGACAATCGTTTCACTGCCCGGAGGGCTCATTCTCGGCTATATTGCCCGGAAAGTTTGGGCGGCAAAACAGATCAATACAGCTGAAGCGCGGCTCCAAAACCTGATACAGGATGCGAAAAACAAGCAACGGGAGCTGCTGATCTCAGCGAAAGATAAGGCAATCCAAGTCGTCGATGATGCAAAACGCGAAGCAGAAGACCGGCGGCGGGAACTGAGGCACATGCAGGAACGCCTCGAGCAGCGCGAGAGCCGGTTTGACCAGAAACTGATGTCACTGGAAGAGAAAAGCCAGCGGCTGCAGGAAAAAGCGACAAAACTCGAAGCAGCGCGGACCGAACTCTACAAGATCAAAGAGCAACAGATGGAAAAACTGGAAAAAATTGCGGGCCTGTCCAAAGAAGAGGCAAAAAAAGTGCTCCTGGACAATACAGAACGTGAAATGAAGGACGAGCTGGTTCACCGCATCACGAAACTGCAACACGAATCCAACGAAACACTTGAAAAAGAGGGGAAGGACATCTTGTCCCGCGTCATCCAGCGGACTGCTGCAGCGCACACCGCGGAAACGACCACCACGATCGTCAACCTGCCGTCAGACGACATGAAGGGCAGAATCATCGGCCGAGAAGGACGCAATATCAAAGCGCTCGAGCAGCTGACTGGCGTTGAAATCATCGTTGATGATACGCCGGAAGCAATCGTCATCTCTGGATTCTCGCCGATACGCCGGCATCTCGCGAAACGCACGCTGGAAAAACTGATCGAGGATGGAAGAATCCATCCCGGACGAATCGAGGAAACGATCGAAAAAGCGAAGAAGGAACTCGCGCTCGATATAAAAAAAGCTGGTGAGGAAGCAGCCTACGAAGTCGGCATTGCTGGGCTTGATCCAAAGCTCCTCCAGATCATCGGCCGCCTGAAATACCGTACAAGTTACGGCCAAAACAATCTGCGCCATTCGATTGAAGTGGCGCACCTCTCAGCACTCCTTGCCGAAGAGCTCGGTGCGGACGTGGCAATCGCGAAGAAAGGCGGCTTCCTGCACGACATCGGCAAAGCGGTCGACCATGAAATTCAGGGCACACACCCGGAAATCGGCAAAGATATCGGGAAAAAGTTTAATCTCCCCAAAGAAATCATTGACTGCATCGCATACCACCATGAGGATGAGCCGCCATCACTCGAAGCGGTTATTGTGAAAGTCGCCGATGCGATTTCGGGAGCGCGCCCTGGTGCACGGAAAGATACGTACGAACATTACCTGCAGCGCCTCGATGAGCTCGAATCACTGGCGAAGTCATTCGAGGGCGTTGAGAAGTCATATGCGATCCAGGCTGGACGCGAAGTCCGTGTGTTCGTCATGCCTGAGAAAATTGACGACCTCCAGGCATTGAAGCTAGCGAAAGAAATTGCTACAAAAATTGAACATGAGCTGAAATACCCCGGCGAAATTAAAGTCAATGTAATTCGGGAAACGCGCATCATCGAATATGCCCACTAAGGAATTCAAAGTTCTCTTTTTCGGCGATATCGTCGGCAAACCAGGCCGGAAGGCGCTCGCTGCAGTGCTGCCAGAGCTCAAGAAAACCTACCAGCCGACGGTCGTTATCGCAAATGCGGAAAACCTCGGCCATGGCGTCGGCGTCACGCGGAAAACCCTTGAGGAATGCCAGCACGCCGGCGTCGATCTGTTCACGTCCGGCAACCATATTTGGAAAAAGCCGGAAGTATACGAAATTTTTGAAAAAGGGGACGTTCCCCTGATCCGCCCAGCGAACTTCCCGGGCGACCAACCCGGAAGCGGACATACCGTCATTTCTCTTGGCTCATACGCGCTCCTTGTGATAAACTTAAACGGACAGGTGTTCATCGACGAGCAGTTTGAGAATCCCTTCCACGCTTTTGACCACATCATCGGGATGTATTCTCCGGGTGACCTCAACGGCATAATCGTAGATTTGCACGCAGAAGCGACATCGGAAAAAGTCGCCTTCGGTTGGCACGCGGACGGCCGTGCGTCTGCGGTTCTCGGCACTCACACGCATATCCCGACCGCAGATACGGCGCTCCTGCCAAACGGCACGGCGTACCAGACCGACGTTGGGATGGTCGGCTTGAAAGAATCAGTCATCGGCGTCGATAAGGACATTGTCCTGAATAATTTCACCAAGGAAACACAGCGTTCGCACGATATTCCCGACCACGGTGCATGTATAGTCAACGGAACATTGGTCACTATTAATCCCGCAACGCGGTACGCTGAAGCGATCGAACGCGTGTATCGGGAAGCAACCGTATAACACTTTAACGACGAACCAATAGAAAGGAGGTGTCATCCATGAAAAAAGGCGAATTGATCAACAAAATTGCGGAAAAAGTCGGAGTTTCAAAAAAGCAGGCAGAAGACATGCTCGAAGCGATGACTGGCACCATTACCGAGGCCTTGAAAGCGGGAGACGAAGTTACTATCACGGGCTTTGGCACATTCATGCCGAAGACGCGCACTGCCCGCGGAGGCGTAAACCCACAGAAACCGTCAGAGCGGATCCAAATCCCCGCGGTTACCATACCGAAATTCAAATCCGGTAAAGCGCTGAAAGACGCACTCAAAGGCAAATAACTGTATTTACTAATACTGGACAAAACCCCCAAAAAACAGGGGGTTTTGTATTATCATTGACTTGATTGTACTGGTGGCAGTACACTATGTTGAAATACAACGCAAAACCGTTCAAAGCGGAGGACACATGTCAGTCAGAAACATTCAGGTTGTTTGCTCAGTGCTCCAATATATTAAGGAGCGCAATGGTTTGGTTCTGATAGTTCGGTCAGAAGAGCATGACCTGTTCCCAGGAGGATATCCTGTCTTCATCGTCGTTCCCTATAAACAGGGGACGGGGTATACGTATCGGGGCGAGACGTTACGCTGGATTCCGTTCGCCGACGCACTCGTGGGATTAGGCTTGGAGGCGACATTCACGGTGCGCATCACCGGGAAAACCGAGCTCGTCGAATCGGCAGAACTGTACCCTGGCCAACCGAGGAAGAATTGGCCGAGCAACCGAACGTGGGTAATCATCGCGGACAGCATCACGGTCGAGTAAATCCTGACGACCCCAGATCTAAAACCATCGCCAAATCACCCGACGTCTCAGTGCGTCGGGTGACTTTTAATATAAGTAAACCTATCGAATACAAATGGGCATGGATGGACTCGGACCATCCGCCTACGCTATCGCTCCGGCGGACAGGTCGACCCGTACGGTCTTTATTCCCAGAGGTGGGCGCAGATGGACTCGAACCATCGACCCCCACTTTATAAGAGTGGTGCTCTAACCAACTGAGCTATGCGCCCACCTCTGAAAACTTTTTTTAAAAAGGAACTCCCACGGCACTTGTCCCCCGCAGTCCCGAACGAAGTGAGGGGACAAAGGGGGATAAGAGTGGTGCTCTAACCAACTGAGCTACATGCCCATGCGTAGATTACTTCTGTGCTAAAAAACTGTAACATCAAAAAACCGGCTCGTCAACGCTTGATGAGATGGGGTATAACACGGATGATTACACCTGAACGCTCTGCTTTTTAGTAAACAGCAAATGCATCCAGCGTAGGAATTTACTTTCGGGTTTCTGCTCTGTGAGCTTCAGAAACAAGAACCCCCATGCAATATACTGGAACGTCACGTACGCTGATCCGATGAAGGCAATCAGGACGAACCAGACCAATACCCCGAGAATAAGCGCGACGGTAAAACCAGTACTTGAATTCATAATCAGGGAAGCAAGCGCAATAAGGATGAAAGGGATCGCCGTAATCCCCATAGCACATGCTATCAACAAACCAACAGCAAGCCCGGTGATTAAAACAATGATCGCCATTTCAATGCTCACGAGCCAATTGCGCCTGAAGAGGTCCCAACCGAGCTTGACTGAATCCCGCACTGGTTTGCCGATAATGACGATGTAGGCAATCGCATACTTTACGACGAATGACAGAATAACTGAAATGGGAATAAACACAATAAATACGAGGACAATGAAAATGATGCCTCCCAATAAATTATTCTTTATCAGGAACCATGCGATCAGCGGAGTTCCCAATATGACTAATACGCCGTATACCACGACTTTTACGACGATATTGATCAGCAATATCGAACCAAAATACTTATTGCCTACGCGGTACCCGTCCCCATACCGGATAGGTTCTCCGCCCTGGCTTTTTTTAGCAACATCAAACAGCGCCGCCTGTGAAACAACCGCGAGCCACAGCATTACCACTGCAATCACGCAGACCATCAGCAGAAACAGAACTGCTTGGAGGGGATAAGCGGAAAAAAAGGCCTTCATATTTTCAAACACCTTCCACAGCAGCCCCTCCTGGTATATCGACTGGAAGCTCAGGATTTCGCGGGACCGTTCACCGATGTTTGTATAGTTTTTGAATAACGGCTCAAGTTCGCCGGTTGCACCAAGAAACGCGGCGAAAAAACCAAAAAACCATAAAAATTTATTCTTCATGGTCACAGCATACGCTCGCCTGAGAACGTCTTGGTACACTGATGGTTGTGATGATGCTTTTTCACGCGGCATACTGCCCTCCGAAATTAGCTTACTTAGGTATCTCTATAATACCCTAAAAAGCTACGCGTGGCTACTCGTGGCGCCTTGTTTCTTAAAAATTGACTCAAATTCCGTCCGCTCGAGCGTTTCTTTCTTCATCAAGCGGTTGGCAATTTCGTCCAAATACGCCCGGTTTTTTTCAATAATACGCCGTGCAGTTTTGTGGGCATCGTCGATTAAGCGGTACACCTCCTGGTCAATGACCTGCGCTGTTTTTTCGCTGTAATCACGCCGCTCATGTATCTCCTTACCGAGAAAAATAAGTTCTTCGCGATCACCGTACGTCCGAGAGCCGAGCTTCTCGCTCATGCCAAACTGCGTAACAATCTGCGCTGCGAGCTGTGTCGCCTGCTTCAAATCGCTCGATGGGCCAGTCGATGTATCGTGAAATACGAGCTGCTCTGACACTTGGCCTGCCAAAAGGACGGCAAGTTCTTCTAAAAACTGAGTTTTTGTATGTATCCGACGATCCTCGGAGGGTACTTTTAATGTATAGCCGCCAGCTCGGCCGCGTGAAATAATTGATATTTTATGAACGGGGTCCGTGTTCGGAAGCATATGCGCGACAAGCGCATGGCCTGCTTCGTGGTATGCGATTGTTTTCTTTTCCCGCTCTGACATGATCCGGCTTTTGCGTTCAGGCCCCAGCATAACCTTTTCGATGCTCTCCAGGCAATCCGCTTGAGTCACCTGCTTGCGGTTCCTCCGTGCGGCGAGCAAAGCAGACTCGTTCAGCACATTCGCCAGATCAGCTCCAGAAAACCCCGGCGTCCGCTCCGCAACTTCACGAAGATTCACGTCCTGGGCAAATGGTTTCTTACGCGCATGGACTTTCAGGATATCCTCGCGGTCTTGGATGTCGGGATCATCGAGAATGACACGGCGGTCAAATCGGCCGGGGCGAAGCAGCGCAGGATCAAGAACGTCCGGCCTGTTCGTTGCGGCCATGACGATGACATTCGTTTCAGTTTCAAAACCATCCATCTCAACGAGGATCTGGTTCAAGGTCTGTTCGCGCTCATCATGCGAACCGCCCAAGCCTGCACCCCGCTGGCGCCCGACGGCGTCAATTTCATCAACGAACACGATGCATGGCGCCGCCCGTTTTGCGCGGCGAAATAAATCACGCACGCGCGACGCACCGACGCCGACAAACATCTCGACAAACTCAGACCCGGATATATGAAAAAAGGGGACATTCGCCTCACCAGCGACTGCCTTTGCCAGAAGTGTCTTGCCGGTGCCCGGTGAACCGATCAAAAGGACGCCTTTCGGTATACGCGCGCCGAGTGCAAGAAACTTCCCGGGAGTTTTCAAAAAATCAATAATTTCTTTCAATTCCTCTTTCGCTTCCTTGACGCCCGCAACATCATTAAATGTTACCCGGTCTCCCCGCCGCTGCGCGTGCTGCTCGCGGACATTGCTCTGCCCGAACGACATTGCCTTCGTGTTCGCGCCTTGCACCTGCCGCATCATAAACCAAAAGAAAAACCCAATGACGATGAGCGGAAGCAAGAATGGGAGGAGCGCACTCATCCAGAATGCGAATCCGGAATCCTCTTTCACGGTCACTTCAACTTTTTTAAGTTTTTCCGGGCTCACGCCATAATCCTTGACGAGCGAACTCATCGAATCGGCTGCCTCCTTCACAGAACGCAGTTTGGTGCCATCGTTCAATGTCACGGTCAGTTCGTTGCCGGAGATTTCAACTGTTTTCGCCTGCCCCTGGTCGATCTTGTCAACCACCACGCTAATGCCGACCGTTTCCGGTTCACCGGATGAGGTGTTGAACAAACTAAAAATCGCCATCACGGCAGCGCTTAACAGGAATATGATCAGGAAATTTTTAAATAGGTTTTTTCCCATACAGATGTTGGTCAGAACCATGGGGGCCCATATGAAGAGCCGCGTAGGTGCGGAGCCTTACTATTATACTGAAAAAAGCGTCCGGCGGCAAAACGTCCAAAACACACAGACCACCTTATGCTTGGGGCGCTTCCTCGACAGAGGTTTGCGACTCGCTGGTTTGCTCCGGCGTCTGGTCAGGTTCTGGCGCCCCTTCGTCTGGCTTTTTTGCCGCTTTCGCCGATGCATTGACCGCTTTCATTGACAGGCCGAGGCGGTGGTTTTCCGGTTCAATCGAGAGAATTTTAAACTTATACGGCTCACCCATCTTCACAATCTCTGACGGATCACTGATCCGGCGATCTGAGAGTTCGGAGATGTGGGCCAATCCATGGATATCTTCGTCGAGCTCAACGAAAACTCCGAAGTGGTTCATTTTTATCACCCGGCCACGGATGACCTGTCCAACGTGATACCGCTCAAGGGCATTTTTCCAGGGATCTTCTTTCAGCGCCTTGATAGACAGGGAAATCTTCGACCCATCGATGCTGATTATCCGCGCTTTGACCATGTCTCCCACTTTGATATAATCGCGCGGGTCGTCGATCCGTTGCCACGCAAGCTCAGAAATATGCACGAGGCCTTCGAGATTCTTTCCGAACTCAATGAATGCCCCGAAATCAACAACACCCGTAACCCGTCCCTCGATGATATCGCCGACCGTATACTCTGAAATTTTCTCTTGCTGCTTCTCTTCCCACGCGGCTTTTTCCGAGACGATAAGCTTGCTATCAGCCTCGTCAACATCGATAATCTTGACTTTCAGCTCTTGGCCGATAAATTGAGTGAGTTTCTCTAAAATTTTACTCTTTTCGCCGCCCTCAACCCGCGGATAGTGCTCGACAGTAAGCTGCGAAACGGGGAGGAATCCGTCGATACGGCCAACCTGGACCATGAGCCCCCCTTTGTTTGCCTCGGTGACCGTCACGCCGACAACATTGCCTTCCTTCATGAGCTTATCGAGGCTGTCCCATGCCTTTTGGTGCCCCGCTTGCCGGAACGAGAGCTCCATTTCTCCATTTTCATTCTCCATCTCAAGCACGGTCGCCTCGACGATATCGCCAACCTTTAGGTTGCTGTACGTGCCTGATTCGTCCGTGAGTTCCCTGCCGCGGACAACGCCTGTCGTCAAACCGTCAATGTCGAGGTGCGCCTCATTGCTAGAGACACTGATAACATTTGCTTTCACGACGTCATTCACCTTGGGAAGCATCGGCTGGTCGCTGCTCGAGAGAAGTTCTTCCATTTTTGAAGCCTTCGGGGCTTCGGTTTTTGTATCTGCCATATGTTTGCTGCCAACAAAAAAAGTGGCTTAACCCGGGCACCGGTAAAAAACCGATACGCGAGCCCCGCGCCACCAGCCAGTAAACGCCGGTCAGGCACGAGATTAATTAGATATTCGCTTATTAATAGTTAGCCTGTTTATCCTACCCTACCGCCGTTTTTTTGGCAAGGGCTGCAGTGCTCAGCCCTACAGCGAGCGAGCTAATTGCTGTATACTAGAAGGAGAGCGTTACGGAATACCCCTATGGCCCAGCGATACCTGCCAAAGATTAAGGTTGATACGGCGAAAACAATAGCAAAAGATCTCGTCGCGAACCGGTCGGGCGGGAAAATTAGCAATGAAAAATTTAAGCAGATCCTGAGGAAAGACCAGGACCTGCGTTCGTATTACTATAAACCAAAAAATACCAGCCTGACAAAATTCCAGACAAAAAAATTCATCGATAAGGTTGTCTCAACTGCGAAAACTACCCCAGGGCTGAAAGTAAGCCGGCTTGCCCAGAAACTCGGCTTCAAACCAGGCGCAACGCATGCGGCATCAGACACTATCCTCAATAAAGTATACCAGAAAGCAACCCAGACACAGCTCGACGCACAAAAGCCGACAGGGCCGTCGCCCGAAGACATCTCGCGCCAAAAACGCCGTGACCAGATGCTCAAAACGCTGCACAAACACGAACGGGCTGACGAAATCATGCATGATAATAAACAACAGCAAGCACAGCAGCAACAATCGTCTTCCAAGGCCGGCGGAACAGCACCCGGCGTCCAAATACAGCATGGCGGAAGCAGCATTACGGGCACTTCTCAAGCAAATTCATCAATTTCGAACACTGGTGCGGCTCCTGCACGCCGTGCCGCTTCCAGCCGCCGTGCCGTCGCAACGGACGAACTCAAGACGTTACTCATCCCTGTCTGCAACGCGACCCCCAATGCCCAAGGCCTGGAAAGTACGGTAGAAAAAATCAATAAACTCCTCCAGCAAATCCTCACAGTCGGGCACGGCCTCTCAGTACTCCCCCCAAGGGCTATCCACGATGCGCTTTATTCGCTCAGGCTCGATACGCCACCGCCACCCGATGATATGGGGACGATAGCAGCGCTCACTCATGCTGTTCAGGCAGACTGCGCAGTTATTGGTTCGGTCCAGCGTATCGGCCATATGACCAATGTATCGATCCGCCTCGTTAACGCGGAAACGAAGAAATCCATTACACTCGCATCAATCCATGACACGACAGATGATACGTTTGAGCTGGAGCGAAAAATCCGTTGGCAGGTTGACCATGCACTATCGGATACCTCCTCCGCTGACAGCACGTCCGGATCAGGATCCTCCCTGCCGAGCGTCGACGATGCAATTGACCTGCCAATTTAAAAAACAACGGAATCATAGCCCGGCACGCATACAGTATGGGCTCCATCAGCCTTTACGGCAGCTCTTTTCTGTGGTACGATAACCTCACTTTTTAGTTACAATGAACTCGTATGTATATTACCTGGCTCGGGCAATCATGCTTTAAAATGCAGGGGAAAGACGCTGCAGTGGTCACGGATCCCTACTACCCTTCAACAGGCCTCCGCCTTCCGCGCTTGACCGCTGATATCCTCACCGTCAGCCATGCCCACGACGACCACAACAACATCCATGCCGTCAGCGGCAACCCCTTTACGATACAGTCTGCTGGCGAGTATGAAATTAAAAAAATCGTTATCCGCGGCATTCCGACCTGGCACGATCCGAAAGAAGGGGCTGAACTTGGCCCGAATATTGTCTTCGCTTTTGAATTCGAGGATATCCGCATTGTCCATCTCGGTGACCTCGGGACCACGCTCGACGACAGCCAGCTCGAACAGCTCGGTGACGTCGACGTGCTGATGGTGCCGGTCGGTGGTACCTATACGATGAATGGCAAACAAGCAGCCGAGCTCGTCAGCAATATTGAGCCGCGAATCGTTATCCCGATGCATTATAAAATTCCCCAATTGAAGATCAAACTCGATACAGCTGACGCATTCTGCAAGGAAATGGGCGTGAAACAAAATGGTACGGAGGAAAAACTCCGTATCACCAAAAAGGACCTCCCCGTGGATGAAACGAAAGTCGTCCTCCTGAGCGCATAAACACCCTATGGCAACGATTGACGCAATCCGCCCGCCGCGCAAAGCCCCAAGAAAAAAACTTGGGACGATACGGCAACTGCAAAGCAAACGGCCAGTAATAGCCGCTCCTGCACCTCGTGCCACTCAGCCCTTGCCGCCGGCCGTACAAGGTGATGGTAAAAAATACCGGGAACTACACCTGTGGCTCATTGTCGGCAGCATCATGGCAGTGATCATCGCGGGATGGCTTCTGCTTGCGGTGAACGGAAAACTTTTCAAGGATGGCGGCAGCTTCGGCCTCGAATCAATAGGCGGCAAGCTCACCAATCTCTGGGACACGATCCAGCAAGATATCCTGAAAATTAAAGAGAAAACATCAGTGCCATCCGGGACGACCACCCTCACTCCCGAGCAGCAACGGATCAAAAATTTAGAAGACGCGATCTTCCCGCAGTTCTCAAACACGAATTCAAAAAACACCAATTCAGTAAATACAAACTCAGCGAACACGAACTCAGTAAATTCGAACACTGCCCCAGTTTCCAATACAAACCAGCAGTAGCATATGCCGAAAACGAAAAACGACGGAAAGAAGCAACCGGCTCCCGCCCAAACGAAAAACCAACCGATAATTGGCGTCATTGCGCAGCAGCCGATTATTAGCGAAATGCAGGACTCGTACCTCGACTACGCCATGTCGGTCATCATATCGCGGGCGCTGCCTGACGCCCGAGACGGCATGAAGCCCGTGCACCGGAGAATTCTGTACGCGATGTGGAGCATCGGACTTCGTTCTGGAGCGAAATTCAGAAAATCCGCGACCGTCGTCGGCGAAGTGCTTGGAAAATACCATCCGCACGGCGATTCTGCGGTGTATGATGCCATGGTCCGCATGGCACAGGATTTTTCAATGCGGTACATGCTCGTTTCCGGCCAGGGAAATTTCGGTTCTGTAGATGGCGATGAAGCTGCGGCAATGCGCTATACCGAAGCAAAACTTTCCCGGATCGCCGAGGAGCTTCTCGTTGATATTGAAAAAAATACTATTAACTTCATACCGAATTACGACGGTTCGCAGAAAGAGCCACAGACGCTTCCCGCCAAACTCCCGAACCTGCTCCTCAATGGCACGATGGGCATTGCGGTCGGCATGGCGACATCAATACCGCCCCACAACCTGTCGGAAATCATCGATGGCACCATGCTTCTCATTGACAATCCTGAAGCAACCGTCGCTGATTTGATGCAGCACGTGAAGGGCCCCGATTTCCCGACAGGCGGCATCATTTATAACAAGAAAGATATTGAACAGGCCTACGGCACTGGTAAGGGTTCGATCGTCATGCGGGGCAGGGCTGAAATCGTCGAGGAAAAAACCGGATACTTCCGGATCATCGTCACTGAAATTCCGTACCAGGTGAATAAATCGACGCTCATCGCCCATATTGCTTCCCTCGTGCAAGATAAGCGGATTGACGGGATCAAAGACCTCCGCGACGAATCGGATAAAGACGGCGTCCGTATCGTTATTGAACTGAAAAAAGACGCATACCCGAAAAAAGTACTGAACCGGCTGTACAGCCTCACTGACCTCCAGACGTCATTCCACGTGAACATGCTCGCACTCGTGGACGGAATACAACCTCGCGTCCTGAACCTCAAGATGGTCCTCGAAGAGTATATCAAACACCGCCTGGACGTTGTCCGCCGCAGAACCCAGTACGACCTTGACCGGGCAAAAGAACGCGCGCATATCCTCGAGGGACTGAAAAAAGCAGTCGATAAAATCGATGCCGTCATCCGGGTCATCAAGGGATCGAAAGACAAAGAACAGGCGAAAGTGAACCTCATGAAGCGGTTCGGGTTCACCGAACGGCAAGCGATCGCGATCCTCGAAATGAAGCTGTCGCAGCTTGCCAACCTCGAACGGCTGAAGATCCAGGCGGAACTGAAAGAAAAGCTCGCGCTCATCAAGGAACTTGAGGCAATACTCGGATCGAAAAAGCGTATTTTCAGCGTCATCAAGAAAGAGCTCCAGGACCTGAAACAGCAGTTCGGCGATGAACGAAAAACCGAAGTGAACCCCGGTGCAATCGGTGAATTCACGCAAGAAGACCTGATCCCGAATGAGGCTACCGTAATTATGATTACCCACGATGGGTATATCAAGCGCGTTGCACCCGAAACGTTCAGAACCCAGAAACGGGGCGGCCGCGGCGTTATCGGCCTAACGACAAAAGAACAGGATGCCGTCGACCAGCTAATTACAACGACAACGCATGCCGACTTGTTGTTCTTCACGAGCAAGGGCCGTGTATTCCAGCTGAAAGCGTACGACGTGCCATCCGCATCGCGCACCGCGAAAGGGCAGGCAATCGTTAATTTCCTCCAGCTCGCACCCAATGAAGGAATTTCATCGGTTATGTCGTTCGAAGAACTTGGCGATTTCAAATATCTTGTGATGGTCACTCAGAACGGGGTCATTAAGAAAGTAGATATCAAGGATTTTGAAACCGTACGGCGCTCCGGCTTGATCGCTGTTAAGCTCAGGAAAGACGACATGCTCGAATGGGTCAAACCCTCGACTGGCAAAGACGACATCATCCTCGTCACGGTAAAAGGACAGTCAATCCGATTCAAGGAAAAACAGGTTCGCGCCATGGGCAGAAATGCCGCCGGCGTTCGGGCAATCCGCCTGAAAAGCGGAGACAAAGTCGCCGGCATGGACATGATCAACGATGGTAAAGTTGAACAGAATGAGCAGCTCCTCGTTGCCATGGAGAATGGATACGGCAAACGAACGCCGCTCCGGAACTACCGCATTCAGAGCCGCGGCGGTACCGGCGTCAAGACCGCAAAAATAACGCCGAAGACCGGCCAGGTCGTGGCGTCGTTCATCGTAAATGCGAAGCTTGAGCAAGAAGACCTCGTCATCATTTCAAACAAGGGGCAAGTTATCCGCCTGCCGCTGAAATCCGTGTCGGTCCTCGGCCGCGCCACGCAGGGCGTCCGCCTCATGCGGTTCTCAGAAACGAACGACAAGGTCGCGAGCGTGACGTTTGTCTAGCGGCGAATTTATTAAATGGTTCCGAGCGCACCCGTCCCTGGGTGCGCTTGTTTTCTTGTTTTTCATTGACAACAGATAATAACAATTATACTATTACCTACCCAACAAAAAACGACAACCAAACAAACATAGAGGAGTATTTATGACAACCTACCAAGAAGCTGGTGTAAACATCAGCGAAGCAGACCGTACGGTACGGTTATTCACTGACCGAGTGGTTGCAACCTACGAAGGCGTCCCCGGCGCATCGGTACGGAAATTCGGGCAGTTCGCTGCTCTCGTGCACCTCGATGACATGCCGGAGCAGGACCTCGGTTTCAGCATGGACGGCATCGGGACCAAGCTTCTGATCGCCCTCAAACTGAACCGCTTCGACACCGTCGGTGAATGCCTGGTGTCCCACTGCATCAATGACCTGCTGACCGCGGGCGTACGTGCGCGTGTGCTGCTCGACTACGTCGCAACTGCCGGCCTTAAAGCGGAGATCGCGGCCGCGATCGTCTCGAGCATTGCCGACGCGTGCAAACGCCACCACATCCTGCTCGTGGGTGGCGAGCTTGCTGAGATGCCACAGGTGTACATGGCGGGCACATACGATATGGTCGCGTGCGTCCAGGGCACGGTCAAACCCGATAGCGTCATCGACGGATCGCGCGTCGTGCCGGGGGACATGATTTACGCGCTTCCCTCGGACGGTCTCGGGTGCAATGGGTACTCGCTGATCCGAAAAGTGTTCGCGGACTTCAATCTGGACGACGACCACCCGCCGCTCGGCTGTACGTTCGGTACAGAATTTCTGAAGCCATCAAAGTGCTTCGCAGATGTCGTCTTCAACGCGCTTGCAGCTGGATGCGAAATCCACGGCATGGCGAACATAACCGGCGGTGGCGTACCGGGTAACCTCGTCCGTGTCCTTCCGCCGAATTGTCGCGCCGTTCTGCAGCAAGCTGAAATCGAGGGCAGAGTGCCAGAGATTATGCGCATGACGCAGCAGATAGGTGATGTGCCGTGGGATGACATGCTCCGGACATTCAATATGGGTGTCGGATTCGCCGTCATCGTACCAGAAGTTTCCGTGGGAACGCTCGTTGAAGCAAGCGGCTACACCGCCTTCAAAATCGGGCAAATCGATTCCGGGGATGATCCGAGGATAGTCTTCCAGGGAACCTGGGGATCATTCTGAAAAAACATTATGCAATGGCCAGCAAAGGCAGGATGCCCCATCCTGCCTTCTTATTATATAAAAACAGGCTGCCGTCCAAACAAACGAACGAGACGGCAGCCCATACCCCTTACACCAATTGCGGAAATTCATACGGCAGGGCCGCAAGGCTCGTGCCGCAGTCAACGCAATTGTAGAGATCAAAGCTCTTAGCTTTAAATCCCTCAGGTACCTTCCAATGGGCTACAAAAACCAACCTCCTATGTCGGTGCTCTGACAACGCTCGCTGCGTGGCGAGGAATTCCTCGGCTTCCCGGAGCAAGAACTCTCGCATGCCGGGAACGTGGGCGAACGTTGCATAGGTTGGTCCAGATGCCACGGTAGTACCCTCCATGTGGTGTTAAAGATTGGGGTAGCGTCTCATCCTACCCCGGAAAGGGCGACTTGTCAAGTACGCACCCATACGCTATACTGAAAACCATCTATGAGTGTCCCATCAAAACGACGAACAAAACAACAGAAGCGCGAGCGTGCGTCCCACTTCGCACTGCGGAAGCAGACGTTTGCCGCTTGCCCGAAGTGCAAGAAGCCGTTTTTGTCGCACCGCGTTTGTGCTTTCTGCGGATACTACAAAGGGCAGGATATTCTTCTCATTGATACAAAAGCGGAGCGCAAGAAGAAGAAGCAGAAAAAGAAGGAAGACAGGGCGAAAAGCAAATAAAAGAACGGATGGCGCGCCCTCACCGAATACCAAGCGTGCCAACGGTAAAAAACGCGTTTTACAAAAAAAGCATGTCGAACCGCCACCTCTCACGGACTATTGCTATGCAGTCCCTGTACGAATGGGACTTCAACAAGCTTGATGCAACAGCGCTTCCAGCGATTATTCAGCGGAATTTAAAAGAACTCGCCCCCGGCCTTGAAGACCCCAGCTTTACGATGCGAATCGTGAAAGGTGTCTTGAAGCATTTGGATGAGCTCAATACGCTGATCACCACCTACGCTCCCGAGTGGCCATTGGAGCAGATCACGGTCGTTGACCGGAACGTCCTGCGCATCGGAATATTCGAGCTGAAGTTTTCCGGCGGTGAAATTCCCCCGAAAGTCGCAATCAATGAAGCGATTGAGCTCGCAAAAACATTCGGCGGAGAATCGTCCGGTAAATTTATCAATGGCGTCCTCGGCACGATATACAAGGAAATGCTGAACGCAGGCGAAACACCGATCACCGACGGCGCGGTCATTGAGCCGAAGCAACAAACCAAATCTAACCAAACGCCAGCTTAAACGCGCGCTCAACACCCCTCCGACGGGGTGGAACACGCCTTCAAGCGGGTGCGACATCTGACCCCCATGGACAATCTCAACGAACTGGAACGTAGGATCAACGTCCAGTTTACGAATCAAGATCTACTGAAGCAATCAATGGTGCACCGTTCATATTTGAACGAACACCCTGATTTTCCGTTGGGGCACAACGAGCGGCTCGAGTTCCTCGGGGATGCGGTACTCGAACTCATCGTCACTGAATACCTATACCGAAAGTACGATAATCCTGAAGGCGACCTGACGAACTGGCGCGCGAGCCTGGTAAATTCCAAGATGCTCTCGGAAATCGCCCAGCAGCTGGACATCAACGGCCACCTGTACCTGTCACGAGGCGAAGAAAAGGACGCGAACAGCAAAGCCCGGCAGTACATCCTCGCGAATGCGTTTGAAGCGCTGATCGGCGCGATTTATCTGGACCAGGGCTGGGACACTGCCAAACAATTTATCACGGACAACCTCCTCACGCGCCTTGAAGCAATCCTCGAGCACAAACAGTACGTGGACCCGAAGAGCAAGTTCCAGGAAGCAAGCCAGGAGCGGCATGGGATAACGCCATCCTACAAAGTGCTGGAAGAATCCGGCCCCGACCACGCGAAGCGGTTTGCGGTCGGACTCTACATCGGGAGCGAACATGTCGCGACGGGCGAGGGCATGTCCAAGCAGGAAGCGCAGGTTGATGCTGCCCAGAAAGCGCTCGAGGCAAAAGGGTGGAACTAATACGAATACTTGATCTGAAGCTTGCTACGGCGGGCGTTTTTTATTGACAACTCATCAGACGCGAATTAAGATATAATAATTTAAAAATCTAAATAGCAATACACACAGAGTACATTTCGTGCTCACAAACCACGGAGGTTAGTGATGAAGTCTCGGATGAAGGTTGACGGCCCATTCATGGGCAAGGTAACGCACTGTTACAGCCAGATTGGCTGCTGCGCAGTGCGAATCCAGGCCGGACTCCTGGCAGTCGGGTCACGAATCGTCTTCGCAAAAGAGGGAATGCGGCACCAGGAATGTGATGGTTTCGAGTACTTCTGCGAAGCGGGCTCAATCCGCGTTCGGCGGGGTAATGTCGAACATAAGGTCATGCAGGCGCGGGCAATTCTTAACCCCGACGGCCAGGGTAAAGCGCTCGAACTCATATTCGAAGATTCGGATACGCCCGTGATCACGACTGATCGCGAAGTCGCCGTCATGGTACGCCGCATGCCGCCGAACAACGCAGACGTTTTTCTGCGGACATCCTGATTCCACTCAAAGGCTGCGTATGTATTAGTACGAATGCAGTAAGAATGCGCGTGCAGGCTCCATGCCCGCACGCTTTTATTTTGAATGATATTGACAGTTTATCAATTTTCATCTATTATCCATCGATATCAGCAAACTGGAGCAAAAATAAACAGAGCTCCACAAACCGCAACTATTTACATGGAGGTGAGTATGGCCGGGGAATTGATTCTCGTTGGCCAAGTGTTCGGATGTCGTGATTCGTCCTTCATCAACGTGCATTACCTCGGGATTCGAGTGCAAAGGCCGTTTCCGGCTGGGTGCATCCTATATGTATCCGACGGAAGCACGACCGAACTGAATTCGGACCAGGCAGCGATGCAGCTCAACGTCACCAGCATCGAGCTGAGGAAAGAGCGGAAAAACGTCGCCAAGAAAGGCCAGGAAGTCGGTATTGCTGTCCACTCAATTATCGGGGTGCCGGCAAACGGCACAAATGTATTCGCCCTCCCCGCGGCTGTCCAAAGCGCGGAACATGATAAACAGCGAACGATTCCCCGTTCGAGCATCAAGAAAACGAGTGAGCAAACCGGTTCCCGCTACTTCGTCCGGACGAGGTAATCCAACGACACCTAAAGTGTTTCAGGCGCGCCGCAGACCTCTGCAGCGCGCCTCAATATTTTTGTGTACCCGAGCATCACTTTACACAATATCGAATCCTTGCTATCCTACTCTACGAAGACTATGCTATACACAATCACCTGCCACGACACAGCTCTCGCCACTCAACGGGCATGAATTGTCCCCCCACGCGGGGGATTTTTTTTAAATAACTAGATATCGAAACCACCTATGGTGAATTTTAAAAACCGGGATATCATCTCCATCCATGATTTCTCGAAAGAAGACATCATGCACATCCTGAAAACAGCGAAACGCTTCAAGGCTGCCCCAGCACCCGGGCTCCTGAAGAACAAAATCCTTGCGAGTCTTTTCTTCGAACCATCGACACGAACCAGGTTCTCGTTTGAATCAGCAATGCAGCGCCTCGGCGGATCGGTCATCACGCTTGCTGACGCAAAAACAAGCTCCTCTGCCAAAGGCGAGTCGGTCGCCGACTCAATACGGATCGTGGAAAAATACTGCGACGTGATTGTCATGCGCCACTCGATCGAAGGTTCCGCGCGCCTCGCCGCTGAAGTGTCCAATAACCCCATCATTAACGGCGGTGACGGCGCCAACCAGCACCCAACCCAGACGTTCCTGGACCTGTTCTCAATCCTCGAGACGCAGGGGAAACTGAAAGGCCTGAACGTCGCGATCGTCGGTGACCTGAAGTACGGCCGGACAACTCACTCGCTGGCGTACGCGCTCGGGATGTTCGGGTCGCGCCTGCACTTCGTCTCGCCGGTATCGCTCCAAATGCCCAACCACGTGATGCACGAACTGAAAAAGATGAAAGCGAAATTTACCATCCACCAGCACCCGGAAAAAATCATGCCCAAACTGGACATTTTCTACGCCACCCGAATCCAGAAAGAACGGTTCCCTGATCCGGTCGAGTACGAGAAGGTGAAAGACGTATACATCATCACGAACAAGCTCCTCACGAAAGTAAAAAAGAACTTCCGGATACTGCATCCGTTGCCACGCGTCAATGAAATCAACTACGAGGTCGACACGACGCCGTATGCGTACTACTTCCAACAGGCAAACAACGGCCTGTACGTCCGCGAGGCGCTCTTAGCATTAACCTTGGGGAAAATATAATATGAAACCACTGCGAACGTTTAAAGTGTACGCGATCAAGAATGGCACGGTCATCGACCACATTCCCGAGGGAAAGGGTGTAGAAATCATCGACCTTCTAAGGCTGAGGCAGTGGAGAAAAATAGTCACCGTCGGTATCGGGTTTTCAAGCAAGAAGTACGGCAAAAAAGATATTGTCAAAATTGAAAATAAAGAGCTCACCGCAGAAGAAGCCAATAAAATCGCGATAATCGCACCGACCGCGACACTTAATATTATCAGGAATTTCGAACGGGTCAGCAAGCAGAATGTAAAGCTGCCTGAAGTGATCGAGGGCATCCTCAAATGCCCCAATCCCGCATGCATCACCAACCACGAACCCGTAACAACAAAATTTTTCCATGACGAAACGGGGGAATTGCACATGAGGTGCTGGTACTGCGAGCGGTATTTCAAGGCTACAGACGTCGAAGTCATGTAATAACACTATGTCACTCCGCGTACAATTCGCCGGGCTCACGCTGAAAAATCCGACGCTCCTCGCGTCCGGCGTCCTCGGCGTATCCCGCTCGTCGATTAAAAACGTCTTGCAGCATGGCGCAGCTGGATGTGTCATCAAATCCATCAGCCTCGAGGAACGCAAAGGCCACGCCGCACCGAACATGCTGACATTCGAGGGCGGCATGCTGAACGCTGTCGGGTATTCCAACCCCGGCGTTGATGAGGCGAAAAAGGAATTCGAGAAGCTCCGTGACCTCGACGGCACCGTCATCGCGAGCATCGTCGGCAAAGACGAGCATGAGTTCGCCGAAATGGCGGAACGCCTGCTCCCCGGCGAATTTTCGGCTGTCGAACTCGCACTGTCGTGCCCCCATACGCCGGGGTATGGCACGCTCGCTGGCCAGAATTCGCCCGAGAACACGGAAAGCATCACCCGCGCAGTGCGCGAAAAAACCAAGCTCCCGCTGTTCGTGAAGCTCTCGCCGAATTCCAGCGCGATCGCAGACGTCGCGCGTGCCGCAGAAGCGGGCGGCGCTGACGGCATCACGGCAACGAACACCATGGGACCTGGAATGGTCATCGACATACAGACAGGGCAGCCGATCCTGGATTTTAAAATGGGCGGTGTATCTGGTCCGGCACTACGGCCAATCGCTGTACGGTGCATCTATGATATTTATAAAGCAGTGCGGATTCCGATCATCGGGTGCGGCGGCATCACGTACGGCCGCGACGCAATCGAAATGATGATGGTTGGCGCATCTGCCGTTGAAATCGGCACGGGCGTTTATTACCGCGGCATCGATGTTTTCAAGAAAGTATGCCGGGAAATTGAGTCCTTCATGGAAATAAACCGCTATGCATCGCCGAAAGATTTTATCGGACGGACGCATAAACTGGAAGAAGTATAATACTATGGAACGGCCTCTTGGTACCATCGAACAGCCTCGCTCCCTGCCGATCAAGAAAATCGTGCAGGAAAACGCGAACGTACGGACGTTTTACTTTGCCACCGAAATGAAGGCAAAACCAGGCCAGTTTGTCATCATGTGGATCCCCCGCGTGGACGAGAAACCGTTCAGCGTCTCGGTAAATGAAAAGGGAACGCTGGGCTTGAGCATCGCGGATGTCGGCCGATTTACCCACAAGCTATTCACGCTGAAGGTTGGGGATTATGTCGGTATCCGCGGACCGTACGGATCCTGGTTCAAGCTTGAACCGCGCGCAAAGCGCATACTCCTTGTTGGCGGCGGGTATGGCGTTGCGCCACTCGCATACCTCGCGGAACAGGCAAAACACGCTGGTATCGCAGTAGATTTCTGCATCGGCGCCCGGACGAAAGACCTCCTGATGTTTGAAAAACGCTTGCGGGACCTCAAGGCGACGCTCCACGTTGCAACCGACGACGGTTCCGCGGGCCAGCGCGGGTTCGTCACTGAAGCCGCGAATGCGTGTATGGAAAAAAATACGTACGACTCCGTATACGTCTGTGGCCCTGAAATGATGGAGAAAAAACTCGTTGAACTCTGCGCCGGGCGCACAATCCCGTGCCAGGTGAGCATCGAGCGGTACATGAAGTGCGGCTTCGGCATCTGCGGCCAGTGCTGCGTTGACGGCTCCGGCGCGCGGATGTGCACTGAGGGGCCGGTCGTGACCGGCGAGTACGCGAGCAAGCAAACGGAATTCGGCTCGTACCACCGTACCGGCAGCGGAATGAAACAATACTACCATGGACACTAACCTGCGTAACTGCACACTCACGGACGACCGCCGGGTCGATATTGCCATCCGCGAAGGAAAAATCTCGGCGATCGGCGCAATTGAAGGCAAAGCGCGTGAGATCAACGCCGGCGGCAATCTCGTACTTCCTGGCATCATTGATGCGCACGTGCATTTCCGTGAACCAGGCGCAGAGCATAAAGAGGATTGGCTCACGGGTTCCCGCGCTGCAGTCGCGGGCGGCGTGACGACTGTCATTGACATGCCAAACAACGAACCGCCGGCTGTCGACGAACACTCGTTGAATATCAAACGCGGCCGTGCACAAAAAAGCCTGGTGAATTACGGATTTTTCCTCGGCGCAACGAAAGATAATCTTGCGGACATCCAGGACGCGCGTACCATCGCGGGCGTAAAACTATTTATGGGAGCATCAACAGGCACGCTGCTCGTCTCTGAGGACGAGGATATAAAAAACCTCCTGTCTATTCCTGGAATCCGCTGGGTCGTGCATGCCGAGGACGAACGTCTAATCCAAGAAAATTTGGTACGATATGCAGCTAATGATAACCCTTCAGTGCACTCGCGCATCAGGAGCCGGGAAACCGCGATCCGCGCAGTCCAGCGCATTATCACACTCGCAGAAAAAACCGGAGCACGCGTGCACATCTGCCATTTAAGCACCGCGGAAGAAATCGAACTCGTAGCGCGCGCCAAGCGCAGCCACCTGCCAATAACCTGCGAAGTGTCCCCCCATCACCTCTTTCTCAATTCCACGGCATACGTGAAGTTCGGCAATTTTGTAAAAGTCAATCCGCCGCTCCGCACGCCTGACGACAGTGCGGCGCTCTGGGAAGCACTGCGGAATGGTACGATCGATATCGTCGCGACAGACCATGCCCCCCATACCATTGACGAAAAATGGAAGGAATACCAACAAGCTCCCGCTGGCATCCCAGAAATCCAAACATCGCTACCACTCATGCTCAACGCTGTTTATCAGGGAAAATTCTCGCTCCAACTGCTCGAACGCCTCATGGCTGCACAACCAGCCGCATTGTACGGCATCAAGGGCAAGGGTGCGCTTGCCGAGGGCTTCGATGCGGACATCACGGTTGTCGATTTACGCCAAACGAAAACGTTCAAAAAGTCCGACGTCAAGTCAAAATGCGGGTGGTCCCCATACGACGGGTGGGAACTTGCCGGGTGGCCGATCATGACGTTTGTTAATGGCAATCTCGTGTATAATAACGGTGCGATACATAATGAATTCCAAGGAAAGGAAATCTCTTATGAAAAAGTATAAAAAAGACTTCATTGAATTCCTCGCAACGACCGGTGCGCTCAAGTTCGGCGAATTTACCCTGAAGAGCGGCAGGAAATCACCCTACTTCTTCACAACGGGCAATTTCAATGCCGGCGAGACAATCTATCGCCTTGGCTACTTCTACGCCGCCGCCGTCAAGGGCGACGAGAAAAAATTCGATATCATTTTCGGGCCAGCATATAAAGGGATTCCGCTCGCTGTGTCAACGTCTATCGCTCTTGCGAAAAAATTCAAAATCGACAAAGGATATCTTTTTGACCGGAAAGAAACGAAAGAGTACGGCGACAAGAGCGCGTTCGTCGGCTGCGAGCCGCGGGGGAATGAAAAAATCCTCCTGATCGATGACGTCATGACGACCGGCAAAACCAAGGAGGACGCGGTTGAAAAACTGCGAGCGAGCTTCCCCCATATCACGATTACAGGCCTCGTCATCGCCCTGAACCGTGAGGAAACTGACGCGGACGGCAATGACGCACTGAAAGAATTTGAAAAAAAATACAGCATCCCCGTCACTTCAATCATCACGATCCATGACGTACTTAAGCACCTGCATAATAAAACAATAGACGGAAAAATCTACCTTGATGACGTCATGAAGGAAAATATCGAGCGTTATCTAAAAGATTACGGAGTCTAACGCACCACCTATGGACGCTAGGACGACCCAATCGTATACAGAACGCGCCAAGCAAGCAACCAACCCGGTTGCGAAGCAGCTTTTCGAACTGATGGAACAGAAAAAAACGAACCTCTGCCTCGCGAACGACGAATCTGATGTTGAAAAATTCCTCGGCCATATCGAACAGCTGGGCGAATACCTCGCGGTTTTAAAAATGCACGTGGACATCCTGGAAAACTTCACCCCGGGCGTGATTGTAAAAATCCGCTCGCTCGCGAAAAAACACAACTTCCTTATTTTCGAGGACCGGAAATTCGCCGACATCGGCAATACCGTATCAATGCAGTACGAAAAAGGTGTATATAAAATTGCCGAGTGGGCGCACCTCACCAATTGCCATGTAATCCCCGGCCCTGGCATTATTGAGGGCTTAAAAACTGTTGCGGACAAGCAAACAGAACCGCGCGGCCTGATACTCCTTGCCCAGATGAGTTCAAAAGGCAATCTCGCCACTGACGAATACACCGCACAAGCCGTAACAATGGCTGAACACTACCCTGGTTTTATTGTCGGATTTATTGGTAACGGCGGTAAAGTGAAGGAGCTAAAAAAACTGTCCGCTATCGCCTCACCTCAATTTATTATTCTAACGCCGGGCGTGAACCTGACATCAACGGGAGATAAGCTCGGCCAGCAATACACGACACCTGCGGATGTCATCGCCGCCGGCGCTGACGTGATAATCGTCGGCCGCGGCATCTACAGCGCATCCGACCCTATCAAAGCAGCGGAACAGTACCGTGCCGCCGGCTGGGAAGCATACTTAAAAAGAATAACCAATGCCCAATAACCAATATCCAATTACTGGTCATGGGACATTATAATAATTGGTCATTCATTGGAAATTGGATATTGGGGAATTGAATAATTTAAAAAACTTCAATTAATTACGCTACCTATGAAACACTGCCTCCACCTCAAAGACTGGCAAGCCGACGAAATACGCGCTGTTATCGAGCGCGCGATGGAGATTAAAAAAAACCCTGCTGAGCACGGCGACGTACTGAAAAACAAGACGCTCATCATGCTGTTCCAAAAGGGATCAACGCGCACCCGGCTCTCGTTTGAAGCGGGAATGACGCAGCTCGGCGGGCATGGTATCTTCATTGACCAAAAAACAACGCAGTTCTCGTTGACTGATTTCCGGGACGAGATACGGGCAGTGATGCGGTTCGGCGATGTCCTGATGTTCCGCGCTTTAAAAGCCGCGGACGTGCTCACCGCAGCCTCGTTCAACCAGATACCGGTCATCGACGCGTGCTCAGAAAAGTACCACCCCTGCCAGGCATTGGGCGACCTCCTGACAATGGCTGAGCATTCAGGCGGATTAGATAAAATTAAAAAAGTCGTCTGGCTCGGCATTGAAAATAACGTTTCAAACACGCTGAAACTCGCATGCGCTAAGCTCGGGATTGACGTATGGATCGCCGCGCCAAAAGCGCACCAACCGAGCATTGATCCAGAATTGAACAAGATGGCTGATGCCACGGGTAAAGTTCATACAACGCTCGACCTCAAAGAGGCAATGGAGGGTGCGGACTACGTGCATACCGACACCTGGGTCGATATGGAATTCTTCGACAATGGCAAGGTAAAGCCGAGCTTCCAGGAAGAGTTTGACGCGCGGGTCGCGATGTTCAAGCCGTACCAGCTCAACGCCGCCCTGCTCGAAAAGCACAATCCCAACGCGAAAATCATGCACTGCATGCCCTGCCATATCGGCTATGAAATAACGTCCGATGCTATCAACCACCCGAATTCAGTCATCTTCGACCAGGCAGAGAACCGGATGCACATCCAAAAAGCGATCATCTTGCATCTGCTCGGGAAATAATATCCACGCTCCCTATCCTGCAAAATACTCGAAAATGATTAAGCACCAAAAAGGTTTTTAGAATCGCGGGGTCCAGGGGCTTCTTAATCAAAATTCCTTCTTCCCCGCCCATATAAAAAATATTGCTGAAATTGAGCGAGGAGGAATGGTCCGCCCTTTGGGCGAGACCGCGGTGTCCTGTTCGAGCGTACGAGCGTGCCCATGGGCACGCGAGAAGCGAGTTACACCGCGGAATGACGACGAGCCAATTTCAGACAATTTTTTATCCTGGGCGGAATCTCTTTTCTGTCACTTTTCTTGATTCGAAGAAAAGTGACAAAGCTACTCTTGGCGCCAAGAAAAGTGGCAATATAATCACTTTTGACCAGGCTGAAAACCGGATGCACATCCAGAAGTCAATTATCCTGCAGCTGCTCGGGAAATAGCACGAACGAAACCTCGTCAAAATCAATCTGATAAACTCGGTTGTTTTGGCTTACCCTTGACAAATAAAATAATCTCTGCTAATATTTCTTGTCATTACGCAAACAATGGCTCTTTGATTCTCTTCACACTACCCCTCGGGGAGGTATATATGTCCAGATCTCGCATCACCTTAGTTATGGGAATGTTTATGCTGCTCACGGCCTCCATCCTCAACTACGGATGCAGTGAACAGCCGCAAGCACGGATCGAAGAAGAGGGGCTGCTCTGCCCGATCGACACAAACCTCAAAGCTACAATCAACAGGTATTTCACTCAAAACCCCATCCCGGCCGCCACTCGAAACGACACCACCTGGATCAGGGCAATCGTCCTTAAAAAGGATCGTATTTTCACCACGTCCATGGACTTAGCTCTCGTCCTCTACTGTGAGAATGGGGAGCTAAGGAACTTGACTCCGAGCGGTTTTGCGCTCCCGGTGATAATCGACATGAACACACCGGTTGGCAGTGAAGTCTGGTTCTTCGATAAGAGGAAGATACGTGATGAGTATATTCACGATTCGGAAATCAGACTAATTAAGGAAGATGCTGTCTGTATCCCTGATCGCGTATTCACTGGGCCACCCCCAGCGTCACCAACAGCCGATTCGACCCTCTAGTATCGCTCCTATCAGAAATCTCCCTGCCTCCCGGCTTACTACAAGTCGGGAGGTTTTCGTTTCGACCAGGCAGAGAACCGGATGCATATTCAAAAAGCGATCATCCTCCATCTACTCGGAACGTAGGGGGTGCATACAAGGACCACGCAATGCCAGACAGCTACCCTTGGCTGCCTTCGGGCCTGGTTTTTGATTTGAAAAAAATACCTAATATGGTAAAATATCCCCATATAGAGGGCCTGAACCCTCTCTCCATTTTTAAATCCCGTATTGTTCCGCTGCATCCCTTTAATCCGCACCAATCATGTATCTCCAAAAACTAGTAATCCAGGGCTTCAAATCATTCGCAAACAAAAGCGAGTTGGAATTTACCCCCGGCGTTACCGCAATCGTCGGCCCGAACGGTTCCGGAAAATCGAATATCGCCGATTCAGTCCGGTGGGTCTTGGGCGAGCAGAGCCTCAAGACGCTCCGCGGCAAGAAATCCGAGGACGTGATTTTCGCAGGCTCTGACAAGAAAACCAGGCTCGGGTACTGCCAGGTTGATTTGCATTTGAATAATGAGGACCGTACGGCACCCGTCGACTACCAGGAAATCGTGATCTCGCGTAAAGTGTACCGTGACGGCGAGGGGGAATATTTCATTAATAAAAACCGCGTCCGGCTCCAAGATATACTGATGCTGCTCGCAAAATCAAACTTTGGCCAGCGTTCCTACAGCATCATCAGCCAGGGAACGGTCGACCTGTTCCTCGCGGCCACGCCGCTCCAGCGCAAGGAATACTTTGATGAAGCGGCTGGCGTGCGGCAATTCCAGATCAAAAAAGAGCAGGCAGAGCATAAACTAGCCCTAACGAAGGACAATTTGTACCAGGCAGACCTCCTTACACAGGAAATCGAGCCACGTTTGCGTTCGCTGACGCGGCAGGTGCGCAGGCTCGAGCGCCGCGAAGAGGTAACGAAAGAACTGAAAGAACTCCAGCATACGTACTACG
Organism: Patescibacteria group bacterium; assembly: GCA_028718605.1. GTDB lineage: Bacteria > Patescibacteriota > Patescibacteriia > UBA10025 > JAHIVO01 > JAQULM01. Next base: position 526,395 of record JAQULM010000001.1, read on the forward strand.
GGGGTTTGTGGCACGATTTAAAAAATAAACGTGAGCATGAACAGCAGCAATACAACCTCGCGGAACTGAAACAGCATGAAGCGGAAACCGCCCTGCAGGAAATCCAAAACAACATGCAGCAGCTTGCGCTCGGCTCGACGCGCCAGGAAGAATTCCAGCAGCTGCAGCGCGAGTATGATACGGTGATCACCCGAAAAAACGCTCTCCTGAAAGACCAGGCAGTGCTCAAGGGCAGGACGGAGGCTGACCGAGAACAACGCGGCGAATTCGACCTGGTATGGCTCGAACGAAAACAGGAACAGCTTGCACACGAAACCAACGCACTTGCAACAAGTATCAAAGAATTTAAAACAGAAGAAGAACGGCACACCGACCAACTGAAGGTGAAGGAACGTGAGCTGAAAGAGCAAGATATGCAGCATGTCGCCCTCTCCAATAAACTCCGGATGGCGAAAGAAAAGCTGCAGCAGAAAAAATCTATCGCGCTCCCTGACCTCGCGCGTGAAATCGAGGATATTTATAACCGATTTAACGGCCTCCTGGAAAAAATTAACGCCGCTGCCACCATCGAGGAGGTTAAAGTCCTCCGCGCTGACCTTAAAACACTCGTGACCGAACTCGCCCAGCTGAATCACCGCCTCGGGGGCTCGAATGCAGGTGACCCCCGTGATGTGATCGAATTGCAGGATGCAATTGCCGAACTCCTAAGTGCGAAAGACGCACTTCTCACTACGATCAACGATTTTCGCGTAAAAATCCAAGTATCCCAGGAACGCGTCTCCCTCAACCAACGCCAACTTCAATCCGTCGAACAAGAGCGCGAAAAGGTAAAAAATGAGCTTCAGCGTCTTACCACACGGATCTCGGCATCGGAGCGCGCGGCTAACATTTTAAAGGAAGAACAACAATTAAACCAACAAATCAAGCAAATCGACTCCTCACTCGCCGATATCAACCGCAAACTCGAGAAATTCAACCATGAAGAACAGAAGAAAAAAGAGGAAGTATTTGCGCTCCAGACAACCTTCTCAAAAAAGCAGGAAGAACTCAATCGCATCACAGCGGGATTAAACGATATCCGAGTAGAAATCGCCAAGGTCGAAACAAAACAGGAAGATATCGAACGGGAAATGGTCGATGAGCTGGCTGACGATGAACGCAACAGCATTTTCCAGCTTAAAAACCCTCCGGCACCGCAACCGCCCCTGTTCCAGGATATACAGAAGCTGAAACACCACCTCGAGCTGATCGGCGGCATTGATCCCCAGGTCAGCAAAGAGTACGAGGAAACCCAGAAGCGTTTCGACTTCCTGACGCACCAGAGCACTGACCTGCGAAAAGCCATCGAGGACCTGGAAGAGGCGATTGAAAGCTTAGACGAAACGATTAAAAAACAATTCAGTAAAGCATTCGAACAAATCAATAAGCAATTTACCGAATACTTTAAAGTGCTGTTCAATGGAGGCAACGCAACGCTCACGCTCGTAAAAGAAGAGCCGCGCTCGCCTGAAACAGACGAAGCCGACGGGGAAGACGGCGAGGACGTTGACGAGGCGGAATCCAAGCCTGCGGCCGTGCCAGAACCGAAACCAATTTTGCATAAAGAAAAAATTATTACTGGCATTGACGTGCATGCGACGCCGCCGGGGAAACGGCTGCGAGGCATCAGCATGCTCTCAGGCGGGGAGCGGGCGCTGACGTCCATCGCTCTTATCTGTGCAATCATCCACAATAACCCGTCGCCATTCGTTATCCTGGACGAGGTCGACGCAGCGCTCGATGAATCGAATTCAATCCGGTTCGCTTCGATCGTCGAACGGCTCTCGAAGCGTTCGCAGTTTATCGTCATCACCCACAACAGGGCGACGATGAACAAAGCCCGGATTCTCTACGGGGTTACCATGGGCGATGACGGCGTATCCAAACTCCTGTCTATCAACATCCAGGAAGCGGAAAAAGTCATCGCGGAAGCCTAAGCCCTTGACAGCTTATCCAGCATTACCTATTATTATTGTACAAAACACTATGCTAGCAATCAGACTCTCACGAGTAGGAAAGAAAAAGTACGCGACATTCAAGGTTATCGTTTCTGAAAAGACGAAAGACACGGTCGGAGACTACCTCGAACTGCTCGGTAACTACAACCCCCATACGAATGAGGCGAGCCTCAAAGCTGACCGCATTCGGTATTGGATTTCAAAAGGCGCACAGCCGTCGGGGTCAATCCACAACCTGCTGATCCAGCATAAAGTTATTGAGGGTAAAAAAATCAAAGTCGCAAATATCAAGAAAAAGGAACAGGAAGGTGCCGCAGCAGGTTCAGCAGAGGCACCCGCCAAACCAGCGGCAACAGAAGCCCCGGCAAGCGCAGGAAAAAAATAATTGACAGCAGGATTAGCCAATTGGTACGATAGAGATACACTATTTCGAACGCCAGTCTGTATCCTAGGTCGACAGCACTGGTTCTTTCAAAAAAGATAACGAGAAGAAAACTGAATACACGACTATGGCAAAAGAAGAAATGATGGATCAGGAGTTTGTCGAGTATGTGGTACGAGCCCTCGTCGACCGGCCTGAGGACGTCAAGTCCGACCGGACTGTCGATGAAATGGGCGTGCTCATCACCCTGAAGGTAAACCCCGCAGACCTCGGGCAGGTTATCGGCCGCCAAGGCCAGACCGCCAAGGCCATCCGGACACTCCTCCGGGTCGTTGGAGCGAAAAACCACGCTCGCGTCAACCTGAAGATCCATGAACCAGACGGTTTCCACAAAGGAAACAGGGGTGGTTCACGGGAAGAACGGCACGAAGAAGCTGATACGTCAGCTGTCGATGACCTGAAAATATAACACAACATCGAAACTATAAGCAAAGATCGTACGGTGTGATATACTAACCGTACGATTTTTGCTTCAAGCAAACCGTTATATGCAATATGACATCCTCACAATTTTCCCTAATGCCTTCGTTTCTTACTGCAATGAGAGCATCCTGAAGCGTGCCCAAGACGGAAAGCATGTTTCGATTCGCATCCATGATATTCGCCGGTTTACGACGGACAAGCATAGAACGGTCGATGACCGCCCGTATGGCGGCGGACCCGGCATGGTAATGAAGCCTGAGCCGATCTATCGGTGCCTCAATGCAATCAAGCGAAAAAAGAAATCACGGACGATTCTCTTGAGCGCTCGCGGAAAAACATACACCCAGCGCATTGCGAAGCGGCTCGCAAAGTATGACCAGCTCCTGTTTATTTGCGGGCACTATGAAGGCGTTGACGAACGCATATCGAAATACGCAGACGAGCAAATCTCCATCGGCAACTATGTACTGACTGGCGGGGAGCTTCCCGCACTCGTCATCATCGACAGTGTCACCCGATTACTGCCAGGCGTGCTCGGAGATCCCCGATCAACGCATGATGAATCTTTTTCGCCCTGCGACACATACCGCGAATATCCCCAGTACACACGGCCTGAAGTGTTCAACGGGATGCGGGTTCCGCGTATTCTCCTCTCGGGCAACCATTCGAAAATTGCCTCCTGGAAGCGTACGAAATCCCGCACTTGACACTCCTTGGGATATGCCCTACAATGAATGGGCAATAATACATAGTCGAAATCTTTGCTAAGTTAACAGTAAAGACGAAAGGAACGCCTAGCGGTACACACTACTTTGCTTCCACAATCAGCTGAAAATGTAGTTTTGTGTCCCGTTATAGCATCGGGATTTTTTGTTCCCTCCTTGATCGACTGCGTGAGGAATGAACCTTAACAACCGGAATCGTGATAAGAAGAAACGTCAATTTATTTTTTTTGAGAGTTTGATCCTGGCTCAGGATGAACGCTGGCGGCGTGTCTAAGGCATGCAAGTCGAACGCGTCGTGCCGCAAGGTGCGACAAGTGGCAAACGGGTGCGTAACACATTGGTAACCTGCCTCGAAGTTCGGAATAACTTCGCGAAAGCGGAGCTAATACCGGATGTGTTCCCACACCTCAAGGTGTGTGAATAAAGATTTATCGCTTCGAGAGGGGCCTATGGTCTATCAGCTAGTTGGTGGGGTAATGGCCTACCAAGGCGACGACGGATAGCGGGTGTGAGAGCACGACCCGCCTCACTGGGACTGAGACACTGCCCAGACTCCTACGGGAGGCTGCAGTCAAGAATCTTCCCCAATGGCCGCAAGGCTGAGGGAGCGACGCCGCGTGCAGGAAGAAGCTTTTCGGAGTGTAAACTGCTTTTCTGTGGGAAAAACTAATGATGGTACCACAGGAATAAGGGGCTGCTAACTTCGTGCCAGCAGCAGCGGTAATACGAAGGCCCCAAGCGTTATCCGGATTTACTGGGCGTAAAGAGTTCAAAGGCGGCTTTCTAAGTCTTCGGTTAAACCCTGATGCTCAACATCAGAACTGCCGAGGAAACTAGAAGGCTCGAGGGCAGAAGAGGCAGACGGAATTGCCGGTGTAGTAGTAAAATGCGTTAATATCGGCAAGAACACCAATTGCGAAGGCAGTCTGCTGGGATGACCCTGACGCTACACGAACGAAAGCGTGGGGAGCGATACGGATTAGATACCCGTGTAGTCCACGCTGTAAACGATGGATACTAGGCATTGGGAGTATCGACCCTCTCAGTGTCGTTTACCTAGCTAACGCAGTAAGTATCCCGCCTGGGGAGTACGGCCGCAAGGCTAAAACTCAAAGGAATTGACGGGAACCCGCACAAGCGGTGGAGCATGTGGTTCAATTCGACGATAACCGAGGAACCTTACCAGGGCTTGAAATCCTAGCTGCACATCCCCAGAAACGGGGACTCCTTCGAGGGTGCTAGGACAGGTGCTGCATGGTTGTCGTCAGCTCGTGTCGTGAGATCTCGGGTTAAGTCCTTTAACGAGCGCAACCCCTATGGTATGTTAAAATATTCATACCAAACTGCCTCGGATAACGAGGAGGAAGGTGGGGATGACGTCAAATCAGCATGGTCCTCTGACGCCCTGGGCTACACACGTGCTACAATGGGCAGTACAATGGGCCGCTAAGCCGCAAGGTGGAGCTAATCCCATCAAAGCTGTCCCCAGTTCGGATTGAGGGCTGCAACTCGCCCTCATGAAGCTGGAATCGCTAGTAATCGCAGATCAGCTATGCTGCGGTGAATACGTTCTCGGGTTTTGTACACACCGCCCGTCACGCCAAGAGAGTCGGCAATACCCGAAGTCCCCGTAAGGGGCCTAAGGTAGGGCTGATGATAGGGGCGAAGTCGTAACAAGGCATCGGTAGCGGAAGCTGTCGATGGATCACCTCCTTTCAAGGAGATATGGTCGGCGTAGCCGACCTAGGTCGACTATGGTGCCTTCGGGCACCGTAGCTGTACATTGGAAACGACAATCTCAAATGACGTCTTCTTCTTATCACAATCCTGGTTTGTTAAGGATTTGACATGGAGGCAGCCATACATGACGTTGGTTGTTGCTTTTTCGGTACGTTTATACTATTCTTGGTGATGAAGCGTATGGGCGCGTAGCTCAGTTGGCTAGAGCGCGTCACTGATAATGACGAGGTCCCTGGTTCGATTCCAGGCGCGCCCACCAAGCAGGTTTTAAAAATTCTGCAAATGCCGTAGGCATTTTGCCGAGGTAGCTCCCCGTCATTCGACGGGGCAGGCAGTGGTAGAGTCCCGTATTTATGCCGAGGAATAATATGCCGAGGTAGCTCAGTGGTAGAGCGAAGGACTGAAAATCCTTGCGTCGCCAGTCCGATTCTGGCCCTCGGCATAAATACGGGATAAACTCCGGACTGAAAATGCCGATTTTCTCTGCGAGCCATGCGAGCAGACAGAAAATCGAGCATCCCGAGTGCAACGAGGGATCTTCTCCTTGCGTCGCCAGTCCGATTCTGGCCCTCGGCATCTGCGGAGATTTTTTTAAAGTCGAGGTAGCGAAGTGGGCCGAGACCACGAGTGAAGCAAACTGCTTCGCTTCACGAGGAGTCGAGGCGGGCGAGACGATGCGGGAACCACCGTCGAGCCCCGGAAGAGCGAAGGACTGAAAATGCCGATTTTCTCTGCGAGCCATGCGAGCAGACAGAAAATCGAGCATCCCGAGTGCAACGAGGGATCTCGTCGCCAGGGAGCTTGCCCTGAGCGAAGCCGAAGGGATTCTTGAAATCAATAGTTCAACCAAATGGTGAAATCCGCCGCAGCTTCGCGAAGGCGGATGGCCCTCGGCATCTTCGTGGGATAAACTCCGGACTAAAAAAATAACAAGCGTGAAACATTGGTGAATGCGACGCACGCTTGAAAAAACACCCCAAAAATGGTACGGTTACCCCTGTACCATCTCCTTTTAAAATTAAATTTGAGCTTAAAAATCTCAACGGGGATTAGCGCAGCTGGCTAGCGCGCGCGCTTTGGGAGCGCGAGGTCGCCGGTTCGAGTCCGGCATCCCCGACCAAATAGCAACCGATAGCTCCTCTCTATGATATTCGAATTCCTTATTGTCATCATAGGCTTAAGCCTATTCGAAATTATCAGCAGCGTTGATAACGCAATCGTCAACGCATCCGTGCTGAAAACACTTCCGGAGAAATATCGAAAAATATTCTTGTTTTGGGGTTTGCTGTTTGCAGTGTTCATCGTACGTGGCATCCTGCCATTCGTCATCGTATGGATCGCAAATCCGCAATTGGGAATTGGTGAAGTTTTTACCGCAGCGTTTTCCCAGAACGAGCAAATCGGTGACTATCTGGACAAATCAAAACCGCTTCTCCTGCTCGGCGGCGGCGTCTACCTCCTCATGGTAGCCTTGTCCTGGCTTTTTCTGGAAGAAAAAAAGTACGCATTCCTCGTGGAGCATTTTATCCATCGGCAAGGAGTTTGGTTCTATGCTATCGCATCAATCGTGTTTACCACTATTATCTATTTTTCCCTGCGAGAGAGCCCAATACTCGCCCTCTCGGCTTCTATCGGCCTGACAGCATTCTTTATCACGGACGGATTCAAAAAAAATGCCGAGGAAAAAGAAAAACAGTTATTAACCGGAACCCTCAGCGCATGGAGTAAAATACTGTATCTTGAGGTGCTCGATGCGTCATTCTCAATTGATGGAGTTGTTGGCGCATTCGCATTCACAATTTCTATTCCATTAATTATTCTCGGGAACGGCCTTGGTGCATTTGTCGTCCGGGAATTTACAATCCGCGGCATCAACTACATCTCAAAGTTCGCATACTTGAAAAACGGCGCAATGTATTCCATCGGCATGCTCGGTGGCTTGATGATTCTCGAATCATTTGGAAAAGAATACCCATTCTGGCTTGCGCCCCTCAACACCTCCGCCTTGATCGGGATTTTCTTCTACCTCTCGTACCGAGAACTGCGCGCTGCTAAAAACGCTGTGCCAACTGAGGAAACACCGGCTGCGAAATAATCAATACTGCATGGCATACTCATACTTCCAGCGTGTCTATGGCCTGGTAAAACGCATTCCGCGCGGCAGAGTAGCGACCTACGGACAAATCGCGGGCATATTGGGATCTCCGCGGGGAGCACGCATGGTAGGTTGGGCACTGCATGTGCTCCCAAAGAAGGAGTTGCGGACGGTGCCGTGGCATCGCGTGATCAATCGCGAAGGCAGGATTAGTACAACATGCCTCGAACACACGGCCCGCCAACAAGCGGAGCTGTTGAAAAAGGAACGGGTGGCAGTTACCGCAGTGCACGGTAGCTACCGCATCGACCTCACAAAATTTCTCTGGAAACCTTTTTAACGAGCATTGCATACCGGCGCGCGGTACGGTACAATAATGGCACCCATAGAACGTGATGCCCGCTAACTTTCGTCAATGAATACTCCTATGAACCTATTTTCCTCACTCAGCGTATCTGCCATTGTTGGAGTCATAATTGGTTTGAGTTTTCCGATGACGGCGCATGCTTATATTGATGCTGGCTCCGGAAGTTATATTATTCAAATCATTGTCGCGACATTTCTTGGCGGCCTGTTCGCCATAAAAATATTCTGGAAAAAAATTATACTTTTTGCAAAAAATTTGTTTTCGAAGGGTGACAAGCATGACACAACCAAGTAGCACGACCGCCATGCCGGGTTCATTCCGCGATCCAAGCGGTTTTTTATTTTATCACGGCGACAAGCTCTATCGCCAAATTAACAATACGTACCGCCAGCATTACGATCTTCTTATGAATTCCGGGCTTTACAGTGAACTTACCGAGAAGCGCCTTCTGATTCCCCACCATGAGGAACGCCCGGCAACTGCCTCCCGCGCGGCATCTGGTGCGTATAAAGTCATCGCACCAGAAAAAATTCCTTTCATCTCATATCCGTACGAGTGGTGCTTTAGCCAATTAAAAGACGCCGCGCTTGCAACACTCGAAATCCAAAAACGGGCCCTGGACCACGGCATGTCATTAAAAGACAGTAGCGTGTACAATATCCAATTTCAGGGAAATAACCCAGTACTCATCGACACGCTTTCTTTCGAACAATACCGTGAAGGGCAACCCTGGATCGCGTACCGCCAATTCTGCCAGCATTTCCTCGCGCCGCTCGTTTTAATGAGCTATCGTGATATTCGCCTCAATCAGTTGTTTCGAATTTACATTGACGGAATTCCGCTGGATCTGGCGAGTAAACTATTGCCGCCTCGCACGCGTTTAAAATTTTCACTGCTGTCCCATATCCACCTCCACGCAAAAAGCCAAAAACACTACGAAAACAGCGGAATAAACACGAGCCGTCGTACATTAAGCCGGGTTGCCCTCACCGCGCTCATCGCGAACCTTGAAGCATCAATACGGAATCTTCAGTGGAAGCCGGCAGGCACTGAATGGGCGAATTACTACGAAGATACAAACTACACGCGCGAATCATTCGACCACAAAAAGAAAATTGTAGCCGATTTCATCCGCGCATGCAGCCCAAAAACCGTTTGGGACCTCGGGGCGAATACGGGAGAATTCGCGTTCATCGTGGGTGATAAAGGCATCCCGTGCGTTGCATTTGATATTGATCCTGCGGCTGTCGAAAAATGCTACCTCGACTGCCGCGCGTCCAATCGAACGAATATTTTACCGCTCATCAATGACCTGACAAATCCGAGCCCGGCACTCGGATGGGCGAACGAAGAACGGTGCTCACTGCGAGAACGCGGTCCCGTCGATGCTTGCCTGGCGCTTGCATTGGTGCACCATCTCGCGCTCACGAACAATGTGCCCCTGGACCGCATCGCAAAATTCTTTTCTTCCCTGTGCACCTGGCTGCTCGTCGAATTCGTTCCGAAGAGCGATTCACAGGTACGGCGCCTCCTCGCGTCTCGTGAAGATATCTTCGACCACTACACCCAGGATGATTTCGAACGCGACTTCTCCAAACACTTCACGATCGAACGACGCCAACCTATTGAGTCGTCTGAACGGATGCTCTATACGATGCGCCGGCAGTAGATCGCGGGATCAATGTACGGTATACGAGGGAGGATTATGCCGAATTTTCTTGCCACTATGACCAAACGGCTATCCGCATTATTCAAGACAACGCTGCACCCTTTTTTCCTCGCTGTCTACCCCATACTCGCCCTGTACCAATACAACAGCGATGAGATAACATTGGAATCCACGCTCGTGCCGATTCTTGTCTCGTTGGCTGGTGCCACAGTCGCGTTCCTCATCGCATGGGCAGCGATGAGGAACAGCCGGAAAGCTGCTTTGGTTGTCGCCGTTTCCCAACTCGTCTTCTTCTCCTACGGGCACTTATTTGGAACTTTTGGCAATCATGCGGTCGCCTCGACGCATATTTCACTCCATGCCTTCGCAGTGCCTACGATGGTAATCTTTATCGGGGGAGCCGCCGCGCTCATCCGTATCAGCAAGTATACATTTACGAAATTAACATTAATACTGAACGCAGTGTCAGGCGCTTTGGTTGTGTCCCTCCTCGCCACGATTATTCTCAATGCTGTATCGGCAACACAAATCGACTACTCCATACGAGATGGTTTAGGGGCATTGAATCCTACGCAATCAGGTGCGGAAAAACCAGACATTTACTACATCATTCTGGATGGCTACCCGAATTCTGCGGTATTAAAAAAATTCTACCGTTTTGACAATTCAGTATTTATCAAAAGCCTCCAGGATCATGGCTTTTACGTAGCAGACTACAGCACGAGCAATTACGCGACTACGTTCCTCTCGCTCGCATCTTCATTGAACGGAATTTATCTTGACGAAATCGATCCGCCGCTGTCTCCCTCGGAAACGAATCGCGCGATACCGTACAGCTTAACGCACAATAACGCCGTGGGGCGCTTGCTCCAGGAAAACGGATACTCTTTTATTAACGTCGCTTCGGGCACGGGCCTCCCGACGAACGACTTGAAACTTGCCGATCGGAAAATCCGGTGCGGATCAATCGATGAGTTTTCTCTCGTTCTCATTCAGACGACTTTGCTGAATCCATTCGAACGATTACTTGTCAAAAACGACAGGCAGAACCTCGTCCAGTGTTCTTTCCGAGAAATTAAAAATATCCCTCTTCGTGAAGAACCAACTTTTACACTTGCTCACCTTTTGGTGCCCCACCCGCCATACCTCTTCAGGGCAGACGGCTCTCCGATTCAAAATCCAGTCATGAAACTAACCGGCGGTGTCTGGGCTGATACGGAATCATTTATCGAACAAATACAGTTTGTAAACGCCCAGACTGAAGCGCTCATCGATTCCCTCCTCGCGACATCCCCAACCCCACCGATTATCATCATTCAAGCTGACCATAGCACCGTATCGTCATTCGCACAGCCGTCGAACGGCCGCAACGCCGAAACGGCATATGAATCAAATTGGAATAACCCAACTGATGATATGATCCGCGAACGAATGGGCATCCTGAATGCTTTTTATTTACCAAATAAGGAAACCGGCACACTCTATCAAACAATGACACCTGTTAATACGTTCCGCATTGTCATGAATATGTACTTTGGCGCCAAGAATGAAATACTCGAGGATCGGAACTTCTTCTCAAGTTACTCAACACCATACGCATTCAGGGATGTCACAACTATTGTCCAGACGTCGAGCGCTCAGCCCAATAGCCCTTGACCATTCTCTCATTTTTTCATACTCTCAATACTACCCCGGGCGGGTATCGTATAACGGTATTACCACAGCTTTCCAAGCTGTTGACAGGGGTTCGACTCCCCTTACCCGCTTGTAAGTAACACATTACATCATTTGGCAGACACTCCTGAGTAGGTAAGCCACCGCAACAGGAGTCGAACGGTCACGAGCGATACGAGGCGCAGCCGAAGGGGAGCGACAAACAATGCGACCAGAAGGAGCATTGTTTGGTGACCAGGACAACGAGGACGCCCGAGGGCGGACGAGGCGAAACTCCCCTTACCCGCTTGTAGACCAGTCGTTGGCAAAATTTCTCAATAATTAAATCAGTACAACAGGAGTCGAAGGGCAGCAGAGAGACAAGCGCTCGGCGCGAAGACGAACGCCGATGGATGCGACTCAAAGGAGCATTCATCGCTGCCCAGGACGCGACTCCCCTTACCCGCTCCGGGCCGATTAACCTTCGATAAAATGGAATATATAAAATTTATCACCGGGCTACTGAAACAAGCCTCGGTTATTGCCGTCAAAAACTTCGGGCATGTCACCAGCTCCATCAAACCGACAGATCGCAACCAAGTGCTGACGGAAATAGATTTGGAAATCGGAAAATTTCTGGTAACCAAAATCCGGCAAGCATACCCCGCCTACAATATAATTGATGAAGAATCCAGCGTGGTAGACCGGAACTCGGAATATACCTGGGTACTCGACCCGATTGACGGAACCAGCAACTATGCGGCAGGATCGCCTCTGTACGGCATAATGATCGGGTTACTGAAAAAGGCGATTCCTATCGCTGGCGGAGTTTCCTTGCCGCATTTACAATCCACCTATGCCGCCGAGAAGGGGAAAGGTGCGTTTCGAAATGGCAACACAATCCATGTTACGGCCGAATCGAGCCTTTCCAACGTTCTCATGGCATACGGCATTGATCCGCATCCGGACAATCCTTCGTTCACTAAAAAAGAAATGGACATTATGCATCAGGTCGTCCTCCGGTCGCGGAATCTGCGTATCAGCAACAGCGTATGTGATGCGATGATGGTTGCTGACGGGACGTATGGCGGCTGGATGTGCCAATCCAGTAAAATTTGGGACTGTGTCGCCATGCAGGTGATCGTTGAAGAGGCGGGCGGCATTTTTACCGATGTTTCCGGCATGGTAACTGATTATTCAAACCCGCTCACGCGGACAAGCCAAAATTTCACCCAGTGCGCCGCGGCGCCGGCAATCCACCGGCAGTTATTGGAAATTTGCCACCCAATACCCTAAGCCGGCCACTAGCTCCTTTCCATTGAGGGGTATTCTTGTGGTATACTAAAACCGATAAATAATTAACATCGAAAGGGATATCCTATGGAAATTATCTGGATACTCATCATCGTCGGCGTCATCCTCGTCCTCATGGGATTGCGGATTGTCAACCAATACGAGCGCGGCGTCGTACTCACCCTCGGCAAATACACGAGCACCCGCGAACCAGGCCTGACGTATATCCTGCCGATCTTCCAACGGATGATTAAAGTAGACTTGCGTATCGCCACGATTGATATCCCGCAGCAGGAAGTGATTACCAAGGATAATGTACCCGCCGGTATCAATGCGGTCGTCTACTTCCAGGTGGAGAAGGCCGAGTACGCGATTCTGCAGATACAGGACTACGCGCTCGCGGTATCACAGTATGCCCAAGCGGCTCTCCGCGATGTGATCGGTAGCGTGGAACTCGACACATTGCTCGCGGAACGCGATAAAATTGCGGATGAAATTAAAAAAATTGTTGATGTCGCAACCAACAATTGGGGTGTTAATGTTACTGCAATCAAAATCCAGGACATTGAACTGCCAGCAGACATGAAGCGTGTTATGGCAAAACAGGCGGAGTCAGAGCGTGAACGGCGCGCTGTCATCATCAGGGCCCAGGGCGAACTGAAAGCATCGGAAGACCTGCGGGCTGCTGCCCAGAATCTGTCCCAGGCGCAAGGCGGCCTCTCGCTCCGGACATTAAAAACAATCGAAGCGATCAATCCTGATCCGTCCAAGACGGTCATCTTTGCGCTTCCGGTTGAAGTCATGGAAGGAATTAAATCACTCGGCAAGGTTGCAGGACCGAAGTAATCACCACAGTGCCTGATAATTAATACTTATTAAATAAGAGCCCGAGCGCGAGCTGGAGTTCTTGTTTTCTAGTTTATTGCGCAGATCATTTAATTTCTTTAAGGAATTGCGCTGCGAGGGTAACTGTATCAACAGAGGAACTGTAGAAATCCTTCCACACAACGACTATATTAGCGTCATTGAACACGGCCCGCTGCACCTCGCGTATCGTATCACCACCAGCAACGGCGACGGTGATATTATAACTCCCTCGGATCTGCTTGATCTGATAATACGGGATTTGTTTTTCTTTCGAGAACTCGGTCTCGTCGACGCCACGGTGCAAAACCACAACATCCGGAAGCGCCCTGAGCTGGCGAAGGAGCATATGCGGGCTTTCTACATTCATCATGTCGACCATTGAATCAAGCCCGTGCTGCTTGCATGCCGCGATAAACCGGTCGATTGTTTCTACGCGCGCGACCCCAAGGCACGTAATCCCGTTCGCGCCTGCCGTTGCGGCCATTTCAACCTCCCGCTCTGCCAGATCAGCCGTTTTTGCATCGGCGACAACGTACGCACCCGGCCAGGCCATCGCACGGACAGTGCGGATTGCCTCAGCTCCGTATATTTTTATCAGCGGTGTGCCCGCCTCGAGGATGATCCGGTCGGATGGCGGAAGACGGCTTATAATCGAGCGCGCATCATCGAGCGTGCTATTGAGCGCAATTTGCAAATACTGCTTGCTTTTCTGTAGTTTTGCGGTGGGAACTGGCACAAGCGGCATTTGCGCTGTTTTCTGGGACAGCGAACTGAACGCCAGTGCAATCGGCGTCTTTAGGGGCGTTGCTGCCGGTTGTGTGCTTGTTGGTGCGCCTTTCGGGGCATGGCGTGCTTGCTGAGAAATTTTTTCGAGGAATTGCAGGAGGGGTGATCCGGCCGGTGCTCCTTTCTTTTTCCGGAATATCATCCGCACTATAAAAAAGAAGATTGCAAAGTTAAAAATCGTCGTAAATACCTCAAAAACTTTAATAGGAGAAGCCATGGCTTAGATGACAACCTTTAAAAAACTCTCTGCAAGCTCCGCCATCTTGTGGGGCTCCTCATAGAATGGGCGCCACACAATGGCGATGTCGGCATCATTGAACACCGTACTCGTTACCTCGCGGAATGTTTCGCATCCAGCCACTGAAATCGTGACTGGATACGTCCCCTTGATCCGGCGTATCATGTGCAGCGGGATGCTGCGCTCACGGTTCAGATCATGCTCATCAACTCCGCGGTGAAGCACGACAATATCCGGAAGCGGGCGAAGCTTCTGCAGCACCTCAAACGGAAATTCGACATTCATCATGTCAACCGTTGAATCGATGCCTGCTGCCGCGCAGTGCTTGATGAATTCACTAATGGTTTCGATGGGCGCCAAACCAAGGCAGGTCGCGGCTGAAGCACCTGCCGCTGCTGCCGCCGCGACTTCTGTATATCCCCGATCCATGCATTTCAGGTCTGCAACGACGTACCCGGGCCTGCCAAGCTTCGCGGACCAACACTGGTACACCATCCCAATTCCGCTGCTGCCGTACACCTTTACGAAAGGTGTGCCGACTTCAATAATTATCCTATCCGATGGGGGCAGGGATGCTATCATCTGCCGTACCTCCGGAAGGGAGCGATTCAAGGCTATCTGGAGATAACATTTTCGCTTTTCAAGTCGCATAAAGAAGTATTTTGACAACTGCCCATTAGCATACCTGTAGTATACCCAATTCGCCTCAGGGCGAACAGGTAACCCGTAAACGCGCGTTTTTGTCCCGATTTCGTCCTTCGATAATACCCGAATCCTAAAGGTTGACATGATTTCAATGATTTGCTAAGATAGCCGATCAAACAACACCCCTGTGATAGGGTGTTTTTTGATAGAAATTTTATGCCAATATTAGCTGATTATTTAATAGTAAACCTATTTTTTTAGCTAATATTAGCCGAGGGAAAGATAATTAAGCACGTTGTATGATGAATTTTCTGAATCCAAAGAACAAAAAGGTGAAACCGCATATCGCAATCATGGCAACCATACTCTTTTGGCAGCTATGCTTCCCCCATAATGCATCCGCACACGCAAATCTGCCGCCAAATGAGGCAGAGCAGCTGATTGCCCAATTATCAGGAGCAGCTCCGGCAAACGGCCGGCTGAGATTGCCAGAAGTGGGATTTAAGCCGGTGCCGCCGGCGAAACGTACGCTGTTTATACCAGTAACTGCGTACTCTTCAACGGTGGATCAATGCGGGAGCGATCCTTTCACGACCGCTTCGGGAACGAAAGTTCATGATGGAGTTATCGCAGCAAATTTTCTCCCGATCGGAACCAAGGTACGCTTCCCCGAGCAATTCGGCAACAAAATATTCGTCGTCGAGGACCGAATGAGCGCCCGATACTGGCAACGCGCTGATATCTGGATGCCGGACCGGGAATCCGCCATCGCGTGGGGAATCCAACGCATAAAAATCGAAATTCTATAACCATACCGAGAGAGGCCCCATCCGGGGCTTCTCTTGATTCAGGCCAATTTCCCTGTTATTATAATCATACGCATATATTTCGCCTGTCTGGAGTGTTGCCGGAACGCTACGGCCACGTAGCCAAGTGGTAAGGCGGGGGTCTGCAAAACCCCTATTCAGCGGTTCGATTCCGCTCGTGGCCTCCACTTGTCTCAATCTAAAACTCTGAAACATCCGAGTCCGCGCATTGGCGGACGAGGAAAAGGAGAAATGGTACGGAGGGTGGAGCATGCGGCGCATAAGCCGCTGGCGAAATCCGAAGTACCATTTGGACGCGCGGGTGTCGTATAACGGTTATTATACTTCCTTGCCAAGGAAGAGAAGGCGGTTCAATTCCGCTCACCCGCTCCAGAGCATATTCCAACCGCCATGCAAAAGAAACATGATATTGTCCTGATCCTGCACAATGTCCGGAGCAGGTTTAATGTCGGCGCGATATTTCGTACCGCCGACGCAGCGGGTGTGAAAAAAATTTATCTTTGCGGCATTACACCGGCGCCGCCGCACCCGAAAATCGATAAAGTTGCCCTTGGCGCACAGCAGTTTATCCCGTTCGAGAAACACCGCCAAACAGTCCGGTTGATAAAGCAGCTGAAAGCTGAAGGACAACGCGTCGTTGCTATCGAACAATCGCACAGCAGCATCCCATACTATCATCTGAAAAATAAAAAACCACTCGTGCTCATCGTCGGTGCCGAAGTACGGGGACTACCTGCAAAAATTCTGAAGCTGTGCGACAAAACGGTTGAAATCCCGATGTATGGGAAAAAGGAGTCGCTCAATGTGGCGGTCGCACTTGGAATCGTAATATTTGATATAATACAGCAGTAAGCCGCGGTGGCGGAACTGGTATACGCGCAGGACTTAAAATCCTGTGTCCGCAAGGGCTTGTGGGTTCGACTCCCACCCGCGGCATGGTAGTTAACTTTTTGAATACGTACTTTCATGGCGCCCGTGTCTCAGTTACAACGTTCCACGAACGGCAAGCCAAACCTCGTCGTCCTGCACCCGGGACGCTCAATTTCCGGTTACCCCTTCAATATCGCGAAGTACCGGGAATCGTACCACGATTTTTTTCGGCTCGCGCAAAAAAAGTCAGCGGTGTTTTATGTGCGAACGGGCGCATCGCGGTACCTGGGCAACGGCGTATTTTCCCATGGATACCAGTTCACGGGCGATAAACTTGTTCCGTACCGGCACCCGATCGCGGCAGCAGTCATGTACAATAAAGCGCGGTTTCCGCATAACAGCGGCGCTATGTGGCAGATCGTCAATCCCTGGAAACTGTACGGAATCACGTACGATAAATTCGGCTGCTACCAGCTGCTCAAACAGTACATGAAACCAACGTACCGCGTGACCTCCCGGAAGACTTTCGTACGATCGCTTCAAAAAATCAAAACCGCGTGGGTTGTCTGGAAGCCCGTGTTCGGCTCCGAAGGGCGGGGGATTAAAATCGGCCCGAAAAGCCTTATTAGGCGCCGCATTAAACGCTACGATGGATTACTGCAGGAATTCATCGACACGTCCGATGGTGTTCCTGGTGTTTGCAAAGGCTTGCACGATATGCGAATCTTGCTGATGAACGGCCGCATCGTCCAGTCGTACGTACGCCAGCCCCGCAAAGGTTCATATCTCGCCAATGTCGCCCAGGGCGGCCGAATGCTCGAAATCAGAAAAAATCAGATCCCGCGTCGGGCACGCGCTATCGCACAGCGCATTGATGAACGCTTTTTTAATTATTTTGGGCCCCGAATTTATGCGATTGACTTCGGATTTGAACGTGGCAAACCGTACTTATTCGAAATCAACCCACAGCCAGGTCTGCCGTATCGGCAGTGGCCGCTCTACTACCGCGCCTGGCACCATGAACTTCTCAATACATTACTGTCGAGCATACGATAACCCCCTCAAGTGCTATGAAAACAATCCGCATATACGCGACACTCGCCATTATAATCGCCGGCATGCTGCCGATGTGCGCACGCGCGGACGAACTAGTCCCGATCCAACCGCAGGATACCACGGCAGAACAGCCAGCGACACTGGGCGAACAGCCGGCTGAACTTGCGGCAAAAATTACTTCGGAAGATTACATCCTCTACGAAAAGAAGTCCCTGTTCGACGCCTCGGAGTCGACCCTGCTCCCGTCTGATTCACAGCCAACCTACCGCTGGGAATTTTCGGACGTGCCAACGCCGCAGTTCGGCAAGGAAGTCATTCGCGAATTCAAACAAACGGGAATCCACCGGGTAACTCTGACCATACAGCAAGGCGACGTATCCGACACTGCCAGTAAAGAAGTTTTCGTATACGACCAAAAAGTGCTCATGATCACGGATAAAAATCTCGCGAAGGAATTCAAGCTTATCGTGAACCAAGCGGCAAACGATGGAGTGCTTCTCAAGGTCGTCTCCGCCGTGGAAGAAGAGACGGGCTTTCTGACTGAAGAGAAATTGGTGCCCCTCATCGGTGAAGAGGCGGAATTTATCCGCGATACCGACGGGCTTATATTTTATACCAACGCATCTCGCGGCCTCCAGGCGTTCACCCGTTATTGGCAGGGGCTGGGATCAGACAAAACAATCAATCTAGATTCTATTCAGCTTGTTGTGGTAACGGAACAGAATATGTCAATCGCGGCCGACCTCGCGCAACAGTCATATGAAGTGATGAAGCCAAAAAATATCATTGTGACGCGCACCGAGGCGCTCAATCCGCTTTTTGAAACGAAAAACTACAACGAGTTTGTCACGAAGCTCGACGACCGCGCCATTGAGTACCGTATCGTTGACGCGCGCAGCGGCAAATCAGATGCTTTTTTCCTCTCACGCGCGATCACGACATTCATCGCAAAAGGCATACCAACCAATACGATTTACCTGCTGCTCGCATTTCCCTTTATCGCGTTCGTCGTGACGTTCTTCCGGCAAGTTATCGGGTTATCCGCCTTTGGCATTTATACGCCGACGGTTACGGCACTTTCGCTGCTCATCCTCGGGATTTATTTCGGCATTGGGACGTTGCTTATCGTCGTCGCAGTGAGCTACCTCCTGCGCATGGCGCTCAATAAGTTCAAACTCCTGTACATTCCGAAGACAAGCCTTATCCTCTCATCAATCGCATTATCCTTCCTCGGCCTTATCTGGTTTCTCGCGTACTACCGCGTTTCGCTGGCAATATCGCTCGCTATCTTCCCGATGCTCGTCATGTCAACGATTTCAGAAAAATTCCTGTCCGCGCAATCGGAGGAAGGCCTCGGGGAAGCGCTCTGGGGCGTCGTCAAAACAATACTCATCGCGGTGGTCGCATACTACCTCGTCGTATGGACCGCATTCACCAACCTCATCATGTCATGGCCTGAGTTGATCGTCGCTCCACTGCTCGGCATCATACTCCTGGGGAGGTTTACCGGCCTGCGGTTCACCGAATACATCCGCTTCCGCAGCCTCCTCAAGGAAAAACAAATCGAAGAATAATTCCCGCACGCTATGTGGCCATTTTCAAAATCTGCGGACATCCTGGGGATTAATGCGCGGAATCTCCTCTACATCGCACGGTACAACACAAGAGCGAAGAAGCACCTCGCCGACGATAAAATCTACACCAAGCACTACCTGCACGCTCGCGGCATCGGTACGGCGAAACTGTACTATTCGCTCCAGTCACTCGAGGAGCTCCGCCATTTTAATCCAGCTAGCCTCCCCAGGAGCTTCGTCATCAAGCCAAACCGCGGGTACGGCGGGGAAGGCATTATTGCAATTGCTGACCGGCGCGGCCAAACATTCATCGATGTCGACGGCCAGCGATATTCATGGTCGGACCTGAACACGCATTGCGTCGGCATACTCGATGGAAAATACGCCATATCGGGCTTACACGACAAGGTGATTTTTGAGGAACGCCTGCTGCCGCACGAGTATTTTAAAAAATTTATGGATGTCGGCCTCCCGGACATCCGCATTATCGTATTCCGGTACGTCCCCATTATCGCGATGCTCCGCCTGCCGACGCCTGAATCCAGGGGCAAAGCAAACCTTCACCTCGGCGCGATCGGGCTCGGGATCGACATCGGCACCGGCAAAACAACATTCGGGGTGCACCATAACCAACTTATCCGGAAACTTCCAAACGGCGAATCAGTCCGGAGCATCAGTATCCCTGACTGGGACGCAATACTGCTCACTGCGTCAAAAACCCAGCATTACACGCAGATCGGTTATCTGGCCGTCGACGTAGCGCCAACGAACAATGGCATAAAAATCCTGGAGCTCAACGCCCGCGCCGGCCTCGCGATACAAATATCAAACCAGGTGCTCCTGCGCAAGCGCCTTGAAAAAGTGGCTGACCTGAAAGTCGTGTCACCGGAAGAGGGGGTCAGGATTGGAAAAACGCTGTTTACCCGCATAGTGAAAAAAAGCCCAGACGACCAGCCAAAAAGCGCGAAACCAACCATCGGGCTCTTTGAGCATATCGCAATTATCAATACACCGTACGATTCAATGCTGGCGAAAGTCGACCCTCATAGCAGCACCAATTACTTTGACCAGAGCCTGACGCTCGGCGGGCTCGCGAAAGTTATTACGATAAAATTAAAGGGCAAAAAAATCAAGATACCGTTCGAGCAAGCCGATCTTTCCAACATTCCGTACCGTGCAATTCTCGGCGGCAAATATCTCGCTGATTTTCTCATCGACATTACCCAAAAAGTGCCCTTTGCGAACACTGCCCCCTTCGAATCTCGCGAGGAAAAAATTCTTCTGAATATCGATAAAAAAGTATGCTCTATAAACGAGCAGATCAATCTCCTTGCCGGGCTGAAGCCGGTCAATCTGGCCGAGCAACAGCGCGAATTCCTGAAAAACCCGACGAAGTCCCCACAATTTGTGTATAGAAAATTAACCGTTGATTGCGAACAACTTCGGAATGAATTGAAAAAAATTCCGCAAAACCTCAACCATCCATTTATCGAACTGTATCGCCGGAAAATCCGCGAGATCGAAAATAAACTCTCTATCATCGAACATGTCGGCGAACCGGATGCCCTTACCTACGCGCACGAATTGTACGGTTCAGTCACCTACGACCAGTATGAAGCTGCGGTGCGCATGCTCCGACAGGAGTCCATGGAGGCTGACACGAGCAAGAAACTCCGCATGGACGACGTCATCGACAGGATCGGACACTACCTTGCTGAAAAAAAACTGACGCGGTGGAAAATCAAAATCCTCGACTCAGCGACAGCAGACATGCAAGTCAATAAAAAGAATGCGATCATGGTGCGCAAAAAAGCGCAGATCACGGAAAACCGCCTCAGGGCGTTGATTGCCCACGAAATCGAAACGCACATTTTCCGGCTAGAAAACGGCCGCCTACAGCGGTACCGCCTGTTCGAACAGGGGACAGCGAGCTACCTCCCGACAGAGGAGGGACTCGCCATCTACAACCAGCGGCGGCTCAATATTCCGCTCGGCGCGAAACATTTTTCTCCAGCGCTGAATGTCATCGCGGCATACCACGGGCAATCAATGCCGTTCCACGAGCTCCACCGGCTTCTCACGGCCGAATACCAGCAAAACCCGGTCCGTGCATGGCAGCTGTGCGTACGGGTAAAGCGGGGGCTTGGGGACACCACAGCGCCCGGCGCGTTCATGAAGGACATCGTATACTTCCTCGGGTACCATATGATAACCAACCTCGTGCTGGAAAAAGGCACGAGCGAGCTCAGAAAATTGTATATCGGAAAAATCAGCGCCGCAGACCTCTCGATACTGGGTGACACGAGCTCCTGGCCGGTCCGGTTCGTCCCCGACTACCATTAACACGCATCCAGCCGGCAGCCGGTTATGCAATCCGGCGATGGCGAAAATAATCGCGTGCTGCCACGACGTCACGCTTGATTTGTTGCATCAGCCCCGCTGGATCCGAAAAGCGGATAAGCGGGCGAATTTTCCGCCGTAGCGCGATGGTAATGACACGGCCGTACAGGTCCCCATGGAAACCCAGCAGGTGCGCCTCCACTTTCCTCACGCGTGGATTATGTTTGCCGTGCATTCCGATGACCACGAGCGCAGGGTGCACGGCATCCCCAACCGCCACCGATGCTATATACACGCCGGCATAGATCCGCTTGCCGGCGATCGCACGCCAGGGAATATTGGCAGTCGGATAGCCGTGTTTCCGCCCGTATCGATCACCAGGAATAACAATTCCCTTAATATACCTCATGGATGCAAAACTTTTAGCAACTGGCGGCGGACGCGCCCATTGGTGGCAACCACGCCCTGGCTATGAATCGTCCATGGCTTTCCTGTGTAATCCGTCACCGTGCCACCAGCTTCATGGACCAAGAGGACGCCAGGAAGAATATCCCATGAAGTAATGCCAGGGGGCACAACGACGCCAGCGGCGACCCGGCCAGCAGCCACGAATGCAAGTGTCAACGATGTGGAGCCAAAATGTCGCATGTTGAGCGCACGCCCTTGCAGCTGTCGCTGCACGAGCATATATCGCTGGCGCGATGCATTCGCTCTGGAACGAGCGAGTGTTATGATTGAATTCCGCAGCAAAGCCGTTGGTGATACGCGAATCCGCTTGCCATTGAGGAATGCGCCGCCATTATCTTCCGCATAGTAGAGCTCATTGAGCGCGGGTGCGTATTCTACGCTCACCAATATCCTGCCCTGGCGCCGCAACGCTATCGCCGTGCAAAATAGCGGATTGCCGATAATATAATTGGTCGTGCCATCAATCGGATCAATGACCCATTCATAAATGTCCGGATGGTCCTCAAGCCCGGTTTCCTCACTCAGGATATCGTGCGTCGGGAAGTGCTTCTTGATCAGGCCAAGAATAATTTTATTTGCCTGGAAGTCAGCGCGCGTTACCCGGTCAAATTCACTCTTCCGGTGGATCTCCGTGTGGCGGAGGCGCTGGTAATACTTCATCAGGCACGCACCCGCGAGCCGCGCGGCGCGAATGGCGATGGTACTGTGGTGTGTCATAGGGTATTAAGCATTTTCAGCGCGAGAGCGCCTGTTTCGGTATCGTACAGCGCGAAGGTCGGCTGGTAAAAAATATTCGCGAGGTTGCCGGGATTCACGAGCTTGGTGGAGCCGACCATTTCTTCCCATGGCTTGTGGTTGTGGCCGTAAAAAACAATGTCATGGGCCGCCTCCGCCGCAAGCGCTTTGGCCATATAGGGATAATGGACAAAAGCAATTCGCATCTCGCCAATCTGGAGCTCCCCAATATCACCATGAATTTTGACATTTTTACATTCTTCGTATGCGAGCCGTGCCATATTATATTTATCCCCATCCACATTGCCAAAGCACAGATGTATGGGCCCGGCGAAATGATCCGAAAAAAACTTGAGTGTTCCTGGTGCGCAGACGTCACCGCAATGAATCAGCGTTTCGACATGTTCATTCGTTATAAACGTGAGCGTCTTCTCAATATTCGGAAGGTTATCGTGTGAATCAGATACGATAGCAATTTTCATGAAAATCAATTAAATGGTAATTTCCATAAGATCTTGGGCGATTATAATCTCGCCCTGGAACGTCTTCCGGGCCTCTCCGAGAATATCAATCCGCTCGACAGCGGGATAGAAATGGGTAAGTGCCAGCTTTTTTACTCGTGCTTTCGACGCAAGTTCCCCGGCCTGTGATGGCGTGCAATGCCCTGGCATCGGTTGCGCCGCAGCCGAATCAATAAGCAAGAGGTCTGCTTTTTTCGCGAGCTTGACGACAGCTTCACTGAACCCTACGTCCCCCGTATACACAAACGATAAGCCCTCATATTCAACGCGGTACCCAATCGAGTTTTTCACGAGCGTGCTCGTTTGCTCCTCCAGGGCGCGCGTTTTAACCATAACATTGCCTATTTCAATATGCGAATTCTTCATTTCGGTCATTGCAACGGGATACCCCGCTTTCTCGTAGAACTGCGGCCAGTATGCCTGCAGCATTTTCTTGAAAAACTTTTTAAACCCTTTCGGACCGACCACCTGAAGCTCGCGCGTGCGCTTATTCTCCCCCCAATGCAAATACCACAAGAGCGCGGGAAGTTCTGCTACATGGTCAACGTGCGTATGCGTATACATGAGATAATCGAGCGTAAGCGGATCACGGCCAGCCTCTGCCATACGCCGTTTCGTTCCTTCGCCGCTATCAAGCAAAAACGCCTTATCCCCAGCTTCTAAAAGATATGCTGATGCTGACCGTTTGGCCGAGGGAACCAGCGTTCCCGAACCAAGTATCGTAAGTTTCATACTGTTTTTGTTATGTTGATAAATACCCCCGTATCCAATAGTATACCGTCGCAAGGTACTCCCGCACAACAGCACGGGCATCGGTATAATTGCGAAAGAGGTTTTTTCCCGTCATGTCCCGGAACGCGGCAACGCAGGTGATAGCCATGCCCACATGCTTAAATACCGCGCATGCCCGCTTCGTATGGTATGCGGACGTGACAACGAGCGCCGTATCGAAACCTTCGTGCTCCATGATTGCCTTGGTATTCAATGCATTCTCATGCGTACTCGACGACGCCGGTTCCTCAATAATGCTCTCAGCTGGCTGGCCGAGGAACTCCGCATAATTCCTCATGATATCGCTTTCGCTATACGTATGCCCTTTAACTACGCCGCCGGCGAAAATTATATGCTCCGCGTACCCGCCACGGTACAGCTCGATGCCGCGCTGTACGCGTTCTTGCACTGACCATGGCAGGGTCTGAGTATCAGTTACCACGCCGCCGCCGAGGACGATGATAACATCACGTGCCTCCGGTTGTTCATTGCGTACGAGCGGTTTGGAAATGAAATCGGCAATATTAAACAGTGTCATTGCTAGCGCGAGCACGGCGACGCCAAATCCGCACCAGAGGACAATACCAGCCAACCTACTTTTTTGTTGTGCCACTATCATAGTGATTGCCGTATCCCCTTAAGGGTCCTCATGTCATCAGCATCCGAGTCGTCTTTCGGAGTTTCAAGAATCCAATCAACGTCATGAATACGTGCAGCGCCAATAAGGGCACGGAAGCCGTCAATGCCAATCATACCGTTGCCGATATGCTCATGCCGGTCTGACCGCGAGCCAAGCTCTGCTTTCGCGTCATTCGCATGCACGAGCTGAAGTTTTTCAAGGCCGATCGCTTTATCAAACGCTTTCAGGGTTTTTGCAACAGCTGCCTTTTCCCGCACGTCATACCCTGAAACAAACGCGTGGCACGTGTCAAAACAAACGCCGATGTGGATCCTCGGGTACGCCTTGATAATCGCCCCGATCTCGTCAAACGTATCCCCGATAATAGTGCCGCCAGCGCCTGCTGAGTTTTCGATGAGGAATTGGGCACTGCCAGTATAACCGTCCAGTATTTTACCGACGCCTTCGATAACTTTCTTCAGCGCCTGCGCTTTGCCCAAATCTTTCGACGAACCGAGGTGCGTCATGACAGCACGCGCGCCGAGCAGGGACGCGCGGTCGAGTTCATCGCGGATGACTTTTATGGACCCATAGCGTATTTTTGGGCTCGATGACGCAAGGTTGATGTAGTACGGCGTGTGGATGTACGCGGCCGCTTGCCGGTGTTTCTTCATATTCGCCGTAAACTGCGCCACAATTTTATCATCCAACACTGGGGCAGGCCCGCCCTGCGGCGGCCGCGAAAACATCTGGAAGCACTCGCAGGCGGCGCGCTCCGCGTTCACCGGCGCGTTCGCGATACTGCCTGCGATAGAAACATGTGCCCCGATATTCATATGTTCTCTACTTTTTCCCGTCAGCAATTGAATGGAAAAACTCCATGACCTTGCGGCTGCGGATATTCGTCCTCAAGTAGCTCCGGTAATCATCAGACGTAATCTGCTTCAGGATGTCCGGCTGGTCGTGGTACTGTTCGCGTGCTTTGTCGATTTCCCGGGTGATTTCCTCATCACGTGCTGTGATGTTCTCCCGTTCCGCGACGTGCCGAAGAATGAGTGCAGCTTTGATGCGCTCGACAGCGCGCGGGGCAAGCTCCTTTTCCAGGCTTTCCTTCGTCTTCTTGATACTCGTGAGGTAATCCTCGAACTTCATGCCCTGCGATGACACGTCATGCTCGAGCTCATGCATCATCTTGTGCGCTTCCGCTTCGAGAAGCATGTCGGGAATAGGACCAAACGTGGACTTCTTGATAATCGCATCAAGGACGGCAAGTTCCCACCGCTCGCCTTCTTTTTCCTGTTTCTCCTGCAAAATATTACCCTCGATCTTCTTGCGTAAATCGTCGAGCTTCTCAAACTTGCCGACCTGCTGCGCAAATGCGTCATCGGCTGGCGGAAGCTCCCGCTCAAATACCGCATTGACAGTTACCTTGAATTCTACCGGCCGATTCGCCATATCCTTGCGGTGGTACTCCTTGGGAAACTTCACGGAGAACTCTTTGGTCTGCCCCTCGCTCAAGCCAATAAGCTGCTCCTCGAAACCGGGGACAAACCGTCCTTCTCCGAGCATAAGGGACTGGTTCTTGGTTGCCCCGCCGTCGAGCGGTACTGAATCAAGAAACGTAGCAAGATCGGCTTCAATTTTGTCTCCGTTCTGCACAGGGCGCTGCACGCGCTTTTCCTTCGCGAGCAGCTTCCGGAGATTCTGGATTGCGTCGTCAGTTTCCTTGGGTTCAACAACAGGCGTGCGTTTCTGCTCTTTGATGTTCTTATAATCGGCAATTTCAACCGTCGGCACGAGCGATGCGACCGCGCGGTATGAAAATGGGTTGCCTGGCGCGATTTTCTCCACGGCAATCTGCGGAGAGCCGACCGTTTGCAGTTTGTGGTCGATGACTGCCTGGCTGTACGTTTTCTCCACGGCACGTTCAGCCGCGTCCTGGTACACGCGCATTTCGCCGACGCGTTTTACGACGACATCATAGGGCGCCTTGCCGGGACGGAAGCCGGGGATATTCGAAGACGATGAAATTGACGTTGCGGCGCGTTCGAGATACGGGCGCATATCGTCAGGCGAGAGCTCCACGGAAAGCTCAACCTGGCCTTTCGGTAATTCTTTGACAGTAACATTCATTGAACACTTCTATATTAAAATTTATTTTTCTGCAAATGGAGCGCGTATCCGAGAAGGTTGAAAATAGTATGGACAAGGATGCCAAGCAGTATGGCCATAAACCCCGCCGCCCACCCCGGGAAATACACGATGCTCACGAGCGCGAATGCGCCGATGGAATAATCGACCTGGTCAAAGGGGAACCAGCTCACGCCCGGCTCGCGGTTGATGCGGCGTTTGAAAAAACTCTTGAGGGCGTCTCCCCACACAGCGCCTAACCCCTGCAAGAGGCCGATGGCCCACGATGCCTGAGTATAATTGAACATACTGATATCCTGCAGCGCATTGTACCGGTACAGCCATCGCTGGATAAGGAAGGTTAAAACGCCAAACAGCGTGCCGAAAATAATGCCGCGCCACGTCTTGTGGTCCCCGAACACCCGCTTCCCCCGCCACGAACGGCCGAAATCAACGGGGACACCGAGGATCGGAATAAACCGCGACAGGGACGCGGCGAGGTTCGCAATTCCCGTTGGGAGAAAAAACCAGACAGTTTTTAGGATCAGATCAACCATAGACCAATGCAATGTATACGTGTGGTTATTGTACCAATAGAACAACGGCTTTAAAAGGCATGCAACAGCAGGCTATCCAAGCTTTTCGAGCGCCCGTTTGCCCTGTTCGATGCCGTGCTGGTACAATTCCAGCAATTTTGCACGGTTAGTCGTCGAGTGTGAGTGGGGCAATTCGTTCTGGACAACGATCGCATTCGGATACTTGCTTAACCGGGACGCGTTAATAAAGCAGAAAAATGCCCGCAGCGGCTGGCACGCTATCCGAAAGCCAAACAGAATTGCCAGCAGAAACATCTGAAGTATTTCGAACGGGAGCGCTTGCAGCGTATTGAGGATGGTCTTTCGATTATTGATAATATACACAACCTTTTTATCGGGATTGTCTGCGATCAAACGAAGATCCGCCTTGCTGCGTACATATCCGCCATCGAGATAGTCCCTGCCGGCTAACCTGACCGGCGATGCGTAGAATGGCGGCGATGACGCTGAGGCCTTCAGCGCACGCAACGTGCCCGCGGTGCCATCACTATACCGCGCCTGCCGCTCTTGCATGTCGTATACGGCAACATTAAACGGTATCGGCTGCTCTTTGATCGCTGCCACGTCCAACCGCTTCTGCGAAGATTCAACCTGCTCCAGATAATCAATATCAATGAGGTGATGAATCGGGTGCGACTTCCGAAACCGATGGATGGTTATATCGACGAGGTACCGGAAAAAATTCTGCGGTTTGATGAAATTTCTTCCGATAAGATCCTCGTAGTAGATGCTCGCACCCAATCGTGCTTGGGGAGGATTCTTCCATGCAGCTAAAAAGTAAGCGGCATTATGGGCGCCGGCGGATGTCCCGTAGATGCTGTGTATTCGCGGGTATAGATTGGCTTCATGGAACGCGGTTACGACGCCAGCGCCAAACACGCCCAGCATTGCTCCGCCTTCGCTTATGACAATAACATCGCGCTCCATATTTCAGGGGGTGCTCAATCTTTCGGGCGGTTGTCGATGATGCGCTTTTCCTTCACCTCCGTCTCCATGCCGAGCATTTGCAGAATTTTTTCGAGCTTTTGCTCATGGATATCAACGTTGATAAAGAGCTCGCTATGGACAGCGCGTTGGATTCTGTGCTTCATTTCGCCCATAGAAACGCCTTCTTTCAGCGCAACATGGAGGAATATCTCATCGATGTCATACGGGTCATCATTGCGCTTCCGGATTTCCACCTGCCACTCTTCGATCTCTGGAATTGAAGACAGCACCGGATAAAAATTATTGAGGTTGATCAGCTCGCCCTTCACCTTCGTGAGGCGGAATTCTTTGATTTCCGATGTGCGCTGGATGTCCATGCGGATGCGGGGGACTGTTTTCCCGCAATGCGGGCATGGCTCGTAGTCGATCCCTTCTGTCATGTCGCCGGTGCGGTACCGCACCACGATCGTGCCGTGCCACCCGAGGCTCGTATACACCAGCTCACCGGGTTCGCCAGGCCCGACGCGCTTCCCGTTTTTGTCGATGACTTCGAAATATTCGATATCGGGATATAAATGGTACCCGGACAGCTCGTGGCACTGTATCCAGGCGATCTTCGCCTCGGTAAATGCGTACGTCGAGAGGAATTGGACATCCTTTGCGCCGACCTCGACAAGCAGTTTTTTTACCTTTTCCTTCATGCCGGCGCTCGCCCGTTCCCCGCCGCTGATGACGAACTTCAGGTTCGAAAAATCCTTTTTCTGCTTGACTGCCTCGCGGATGAGGTGATACCCGTAGCCGGGGATAAACGCGATGATCCCGATTTTCAAGCGCTCGATCGCATCGATGATTTTCTGTGTGCCCATGATCTTGCCGCCGCCTGTCTGAAGTGACGTCATCCCAAGCTTTAAAAATCCATTATACACCTGCCAAAAAGCCAAGTGCGGAGCGTAGGGAAACGCATTGAGCGCGAAAAGGTCTCGGGATACACCGGCAACATCAAGCATGCGTGCGCCTCCCTCCTGCAGCGTCGCGACGTCAGTCGCCGTATACGCAAACGGGGTCGGCAATGCCGTGCGGCCGGTTGTAAAATGCAGATGCACTGGTTTGTATTCATATTCAAGCGCCCGCTTGACGTCCTGTTTGGTCAGCTTTCCCCAGAGGATCTGCGCCAGTTTTTGCTTGGACGCGTACTGCTTGATTAATTGCTCGTCCGGCTGAAGAATGAATTGCCGCGTCCTCGCCGGATCATCCGCTGTCGGCGCGATGTCCGCCTTAGTCGTGAAGGGGATTCGCTGCAAGTCATCGGTCGTCCGAATGTCCCCAAACCGAATGTTATTTTCTTCAAACAACCGGCGGTAATACGGCGAATAGGGCAGCTCGTGCTGCATAAAGTACGCGAGCCGGCGGTTCTGGCGCTCGAGCAGCTCCGCAGCAGGTAATTGCGAAAGTTCGGTCCATTTCATAGATATATCATAAATTATAAATGACGGGCATGAATACTTGTCAGATTATCGATCTGCGCCATGATATAATCAGTCGCTCCATACAGCAGTTCACGATCAACTTTCTTGCCGTAAAACTGGTTGAGCTCAAACGGCTTACCGATATGAATCTCCATCGAATGGGGATTGAGCAGCACATTTTTTATAACCTGCCGCCGCCGCAATAATCTCGGCAGGTCCGCACGGACCGAAATGTCGTGGACAAGCCCGACCGGCACGATCGGCACTCGGGACCAGAGCGCGAGCCGCGCGACGCCGGTTTTTGCGTGATGTTTTGCCGCGCTAAATTCCTGAAGCAGCCCTTCCGGAAAAATGCCGACGACTTTCCCCTTGCGAAGGTAGTCCTGTGCGATATCAAGGCAAATTTTCGGGTTTTCACGGTAGAACGGGATTGACCCTGCCCACCGCTCCGCGACAATCTTTTCCCAAAACCAGCCCCACTTGGCAACATTCGAAACGAAAAAAATTTTATCGTCGATCCGCGGTATGATCACCGCAGCGATAAAAACGCCATCCATGGGCCCCATGTGCTTGCACGCGATGATGTACGGGCCTTTCAGGGGCACATTTTCAAGCCCCACGGTTTTTCGGATGAAGAACCGTACAAATGGGAACAGCGTTCGTTTTGCTATTGGGTACACCATGACACTCTGGCGTCGTTTATACAATTAATGACTGTACGACTTGCCACACAGCTGACCAACCGCGGACATTAGTTTTCTTGTTGCCGCATCCAGCAGGGATTTGTCAATCGGCTTGCCGCGAAACTCTGCGAGATCAACCGAAGGACCGAACCGCACATCAATCCTCCTGCTGGGGCGGAAAAGGTTGGCAAGAACCGTGAGAAAGCTGTGCCCGGTTGGATTCACGAGCCCGGCCGGAATCAGCGGAGCGCCGGTTGCGAGCGCCAGCCGAATTGCTCCAGTTTTGCCCTTTAGCAGTGACGACGGGTCAATATTCCTGGTCGCTTCGGGGAACATCAAAACGATCCCACCTCGGCTGATGATGGCCGTCGCCTCGTCCAGTGTGTCCCGTTTTCGTTTTGGGTTAATAGGAATGGCGCCAAACCACGAACGGGATATCGCGCCACCGAGCACTACCCACAGAATGTAGCGGGATGGAACGCTGATTGCCTTGCGGAAACGCCTTATCAGAATATAGGAAAGCGCCGGCCCATCGAGGAAACCGACGTGGTTTGCAGCAACGATAAACGGTGCGGCAGACGGTAGATTTTCCGCTCCCGTCACCGTACCGAGCTTCAGGGCAATCAAGGGTCCGAGAATTTTCCGCAGCAAACGGTACATCATATCAAATGGTGAAAAAGGGGGCTATTTTATTACAAGGCCGATGATAAGTAACGCAACAATATTGAGAATCTTGATCATGGGATTAATCGCCGGGCCCGCGGTATCTTTGTACGGATCGCCGACCGTATCGCCGGTCACCGCTGCCTGGTGTGCAATTGATCCCTTGCCGCCGTATTCACCCGACTCGATATATTTCTTCGCATTATCCCACGCAGCGCCGCCGGTTGTCATGGAAATAGCTACGAAAATGCCGGTCACGATGCTGCCGACGAGCAACCCCGAGAGCGCTGCCGGGCCCATGAGCCACCCGACGAGAAACGGAACAACGACCGGAATGAGCGCCGGCAGTATCATCTGCTTGATCGCGCCCTTGGTGACGATATCAACGGCGCGGGCATAGTCCGGCTTCGCGGTTCCTTCCATAATGCCCTTGATCTCTTTGAACTGGCGCCGGACCTCATGCACGACGTTACCCGCCACCTTGCCGACGGCCTGCATCGCCTGTGCGCCGAAGAAATACGGCAGCAGCCCGCCGATAAAGAGCCCCACGAGAACTTTCGGATCATCGAGGACGAATGACGTGGCGATGCCGCGATCAGCCAATTCCTGCGTGTATGAAGCGAATAAAACCAGCGCTGCGAGGCCTGCTGAACCGATCGCATACCCTTTCGTAACGGCCTTCGTCGTATTCCCGACGGCATCCAGCGGATCGGTTACCGTGCGGACATCCTCGGGCATCCCCGCCATTTCTGCGATACCGCCCGCATTATCAGTTATCGGGCCATATGCATCAATAGTGACAATAATCCCGGCGAGCGAGAGCATGCTCATAACCGCAATAGCAACCCCGTATATGTCAGCGAACGCATATGCCACTAAAATCCCGCCTGAAATCACAAGGATTGGAAGCGCGGTGGACTTCATGCTGACGGCAAGCCCTGTAATAATGTTCGTGCCATGCCCCGTAACTGAACTCTTGGCAACTGAGCGGACGGGATTATACTTCGTCGATGTATAGTATTCGGTGATAATAACAAGGAGTGCCGTGACGACGAGGCCAACGAGCGCTGCGAGGTAAATGCTCATCTCGTCATACTGGCCATTGCCGGCCATAAGCCATTTGGTGATCGGGTAAAACCCTACGGCTGACAAAACACCAGCAACGATCAAACCGCGGTACAGGGCACCCATGATATTTTGTTTCTTGCCGAGGCGGATAAAGAGCACGCCGATAATCGAACTTACAATAGAGAGGCCGCCAATAACGAGCGGGAAAAAAAGCGCATTGCCAAACCCGACAAACGTCAGCGATCCGAGCAGCATCGTCGCGACTGCTGTGACTGCGTACGTCTCAAAAAGGTCGGCAGCCATACCGGCACAATCACCGACGTTATCACCGACGTTATCAGCGATAACGGCAGGGTTTCGCGGGTCGTCTTCCGGAATTCCCGCCTCAACCTTGCCGACAAGGTCTGCGCCGACATCAGCCGCCTTCGTATAGATACCGCCGCCTAATCGGGCGAATATTGATATCAAACTTCCGCCAAAGCCCAGGCCGATCAGTGCTTCGATGTCCTTCGTTATCGCATAAAAACCGGCAACTCCCAGCAAGCCGAGGCCGACAACGAGGAGGCCGGTAATCGCACCGCCCTTTGCCGACACGTCGAGGGCTTTCGCAAGCCCGCTCCGCGCCGCCTCAGCGGTGCGCACATTTGCCCGCACTGAAACATTCATGCCGATATACCCGGCCAAGGCCGAGAGTACCGCACCGACGAGAAAACCGAGTGCGGTGGTCATGCCGAGAAAAACCCAGAGTGCCACGCCAATAACGATTGCGATAACGCCGACAGTTTTGTACTGGCGGTTCAGGTACGCACGGGCGCCTTCCTGGATCGCTCGTGCGATAGACTGCATTTTTTCGTTGCCTGTGGGAAGCTTCACGATCCACCGGATGAGGAGCGCGCCGTAAATAATCGCAAGCACAGCTGCCCCAAGTGCGATAATGAGGGGTGTTTCCATACGATTCGTCCTTTGATATTCGTAGATTAAAATTTAAAAGCTCAACGCGGGAATACCGCGTATATGCAAAATTATTGCGTGGGGGTCTCGGTCTTTTCGTCTGCTGGCGCAGCGGGCGTTTCAGGCTCAGGTTGCGGAATAACCGGCTGCGCTGCCTCCGTGCTTGGAGTACCGGCAACGGTTGCTTCTGCCTGAGCTTGTGCCTGAGGCGCAGGAGCAGCTTCTCCAGCTTCCGTCTGCGGTACGGCGCCTGCTGCATCTTTCTTGGGCATGGTATCTGATACAATATCAATTTTCCACCCCGATAACTTCGCGGAGAGCCGAACGTTCTGGCCGGCCTTGCCGATCGCGAGGGACAGCTGATCTTCCTTCACCTCAACAATCGCTGTTTTCTCGTCCTGGTTCAACTTCACCCCCAAAACTTTTGCTGGCGACAGGGAATTGGTGATGAACCGGACTGGATCGTCATCCCATTCAATAATATCGATTTTTTCTCCCCCAACTTCCGATATGATCGTCTGGACCCGCGAACCGCGCTGGCCGACGCATGAGCCGACCGGATCAATGTTTCGCTGTGTTGTCGCAACGGCAATCTTAGTGCGTGATCCCGCCTCGCGGGCGATTGCTTTAATAACGACCGAACCATTGCCGATTTCGGGCACTTCGACGCTGAACAGCTTCGCAACCATCTCCGGATGCGACCGGGA
Source organism: Patescibacteria group bacterium (assembly GCA_028718605.1). Lineage (GTDB taxonomy): Bacteria > Patescibacteriota > Patescibacteriia > UBA10025 > JAHIVO01 > JAQULM01. Next base: position 560,307 of record JAQULM010000001.1, read on the forward strand.
TAAAATAATTTCCGGCCCTTTCGATGTTTGCGAAACGCCGACTACATAGTACTTGAGCCGCTGCCCCGGCGTGTATCGCTCGTGCGGTATCTGTTCCGGCGGCGGCAGAAGTGCCGTTGTCTGCCCAAGGTCAATCAAGACCATGCGGCCCTCAACGCGCTGGACAGTCCCATTGATAATTTCATGTTCGCGCTCCTTGAACTCCTTAAATATTTTCTCGCGCTCCGCTTCACGCAACCGCTGGATGATTACCTGCTTCGCAGTCTGCGCTGCCATCCGGCCATATGCTGCAGGCGGAAAGAGCTCGGTTTTGATGACATCGCCTTCCGCGGCGCCTTTCTTGACGGCCTGCGCTTCTGTCACGGTAATTTCCGTCTTTGGGTTAAAACGCTCGATCTTCTCGTCATCGCTCTCCGCGATGTTCTCTGCTTTCTGCCCAGTCGCTTCGGGAGCAGTTTGCGGCGCATCTGCTGTGCCCGTCGTTGCCGCATCCGCTTCTTCCTGAAGGCGTTTCTCCTCGCGTAATTTCTCGGTGAGAGCGGCCTTTTCGTCTGATACCACTGTTTTAACATCAAAAACACGGGAACCACCGGTAACCATATCGAATTCAACCTTGATGTTCTGGTTCTTCTCCCCGAAATCCTTGCGGTACGCGACGGCGAGCGCCGCCTCAATCGTCTCGATGACGGATTCGAGGGTGATATTTTTCTCCTCACAAATCTGCTTCGCTGCTTGTAAAATCTCATTCTCTCGTGCCATATGCGTGGTCACTATTCATTATCAACTGATTAAAAAAAGCCAGTATACAAATACACTAGCTTACCTGCAGTATAGAATACCCGATTAAAAATGGCAAGGCCTACTCGAGGCTCACATTCTTCAGGTGCCGTACTGCGTCCCCATCAGCACGACGCTCAATGGCGATGACATCGACTCGAACAGCCCCTTGATACCGATGCTGCCGCAGATACGCAGCGATGACGCGCTCGAGCGCCCGCTTCTTGCGCTCTCCGATAGATTCTTCGGGTGTCCCGAATTTTTTCGACACCCTTACTTTAACTTCCACAAATACAACACATGGCTCATCAGTATCAAACGCGATAATGTCTGCTTCACCGGCGCGGGCAGACCAGTTTCGTGCGATAACCCAGTACCCCCGGTCCTGAAGGTAGCCAACAGCATACTCCTCGCCCCATTTTCCGATTCGTTTCCGATGCACGTGCATAAGCGGACGAATGATCAATAAAAATTCCCAACAACGGCTCTACGCCGGGGGAAGGTTGCGCGTTGACTGCGTAACGGCTATGCACGCTCAAATACCAGCGCGTAGTGGTAGGGACTTGCTTCGGATTCGTGCACGAGCTGCAGCCCTGCAGCCCGTGCGGTTTGGACGACGGTTGCTGACGGGACACAGTGTTCCTGCTTATGGCTAAACTTCCCGCCGCCGGGCTTCCAGTCAACAACGGCGATGCGGCCGTGTCTATCCAGAATGCGCAGTGCTTCGCGAAACACGTCTCCGTGCTTTGTTGTTTGTGAAAGAAGCTGAACGAGCAAAACAACGTCGACGGATCCTGCAGGAATACGGCGAATCGCGCGGTACACTTCGACGTTCGCCCATACCGTCTTGATGTTACTCATCCCATACATCCGCGCTTTGCTCTCAAGTGCAGAGAGCGCGTGTTTTAACACGTCAACCCCATAGACAACCCCATCATCACCGACGATCCGCGCTGCGTCGAGGACGAAATACCCCGCGCCGCACCCAAAATCAGCAACGGCCATGCCGTATGAAACGCCAACTCGCTTCAGGATATCCCAGGGATTCAAGAATTCATGCCCCGCATGTTGTGTCTTTTTGGGAGTCTTCATACGTACTCAGTATAGCACAACAAAACCCCTATCGCATCTTATGCGGGGCGTGCTTTGACACGGAACGGAAACCCAATTATCTACCGACAAACCGCACGGCGACTCTCAATACACAACCTGATCGGTGCATACGAAGTGCGGTGCTCACGGCATACGCCGTGCCTCTCAATGCTCCGCCGATGCTGCGCGGTGCCATACCCTTTATTCCGGTCAAATTGGTACTGGGGATATCGCGTGTGTAACGCATCCATGAGGCGGTCACGGGAAACTTTCGCAATGATTGACGCCGCAGCAATACAAAGCTCCTTCGCGTCTCCCCGAATAATAGCGTGTGTCGGCGTGCTACCGCATTGGATGCGGAATGCGTCGACGAGCGCCGCGTCGGGCCTCACGGTAAGTTTCAAAATGCTCCCGCGGAGCGCAGCCATGTTCGCATACTGAATGCCCCGCCGATCAATAACGATTCGGCTGATGACAACAACAGAATATGAAACTGCCACGGAGACGATCTCCTCGTATAATTCTGTACGCCTCCGGGGCGTCAGCATTTTTGAATCTCGGATTCCCCGGACCATACACCGTCGGGGCAGGATGACGGCAGCGGCTACGATTGGGCCTGCCCATGCGCCGCGTCCTGCCTCGTCCGTCCCGGCAACCCATCGGCTACCTCGGGCACGGAGCTGCAGTTCTGCTTTCCGCTGTGGCCGTACGTTCTTATTCATACATTGCTTTCAGTATATACGAAATGCCCAAATAACTAAAAAGGGGCGGTATGACCGCCCCCTTAGTATAATTACTTTTTGAGCGTCAACCGCCCCGCGGCTATTTTCCTACAGAGCGTCCGCCCTTGCGGGCAGGCACTATGATCTAATGGAGCATAGCCGTTTGGCTTTTTGCGTTGGCTCTCAAAAAGCAATTTTCCTTCACCACCTCGTGGTTAAACTCTCGTTCTCATTGCTGAGCGCAAAAGGATAACCTTTTTGTTTTTTTTTGGAAAAACTTTTCCGAACCTGCCAACAACAGGTTCTCTGGCAGTGAAGAAAGGTTGCTTCCGATATTTCTAGTATTCGAAACAACCTTCCGGCACCGCCACACTGTGCATAACTTGTTAAAATTCATTCTGAAAACAGTATAGCATGGTTTTTCATAAATGTCAATAGTCTTTTTCGGCTAATGTTCAACAAAATTCAAAAATTCAAAAAGATACCTGTTTTAACACACCAATGGGTTTTCCACAGCCAATAGTTAGACTTTTTCTATCCGCTTTTTTACGAATTCATACACTTGCTGGAATTCCTCCTCCGGACTCATGCGGGTTGCGTTCAAATAGAGATCGTAGTGTTGCGGATCGAAAATATCGATGTGGTAATACTTCTGGTACCGAATTTTATCGCTTATAAGGCGTGCCTTCACGCTTCGAAGTACGTCCTCATAGCTTTTAAGGTTCTGGGCTTCATTGCGTTCGTGAGCTACGCCATCGTGAGTCTGGAGCGCACTCCAGATGCGGCGGGCTCCTTCTTCGTCACTCACGTCAAGAAAAATTTTCAATGAATGCCGGATAAAATGAAACGCCGTGCGCCCTTCAATAACAAAATTATCTTCTGCCCTGCCGAGCTCTTCAACCTTTGTATCGAATTCACGGTCACACTGACCATGATTCTCGCCCCAACGGAGGAATTCAATTAACGTCATTCCCCGTTGGCGTGCTGCATCTCGAAACATACCGCCGACATAGTACCGCTTATACCCCAACACGGCCGCGAGTCTTTTCGCGACCGTGCTTTTTCCAGAACCAGGTTTTCCGCTCAAGCTAACGATCATGGTGGAAACGCCGTGGTGGGCGATTAAATCCGCCGCGTGATGAGCGCGAACCAGACCGCACCGGCCGCTCAACCCGTTCAACGCCTGCCGGTGGTTCTTTCAGAATTTTGTGTGAGAGTTCAATCCTGCCGCGCTCCTTGTCCACCCCGACAACTTTCACTTTCAGCTTATCGCCCGGTTTTACAAAATCTGATACACGGTCAATGCGCTCGTAGGAAAACTGGGAAATATGGACCATGCCATCCTGGCCAGGGACGAGCTCGACGATTGCGCCAATCTCACTGCCGGTATTCCGGTCTGTCTGTATCTTCAGAACGGTTCCCTCGTACTCCTCGCCTTCTTTAATTTCATGGGTTAGGTTCTCGATCCACTTTTTCGCCTTGTCACCCATTTCAGCATTATGCGACGTGATCATTACGAGGCCGTCCTGCTCAATGTCAATCTTGGTGACATCGGCACCGCCGCACTCATCGATGATCTTGTTGATGGTTTCGCCGCCGCGGCCGATAACATCGCGAATTTTTTCAGGATCGATCCTGAGCATGGAAATCCGTGGGGCATACGGCGACAATTCAGCACGCGGGGCGGGGATTGTCTTCTCGATAACGTCGAGGATTTGCATACGCGCCTTTTGGGCAGCGCTGAATGCTTCTTTGGTTATCTCCAGTGTGATGCCGTGGAGTTTCGTGTCCATCTGGATGGCGGTAATGCCTGTCCGCGTACCGGCAACCTTGAAATCCATGTCGCCATTGTGGTCTTCGACCCCTTGGATATCAGTGAGAATCTTAAATGTCCCGAGATCGTTCTCGGCGGTAATCAGGCCGATGGCAATGCCCGCAACTGGTGCCTTGATCGGCACGCCGGCATCCATGAGCGCGAGCGTTGACCCGCAGCATGATGCCTGGGACGATGACCCATTGGACGAGAGTACTTCTGAAACAACGCGTACGGTGTAGGGGAATTCCTCGCGTGACGGCATAACAGCCTCAATCGCTTTTTCGACGAGAGCGCCGTGCCCGATTTCCCGCCGCCCTGGCGACCGTATCGGCTTTGCTTCGCCAGTCGAAAAGCCGGGGAAATTGTAGTGGTGCATGAACCGCTTCTTTCCTGTCTCCTCCATGGTATCGAGCAACTGCTCGTCGCCCGGCGAACCGAGCGTCACGACCGACAGAACCTGCGTCTCGCCGCGATTGAACAACCCAGAACCATGCGTCCGCGGTAATACGGCAACTTCACTCGCGAGCGGACGGATTTCATCGAGCGCGCGGCCGTCAACACGTTTTTCCGCTTCGAGCACCAGCCGCCGCGCTTCATCCTCATACAACCCGCTGACCAGCGAAACGCCGTGTGCACGGAGCTCTTTCGACACTTCATTATCGGCTTTCAGCACTTCCTCGAGCTCATCAGTAAGCTTCAGGAGCGCCTGCTTCTGCTCCTTTTTTACCATTATGCTGAAGAGTTGCTGTATCCTACTCGCGCAGAAGTCCTTCACTTTTTTCTCAACGCTTGCGCGCTTTGCTTTCTCGTCATCATCAAGCTCGCCGATCTCAATCATTTCTTTCGCTTTCCCGACCTTCTCCTGTATTTCCCGTATCGTGCGGACTAACGGCTTGATGTGCTTGTGGCCGAATTCGATCGCGTCGAGCACGACCTGCTCGGAAACCTGCTGGCCACCCGCCTCAATCATTAAAATTTTCTCTTCGTCAGCTGCAACAACCAGATCGAGCACGCTTTTCTCGCGCGCAGTATACGTCGGGTTCAGCACCCACTCACCGTTGATTTGCCCTACCCGAACGCCCGCGATCGGCCCGTGCCAAGGGATGCTCGAAATCGAGAGGGCGCAGGACGCCGCGATCAGGGACAGTACGTCAGGATCATTCTCCTGGTCAACCGAGAGTACTGTGATAACGACCTGAATATCATTGCGGAGCGAATCGTCAAACAGCGGCCGGATCGACCGGTCGACCAGCCGGGATGTCAGAATCGCATCATCAGACGGCCGTCCTTCCCGTTTAATGAACCGGGACCCTTTGATTTTACCGGCGGCGTACAACCGCTCCTCATAATCAACCATGAGGGGGAAAAAATCGATTCCCTCCCGAATTGTCTCACTCTTCACTGCAGTGGCAAGCACCATCGTGCCGCCGTACTTCACCGTACAGGCGCCATCTGCCTGGCCAGCGAGCCGACCGAGCTCGAATTCCAGCTTGCCGCCGTTGAGCTCTGTCTCAAAACGCTCTACCGATGCCATATGTTGTGCTTCCTTGTCTGTTCCTTCGGAAAGTGCGCGCAGTGAGACGCGAACCGATATCGGGAGGATGCCACTTCATAAACTTATATCCTGAGCGGAGCGAAGGATCTCAGAGCCCACCGAAGGATCCCGAAAAAACGCGATCCATTCAGGGTAAAAGTCTACGAACCTGACAACCTATCCCAGTCGCGGCATTCCATGCGGCGCCCATCGATGGGGAACATTACGTATTAATTGTATAAACTGCCAAAGAACAGTATCTGCAAATGGAGCTAACGCGCTGACTGCCGCGTACGATCCGTAAATCTTCTCGCGATAAGGTATTTCCGCCGGTTGCCGCTCAGGTCGATAAACCGGTCAGCCTGGTGCACAAGCTGCGATGACGCAGACTCGGCAAAAGCGACGATCTCGACAAATTGGCCATGGTTCTTCAAGTACTCCACGAGCGGGATAAAATCGCCATCACCGGTAACGAGAACGATGGAATCAACTTTCGGGGACAGGCGAATCGCATCCATCGCGATGCCGATATCCCAGTCGCCTTTTTTATTGCCGCCAAAAAATACCTGCAGATCCTTGGTCTTTACCTCGAACCCCTGCTTGTCGAGCGCTTCGAAAAACTTCTGCTCGTCGGGGTTCTGGGCCTTGATCACATACGCCATCGCACGGATGAGCTGCCGGTTGTCGAGTGCTGCTTTTAAAACTTCCCCAAAATTCACCTTTGCTCCGTACAGGTTCTTCGCGGAGTAGTAAAGGTTTTGGACGTCGACGAATATGCCGACGCGCTGGTTCTTCAAACTGTCCATTATTTCTTGAGTTTAAGCTGCTTGGCGATCGCCTCGTAGCTTTTCGGATTGTCCTTCTCCAGATAGCGTAAAAGGCGCCGGCGCAAACCAACCTTGCGGAGCAACCCGCGCCGCGAGGAAAAATCCTTCTTGTGGTCCTTCAGGTGGTCAGTGAGGCGCTTAATCTCTGAAGACAAAATCGCGATCTGAACCTCCGGCGAGCCGGTATCCGACTCGTGGGTTTTGTACTTCTCGATAATCTTGTCCTTCTCTTTCTTCGTTAGCATACTGTTGTGTCCTTCCGCCGCGAGGCTCCGAGTCTCAGGGGTGCTAACAAATCCCCAGAAACCAAGAGTTCGCATTATTCAATAAGTACCCTTATTATAGGCATAATCGTGGCTCTGTCAAGGCGGCGCGATGCAGAGTAGAAAAAACCCCGGGAGCCTCCGCTTCCCGGGGTGTGAAAAAATCCATCGAATGTTCTGTCGCTACAACAGCGCCGCTGCCTGCTTCAGCGCCTGTTTCGCCTGCTTGAGCGCTCGGCTCCCGGATTGCCCCAGAAACGCCATGGCGGTTTCTATATGCTGTGAAGCGTCCCGAACGACAGGGTGCTGGAACCCAGTTTCGTCAACATTACTGATCCATGCTTTCGCGCCGGCAACCGTCGCCGCAATCGTGTCGCGCTGCGCAGGATCGATGCGTTCCTGCTCAAGCAAACCATTAACTTCAACAATGGCACACTCGAGGCTGATCCGTACCTGCCGGAGCGTGAGTGAATTTGCGCTCATCCGGAGGATCGTGGCAGCTGCCTCATGCTTATGCTGCCGCAACTGCCTGGCAGCGCTCGCAAACTCATCGAGGAGATGCCGCGCGGTGTTGCGGAACGGTACGATATCGTACCGCTTCAGCTCAGCCGTAAACAACTCGAGTGCGCAACTGACCATCTCGGCATGGGCGCAATCAGTAATTGGAGGCGCGGCCAATCCATCAACCGGCGCAAATGCCGCGAGAAAATCATGCATACCCGCGAATGACAGCTCCATCGTATGGACCAAGAGGTCAGCAACGCGCTGGCGCGAAGTAAGCACTTCCTCAATATGGTTGATATCGACCAACCGCCCATGGGCTTGGTTACCGCCACCAACGGCAACAGCTGCTTTCGCGCTCGGATTAACGCGCTTCAAACTGTCAACAACCGTCCCTAACTGCGCTGCGGCATTCGCAATCCGCTGGTTACGGTAGACATCAGGCCGTGCGCCAATACGCACAATGATTTCTCCGGACAATTGCTCGAACTGCTTGGCAAGGTCAGCCGCATTTGTCGTGCGCAGCCCGAGTGCGAGACGATTCAGCTCAGCAAACAGCTCCTGGATACGGAGTAAATCAGCGCGTTTGCCCTCTTCAAACGTGAGGCCGTATTGAGCTGCGACGTGCATGGTGTACCGACGCACTGCATAGAGATTGTCGTACATCACGTATACGAGCCACGCCGGATCAAATGTTGACAGCAAGCTCTGTGCTTTCAATGTTTCGATGAGCACCCAATCCCACCGCGGGACAATAGGCTTGCCACGATGGTGGCCGCTGACGATGACGCCGATATCGCTCTCTTCAAGGCCGATGCGCGCTTTGAGATACCGCACTTTTCCTTTGATGAGAACCGGCACGGTCTGTATTGAACCGCCGCCAATTCCACCGACAATTACCGTTGACATCCTTTCTCTCCTCTCACTCTGTATTGTGAAACTAACTCTTTTTCATTTTTATCTAAAAAACCAAGCGGCTCTATCTTACGCTCGAGAGCTACCAGTGTCAAATAAAAAAACGGTTCCATCGCATGTACTACGCGACGGAACCGCAAACTCCGAGAAGTGACGCTGGATGCCCCCTGTCCTGCTACTTCTTTTCCGGCAGTAACGCCACGATGAGCGTGGCAACCGTCACGATACAGAAAAACTTGAATGCGAACGGCGTCCAATACGTCGAACCCCAGGCAGCGAGCGCACCAATGACCAGGATGATCAACCCGCGGTACAGCCGCGATTCAACGATGGCATTCAGCAAACCGGCGAGGGCGCCAAAAACGGTGCACCACAGGACCGGCCAAAACGGGATATCAGCGGCGCTGAACAGATCGAGCGCCCCTGCGCCGAGAAAGAACACTAGGCAGCATATCCCCACAAAATACACCTTGCCGACATCAGACATGGCAATGCCTCCTATCTATACGTTTGCGTGATTTTCAACTCTCTCAACTATGTGTGTGTAAGAATTGTTGAAGCGTACCAACAACACAGTTCATTGTCAACATACTATCAGGCTTTGACCAAAGCATAGTACGCGACGTACAATACACCTATGGCTGCACCACTACAACAATCACTCGACGGCTTCCTTGGGCGCCTGTCGCAAGAAAACAGCGTCGGAAATGCGACCATCCGCAACTACCGTTTCTACCTGTCACGATTTTTAACTTGGCGGGCGTTTCCTGAACCGTCAGCGATCACTGGCGAAGCAATCGATGAATTCCGGCACTACCTTGCGGGGATCCGGAACCAACGCGGTGAACTGATGAAACAGACAACGCAGAATTACCACCTGATCGCGCTCCGTGCATTCCTCGACTACCTCAATGCCCAGGGCATGGCAGTGCCCCGAGGCCATGACGTCAAGCTGAACCGCATTGAACAGCGGCACCAAGTAACGATTACCGACACAGATCTCGAACGCTTGCTGGAAGCGCCGCTGAATATGAAAAACCCCGGCATCGTCCAAAAGCGGGACAAAGCCCTCCTCGAACTGCTCTTCAGCACAGGATTGAAAGTATCAGAACTCTCGAACCTGCGCCGCGACCACGCACGATTGGAAGAAGACGAGATGCCGATCCGCGGCACCGGAAGCAGAATGCGGTCAGTGCCGTTCACCCACCATGCGAAATTCTGGATCAAGGAATACCTCGATGTGCGTACCGATGCGCTCCCGGCGCTTTTTATCCGCCATGATCGCGCGAAACGCCAGCAGCTCACGAGCGTACAGCCGGATGAATACAAACTGACGCCCCGGACGATCCAGCGCATTGTAAAAAAATACGCGGCATCATCCGGCCTCCCGCGCTCTACAACCCCTGAATCGCTCCGGCAAGCGTTCGCGTCATTCCTCCTGCGGCGCGGCGACGATATCGAAACGGTGCAAAAAACACTCGGCCACGTTTCGCTGACGACGACGAAACTGTACGCAAAATCCCACGCCTCGCCCCCCGTGGATTGACCGTAACGGAAAAAATTGGTAGGGTTGAGTGCGCGACTCCATGCCCTCATAGCTCAACGGATAGAGCATCAGCCTTCTAAGCTGAGGATGTAGGTTCGACTCCTACTGAGGGTACCAGACTCAAACGATACTAATAAAAACTTATCGGAGAAAACATAATCATATGGCATGCTTCATCGCACCAACTGCTGCGGCAATCATCTCGACAAGCGTTCGAAAAAAAATACCGCGACGCTACCATATCGGATGGCTCAACACCATGCTCTGGGGCGGAGTGATCATGCTTATCGTTGACCACATTGCGAATGGGGAGATCGTTGCGTACCCGCCATTCCTTACTGCCATGGAAAACCCAAGCGCCATTCCCGTCATGGTTGAGGAAATCGTTACGCTCGGCGGCGCGATGACCGCGGCGATTGTCGCGTGCTGGGCGATCATGGTAATTGTTGCGGATACCATAACAACAAAGAGGGAAACCAGTCAGGCGCAGTTGATGTAAGCGTTTTTTGCGAAGAACAACGCCACCCACGATACGTGTTACTGCGCGCAGTTTTTCTATTGATCCAATGCCCTTGACATTGAAGCTGTTGAGTGCTATACTCTCGTGAAACAAAACTGCCAAACAGTACGTCAGATCCAAATCGCGTTGGATTGTTGTACAAAAAGGCACATTCACAAAGGAGGAAGTAATTGGATAAAACTCTTCTAGAGGACACTCTCAAAAAAGAGGTCCCTGAAAATGAAGAGGAAACGATAATAGGGATGTACAAGCGGTACTTGCCGCTTGAAATCTTCGCACTGCTGTGCTCATGCTTGTTTGCGTTCCACTACCTTGATGCAGGGCAAGGCTTTTTCATGGTAGCTGTCGCCGGTACAGTTGGCGATATGGTTGGCTTTTATAGCTCGGGCTTTATCCGCCAAATCTGGGTGCATTGCCGGGACTACCATGATACGCACGGCTGGAGACGCGTCCGAGACATCCTTGGGCTTGCTTTCTGGGACATGGTTAAGGAACATGGGATCGCAGGCTTCTTCGACGATATCTTCATCCGGCCCTTTCTTCTATGGAAAATGCCTCAGTGGCTCGCGCTCATAGCTCAAATGTTTATGGCTGGGCAAATCAACCTAGGGCCTGGTCCCGCTCCCTCAATGGTCATGGGCTTGCTGCTGCTTCAGCTGCCTCTTGAGAAGATTGGCCTTGTGATCGGAAAGCTGTGCGCAGACTACATCTTCTATCGTGTTTCCTATGAATGCCGCAAGCGATTCGGACATTTAACTCCCGCTCGTGTATTTAAATGCCTGAAAACCTTGCTGCTTCGTACCACCTGATATACCCGCATGAGTGCACGTTGGCTCGCGCGGGTATTTATTTTCTCTTTACAGTTGACTGTTTTATTCGGTAGTATAATAATACGTACACGACAATCTTAGTGGACTAACATGCGCGCATAGCTCAGCTGGTAGAGCAGTTGCCTCTTAAGCAAACGGTCGGGGGTTCGAATCCCTCTGCGCGCACCACAAAGGCCTCCTCACACAGAGGAGGTTTTTGCGTAGCAGCCATGCCGCTCAACACGCACGGATTCGAAGGGCAGGAGTGAATCAAGCGTGGAACGCGCAGATGAACGACAACGGATGCGACCCTTCGGGAGCATTCGTTGCTGCCCAGGACCCGAATCCCTCTGCGCGCACCACAAAGGCCTCCTCACACAGAGGAAGTTTTTGCAGTGTTCTATAGGAACAATCTGAGGAATGGAGTGTTTTTGTTGTAGAAAAACGCTATACTATCTATATGAACATTTTCCACAGAAAAAAGCATAAGGTAGACATGATCGTTATGTGGGCATGGCTGCTCCTGGCACCGACGCTTTCTTGGCTTGTCCAGGCAAATTTTTTCGTATCAATAATAATCTTCTTCATCATCCCATCGGTGTTCCTTTCGTGGCGGTTTCCCGCTTCAATAAAAAAATCGGCGCTTTTTGCCGCGTGCGTTGGCGTCCCGCTCGTTACGGTCCTGGATTATATGATGGAAGCGTCCGGCAGCATGCTGATTGACCAATCCATATTCGGCGATATCCGCATACTCGGTCTCGTGACAATCGACAGCTACGTTTGGGGACTCTTCTTCCTGTATCTCATCGTTATGTATTACGAAGCGTTCCTCAACCATCACTTCTGGCACCGGCTGCGGTTCCCGGCGATGAAATACCTCCTCATACTCATGCTCGTCCTGCTGTCGACTTTTTTCCTTGTATATTTCGTGAATCCGTCGTATCTTCGAATAACATTCTATTTCTATCTGCTCTGGGGTATCGCGCTTGTCTTTATCCCACTGCTGCTGCTGCTGACAAAATACCCAAAGCTTATAGCGAAATTTTTCAAAGCAGGGGCGTATTTTTTTCTCCTGCTCCTCGGATATGAGATCACCGCCATCAACCTCGGCAACTGGCTGTTTCCGGGCGAAAACCAGTTTATCGGCATGGTGGAATTATTCGGTGCACGATTCCCATTCGAAGAACTATTTTATTTTGTAATGCTTGGCGCATTCGCCGGGATGACGTGGTACGAGTTTTTTGACGACGATAGAAAATAGGCATTCACCAGCACAGCATTAACCACAATGCGCGTTTTTTATTTGCCCGGGCAATGATTTATACTGCTGTTGCAACACGAGCAAACATTCTACGGAGGTTTTGATTGAGATCCAAACTCAAAAAAACATGGCTCTTCCGAACGTTCTATTGGCCGTCTGCCGTCGCAATCCTGGGTATTTCATGCGCGGTCGTCCTCATCATTATCAGCCGCGTGTTCCTCTCATCGTTGCCCTGTGTACGGTGACAATGGCAATCTCGAAAGTCGAGCGTGAGTTCCGTGCCGGACTCGCGCTCGTATTATTTTCAAACGCACCCACAATACTTTATTCCTGCTCCCAGGTCAGCACGCGATACTGGTCCGTCACTGGGAAAAACGGCGGTGGCGCAAAATAAAAATTCTCATCATAGTACAGGTTGCGGATGCAGTACCCGCTCGCTGTCGTGCCGCACGGCGCGCACGCCGGGTTCCCGGCACCGCCGCATACATAGGCGAACCCGTAGCGCTGGTTTGTCCCGATCGCCCCGTAGTTCGTGTACGTCGAGCGGACGTAATTTTGGTTGCAGCTCGCAGGATCAAACGTTCCGGAATCCGCAGCATAGTAGAGCCGGCCAACCTTGCCTTTCTGCGCTATCTGTGCGGCGTCGACTCGCAAATCATCTTCGCTATAGAAACCGGCGAGGATGCTGTCCTGCGCGATAAGGCCGATCGCGTCAGTGCCGTCGTAGTTTGTATAGGTAAGGTCATTATTGATAATTATCGAAGCGTTGCCGGAACTATACGGGGCTTTGGCGGCGATGATCGATACGCGGCTTCCATTTACCTGGCCGTCAACCCATACATCATCCTCGATGAAGATAAGCCCGTTCGCCGGCATGCTGAGGCTCCCGGAATCGACACCGTGGTAATCAAATGTTGACTCAGTCTCGATTGACCATAGGTTCGTACTCGTGTAGTTAGTCCACCAACACCACAGCCAAAAGCAGGTGTACTTCCGGCACGTTTTTTGGGCTGTAACCCGATAAATTCCGACTTTCTCGCCCGGCAGGAACTTCACGTGATACCCTTCGGTGCCGGAATCAGTCAGGTAAATGCCCCCCGATTCAGCTTCCTCCTGCAGATCATCAAATTCACCGCTGATTCCCGTAAAGCTGACGCTGCCAGCGTCAATAACCCTGCCTGCCGCGAATACGTCGGGACGGCTTGCGAGCTCTGTCGGCGGCGCCGCATCAACGGGCGTCAGGTGCGTATGGACAGCCCATTCGTCAGCTCCCGAGTGGTCCGGGTCGTTGTAGGTAATCTCAGAGCTGCTCACCACGTTATGCGCAAACCCGTCAAATCGGATCCCGTAGTTCGAATGAATCGGCCCAAACACTTCCGTGCCTTCCCCAAACCGCATGTTATCATTCGCAACAACCGCAAAATTAGTGAATGACGGCCGGCCGAGCTTTGCGGTGATTGCCCGCTCGACCAGTGTGCTCGCCGTGGTGCTTCCGAGTGAGCGGATTTCCGCGACCGTTGATCCGGCGGGCGGAGCGGTGATATCCAGCGTAAACTGCCCGAATGCATTACCGTCGGCATCCGTATAGGAATGAAGGTAGGGACCCGATGCGCCGGTTCCATCCTGGTAGTCTTCCTGCGCATGCGCGAGGTGCCACCGATAATATTCGATGCCCGCTTCAGCAACCTGGAATGCTGCCTCGGCGTGTGCGGAGTGGCCGGCGACTCGCATACGGCTGAGCACGTACGTTGTCGATATGGAAGCCAGGCTGACGAACAATGTCGTGATAATTAGCACGGGAATATAGATGCTGCCTCCTGTCCTATTCTTCATATGTATACTTGAGATTTCTCAATGAAATATTCGTCCCGATTTCCAGCTGTTGTGATTGCTGGCCATACCCTGTCTCAACCAGGAATTTGATCTGCACCAAACTGACCTCGCGAAGGCTTACCGGTTCTGCGAGAGGCGCTGAGCTGCCATCATACGTTTTGTCGTAATACCGAAAAATATAATCCTCATTCATGATATTTTCCGCGGCGATATGCCCATCATCTTCCGTGAATGCAGGATACTGGGGAGGTTCCGCCGTATCAGCGTTCACAACCCACCGGTACAGGGTTGTCCCCTCAAGGGCATACCGAATCTTTTCCCTGCGGGCGTCACCCTGGACATTTGCATAAAAAACTATCTCAAACGGCTCGGCTATTTCCAATGGATACGATCCGTTATCCGACAGTATCATCTCACGCACGTCACCAGTGACATCGTGCATAGCTGAACGGGCGTCTTCCTGGGCGTCAACCTGACTTCGCGTAATATTCCAGCGCCGCATACCCTCATACCCGTATGTTCCAACCCCAATGGCAATGGCTGAAACGATCCCGATGACAACGATCATCTCAACGACTGTAAATCCATACATTGTATTCTTCAAGGCTTTCATGGCAGTGGAGTTAAAAGCACCTCGACGGTCGTATATCCGCTCACCTTAATCGTCTGATTAACATCCTGGTACCCGGGATGGTGGAGCTCGAGTACGTAGTCCCCCGCGGGCATATCGCTGAAATACGCCTGACCAGGGGGCAAACATTCCAGCGTATAACCGATACGGATATCGGTTACCGTCGGCGTGTAGTATATATCCTCAGTTGACAAGAACATCTTATACCGGAGATACCGGTTCCCGTCATGGCTGCTGTGCACATCACCGGCGGCCCCCTCGAAGTACGTCGCGCTCGTCCCATCGGGGCCGACATACGTCCACGTACTATTGTCACTGTTCGTCGCGATCTGGAATCGGACGCTCGTTTCTCCGGTTTCTGCGGGTTGGGCAACCAGGTCCCACGCAAGAGTAGTAAAATCGCTATGCCCCTCGGCCGCCGAACCGAGATCGATTGTCGAGGACTCAAGCTCACCGGACGCCGCGTAGGTATCGAGTTCGTATTGCACCTCAAAATCCGAAACGACCGGTGTCACGTCTTCATCAGTCGTTTCCATTTCTATCCGAACATGCAACTCATCACCAGCGGCAGCAAAGACGTGCAAAGTTCCCAGTGTTACCTGTTCAAATGTCGTTCCACCATCAGCAGACAAATAGTAACGGATTGTCTGCCCATTGAGCGCCTCAGTTGCAGTAAGTGTTGCTGAAGAAATCTTGCCGTACTGCCCATTTAAGGGCTTTGTCTGCATATACTGGACCGTTCCTACGGGATACACGCCGCCCTCGATGTCCATGCGGAGCTCCTGGTCTGGCACGTTCCAATCAGCCGTTGTGCTTCCGCCATCCTTATAATTTCCTGTCGAGAAGTCTTCCTCAAAACTATACGGCATGCTTACTTTCTGCAACGTCACCTGGCCGGTCGTGCTGGCTGTATCAACGTTTGTCCCGCTGAAATACCTGGTTTCGTCCGTATACAATTCCTGCCCAAATCCGCCCGACCAGTCAGTCTGCTGAATAAATCCCTGGCCGGTAATTTTGCTTTGGTCAAATGTTTCACCGGTATTGACGCCCCGTACGGTGACGTCCGACACATTGACGCGCGTGCCCGAATCTTTCGCGGTGACGAGCAATGAATTTTCGGTATGGGGGGCGAGCAGCACATTGATTGTTGTGCTCGTATTCGGCAGGATGTCCAGCGCAAGATCATGGTTGATGCCCGCAATATCGTATCCCGGCGTATCAACAACGAGGTCGTACCGGTCCCACTCAAGTTCCGCGGTTGACCAGTGCGGATTCAATAACGCATTGGTAGTGAACGAAATGACGTTTTTGAATATTTCGGGGTCGTTGCTGATTTTCTTATCCATGCCGCGCAACGTGAAATCGATGCCGTCCAAGGCCTCGCAGAACTCATTGTAACTGTTCACCGCGAGCGTGCTGAACTTATCAATAATAAATGTCACTTCATCGAGCTCCCCCTCGTGCACCGAAACGTCCCGCAGGACGGGATCGGGAACTCCCTCGGCATCCGTGCAAGCAGTGCCGCCGGTTTGCATACTGCACGTCCTGCTGGTCGTATAACCGTCCTTGGCCACCCGGATAACGTAACTGAACTGGGACGGCTCAAGATCAAGCAACAGAAGCTGGCCGAGGACATTGGTAGCCATTGAAAGGTTGACTGCAGGCGATACAGTAGTATTCGTAATGCTCACCGTTGCCCCAGAAACAGGCGCTCCGTTTGCATCAATTACTTTAATCAATAGAAAGCCTTTGTCGGTGTCTCCTTCAAGGTCTTGAGGCGCAATAATTGTCGAGAGCTTAATAGACTGATCACCGCTGAGAGTTGACCAGGAGACAACCACGTCACATTTTTTATAATCCGCAGGATTATTCTGGTTCGCGGGGATGTCGCGCGGTTTCTCGACAACCGAACCGTCCGCGCACTGGGACCACTGCTCTGGCGGCAGTCCAACAGCGAGGCCGGCGCATCCATCAAACGGATCATCGAAATACTTGATCGTTGTCGCGATTGTGTATGTCACGCCAGACTGTTTCTGCTCGCGAGTCGGCTGGATGCTGCCCTGGGGGGAACCGGTTGTGGTGCCGAGGAGATAGTAATCGATGTTACGGAGCACTTCCATTTGGGAATTCGCGATTTCCACCGCGAGTAATTTCGCTTTCGACCGCTGCAGTCCCTTGAATGAATTGTCAAACGCGTTCAGCATCAGGATAAACAGGGCCGAAAAAATCAGAAGCACAACGAGTACCTCTACCAGCGTGAAACCGCTCTCTGTTCGGATCGCTCTCTGGCGCATATTGTTCTGAAAATATGGACTTATTATACCTAAATTAACGCCCCCTGCCAACCAACGTTGGGGGATTGGGCGATGCGATGAAGCCGCTGCCCCTCTGTGGAATGTTAATGTATAAATAAGCGAGGATTTTTGGTATACTGCAGGATGCATAAACAATAATACGCAATAATTATGGACCAGCCAACGAACACCCCAAACCAACCGATCAACAAAAAAACTGGCCCCGTGCCGATTTTTATCCTCGTCCTCTTCGTGCTCTTGGTCGTCGGCGGCTTGTCGTACATCCTCCTCTCGGGGAAATGGGTGGCGTCCAACGAAAACACAACCAATGGCAATACAAACGCCGCTCTGAATACGAACGCGGCAACCACCAACAGCGCGGCGGCCACTACCAACCAGCTCCTCGGCGGCGATCGTGACGAACACGGATGCATCGGTTCGGCAGGATATTCATGGTGCGAAGCAAAACAGAAGTGCCTGCGCACGTGGGAAGAACCGTGTACGCTAGAGAATTCGAACAGCGCTTCCAATACGAACGAATAGCCTGGCAATAACCTAGAAAGCTCCTGTACAAAAAGGAGTTTTTTAGTGCGGCAGCGCCCTGTCATATTCCGGCTTTTTTTGCTATGGTAAGGGTATGAAACAGCTTGACGCACTGCTCCAGAAAAAACATTTTTCATTCATCGGCACTCTCCGGAAGCAATTTCCAAATGCTGAAGTTTTTCTTGTTGGCGGCATTGTCCGGGATGCAATCCTCAAACGTGAATCAAAGGACTACGACTTTGTCGTGCGCAACGTGCCGATGAAACACCTGCAGGCCGCGCTTTCACAATTAGGGAGCGTTGACTTGGTCGGGAAAACATTCGGCGTATTAAAATTCGTGCCGCAGGGCGCGCACGGCATCGAACCCATCGACATTGCCTTGCCGCGAACTGAACATGCGTTCATGACGGGCGGGTACCGCGACGTCGACGTGCAATCGAATCCGAAACTCCCGATCGCGGAAGACCTACAGCGAAGGGACTTCACAATCAACGCGCTCGCGTACGATATCGCGAATAAAAAACTCATCGACTTGTTTGGTGGCGTTCGCGACATCCGCAAAAAGCGCATCCTGACCGTCGGCACACCCGCCGAGCGGTTTCGGGAAGATTACTCACGTATGCTCCGGGCACTGCGCTTCGCATGCCAACTCGGCTTCACCATCGAGGCGAAAACGTGGGCAGAACTAAAAAAACGGATGGAGGCAATCAATGCGCCCCATGGTGAAGGATTTGTCGTGCCGCGCGAGGTCATTGCCAAAGAACTGGCGCGGGCGTTCGTTGCCGACCCGGTGCGGGCGCTCGACCTGCATGACACATCAACGGCGATGGATCAGCTCATGCCTGAGCTCCTTGCCATGAAGGGATGCCCCCAACCGCGTAACTTCCATACCGAAGGCGACGTGTGGAAACACACACGCCTGGCGCTCAAAAACCTTTCATCAAAACGCTACCGCACAAAATTCGGGAGCGCTGCGCCGTCAGCGGAACTGGTCTTCGGACTCCTGTTCCATGACCTCGGCAAGCCAGCAACGAAGGAGCGGCGAGACCGCCTGCGGTTCAACAACCACGACACCGTAGGTTCCGAACAAGCGCGCGTAATCATGGAACGGCTGAAGCTGTCGAGCGCTGGCGTTGATGTTGAAAAAACGGTCTGGCTCTGCCGGAAGCATATGATCGTGACGCATACGAAAAAATCTCCGATGCGTTCAACCACGCTCGAGAAATATTTTTTCAACCCGCGGGTTCCCGGCGACGATCTCATGAAACTCATGTTCGCGGACGTACAGGCAACCGTGCCGGCGACGGGCAAGCCGGATTTTACCGAATACCGGATGCTCGAGCAGCAGGTCGGGAAGCTCGCGGCTATAGCAAAAAAGCGGAAAATCCTCCCGCCCGATCTCCTCAATGGCAATGAGATAATGAAACTGCGGAAGTTGGGGCCCGGACCGCAGATCGGCAAGCTAAAATCGCTCCTCCGCGAACAGCAGCTGCGTGGCACCGTTACGACAAAACAGGAAGCAACCGATTATCTTTCAACCCATGCTTAAGATTACCGTCACCATTGATGAAGCGGGCCAGCGGCTTGATAAATTTCTCGCCTCCCATCTGCAAGAACAAAGCCGGTCACAGCTGCAAAAACACATCAAGGCTGGCGATATTACCGTGAATGAAAAAAACGTTGCTGTCCACTATGTCATAAAATCGGGCGACATCGTCACCATCAGAGATATCGCTGCGCATAACCTGCCGTACCCAACCCCGGCTACCACGCTTCAAAAAGCTGCCATGCCACTCGACATCATCGCTGATACGGACAACTACCTCGTGGTGAACAAGCCTGCCGGCATGATCGTGCACCAGGCGCCCGGTGAACACGGCCCCATCATGATTGACGTACTATTGAAAAAATATCCTGCAATCGCGAAAATCGGCGAGGACCCATCGCGGCCAGGCATCGTGCACCGCCTCGACAAGGAAGTATCCGGCGTGATCGCCGTGCCAAAAACGCAGGGAATGTTCGACCACTTAAAGAGCCAGTTCAAGGCGCGGACTGTACGGAAAGAATACTTCGCGCTGGTATACGGGACGCCACAGCAGCCGGAAGGTGAAATTTCATTTAACATTGACCGCAGTGAAACTGCCGGGTATAAAATGGCTGCCGTGCCAGCGACCGGCAGCGGCGACCGCGGCAAGCGTGCGGTCACGGAATTCGAAGTCATCGAACGGCTCGGCAACTATACGCTCCTCAATGTGAAGCCCCGAACGGGCAGGACGCACCAGATCCGCGTGCATCTCAATGCATATGGGCTCCCGATCGTCGGCGATCTGGTATACAAGCCAAAAAAACTAAAGCAGAGTATCCAGTTACATCGGATATTCCTCCATGCCCATCGCCTCGGTTTCAATGACCTCGCGGGTTCATGGCATGACTATGAGGCCCCCTTGTCGCCTGAACTCAATGCAGTCCTGCAGGCCTTGCGGAGTTGACAAATACAGGCGAGATAGCTATGCTGATAAAGCTAACTTGAAATAATTCAACTATCAACAGCCATGGTAACCGCACACGAACTCAACAAATCGAAGCTCAAGAAAGACCTGCCCGATATTCAACCGGGCATGACGGTCATTGTTCATCAAAAAATCAAGGAAGGCGAAAAAGAACGCACGCAGAAATATGAAGGCATGGTGCTCGGCCGCCACGGCGGCACGAACCTCTCTGCCACCATTACAGTGCGGAAAATATCAGAGGGGGTTGGCGTGGAAAAGATATTCCCGCTGCACTCACCGACAATCGTGAAAATCGAGGTGGTCAAGCGTGCGAAGGTCCGCCGCGCAAAGCTGTTCTACCTGAAAGGCTATAAAAAACGCCTCAAAGAAACCGCAGTTAAATAATTTCTAATTCCTTCGAAAAGGACGGGCTGGCACAGCAACCCTGTCCTTGAGCAGCTCCACAACTCTGTGCGGGTTCATTTACATATACATTAAGACTTCGCGCCCAGGTGGTGGAATTGGTATACACACTAGGTTGAGGGCCTAGGCTCATTTGAGCGTGCGGGTTCAACTCCCGCCCTGGGCATTACACGATGACGCTTCTTTCAAAACTTACAGCCTGATTTATTTCCCAAGGATTGGTAAATCGTTGCGGGAGTTGAAGCTGACCCGAACGCGCCGACAGGCGATGAAGTGAGGGCAGCGGGCTGCGGAGGAGAGCAAGGAGCGCTGCGACGGGCTCGGGGGAGCAGAACTCCCGCCCTGGGCAAATTGAAAATACTAAGACAATCCGAAATCATTCTGATGATTGAGGAAAGCGGAGGCTTTGTGCGATAGGTGAAGCAGCTTCACGAATGTGGAGATGCGAAACCTGTAGCACAAAATGACGCGGTGGCCATAGCACAATGGTTAGTGCACAGGTCTGTGGCACCTGTGATATGGGTTCAATTCCCATTGGCCACCCCAGAACAGGCTAGCTAGTACATAGGTAGTCTGTTTTGGGACGAAAGCGTCTACAATCCAAGAGAATTGAAGCCGACCCGAACGCGCCGACAGGCGATGAAGTGAGGGCGGCCGGCTCCGGAGGAGCGAAGTGAAAACGACGCGGGGGAGGAGAATTCCCATTGGCCACCCCAGAAAAAGTTGCGGCACCCGTTTAGGGTGGCGGAACTTTTTCTGATAGGGATAAAAAAATGCGGATGTCATCTGCTCTTCAAAGGGTACGCGCACCAGTGAGGAATACTGGCTGCATACGGCCCTTGAGGAAACAGACTTCATCCGCAGTTGCTGTTCGGTTCAATACAGGTTAGGTTCCCAGACTAATAAACTGCCTATCCAACCATAGGCTCAAGATCGAGATCCTCGAGGGTGCCGACAACGACGATGTCGGCCGACTCGCCCTTCCATTCACCGCCCAATTCGCCTTGCCGGATCTTTTTATAGCAGTCCGTCACGGACTGCCAATTGGTCCCACGGACCCGGATCCGTACCACCGCGCGGTATGCTTTCGCGAAATTCATAATTTCAGACGAAGCCGAAGGCGTATTAAATTCTGCTGCGCCGTACTCGACTTCCCAGGAGGACTCTCCCAGTTTGCCGGCACCCTGTCTGATGTGCCGGTTCTGCTCCATCGGAACCTTGGCATAGAGCGAGAATGCGACTGGCTGCAGTCCACGGACAAAGGGCGGCATGGGTTCGGTCAGCGAATCCAGGGTACAGTAAACCAGGTTTCGGTTACTTGTGTCCGCCTTAAACAGGCCCCAGGAATATTTCCAGGGCGTTTCGGGTCCGACATCCTGCTTGATCCCAGCCGCTTTAAGCCGGGCTTCTACTGATCTCTTGCGGAAGTATACACGGATATTCATCTTTTTCCTCACTTTCTACTCGTTTGTTTGTTGGATGTATTGCGTTTGACTTATTGCCTCTTTGGACGAGGCTATTGTGGGGAACCACTCCCAAATGTAAACGAACAGCAAACGCGTAAAACTATCACAAAAAGGAAATCCTGTCAAGCCCGAAGCTCATTGATCCGAATGTTTGTTGCCCTTGTTTTTTATACCCTGGACACTATACTGACAGCACAATGCATCGCATCCGTATCATTCTCGAAATCATCCTGGTATTCGTCGTCCCGATCCTCTGGTTTGTGCTTGGGCTCGGGGAGCATGAACACCGGCTCATTGTTTTCGAGCTGCTTGTCGGCCTGACCGTCGCCCTAGCGCTGATGCACCGCATGGGCTTCCGGGCATTGGGCTTCCGCACGGACAACTTCCTGGCCGCGGCGAAACTGCTGCTGCCCGGGTCTGTCCTCGCGCTGGCGGCGCTTTTCATTTTATTCAAGCTGCACATCGGCGTACACTACTTCTTCAGTGACTGGTATGCCAATGTATATTTCTTCTACTACCTTTCCCTCGGCGTCATTTCCCAGGAGTTTGCCTACCGCGGGTTCCTGCTCCTCCGGCTCAAGCAGGTGACAGCCAATCCCTTCATTCTTATTGCCACCAACGCTGTTTTATTTGCCTTCTTGCATGTCCTGCATGAGAGCTGGCAAGTGGCAATTGAAACCGGCGTTTTGAGCGCCTACCTAACCTGGATATACCTCAAGCAGCCGAATATCTACGCCACCTGTCTTGCCCACAGTATCGTCGGTGGCGCTGCTATCATCCTCGGGTTTGTCTAAGGATGTGGCACGTTTTTATATAACTATTCAACGAGTAGACGGTGTATATCGCTAAGTAAAAAGGTATCGGCTAGCCGCGATGGTGGTATTATTGTAGTATAAAGCTACGAAAGTAACATGAAGATGCGATATGCTCAAACATATGACAGGGTTGCTCAGGTCGATCAAGCGACATAGGGACCGGGCTGACACCGCGGGCATCCTCAACGAGTACACTCACTCTGCGCCAAGCAATCAAGGTTTAATCGATATTTTCAAAGGGGAATGGTCCTCGCAAATCCCGAAAAAGTTTGGGGTTGAAGCCGGCGCTATTAAATTATTCGAGGATGCCCGGATAAAATGGGCGATATCTGTTTTCGGAGGCGTAAACGGCAAGAGGATTCTCGAGCTCGGTCCACTGGAAGCTGGGCACAGCTATATGCTTGAGCAGGGTGGCGCGAAATCAGTCGTTGCGGTTGAGGCAAACGCCCGTGCGCTCATGAAGTGCCTCATTGTAAAAGAGATTGCCCAATTAAACAGAACGAGGTTTTTGTTCGGAGATTTTATCGAGTACCTGCGAAACTGCCATGAACGGTTCGACATTTGCATTGCGAGCGGGGTGCTCTATCACCTCGTTAACCCGATTGAACTGATTGAGCTCATCTCGAAAGTAACCGATACTGTATTCATTTGGACCCACTATTATGATTCGAGGTGCGCCAGCATAAGGAATTTTACAGAAGTTAATTCCAGCCATGCGGGATTTTCGTGTACGCTGCATCGGTATGACTACGAGAAAGCGCTCGACTGGAACGGCTTCTGTGGCGGGATGAATTCATATACTCACTGGATGGGGCGCGATGACATCCTTTCGGTGCTTCGCTACTTTGGGTATAAAAACATTACTATTGAATTTGAAGATTTACACCATCAGAACGGACCGTCATTTGCACTCGTTGGAAAAAAACAACCCCTTTAAGAAGCTCCGAAAATACTTTACCGTAGGATTTGCTGACACAGTTAAAAGGTAATAATAAAAAAATAAACTACTCTGCCAATAAAAACATCACATCTCGAGCGCACATGGTACTACCAGGTCGCGAAAATCCTGTACGTCCTGCTCCCGATCGCCGTTGTCGCTGAGTTTTATTTCACGAAAAAAAATTACGCTGGCCGATATTATGGACCATGCAATCGCATGGGGCGCGATCGTCGTCGGGTACTACTTCGACGCAGCTGTAATCTGGCGGGCATGCCCGTATAGTGCCTTCGAGGGCTTGCCGTTCGATAGCTGCTCGTGTGGTCCGGAACCTGCCGCCAGTGCCTCTGATCCTCCAAACATTATTATAAATACCAAAAAGGTGCTCATGAATAGTACGAGCACCTTTTGTGCAAATAATTCAGAATTGAACTAGGCTTTGCTGACCTTAACCGCTGCAGGACCCTTGGGCGTATCCGAGATTTCGAATGTGACTGCGTCACCTTCGTGGAGTTCATTGAACGCAACTCCCTGGAGCTCGTTGGCGTGAAAGAACACGTCTTTCGCCTCGCCCTCGACCGTGATGAACCCGAAGTTCTTATCGGTCAGTTTTTTTACTGTACCATTCATAGGCCTTTGAAAGTAAAAAATATACCAATTAGATTGGAAGGTAGAGCAATGATGAATTCGACTACTTTCTCTGTTTGCTATACTTCCGTAACAGTGGGCAGCGAACATGTATGCCTCGCGCTCACTGTTGCTCGGTAATTATACTAAATAATTAAATATATAACAATGGCCTAGACGTGAAACGGCGAGGCTGTGACTCCCCAGAACCAATTCCTTCCCCTCAGGCCTGAGGCCCTTCAGGGCTGAAGGGTTAACAGCCCCATTATCTGAAATGTATCCGAATTTAAAAGATATTTTTTTATTTAGGTAAAAATGGTAGAATACGCTCAGACAACTATTAAAAATGAACGCCATGAACAATCAAAAGGGGTTTGTGCATTGGGTAATCGTAATATTAATTTCTGGAATGGCAGTAGGGTGTGTTGCAGCTGCGTGGTATTATGAAAAAAATAAAGACGTTTCTGGCTCTGCTGAGTCCGCTCCCATAAAAACCATAAATAACAAAAACTCTCAATCGTCTCGTGAACCTCTTCACCTCACTACTCAACCAATTATGAATCCTAATACTCTCTCGATAACAGCTTGTCAAAATAATCTCCAAGAAGAAGACGCCAACCTGTATGAAATAAAAAAAAATGTATTACAAAAACTACACCCTGAACTGCAAGCAATCAATGCGGGATCGTTATGCACCCTATCGAATGGGATGACATTATTAACCTATAGCTACCAAGAAACCGACGCTCCCAATGAGGATTCAAAAGGTATCACTGTATTTGATGAAAACGATCAGTATGTGAATGAATTGAAAAGCCTTAATTGCACTATGCTCGGCGACAATCTAGCGCCTCATATCAAATCTCTCGTTAGCGGAACTTTGAAAGCCTACTGCTGGAGTAGTGATGCTGCAATTAAAAGATATGAGGAATTTAATATCAGTTTAACTAACTTCACAGCTATAAAAACAGTGAGCGAAGAAGGATCGCAGATATCCCTGGAAAATTACCTCTCAATGAACTGTTCTGACACTGAGGACTGCTATAAAGAAACGTATTTTTGTACAATCGAAAATTGCACTCATTTCAATCCAGAAACACCTCGTCAAATTACCAACGAGGAAAGACTAGTTTCCAATTATACTGCCTATTCCTGCGTTAATAATTCTTGCGCCTGCGTCTGCGACCAAAAAGAAACTGTTGCCCTATTTGAATTAGTTGGCAATCCAGAATCTATTGATACTACTCCATGGCAAGAAGTAACCGCACAGGATGGAAGCTATACATTCAAAGTACCATCCGACTGGATTATTACAGAAAACATCAGCGCGGGATCTCCTGATTTTAATAAAGATGTATCCGACCCATTCAATCAAGTCGTCACCAACGGTAGCAAATTATCATTCTCATTACAAAAACCTTCAAACATCGGTTCAATGGCTGAGCTAGAATCGTTTGGGGAGCTTGGTCATGGTGGAGGAGCAACCTTTAACGGAAAACCAACTCATACTCCCACAAAAAACCTAACCTCTATTAATGGTATCATCGCGCAGTATTCAACATATGCTGAGCTAGCAGACCAACATATTGGTTCATTGCAATTTCTCTACAATGAAGGATGGCATACCATTTCATATGAGCACAACGGACAAAACGATTTATTTGGCACCATACTCAATACTTTTGAATTTACTGAATGATACTTTTACATACCCAAAATCACCCACAACCCCCATCAGGTTGGTTAAAACAAGCTTCTACTTGGAACCCTTTTGAAGCCTGTTTGAACCAAACAAAAAATCGCCATAATGGCGGTTTTTTCAAGGTATGATATAGTAGAAGCGTCAGTATAATAATTCATTTGAAAGGGGGTACCAAATGAAAAAAGTTTTCATTATTGCTGCCGTGGCAATCTCATCAACGTTCCTCACGGCTGGTTTGGTGTATGCTGCAAGCCATGATATTACCGGAGAACTCGGCGGTGTATCGGGAGACATGTTTAATCTCGATGGGGCAATGGCGGTCGACTCGCTGATCGTTGGGGCGCAAAACGTGGGTGGGGTAACGTTCTTCAACGGCACGATAATCAACAACACAACAAACGGCAGCGCTGACAACCCCGTAACGTTTGGGGACAATGTCAGGATCGACGGACGGGTATACCGCGGAAGCGCCGCTGGCACCGCGGACACGATGCCATTCATCGTCAATGACAACATGCAGGTTGCCGGCAGCCTCGAGGTCGGATCGTTTGCCTCTGAAGGCGTGGTAGATACGGCGAACCTAGCTGACGGAGCTGTCAGCCAAGCCGCCGAGGACTTTGAAACTAACAGCGTCATCTTCGACGCCGAATACCCGGACTACGATGTCCTTCTGACGAAAACCATCACGACCGGGGACAGCACCCTGCTCGTCCTGTTCAGCGGGGAATTCCAGGGAACGAACACCGGCGAGATCGTGACGTGGGTGACGCTCGACGGCGGGGACAGCAATATCCTCATGGGCTCGATGCGGGGGATGGACATACACACCGCGCACGCTTCGAGCACCATCAGCAGCAACAACATCGTTGCGGTTGAGGCAGGAACCCATACAATACAGGTGCGGGCAGCCATCTCCGATTCAGTCGGCACGATGGGAGACATGAGCAATGGCACGCTCGATGTTATCGAATTAAAAAAATAATATACTACTGAACAATTCATGAAAAAAACCACCCTCGCAATTATCATTGCTGCAGTCGTGGTTATCGGAGTTGGAGCGGCACTCCTTCTGCGGAGCCCGAAGGCATGCGCAGACCTCGACGAGCAAGCGTGTAAAAAAGCAGATAACTGCCTAAGCGTGCTCGTTCCCTGTTCGGGTCCGACATGCGCGAGCAATGCTGTATTTACGCAGTGCAAGGATAAGTAACTCTCCTGCTTACAACAATACCAATCGATTGCCTGGTGTATTGTAATACAATACGAGCGTATGTAACAAACACCGAGCCTATGGACACAAACAAACACCGGTTGCTGAGAGCGTTTTGACGCGTTCTTATCAGGCACCCTGCATGGATTCGCATTCACGTCGAGTACGGCAACAGCAATATTCATGTTCATCCCTGAGCGTTTCAGCCTCTTATTCATCGCATGCATAGGCGGGCTCGGTGCTGTGCTCGCAAACACATTCGGAATATTAGCCATCCTGTGGCTCGGTCGATTGAAATAATGCGCCGTTGCTCCCGTTCTGGTATACTTATGACGGCTGATAAGAATCGATTGCATACCGCATTGATATGGATTTCTCCCCCTATACAATAAAAACTCCGGCGGACATTGCCAGTGATCTCAAGACGTCCGTCCGTGGTTTGGCGAATGGCGAGGTAGTCCGCCGCCGCCAGCAATACGGCCCGAATGAACTCGCCAGCAGCGAACTCATGTGGTGGCACATCCTCTGGCGCCAGTTCACTTCGCCGTTTATTTACCTGCTCATCGGCGCTGCACTCCTTTCCTTCTTCCTTGACGAGGCAATCAATGGCGCCATGATCATCCTCTTCGTACTCCTGAATGCCGGCCTCGGATTCTACCAAGAATACCATTCCGAACAAACGCTCAAGCTCTTGAAACAATATGTGGCCCCGAAAGTGAAAGTGCGGCGCGGGGGTATTGATGCAATCGTGCTGAGCCGCGACCTGGTCCCTGGCGACGTCATCATTGTTGAAGCAGGCGATATTATCCCGGCTGATGTCCGTTTTTTTAAAGATAGCGATTTGCTCGTCAATGAATCTGTGTTAACTGGTGAATCCGTCCAGGTGTCTAAAACGAGCAAGCCGCTGAAAGAGCCGGCGCGTGAGCTGTACCAGGGATCGAACATCGGCTTTTCCGGCACCACGATCGCGAGCGGGATCGGCGAGGGGTATGTGCTCGCAATCGGCCGCGGAACAGCAATGGGCGCGATTTCGCATCTCAGTACAGAAACGGTGCGCACGAGCACGTTCGAAAAGGGCATTAACAAAATCAGCACCTTCATACTGCGCCTCATCCTCGTGACGCTTGTGTTTGTCTTTATTGCCAATATTGCGATCAAGGGCCGGGATACCAATATCGTCGAGCTGACTGTTTTTTCAGTCGCGCTGGCCGTGAGCGTCATCCCCGAGGCACTCCCGATCGTAACGACGTTCTCGCTGTCCCGCGGTGCCCTACACCTTGCGAAGAATAAAGTCGTCGTGAAGCGGCTGTCGGCGATTGAAGATCTCGGCGGGATCGAAGTGCTCTGCAGCGATAAAACCGGCACCCTGACCGAAAACAAACTCAAGGTTGAACGGATTAAAACGCTCACCGCCCATACTGGCAGCGAGCGGGATGCAATTCGGTACGCAAGCCTTGCCTCGGAATTCTTTACGGAAAAATTGACGGAAGAAAATCCGAACAATGCTTTCGACCTTGCGCTTCTCGAAGAGCTATCCAACGAAGAAAAAAAATCCCTCGACGCATACACCATGACGAACCAAGTGCCGTTTGATCCGCAGCGGCGCCGGAACAGTGTACTCGTGAAACGCGGTGATGCCCATGAACTCATCGTGCGGGGTGCGCCAGAAGCAATCCTGCCGTACTGCACCAATGTGGATTCACAACAAACGACAAAACTCAGCGCATGGATCGCCAGCGAGGGAACGTTGGGCTGCCGTGTGCTTGCGATCGCCCATAAAAAATTAAACCAACAGCATCAATACGAAATCGCTGACGAAGAACGCGGTCTTTCACTGGATGGCATACTGTCATTCGCGGACCCGATCAAGGAAAGCACAAAACAAACGGTTTCGCAGGCACTGCACCTTGGCGTTCATTTAAAAATTCTGACGGGCGACAGCAGGGAAGTCGCCGGGGCGGTTGCACAAAAGGTTGGCCTCATCACAAATCCAGATGACGTCATAACCGGAGACCAGCTCCAGGCCATGTCAGAGGCGCGCCAACGGGAAGCGGTTGCGCAACATGCGGTTTTTGCGCGCATCTCTCCAGAACAAAAATTTCATATCATTGAACTCCTGAAACAAAAATTTGAAGTCGGCTTCCTCGGCGAAGGGATCAATGACGCACCTGCCTTGAAATCGGCGAACGTCGGGCTTGTCGTGCACGGCGCATCAGATATCGCTCGCGAAGCTTCGGACGTTATACTTCTCGAGAAAAGCCTCGGCGTCATCATCGACGGGATTACCGAGGGGCGTAAAGTATTCGCGAATACCATTAAATATATCAAAGCTACGCTGGCGTCAAATTTCGGTAACTTTTTTGCGGTTGCAATCGCGTCGCTCCTTATCGATTTTCTGCCGATGCTCCCACTCCAGATCCTGCTCCTCAACCTCCTGTCTGATTTCCCGATGATCGCGATCGCTGCTGATACCGTTGATGCTGATGAGCTTAAAAAACCACGGAATTACAATGTCCGGGAAATCGCTCTTTTGGCGCTCGTCCTGGGAATTGTCAGCACGGTATTCGACTTTATTTTCTTCGCCATCTACTATCGAATAAGCCCATCGGTGCTTCAAACAAACTGGTTTATCGGCAGCATTCTTACGGAGCTTATCCTCCTGTTTTCTATCCGGACGAAATTTTTCCTTACGCGTGCCAAGCGTCCGGCGTCACCGCTGCTCTGGTTGTCCATTGCTGCCGCTGTCATAACGATTACGCTGCCATGCATTGGCATCGGCCAATCGCTGTTTAAATTCACTGCGCCCCATTTCCATGACATCCTCCTTATCGTCGGAATCGTCCTGTGCTATCTGGTAATCACCGAAACTGTTAAACTTTTTTACTACCGCACGTTCGAGCCAAAAGTTTCCCGGCCGCAGCGTGCGTAATAAAAATTAACTGGAATAAAAAAGACCCCGCCGCTTTCGCGGCCGGAGCCTTTTTGAATTTCCTTGATTCTAATTTCTGTCGAATCTGCGGCGAGGTCGGTCGGCCATCGGTCGTGCTTCATTGACCTTCAGTGCGCGCCCGTCGAGCTCTTTGCCATCCATCGCTTCAACCGCTGCCTGCGCTTCCTCATCGGATGCCATCTCGACGAATCCGAATCCGCGTGAGCGGCCCGAAATCCGGTCGACAACAACCTGCGCTGACGTCACCGTTCCTGCTTGCGCGAATGCATCGCGAAGCTGGTCGTCGTTGACGTTATAGGAAAGGTTTCCTACGTAAAGTTTCTTTGCCATTGTCCTGACGATACTTTATTAATTATGCTGCCTTGTTAGGAAGACCTTTGCCTCTAACGTAACGTTAGATAACTCCTAAAAGACGAACAACGCCATCGTATCACACCCCAGCTTTCCTGTCAATCATCCAGGAATACTCCATTCGACGACGAATCGTACGGAAAAATTGCGCTTGTGGCGCAGTATACAAGATGCCACCACTCACGGACGAGTGGTGGCATAAAATCCATAGATGGGAATCGTTGGTTCACGCGACGACGGGTTCTACTGAAACCGTGACGCGGGTACACAGAATCTTTTTGAGCTCACCCGGCGTGAGGTTTGACAGAATATCATCTGCCCCATTGACCCTTACCGGAATCCTTCCGGCCGAGATGTCTTCCGGAGAACGCGTCGTGCAATCAATAAAGATGATACGTACCCTTCCGTTGAGTGCACTGTCCGCCCGCACCGCTTCAGCGACCAAACGGGCATTCCCCCGAACTTTCTGCATAATCACCACCATCTGGATCAATGGGGGTTGCTGGCGTAACAGGAACAGAATGCCCCGCCCATTCATTCCATACTCTGACGCAATAATACTCAGCTTGGTGCCTCCCCGACGCAGCAACTGGATGATTTCATCGCGATACGCAGGGTGATCATCTACAACGTAGACTTTCCCGATACGTCCATTTGCCATGGCATCCTCCTCAAAGCTCAATCTTTGTTTATGGTTTCCAATAAATATTATCCCACCCTACCATATACCCCCTTCGGGTGTCAAAAATACATACTCCAAGAACGTTCGTTGTAAAAAATGAATACCCTGGGGAAATGAAACCAGAATCACCTTATGCTTTTATGCCTTCAAGTGGGACTCTGCACGCTTTTTTAATTATTTTTTTATAAATATTCCACCACTTCATCTCCATTGTGCTTCTTTTCCACAGCATGGCGTTTCATTTTTATCTATTTTCGCTCCCCATGAACCATTTTGTATCACTGAAATATTTTTTTATAACTAACCTCAGCTAAAATCATGCCTCCCACCGTTGACTTTTCTATATTTAGTAGTATAATGTATATTAGATACACTAGATATTGATGGTTTTCTTCATTTTTAAGCCTCTTTCGATACATTGGTCTTTTTAAAAAAAACAAAATTTGCAAAACCAGGACCCATGCTCTATCATAGAAGTGCGCTGTATGGAGGCAGCGCGTTGTCATCTCCGCCTGGGCCCGGAAGCCATTTGCTTCTACGGGTAGCAGTCTCTGGCGGACAAAAATCCGTTCATACCATATTCTTGACCACCGCACTATACCGGCTGTGCCCTTCTCCCACCCCGTATGTTCTTGCGGTGCGGCTCCATGGGCGGACAGGGGCGCCACAAGCTTACCTACGAACAATAGTACGAATATCAAGTGACGTAAAATTAATACTAATCGCGAAAACCATGTTCAAGAAAATAAAAAAGAGAGACGGCAGGATCGTTGACTTCGATCCGAAGCGTATTTTGAACGCTATCGAAAAAGCGGGCCTCGCAACGGGTGAGTTCAACGGGGGAGAATCGAAACATCTGACACTGAAAGTCCTCGGCCTGGCAGAACACTTCATCGACGTTGACGTCCCGACCGTGGAAGCGATTCAGGATATCGTTGAAGAGGTGCTGCTGCAGTCACCATACCGCAAAACAGCGAAAGCCTACATCATCTACCGCGACCAACATGCAAAGATGCGCGAAATCACCGAACGCTCCACCGTCAATCTCGTCGACCAGTACCTCGAGAAGCTTGATTGGCAAGTCAACGAGAACAGCAACATGTCGTTTTCGCTCCAGGGTTTGAATAATTACGTATCGTCAGAAATCAGCAAAGTATATTGGCTCAATAAAATTTATCCGCCTGAGGTGCGCGATGCACACTCGAGCGGGGATTTTCATATCCACGATCTCAACATTCTGTCCGTCTACTGCGTCGGCTGGGATCTCTATGATCTGCTCGTCCAGGGTTTCACGGGAGTATCAGGCAAAATCGAAAGCAAACCGCCGAAACACTTCCGCAGCGCACTTGGGCAGGTCGTGAACTTTTTCTACACGCTCCAAGGCGAAGCAGCCGGTGCACAGGCATTTTCAAATTTCGATACGCTCCTTGCGCCGTTCATCCGTTACGACAAGCTCGGGTACAAAGAAGTGAAACAGGCGCTCCAGGAATTCCTCTTCAATATCAACGTCCCGACACGCGTCGGTTTCCAAACGCCGTTCACAAATATCACCCTCGACCTGACGGTCCCGTCAACGTTCGCGACCCAGCCGGTAATCATCGGCGGCGTCCCGCAGCAGGAACTATACAATGATTTCCAAAAAGAACTCGACGTCTTCAATAAAGCGCTCCTCGAAGTCATGCTCGAAGGGGATGCGAAAGGACGAGTGTTCACGTTCCCGATTCCTACCTACAATATTACGAAAGATTTTGATTGGAAAAATCCGAACACCGAGCTTCTCTGGAAAATTACCGGCAAATACGGCATACCGTACTTCTCAAATTTCGTGAATTCGGACATGAACCCCGAAGATGCCCGGTCAATGTGCTGCCGGCTGCGGCTCGACACAAAAGCCCTTGAAAAACGCGGCGGCGGCCTGTTCGGCGCACACCCGCTGACCGGATCGATCGGCGTTGTTACGCTGAACATGGCGCGCCTGGGACACGTAGCCAAGGATGAATCAGATTTCCTCAAACGGCTCGAAAAACTGATGGTTCTCGGCAAAGAAAGCCTGGAAATCAAACGGAAAGTCCTTGAGCGGTTTACAGCAAAAGGGCTCTATCCCTACACTAAATACTACCTCCGGAGCATGAAACAGAAGCACAATGAGTACTGGAAAAACCACTTCTCGACAATCGGCCTCGTTGGCATGAACGAAGCGTGCATAAACCTTATCCAGGAGTCGATCGGGACCGAGCGCGGATCTGCCTTTACGCAGCGCGTTCTCGACTTCATGCGCGCAAAGCTCCTCCAGTTCCAGCAGGAAACCGGCAACAACTACAACCTGGAAGCGACCCCTGCCGAAGGAACCTCGTACCGGCTCGCGAAAAAAGACAAGGAACGGCATCCGGACATTATCTGTGCCAATGAAGAGGACTATCGCAACGGCGCCGAACCGTTCTACACGAATTCAACGCACCTGCCCGTCAACTTTACCGATGACATGTTCGAGGTGCTCGACCTTCAGGACGATCTCCAGACGAAATACACGGGCGGTACCGTCATCCACCTGTTCGTCGGGGAGCAGATAACCGACACCGGGGCGATAAAAAATCTCGTTCGGAAGATCTGCGAGGGCTACCACCTGCCGTACTTCACGCTCACGCCGACCTTCAGCGTCTGCCCCTCGCACGGATACCTGTCGGGCGAACACCACACCTGTCCGACGTGCGAAAGCGCTTGCGAAGTTTACTCCCGCGTTGTCGGGTACCTGCGGCCAGTCCAGCAATGGAACAACGGGAAGCGTGCGGAATTCAAAGAACGAAAAATGCTCGCGGTACGCCTGGACTCGTTTAAAACATCGAGCATGAAGGAAACGGTGAAAGTACCGGTTCGATAATACGCGCATGCGCATCGGCGGCTTCCAAAAAACATCACTGATCGATTATCCCGGCGCGGTGAGCTCGATCATCTTTACGACGGGCTGCAATTTTCGATGCGGCTACTGCCATAATCCGGAGCTCGTCAAACCCAACTACTTCCCCTCGGATATCCCTGCGGGAGAAGTATTGGATTTTCTGTCCCGCCGCAACGGCAAAATCGATGCCGTAACAGTCACCGGCGGCGAGCCGACCCTCCACCCCGACCTCCCAACTTTCTTGCACTCACTCAAACAATTGAAACTCTTAATAAAACTGGATACAAACGGAACGAATCCGCATATGATCCAGGAGCTTTTCCATAAGGGGCTTGTCGATTATTGCGCGATGGACATTAAAGCGCCGCTTGAACGGTACCCAGAGATTACCCGGATGCCGGTAGATACAGTGGCGATTAATAACAGCGTAACATTGATCATGCATTCCGGCATACCGTACGAATTCCGCACAACGGTGGTGAAATCCCAGCTAAGGAAAAATGATTTCCAGAAAATCGGCGAGTTGATCAGGGGCGCACAGCAATACTACCTTCAAAAGTTTATCCCAACCAAGGCAAACGACCCCGCGATCCTATCGGAATCAACGTATTCGGACGAAGAATTCGCTGGCCTCCGGCGTATGCTTCTGGAATACGTCCAGAAGTGCGAAATTCGGTAAGTGCGACGCATATGCAAAATATTGAGCTCAAGGTAAAAATCAAGGACGCACGCGCAATTCGACAGCGACTCAGCCAAACTGGCTGCCGGTTTGTGTGGACAATGC
The DNA here is from genome assembly GCA_028718605.1 of Patescibacteria group bacterium. GTDB lineage: Bacteria > Patescibacteriota > Patescibacteriia > UBA10025 > JAHIVO01 > JAQULM01. The sequence goes on from JAQULM010000001.1 coordinate 595,520, forward strand.
GCCAGGTTGATAGGTATTTCAAATACCCCGGCGCGCGCCTGAAGCTGCGGGATGTTGCCGGACACTACCATGAGCTGATATTCTATCAGCGGCCGAATCAACGGCGCTCCCGCCTGAGTACGTATACGGTTAAGCGCCTCTCTGCTCGGGACGCACGCACCGCACACCGTATTCTCAACCAGCTCTTCGGCACGCTGGCAATTATTCGCAAGCGGCGTGAATTTTGGCGGTATAAGCATACGCGCATCCATCTTGACACGGTCGCACAGCTCGGAACGTACCTCGAGCTAGAAACAATCGCCCGATCTCTATCCGTGCCAGCTGCACGCCGCGAACACACCACTATTAAACGCCTGCTGGGGCTCGATGCGTCCCGCGCTATCGGGAGTTCATACAGCGACCTCCTGCTACATATGCAGTAGTATCGCGCTTGTTACAAATGCACGATTCGTATGGCGGCCTTTCTGGGGGGCCATTTTTTTGGTATAATGAAGTTCAATAATTACTGAGGAGTACTATTCGATGAAGTTACGCAACGCCGGGACTCTGGCTGCCATCGCAATCATGTTCGCTGCATTTCTCTGGGCGTTCGACGGTGTTGTGCTGACCCCGTGGGTCAATGACCTCGGCATGTACGACGTGCCGACGTTTGTTTTTATGCTCCATGCCACCGCATCGGTTTTCCTCGTGTATTTCCTCATTTCCAAGCGCCATGAGCTCAAAAATCTTACAGCGCGGGATCGGGGCGCGTTTCTGCTAACTGCAACGTTTGGGGGAGCAATCGGCACCATGGCGATTGTTGCAGCGATTATCAGAGTCCACACCGGCAATCTCAACATCTCGGTTGTCGTCTTGCTCCAGAAGCTCCAACCGCTTTTTGCTATATTACTCGCGGTAATCTGGCTCCATGAACGGCCCCGGAAACGCTTCTACCTCTGGGCGCTCTGCGCCCTCTGCGGCAGCTACCTGCTGACGTTTGGATTCGTAAAACCAAATCTGAGCGCCGATGGCATGCTCGTACCCGCATTGCTCTCAATACTTGCAGCATTCTCGTTCGGCTCTTCGACTGTTTTTTCAAAACGCGCAATAACGAAAGTCAGCCACGGCCTGGGCACAGCACTGAGGTTTATCCTCACGACGGGAATCATGCTCTGTATCATTGCCCTCACGTCAGTGTTTATATGGTCCGGCATTCATACGAATTATGCTGGTTTTGCTGGGTTTAAGGTTGTCAGTTGGGAAATGATCGGGGCATTCCTCGTGATTGCCTTTACAACGGGCGGAACCGCGATTTTCATTTACTACTGGGGGCTAAAGCGCGTCACCGCGGCTCGTTCAACAATTCTGGAACTGATGTTTCCGGCGAGCGCGATTGTACTCGAATACCTCATCCACCATAAAATCTTGAATGTCGGGCAGCTCATCGGCGCGCTGATTATCTTGGCTGCAATCATCGCGATTACCCGGGAACAAGCGCGGGCGCAAAAAAACCAGCCCCCAAACGCCAACCCATAACGAATCCGCACTCCCCCGTAGGCCCACCGTACGAATCGATTATTTCATTAACGAAAAACCGCCATCATCCTATGACAGCGGCTGGTTGACATTCAATGAACGTCACGAGTGCTCACCAGAAATTCCTATCAATAGCGCTGGTGATCGCCTCAAACACCGAGGTGCTCGGGACAAAGGTGACGCCATCGACCAACCTAGCCTGCGCTTGCTCAGCCTCGCTACACACGACGATAAACCGCTCGGGAGCCGAGGGTTTTACGACCGTTGGCAAATAACCAACGTCGGTCATGATCACGAGATCCGGATCACCGCCTTCACGCATCATAGGATACTGTTCAAGCGGAGTGCAGAGAACAACGGGGTGTTTCGACTCGAACACCCACTCCAGTACTGCCTGAAGCGCAGGCGGCAACGTGCCGTCACCAACGATGTAAATGAGCTTCTGGGAACCGAGTGCCATTCGGATCCTCCTTTCGGTTGTGAGAGTTATTGTTTTGGGCGAACAAGATCTATTTTCAAACGTGAATATTCAAGACTATTACATCTTCCGTGCTCTGTCAAGCGCCCCTGTGCAGCAGAAGCACACGGAACGCAGTCAGTGCAATAAAGGGCGATTTCTGGTAAAATACAATTAACGCGTCGTATTTAAACCATTAATGCCACACTTATGCTCATTGATTTTAAAAGGCATATCGTTGACGAGGATGATATGCTCAATTACTTCTCCCATGAGGAAAAAATGGAGAAATTCTACCCGATGATGAAAAAAGCGCAGGAGAGCCACGCGAAACAGCGGTCAGAATTTAAAATCAAAGGGCGGACATACGAGTTCGTCGTTGACAAGGACGGAACTGGCAGCCTGCGGAAAAAACCGATCAAAGGTTGGTTTTAGTGGGTGGCATCGGATTTTTGCATCAGTGCAAGCATTCGCACCGCAGGCGGCAAGGGATTGACAATTTCCGCGTTTTCCTCTATCCTTATCATTTACAATTCACCGTCATAATCGACCAACCTGATACGTGAAAACAATGGCCCAGCAGCTCGCACACGCAACAAAATCCCTGACTGAGTATTTCAACCAGCCGGAACACCTCGGCGCTTTTGACGCGACAAAAATAGAATCCCGCATCAAGGTCCATGAAACTGTCGGGAAGATGGGCTTCGTATACGAAAAGATACGGAATGCGATCGATTACCAGGAAGAGCACCTCATCAGGAAAAATGCGATCGGCAGAATGCTGAAACGGCGGATCAGGTCCCGCGAGCGCGGCCCGGTTATTGCCGAACCCTTGGTCCGAGAATTGATCCGCGCCGGCTATATCAAGAACGACACTTTTCCGACACGCCGACTGCCCGATATCGAACGCATCATCGACAAGTATATCACCCTGATACATTATGCGGTCGGCGAGCGAGACCTTTTCACGGGAAAAAGCAAAACATTTAATTGGATTGCCTCGGTCGCCGCTTTTGAGATCGAAGAGTACCTGTCGCCTTCAACCGACGAAGATGCGCTGGTAGAGGCGATGTATAAAATCATCAGGCCGAATGTCAACATCCAGCATGAGGTGCCGGACCCTGAAGACCAGGACATCCAGGTATACCTTGCCGTCCACCGAGCCTTAATCAAGTCGGATCCCTCAATGCTGCGATACCACCTGTTCCATTACTACGTTCCGGAATGGCCAACGATGAGCTTAAACGCAATCCCTGAATTCGCGCAAAGCCTCCCCCAGCTGATCGAACACATTGAACAGCAGTATAATAACAAATTATCGGATCGATTATTCCGCTACGCGCGAAAATTCGCGCCTCTCTTCACCATCCTCAAAGATGTGCTCAAACAGCACCGGGGCGATGCTACCGGCGTTCTTTCAGATCCGGCTCGGCTTGAAGCCGCAGTCCGTGAAGCAGCGCAGCTGCGCTACCGCCAGGCGAGCGCAAAGCTCTCCCGCGGCGTCTTCCGCAGCATTATTTACATTTTTTTGACAAAAACAATCATGGCGTTTGTTTTTGAGCTTCCCTATGAAGCGCTCTTACTCCATGAGATCAAGCTCCTGCCCCTGGCAATCAACATCATCTTCCATCCAACGCTCATGTTTTTCATCGCCACGTCGATTCGCGTTCCAGCTGAAAAAAATACGCAGCGCCTGATCAAGGGAGTTTTTGAAATCGTTTACAATCCACCCGACAAAGAGATTATTGCGGTCCGCGAGCAAACATTCAAACGCAGCACGCTACTCAATGCAATATTCTCCACCGTATATTCCGCAGCTTTTTTTGTCACCTTCGGAGGCATTATTTGGGGCTTGCATGCACTTCACTTTAGTCTTGTCAGTGGCATACTCTTCATCTTCTTCCTGTGCGTCATCAGTTTCTTCGGCTTGCGGCTGCGGGATAATGCAAAAGAACTCGTTATTGTATCTTCTAAAGATAATATCTTAATGCTTGTCTTCGAATTCTTTACCCTCCCGATTCTCCGGGCAGGGCGTTGGATTGCTCGCAAGACATCAAAAGTAAACGTATTCATGTTTCTCATGGATTTTATCATTGAAGCTCCTTTCAAGATCCTTGTCGAAACGATAGAAGACTGGCTGGCATTCACGCGCCAGAAACGTGACGAGCTTATATAATACCTACAAATAAAAAATTCCCCCGTACAACCGGGGGAATTTTAAAATACCAATACCTCTGCCTATCGCGTCACGGTGATGTCTACGTCCAATTCAGGTACGCACGCGCCAACGGTCACACGGCCTGTCGTGCCGTCTTTCATGACATAGTAATCCGTCAATGATCCGTTATCTCGCTGCGGATCGTAGGGGATTGAGGTCAGATATAACTCGCCGCCAGCACCGACAAGGGATGACGTAAGATTCAAGCAAGCTGCCAGGGTTGCCCCGCCTGCTCCAGTGCATGCGTCACATCCACTACCAGCCGTCCCGAGCATATACCACTGGTCGTCAACAACAGATGCTGGAATGTTCCCATTGTTATCAACGGCGTACTGATGGATGGCATTCAAAATCGCATTCACATCATTCCATCGCTGGGCATTTCGGGCTTGTGCGAATTGGCGCCCTGGGTTGATTGCGACAATGACGATCGCCGCAAGAATACCAATAATGCCGATGACGACCAAAAGCTCGAGCAGGGTAAACCCTGTGCGGCTTCGGGCAGATCGCGTTCGTGTGAGTCGTTTCATACGTATCGTCTCCTTACTATGGCTTCTTTTTAAAAAAGCCGTGAAAAAATTTTTAGCCTTGCATGTACGAAGTATACCACACAAAACATCTCCCGACAAGAGATGGGGCTACTCAGCTACCGTCTGCGATGTTTGGTAATTGGTTGAATAGAATTTTATAAGCGGCTCATCGCCCCCCTTGCTCATAAGCAAAATGACCACAAATATGGCAATTAAGAGGACGAATGTGCCTATCAAAATAAATATCCGCTTGCTGTGCGGGGGCCTGCCGGTCCCCCCCGATGCCTGTTTGCCTGCTGCTGGCTTCGGAAGTGCTGCTGGCGTGCTGACGGTATAGGCATGATGGTCTTCCTTATGCGCAAGAAGGTTGTTCCGATTCTCCGATGAATTATCCTCCCGAAAACCATACCGGGCGAGCCCGACAACGGTCGCGTATAAAACGGGGTGTTCGATGCGAAGCGGCTTCGGTGCACCGGAGCGGAAACTCCTGAACGGATCTCCCGATTCGACGGGCACATCGAACTTTTTTTGCAGATACGCTTGGAATCCAGGGACGAGGCTCGTTCCGCCGCACGTGATAAGCCGGTTGACGACTCTACCGGTTCGCCGCTGGCAGTACTCCTGGGCTTTTGTTACAAGCGCCGCAATATCCTCCATCGGCACACGGAGCGCATTATATACTGCTTCCGCCTCAGAGGCGCTGCCGCCCGCTAACCCTACGGCCCGTTTTAGCTCATTCGCCCGTGCCATATCGACGTTCAATGAACGCACGAGCGCTGCGGTAAACGCGTCACCGGCCGACCGCGTGCTCCCTGAAAAACGTAGCCCCTGTTTATCAACAATTGTGACCGTCGTATACCGCGCGCCGGCATCGACAATGCACACGCCCGCACCAGCACCCTCCGGAACGAACGCGCGAGCGAGCGCGAGGGATTCCGGCTCTACCGCGAGCGGACGCAAGCCGGCCTCCTCGACGACGGACCGATAATCATCAATCGCGTATTTAAACCCGGCAACATACAACACGTCCTGGTTGTCCGCCCGTCGCTCAAGTATATGGTAATCGTGGTATACCTGGTCAAAAGTAACCGGAATTGTTGCCTCCGCTTCGTACTGGATTGATTCTCCGATATTTTCTGGCGAGATCACCGAGGGAAGCTGGAACACGTGGATAAATGTCTTTGATTCGGGAATGGACAGAACGACATCCCTCGTCTTGATCGGCCGGGGCTGTGCACTCGCGAGCACCCCCTGGATTGCCTCGATAAGCGCGTCCCGTCTCAGCACGCGGCCGTCCTCAACGATGCCGCTCGCGAGCTTGACGCGACCGTACGCAGCGACTGATAGTGAATCAAAACGCCGCCGAAGCTCCAAAGCCTCGATGGAATGGTCGGCGATATCAAGCCCAAACGATCGTTGTGATAAAAATTTCATACTCTTCTTTTTAGGAACTGCGTCTGAAAATCACAGAGAGACTTCCTGCCACGATATCAGCTTCACTGATGTGCCAGAAAGGGTAATGGCACTCTCAATCTTCCGTTGCACTCCCTGAATATCGGACGCCGCCCGTATGGTACGGTTAGGCCCATCCGCTGTCACTGTAATACTACAGGAGCCCTGCCCAACATTCAAACTGCCACCCGCATACGCACTGTCGGCACGCAGCCGAATATACGCCTCGTGCATGCATGAATCAGCAATCGTGAAACTTTGCACCGACAGCTGTTTCTCGTACCCGGCCTGCGTTTCGCCGATCCCGAGCAGGTTTAACGCAAGGCCAATAGCAAGGGTAACGGCTACAATGATTAACACTGCAATAAGTGCGATGTACCCCCCTTGATTGTGCGAATATCTATGCATATACATTATTCATTCCGGAGCTCAATGGTGGAAGAGAAGGTGCCCGAATACTCCCATTCCTGGCGGTCACCGGGATTCCGATGCTCAATCGTGAGCTGGACTTCGACATTGTGCGTTTTTCCATTTGCCGCCGAACGATTCATGAATGTTAACCCGGTTACTGCCACCACACTCGAATGCATATAAACAGGCGCACCTGCTCCTTCCTGCAAAGTAAGCTCGCCGTTACTCAGATTAAAAACCGTCGGATCGGTACTTGGATTCTGTGTGACGAGCTCCAAGCGGCTTCCCGATGCGCCGCGCGCCGGTGCGGTAATATCGGATGCCGTCCGTACGACCTGCGATATTTTTTCCATGATGAACCGCCCATTCTGCTCTACTTCCTGAACCGCAAAGGCTTTAGTCCTGCTATTAATAATTGTCCACGCAAAACTTGTCGCAGCGACCAGGATGCCCGCGACAATGGCGATATACACCATGAGCTCAATCAGCGTAAAGCCGTTTGGAGATCTACGTGTCATAATCAATCATGCTATCGAATAGTGCCGGAGTCGCGAGCCCGTCCGAAGTAAAATATGCCCGATACTGCACCCAGCGGGTACCGAGCGCGAGCGGATCCACATTGATCGTCGTGCCGGTCGACTCATAGAATGACGCGCCTGTCCCGTCCGGCCCAACCCAGTTCGCGGCAGCCAAACCAGCCTCGGTGTCGGCCGTACGGATTTGAAACGAGATGCCTGTCCCGTCCGGCTCGTCCGATGACCAGGAAAAGTAATTATACGTAGGGGCCGTACTTGACGTATCAAACGCATCCGAATCAAATGTCCCCGCCATCGCATAGCCGGAAGCGCCAGACACAAAATACTGCACAACGACCGTATCCAGCATCACCTGCTGCGTGCCGTCAGAGGACAGGAATGCTTTGAAGAGGAGGCGCTGCGCTGCTGCGGGGAACGCGGTGATGTGGGCATTGATGTCAGAAGCGGTGTTGGAGTCTGCCG